>NZ_AZSJ01000003.1:0-600000 GCF_000516555.1 Afipia sp. P52-10 | reverse complement strand
CAGGCGCTGACAACTAATTGCTCGCGCGGCAGGTCGATCTGCGATTCTCTCCTGCCAATCGTGGAATGGAACTGCTGAGACACCGGAGGCCATCGCAATGGCGATCGATCAGATTATCGACGGCACGTCCGAGGTATCATGCGATGTGCTGGTGATCGGAGGAGGCACGGCAGGCCCGATGGCTGCGCTGAAAGCGAAGCTGAAAAACCCGAAGGCCAACGTCGTTCTGCTCGAGAAGGCCAACGTCAAGCGTTCGGGGGCCATCTCGATGGGAATGGATGGCCTGAACAACGCCGTGATCCCCGGCTATGCGACGCCAGAGCAATACACGAAGGAGATCACGATCGCCAACGATGGCATCGTCGATCAGCAGGCGGTCTATAAATACGCCGAACGTTGTCACACGATCATCGAAGAGCTCGATAGTTTCGGCATCCGTTTCCTGAAAAACGAGAATGGCGATTTCGCCGTCAAGAAGGTGCATCATATCGGCTCGTACGTCTTGCCGATGCCGAATGGCGACACCGTGAAGAAGGCGTTGTATCGCCAACTGCGCCGGGCGCGAATCCTGATCTCCAACCGCTACATGGCAACGCGCCTTTTGACGTCATGGGAGGGACGTGTCGCCGGCGCGATCGCTGTCAATACGCGGACCGCGGAGTTTCTGGTTTTGAAGGCGAAGGCCGTGATCCTGTGCATGGGCGCGGCGGGAAGGCTCGGTCTGCCGACCTCGGGCTACATGTTCGGCACTTACGAAAACGCGGCGAATTCCGGTGACGGCTACGCGATGGCTTATCACGCAGGGGCGGCTCTTGCGAACCTGGAGTGTTTTCAGATCAATCCGTTGATCAAGGACTATAACGGCCCGGCCTGCGCCTATGTCGCTGGCCCTTTCGGGGCCTATACGGCCAATAACCAGGGCTCGCGCTTTATCGAATGCGACTATTGGTCCGGGCAGATGATGCTGGAGTTCTACAATGAACTGCAATCCGGCAAGGGGCCGGTATTTCTCAAGCTCAACCATCTGCACGACAGCACCATCAGCGAAATCGAAAACACGCTGCATAAGGTCGAGCGGCCGACCCGCGGTCTCTTCCACGAGGGACGTCACACCGACTACCGCAACGAGATGATCGAAATGCACATCTCCGAAATCGGCTTCTGCTCGGGGCATAGTGCGTCGGGTGTGTACGTTGATGAATTCGCACGGACGACGCTGCGTGGCCTTTACGCGGCCGGCGACATGGCGAGCGTGCCGCACAATTATATGCTGGGTGCATTCACCAACGGTTCCATTGCCGGCGAGGAGGCCATAGCGTTTGCCGACGGTAACGATCTTGCTCCGTTTGAGGATGGCGACGTCGCGAGGGAGAAGGAGCGGGTGCTTGCGCCGACGCGCCGCGACGATGGCATTCCGCCGAACCAGATCGAATACAAGACTCGCCGGCTTGTGAACGACTATCTGCAACCGCCGAAGGTCACCCGCAAGTTCGAGCTCGGGCAGCGGCGTCTCGCGGAAGTGCGCGACGATATGGACAACCGCATGATGGTGCGGAATGCCCACGAACTGATGCGGGCGCTCGAAGCGCATTCGATCCTTGATTGTGCGGAGATGGCGGCTTCGGCGTCGCTGTATCGGACCGAAAGCCGCTGGGGCCTTTATCATCTGCGAGCAGACTACCCGGAGAAGGACGACGAGAACTGGTTCTGCCACACGTTGCTGCGCAAGCGGGATGGCAGAATGACCAATGAGAAGCGGCCTGTCGCTCCCTACATCGTGCCGATCGCCGATGATGAGAAGGGTCTCTACGATCAGCAGCGCATTCGCGTGCGCGCCTGACGCACGAAACGATCTCAGGAGGGCATACCATGCCGCTTGCAACAACTCACACCACGGTTCCTGTCGTCGTCGACGAGGCCAAATGCATCGCTGACAAGGGCTGCACGGTTTGCGTCGATGTATGTCCGCTCGACGTTCTGCGGATCAGCGACATGACCGGAAAGGCTTACATGGCTTACGACGAATGCTGGTACTGCATGCCTTGCGAGACGGACTGCCCAACCGGCGCGGTGAAGGTGAACATCCCCTATTTGCTGCGGTGACGTATGGCTCAACTGTTCGAATCCTACGACGATGTCGATGATATCAGCCAGGGCCTGAAGGCTGACGATCCGGGGGAGCGACGTATTGCGGTGATCGAACTGGGACATTCGGGAGATCCCAAGGCGATCGTGCATCTAGGCGGTATGACGGCTGATCCCGATGCCGGTGTGCGCCAGCAGGTAGCGCTTGCGCTGGGAGAGTTTGATGGCCTGCCCGTCGCTGCTGCGCTTGCGACGTTGTTGGTGGATGTCGAAACGGCGGTGGCTGGCGCCGCTGCGGACAGCCTTGCCGAGTTGAAGGACCCGGCATGCGCGGAGGCGATCCTGCCGCTGGTCGGGCATCGGGATGCGTTCGTGCGTGCGCGCGCTTTGCGGGCGCTGAAAGAACTACGTCGGAAGGATGCCCTGAAGCCGGCGCTCGACGCGCTCCGCGATGCGGATGAAGGGGTGCGCGCGCAGGCTGTTGGCGTGATCGGCTTCCTTAAACTGGAAGAGGCTGTTCCTGCACTCATGGCCGCCACGGGTGATGACGGCGCAGTGGTTCGCAAGGCAGCCGTCAGCGCGCTGGCCTTTTCGAGCGCGCGGTCGGCGGTCGGAGCGATTGTCGGTGCGCTCGCCGATCCCGACTGGATGGTGAGGGAAACCGCTGCCGAAACCCTGGGCATGAACGGGGGCGCTGAGCAGGCGGTCGCGCCTCTGATCGAAGCTGTCGCAGATGATGTCTGGCAGGTCCGCCTGAAAGCCGTTCGCAGCCTCGGCCGCATGAAGGCCGTCGCCGCCGTCGAGGCGATCGGGCGGTGTCTCGATCATTCGCAAGTCAATCTCCGCAAGGAGAGTGCTGCTGCGCTCGGCGAGATCGCCGATGCGGCCGGTCTGCCGTTCCTCGAGGCAGTGTTCGATGATCCGGATCCTGAAGTGCGCAAGAACGCACGTTGGGCGGGGCAGCAGATCGTGCTCAAGCGGCAGCGCGAAGGGAGGTGATCACTGGTCGGTCAGTCGTCCTGCCGATGATACATCCATTGTCGGGCGCCGCCTTGACGCTTCGTCATGGCGCTCTCCTCCTGTACGATACAGAAAAGTCGGGGAAGGAGACCACAGTGAGCGCTTGTACGGGCAGGCATATTGTCGACAGCCTTGAGCTGGCTTCCAGCCGTTGTGGCGATTTGACGCCACTAGTCTATGAGCGCCTGTTTCGAGAGCGCCCGGAAACAAGAGCGCTGTTTCGGACAGACCCTAGCAACTTGATCAAGGGATCGATGCTCGAACTGGCGCTCGAAGCGATCTTGGATTTTGCGGGTGATCGGAAAGCGGCCCATCGCCTGATCTTCTGCGAGGTCCAGTCTCACGATGGTTACGGCACGACGCCGGACCTGTTTTGCGTGTTCTTCCGCGTTATTGCCGATACGTTGCACGATCTGCTGCAGGACCAGTGGTCTTCGGCGATCGATAACGCATGGCGAACGACGCTTGATGCGCTGGACGTCTACGTCAACGAGGCTGTTCGCGCGATGCGGCCGGCCGGCTAAGGCGGTCGATTTCCGGATCAGTCCTTCTGCAGGGCCGCCGCAAGGGCAAGTTCCAGCTCGTGGCCAACGTCATCGAGGGATTGGCTGTTGCGGGCCGCACGGCACATGGCGACAGTTCCTTCCACCGAGGCAACGATCAATGCGACAATTCGCAATGCAATCGCGTCAGTCGAACAACTCCCCCGAATTTTCGCGAGATACCACGGTGAGTGTCGCCGGCGAGACGATTATCGGCGCAGCTGAGGCTGCCCCTATTTCGCGGCAAAGATCAAGCCTTTCCGGAAACCTTCGTCCAATCCACTGATGAGTTCGGCCTCGAAATCCAGGCTCAACTTTGAGCGCGGGCGATCTTTTGGAATCACGAGATTGATCTCGATGCGGTTGGCCGGCACAAATGGCTTGACGGCCAAATCCGAAAACTCCGCTCCCTGGAAGATCAGGGAGTCGATCAGGGCTACATAGGGGCCTGCGCGCGCCAGAAGACATGCCGTGTTCGGCAGACTGACTTCGACGACGGCATCGAGCGTCGTCATGATGTCTTCAATGTTTGGACGAAGCGGCGTCTTCGGCCCATATGTGACGAGTTTCTGCCCCGCCAGGTCCTTGAGGCCGACCTTTTTCAATCGGGCAAGCGGGTGATCCGGCCGCATGGCGCAGACCAGTTGCAAGCTGCCCAGTTGCTTGGTGCCGACCTGAGCATCCTGGCCGGCTCCGTAGACAAGACCGAGGTCGAACTCACGGCGTGCGACACGATCGAAAATCTGTCGGGAATAGGCTGTTTCGAGGCGCAGGCGTACGTCCGGTCTGTTGGCGTGGAACCGCGCAACAAAATCCGGGAGCAGCACATTGATCAGGGTGGCGTTGCCGATCACCGACAAGAAACCGGCTTTGCCGGTGCGCAGATCCTGTGTGACGCGATCGAGAATTCCCAACTGGCCGATGATACGGTCGACCTCGGGAAACAGTTGCTCGGCTTCCGGAGTCGGAACGAGTCGGCCGCTGATGCGGTGAAATAGCCTGACGCCGGTTTGATCTTCGGTGTGCTTGAGAAACGCGCTGATCGCCGGTTGCGAAACGTTCAGCATGCGTGCGGCCTGGGTCAACGAGGACGACGACATGATCGCGTGAAACACCTCGAGTTGGCGAGCATTCACGATGGTCACTCCCTTGACGGTGCTGGCGGCTGAAGCGTAGCGCTCGCGAACCTATAATCAAGCCTTATAGGATGCACCGACATTGCCGCAGTGCGGCAATGTTTCCGCTTTGCTGGAAGCGCGAGACCCGGTTGTGGCGAGGTATCGTTAGACAGCCGTACACATAAGACGAGCTTATCCATACTTCGCATTGCGTGATTGGACGATGGCTTCGTGGTCGATGTATGTGGTCTGAAACATCGGCACACGGGAGGCGGCATCATGACGGATGAAGTGCTCTATGAAACGGATGGACCGATCGCCACCCTCGTTCTGAATCGCCCCGATAAGATGAACGCCTTCAATGTGGCGTTGTTCTCCGCGCTTCAGCGCGCGCTCGATGCAGCAGAGAAAGACCCGAACATTCGTGTGCTGATCATCAAGGGAGCGGGGCGCGCGTTCTCGGTCGGAATGGATCTGGAGGGCGGTGCAACGCCTGCGCAGCTCGGTGTGACAGGGGACCGCAATCGTTTGCAGGACCATATCGAGGATTTCCTGCGCGTCTGGAATTTTCCAAAGCCGGTGATCGGGCAAGTGCACGGGTATTGCTGTGCGGCGGGTACGATGCTGGCATTGGCCTGTGACATCACGTTGGTTTCCAGCGATTGCAAGATCCGCTTTCCCAGCATTCCGATCGGCGGCGGCTTCGTGTCTTCGTTCTGGGCCTTCTTCGTTGGTCCCAAGCGCGCCAAGGAGATGGATTTCATCGCCGGCAGTGAGATATCAGGCGCGGAAGCCGAAGTCTGGGGATGGGCCAATCGCGCCTATCCACCTGCGGAGCTGGCCGCGCGCGCCACACAGATGGCTACGGCCATTGCCAAGACGCCGTCGGATCTGCTGCGCCTCAAGAAGATGGCGATCAATCGTGTGGTCGAATGGCAAGGATTCCGGCAGGCGATGATCTCGGGGGCCGAGTGGGATACGCTCTGCCATTTCAGCGACGGTGCGCGCGAGATGCGCCAGCGCGTGGCTGATCTTGGCATGAAGGAAGCGATCAAGTCGCTGCAGGCATAGCCGGGCTGAATGCGTCGCAGCAACCCATAGGTTTGTCTTATCGCCAGCTCAGGGGAAACGAAATTGGCTCTGCCAGAAACCCTGTACGCCGCCTCCAGAGAAAGGGGGCGTGTGTCATCCGGATCACGCCGCACGTATGCGGAGGATGCAACGTGGTGATGGCTGCAAGGGTCCTTGCATTGGGCGTCGCGCTTCTCGTATCGGCTGTGATGTCATCGCCGGGGCGGGCGGCGGATATCTGGCCGAGCCGAGCGGTGACGATCGTTGTGCCGTATGCTGCGGGGGGCTCGACCGATGCCATGGGGCGGCTGCTCGCACAACGGCTCGGCGAAACACTTGGTCAGCCGTTCGTTATTGAGAACAAGAGCGGCGCGAGCGGCAATGTCGGGGCGGCGGCCGTGGCGCGCGCACGTGCGGATGGTTATACGATCCTGCTTGCGACCAACAGCCAGGCAGCGTTGAACAAGCTGCTATTCAAGGAACTGTCGTATGATCCGCTCAAGGACTTCTCGCCGATTGTCCTGATTGGGGACATCCCGCAATTGGTCGTGGTTCGCTCCGACCTTGGCGTGAATTCGTTCGCTGAACTCGTCGCCTATGCCAAGGCGCATCCGGGCAAGCTGTCGTTCGGTTCAACTGGCGTCGGTTCGCAGGGGCATCTTGCAGGTTTGCTGCTCGGGGCAGCCACCGGCATCGAGATGTTGCATGTGCCCTATCGCGGCTCGGCGCCGATCGTTACGGACCTGCTTGGCCACAGGCTCGATGTGGCCTTCGACGCGTTGCCGACATACCTGCCGGTGCTTGGAGAAGGCAGGGTGAAGGCGTTGGCGGTGACCACGCCGGCGCGAAGCGCGCTGCTGCCGGATGTTCCGACCGTCATCGAGAGCGGTGTTCCAAACTACGACGTTGCCCCCTGGTTTTCTCTGGTAGCCCCGAAAGGTGCGCCCGCCGAGATTGTCGCCAGGATCAACGACGTTGTCACCGCCTATGTCCACTCGGAGGAGGGCAGAACCAAGCTCACGGCTCTCGGTTATCGGCCACTGGGTGGCGCCGTGTCGGTGTTGTCCGAGCGCATCCAGCGGGAAATCGAAAAATGGAAGCCGATCATTGCCGCCGAACGAATTGCGTTGGATTGATCCCAGCCGGCGGCAACGATGCGGGAACAGTGCGAGCAACAATTGAAGACCAATGACCCAAGCCGGTTCAAACGACGAACCACCTCTCCATCTGTCAGGAGGCCTGCATGACCTTCGCCGATGAACTCCGCGGTCGGATTCTGCTTCCGGCGATATGCGCTCCCATGTTCCTGGCAAGTTCGCCGTTGTTGGTCATCGAAGCCTGCAAGGCCGGAATTGTCGCCGGTCTTCCGCGCGGAAATTTTCGCTCGTTCGAAGAGTTCAGCCAGGCAATCGGGCATATCGGTCGCACGCTCGAGGCGTATCGACAGGCTGATCCACAGGCGGTGATCGGTCCTGTTGCCGTCAATCTCTCGACGGCATCCAGTCCCGAGGACCTCGACGCCCACATCGATCTGTGTTGCCGTCACGGCATTGATCTGTTTATCACCGCGACGGGAAATCCGACCGAGACCATCAAGCGAATCCATCACTTCGGAGCCAGGGTCTTCTGCGATGCGATTTCCCTGCGCTTCGCCGAAAAGGCGATCGCAGCAGGCGCCGATGGAATCACGGCAATCGGTGCCGGTGGCGGCGGGCACTCGGGCGTAGTCAGTCACCTCGCTCTCATCCCGAAGATCAGGCAAATGTTCGATGGCGTCCTCGTAATGGCGGGATGCGTTTCCGATGGAGCCGCGATCCGCGCAGCAGAGGTTCTCGGCGCCGACCTAAGTTATCTGGGCACGCGCTTCATCGCGACACAGGAGTCCGGGGCTCCTGATCGTTACAAGGAGATGCTGGTCAGCCAAGGTGCGACCGACCTGATTTTCACGCCAGCCCTCGGCGGGGTGAGCTGCAATTGGCTGCAAGAATCGCTGCGTGAGAACGGTCTCGATCCTCTCAATCTGCCGAAGCCTCAGGGCAGGATGCGCTACGATCATTTGCCCGAGCATGTCAGGCCCTGGAAGACGGTATGGAGTGCCGGACAAGGCATCGAGCTTATCAACGACATTCCATCGGTGGCCGAACTCGTCGCGCGCTTGCGCTCTGAGTATGTTGACGCATGCAATGTTCGAAGCATGGCGCACGTCGCGCGGCTGGTCGATGAAGCGGGCACGCAGGCCAGACGCGGATGACGCTGGAGCTCCCGGATAGCGAGCGCGCCTCTCGACGGCTCGCCATTCCATAAAAACGAAGGGCGTGGAGGATTGTCATGCGACGATGGAAAAATCGGCCGGAAGGATCGAACTGGGGTGAGTTCGGCGAGGACGATCAGAAGGGGCGGATCAATCTCATCACGCCGGACATCCGGTTGAAGGCTGCCGCTCAGATCAAGCACGGCCTCTCTTTTTGTTTGAGCCTGCCGTTGGACTATCCGGGTGGGAACGCGCTCATCAAAGCGCGTCAGCAGCCACGGCTGTTCACGGTTCGCCGGGAGGGAGGGCAGGTCAACTACAATTTTCCCTGGCGTGCCCTGACCTGCCAGCACGATCATCTCGACGTTACCTGCGACGATGCGGTGACGCTGTTTACGCAATATTCCACTCAGTGGGATGCGCTGAGCCACTATGGGCAGTTCTTCGATGCCGACGGCGACGGCGAGGCGGAGAAGGTCTACTACAACGGTTTCCGTGCCGAAGAGCACATCATCTCCCCTGCGGAAGGAAGCGATGAACCGCGCGCTAAGGCGCTCGGTATTCAGAATCTGGCGGAGACCTGCGCTCAGGGGCGCGGCACGATGGTCAACCTGCATGCCGTCTATGGGCGAGACCGCGTTGCCGTCGGATACGACGACCTGATGCGGATCATGGACCAGCAGAACGTGACGGTGGAGAAGGGAGACTTCCTTTGCTTCTACACCGGGTTCGATGATGTGCTGCTCGGCATGCACAAGGAGCCGGACCCTAAGCTGCTCCATGCCGTCTGCTGCGGTTTGGATGGTGGCGACGAGAAGCTTCAGCAGTGGATCAGCAATTCAGGCGTGGTTGCGCTAATTGCCGACAATACGGCAGTGGAGCTGCTTCCGTCTGCTCGGCGCGGAAGGGGACCGCGGCCGCTGTTGCCGCTGCACGCGCACTGTCTTTTCAAGCAGGGCATCCACCTTGGGGAGTTATGGTATCTGAAGGATCTCGCCGACTGGCTGATGGCCACCAAGCGTTCGCATTTTTTCCTGACGGCGCCGCCATTGCGTCTTCCAGGCAGCGTCGGATCACCGCTGACCCCCGTCGCGACTGTATGACATGCCAATACCCACGGTATGGGCGAGAAGGACGTCCAGGATAGCAAGCCCTATTTGAGCTTCAGCTCGGTATGCTCCCTGGCGCTGGTGACCGCCCGGGTTGCGCGGACGTGCTGCTCCATGCGGCGGTGGGCCAGATCCGGATTCTGTGCTTCGATTGCTTCGATGATCTTCGTATGGGCGAGGATCGCAGCCTTGCGGACCTCCATGGTGTCGTACTCATCGGCGGTGGTGGAAATCGCCACACCGAATGACATGGAAAACAGGAAGGCGGCCAGCAGGTCGTTGCGGCTGGCGGCGCCAACGGTGTTGTGCCACTCGACGTTCACAGCGGCAAATTGCATCCGGTCGTTGACCGCCGCCGTCAAATCCTGATTCAGCATCTTGAGTTTGGCGATATCGGCGGCGCTGCGGCGCTCGGCGGCAAAGCGGGCAATGGTTGGCTCGATCGTCTCGCGGGTTTCCTGGACGGTCCTGAGAGAGAGCCTGCGTCCGCGGATGAACTGGCCGACGAAATGGCCCATCGCCTCGTTGCCCGGCAGGCTGACGATGTTGCCGCCGAGGCGCCCGTGCTTCGGCCGGACGAGGCCTTCCACGGCCAGCATGCGCAGGGCCTCGCGGACCGACCCACGACTCAATCCGGTTTGGGTGACGAGCTCGCGCTCGGTGGGCAGGCTCTCGCCCTCGGCGATTCCTCCGTCGAGGATCGTCTCGCGCAGCTTGGCCGCGAGCACGTCATAGGATTTCGGCACCGAAACGCGAGGGAGGACGACCTCCTTCTTTGTCCGCTGTTTGCGCATTCTCCAGGGTCCTTCGACGAGAAGGGTCGATTCTCGTAATAATATAATGGTAGGAGCAAATAACAAAGTCTGCTATTTGGCGGAAACAATAACTGAGCCGGGTGATCTGAGAAACCCGCACAAGCGCCGGTCCCCGGAGGGGTGGACGGTCAGCCATGGGAGGAATGCGAATGAGACGGAGATGTTTGTTGGCGGGCCTCTCGGCCCTGATCTTGGCGATTCCTGCCACCTCGTTTGCGCAGTCCTATCCCACGCGTCAGATTACGTTGGTTGTGCCATTTCCGGCGGGGAGTGCGACGGATGGCGTCGCGCGCCGGCTTGCTGAAAGCTTGAAGGACGCTAGCGGCGCCACGGTGATCGTGGAGAACAAGCCCGGCGCGGATGGCAATCTAGCGGCACTATCGGTGCTGCGCGCCGATCCGGACGGCTACACAGTATTCGTGACGACCAATTCGACTCACGCCGCGAATGCCAGTCTGTTCAACACGATGCCATTCGATCCGAAGAAGGATTTCGCCCCGGTCGCCGGCGTAATGACGATCCCGATGATGCTGACGGTGAAATCCGATTCACCGGTCAAAACCTTATCTGAGTTTATCGCTTTGGCGAAGAAGAGGGAAAAGCCATTGAGCTTTGCAAGCGGCAACACCTCAAGTCGCGGGGCTGCCGAACTCTTCAAATCGCGTGCGGGCATCCAGATGCAGCATGTGCCTTATCGCGGTATGCCGCAGGCCCTGACGGACGTCGTCGGTGGCCAAGTCGATACCATCTTTTCGGATACGTCGAGCGGACTGGGGCTGGTCCGCGACGGTTCTCTCCGGGCGATCGCGGTGACGAGCCCGAAGCGGATCAGTTCGATGCCGGACGTGCCGACCATCGCCGAGAGCGGTTTGCCCGGTTATGAACTCGCGGCTTGGGTCGGTGTCTTCGTTCATGCCAAGACTGCGCCGGATATCATCGCCAAGCTGAACCGTTGGATCACGGCATTCGTCAACGATCCAGCGACGGTCAGTTACATGGGGACGATCGGTGCGACGCCGTTCCCTTCGACGCCGGAGGAACTCGCGGCCTTCGCCGACGCCGACACGAAGCGCTGGGCGGAGATCGTCGAGGTCGCAAAGATGGAGAAGAAGTAGCGCTGCTGCAGCGGTTTCTCTCGATTACAAGCGGACCAGTTGCTTGCCGAAATTCTGACCCGCCATCATGCGCAGGAAGGCTTGCGGCACGCGCTCGAAGCCTTCCAGCACATCCTCCTTCGTCTGGATCGCGCCGCTCTTATGCCACGCCGCCAGTCGCGCAAGCGCCTCGTCGCGCCGGTGCCACCAGTCGAATACAACGAGCCCTTGAATCATGGCGCGGGTCACGATCAGCCGTGAGCTTGCGCGCAGGCCGATGTCCTCTTGGTCGAAGGTATCGGCGAGTGCGATCCGTCCGCAGATGACGACGCGGGCGGCGACAGCCAGATTCTTCAGCACGGCATCGTGGATCGGCCCGCCGGTGTTATCAAAGAAGACATTCACGCCATTTGGACAAGCGGCGGCAATGGCGGAGGTGGGATCGTCAGCCGTCTTATAGTTGATGGTGGCGTCGAAGCCGATCGTCCGACACCAGGCGAGCTTTTCGTCGGAGCCCGCGATTCCGACCACGCGTGCCCCGGCCAGCTTCGCGATCTGGCCGACGAGCTGCCCAACTGCGCCGGACGCGGCGGAAACGACGACAGTGTCGCCAGGGCGCGGTCGGCCGATTTCGAGCAGGCCGATATAAGCGGTGAGGCCAGTCATGCCGAGCCAGGACAGCGACGCCTGCGGCGGTGCGATACCGGGATCAACCTTGTTGACGCGCGATGCGCCGGGCAGGTCCGGTGTCAGAACCGCCCACTCCTGCCAGCCGACATCCATCGACTCGGCGATATCGCCGATCTTCCACGCTGGATGATTGCTCGCGACGACTTCGCCGACGCCGCCGCCCTGCATCACTTCGCCGATCTGGACGCCCTTGGCGTAATTGGCTGAGGGGCTGATGCGACCGCGCATGTAAGGGTCGACTGACAACCATTGTGTTCTGATCAGGATCTGACCCGGTCCGGGCGTTGGCCGCTGCGCCTCAATGAGTGTCCACGTCGCTTCGTCGGCGGCGCCGCGGGGGTGGGATGCAAGGATCCATTGGCGGTTCTGCATGGACGTCTCCTCGAGGGTGCGGCCACGGACCGCAATGCCAAACACGCTGAGCAGCCTATCGTTTTCCGTAAAATGGTCAAACCATTTGACAAAGGATCGGAAGGAGGCCAGTTTCGCCCCGCTTCAGCAAGAGGTTTGCAAGGGACGGGGAGCGCCTGTGAAACGCATCGACAAGGTGATCATCAGTTGCGCCGTAACCGGCTCGATCCATACGCCGACGATGTCGGAGGCGCTCCCGGTGAATTCGGCTCAGATCGCGGAACAGGCAATCGGTGCGGCCGAAGCGGGCGCAGCGATCCTGCATCTCCATGCACGGCGGGAGGAGGATGGCTCGCCGACGCAAGATCCGGCCATGTTCAGCCGCTTCCTGCCGAGGATCAAGCAGAGCTGCGATGCGGTCGTGAACATCACGACGGGCGGCGGCCTCGGCATGAGCCTGGATGACCGGCTGGCGGCGGCCAAGGCGCTGAAGCCGGAGCTCGCTTCGATGAACATGGGCTCGCTGAATTTCGGCTTGTTCCCGGCCGTGAGCAGGATCAAGGAATTCAAGCATCCTTGGGAGCGTCCATATCTGGAGATGACGAAAGACTTCATTCTGTCGAATACGTTCGCACAGATCGAGCGCGGCATCACCGAGCTCAGCGCACTTGGAACACGGTTCGAGTTCGAGTGCTATGACGTCGGCCATCTCTATAATCTCGCGCATTTCGTCGATCGCAAGATGATCGAGCCGCCATTCCTGGTGCAGTGCATCTTCGGCATTCTCGGCGGCATAGGTCCCGATCCCGAGAATCTGATGCACATGAAGCGCGTCGCGGATTCGTTGTTCGGCGGCGATTACATCCTTTCCGTGCTCGGCGCCGGCCGCCATCAGATGGGACTCGTGACCATGGGCGCGATCCTTGGCGGCTGCGTGCGCGTCGGTCTCGAAGACAGTCTCTATATCGGCAAGGGGCGCATGGCGCGCTCGAACGCAGAGCAGGTCGCCAAGATCAAGCGCATTCTGGAGGATTTGTCGCTGGAAGTCGCAACGCCGGACGAGGCGCGCCGCATGCTGAAGCTCAAAGGCGCCGCACAGGTCGGCTTCTAACACCACGGAAAATATCATGCGAAAACTGACAGACGAACAGCGTGCGATCCGCGATGGGGTCCTAGCCGTATGCAAGCGCTTCGACGACGAATACTGGTCGGCCTGCGACCGTGAGGCGCGTTTTCCGTTCGATTTCCACAAGGCGATGGCTGCAGACGGCTGGCTCGGAGTGACGATGCCTGAGGAGCACGGCGGCGCGGGGCTCGGCGTGACGGAAGCGGCCATCGTCATGCACACGGTCGCTTCGGGCGGCGGCGGCATGGCTGCGGCGTCTTCGATCCACATCAACATGTTCGGCCCGCATCCGATCGTCGTGCATGGGACGAAGGAACAGAAGGCGCGGTGGATTCCGCGGCTGGTCTCCGGCGAGGATCAGGTTTGTTTCGGCGTGACCGAGCCGGATGCCGGCCTCGATACGACCAGCATCAAGACCTTTGCCAAGAAGGTCGATGGCGGATACCGCGTCTCCGGGCGCAAGGTCTGGACCTCGACCGGACAGGTCGCGAACAAGATCCTCCTGCTGACGCGGACGGTAGCGAAGCAGGACGTCAAGCGTTCGACCGACGGCATCACGGTGTTCTACACCGATCTCGATCGCTCCAAGGTCGAGGTGAAGCGGATCCCGAAGCACGGGCGCGCAGCGGTGGATTCAAACGCCGTTTTCATAGACGACCTGTTCATTCCGGAGGAGGATCGGATCGGTGAGGAGGGGCGGGGCTTCCATTATCTGCTCGACAGCCTGAATCCGGAACGCATCCTCGTCGGCATCGAGGCCATTGGTATTGGCCAGGATGCCTTGCGGCGCGCGGCACGCTACGCGCGAGAGCGCTCGGTATTCGGGCGACCGATCGGACAGAACCAAGCGATCCAGCATCCGCTGGCCGAATGCTGGTTGCAACTCGAAGCCGCGCAGTTGATGGCGATGACCGCGGCCGAACTATACGATGCAGGCGAGCCTTGCGGGGCCGAGGCCAACGGAGCGAAGTTTCTCGGCGCACGCGCAGGCCATCAGGCCTGCCAGCAGGCGGTGCTGACCCATGGCGGCATGGGTTACGCCAAAGAATACCAGGTCGAGCGGCTGTTGCGGGAAGTGCTCATCACCCGGATCGCTCCGGTGAGCGAACAGATGATCCTGTCCTTCATCGCCGAAAGGGTCCTGGATCAACCCAAATCCTACTGATCCCGTCCTTCGAACAGGAGTTCCAGTTCTGTAGGACGCAAAGCAACGAAGAAGCGAAGCAAGAAGCGAGGCCGCAATGCCAGGATTGTATTACGAGGAGTTTTCTGTCGGGCAGACGTTCGAACATCCGATCCGTCGGACGCTGACGGAAATGGACAATGTCCTCTTCACGGCGATGACGCATAATCCCGCCGCGCTCCATCTCGACGAGGAATATTGCCGCACTGAAACCGAATTCGGCGCACGCATCGTCAATAGCGCCTTCACGCTCGGCTTGATGGTCGGCATATCGGTGGGCGACACGACGCTAGGCACCACCGTCGCCAATCTCGGTTGGGACGAGGTTCGATTTCCGCGGCCCTTGTTCCATGGCGATACGATTCATGTGCGCTCGACCGTGGCGGAGCTGCGCGAGAGCCGATCGCGTCCCGATGCGGGCATCACCATCTTCCTGCATGAGGCGTTCAACCAGCGCAACGAATTGGTCGCGACCTGCAAGCGCTCCGCGCTGATGAAGAAGAAGCCGAAAGCCAGCACGTAAAGACAGTGAGTTCGAAAGGCGATCAATGAAGCCGTTAGCTGGAGTCAAGGTGCTCGATTTTTCCAAGGTGCTCGCGGGGCCGTTGTGCTCGCAGTATCTTGGCGATCTCGGCGCCGATATCATCAAGGTGGAGCCTGTCGGACTGGGCGACGAAACGCGCGGCTGGCCGCCATTCCGGGCGGCCGGTCTCGGAACGGTATTCGTCAGCGCCAATCGCAACAAGCGCAGCATTGCGCTCGATATGAAGAGCGATGAAGGACGCAAGATCGCCCAGGAGCTTGCCAGGCAAGCGGACGTCGCCATCGAAAGCTTCGGAACCGGTGTGGCGGAGCGACTGGGCATTGATGCCGGGACTCTCCAAGCCGCGAACGAGAGATTGATCTACTGCAGCATTTCCGGCTTTGGCCGCACCGGACCGTTGAAGAATTCGCCGGGCTATGACGTCATCCTGCAGGCATTCAGCGGCGTGATGGCTCTCACCGGAGACGAGGGCGGGGGTTACATTCGCAGTCCGATCTCGCCGATCGATCAGATGACGGGCTCTCACGCATTCAGCGGCATCCTGGCTTCACTGATCGAACGGCAGAAGACCGGAAAGGGCAGCACGGTTCGTGTATCGCTTCTGGAAACCGCCATCGGTCTGCTCGGCTACAATCTGCAGACGTTCTGGGAGCGTGGTGTACAGCCGCCGAAATGTGGATCGAGCCACGAGTCGTTATGTCCCTATCAAGCCTTCGAGGCTGCTGACGGGCCGATCATGATCGGCGTCGCCAACGACAATCTCTGGCGTAAGTTCTGCAGCGTCGCTGGGCTGGAGGCAATTGTCGACGATCCGAAATTCCGCACGAACGCGGATCGCGTGGCGCATCGCGCCGAGACGCTCGGTCATGTTCAGACGGCGATTGCCAAACGGCCGGTGGCTGATTGGGACGAGACGCTGGCGAAGATCGGTGTGCCGTGCTCGCCGATCAATTCGCTTGCGCAGCTGTTGGATCATCCGCACACGAAATCCACCGGAATGATTGTGGAATACGAGCACCCGGTTGCGGGGGCAATGAAGGGAATCGCGCAGCCGATCCTCTTCAACGAACAGCCGCGCAAGGTCGGGTTGCCGCCGCCGACGCATGGTCAGCACACTGATGAGGTGCTGGCCGAAATAGGATTGCCGCACGGTCGGATCGAAGAATTGCGCCGCGCAAAGATTATCGCCTGAGCAACAGGCGCAGGAGTCAGCAGAACACTATAACGAAGGGGGAAATCGTCATGGGTTTTGAAATCGGCCGCAGGGCTTTGTTGCAGGGGATGTTTGCGATTCCATTCATCGGCCGAGCCGGCGCGCAAACGCAGTGGCCGACCAAGCCGGTGCGGGTGATCTCCGGCGGTTCGGCAGGTGGCGGCAGCGACATCGCCTTCCGCCTCGTTGAGCAGCGCCTGCGGGACAAGTTCGGTCAACCTTTCATCATCGAAAATCTCACCGGCGCGGGAGGCACCACCGGTGCGGCCGCCGCCGCCAAGGCGACCGACCTGCATACCTTCTTCATCAGCAACGTCGCCTCAAATGCGATCGGCGTTCCGCTCTATAAGAATTTTCCGTTCAACCCAAAGACCGAGTTGCCGGGAGTCGCGCGCCTCTGCACTGTGACCAACGCCCTGGTGGTGCCTGCGAATACGGGAATCTCCAATGTCCAGCAGTTCTTGGAACGTGTGAAAGCAGACCCTGCGAAGGCCTTCTTCGGATCGGCGGGCCCAGGTACGACATCTCACCTGAGCGGTCTGCTGCTGGGCCAGCGGCTCGGCGTCGAGCTGACGCATGTCCCTTATAAAGGCACCGCGGCCAATCTGACGGCCTTGTTGCGGAACGACGTGATGTTCTCGGTCGAGAACCTGCCGGTGGTGATCAGCAACGTTCAATCCGGAAACTTGAAAATCCTCGCGGTGTCGCAAGCGCGGCGGTCGCCGCTCTTTCCCGATATACCGACACTGCAGGAAGCCGGCGTTCCCGATTTTGATATGTTTAGCTGGTATGGCGTGTCGGCTGCGACTGCGACGCCGCGCGAAGTGATCAACCGCGTCTCTGACGAGATCAACGCGGCGTTGAAGACGGAGGAAACCATCAAGCGTTTCCGCAACATCGGTTCGGATGCAGCGCCGCTCAATGCCGCGGATTTCGATAAATTCATTGCTGCCGAAATCGACAAGTGGACGCCGCTGGTCAAGAGCTCCGGTGCAACGTCGGATTGAGTCGAGGCTGTTCTAGAACAAGATCAATAACAACAGGGCGGGAGGGGTTGGAATGGTATTCGGAAAGATGGTCGTCCGAGCGGCAATTGCAGCGGTGGCGTTGATGGGAGCGAGCGCGGCAATGGCCCAGAGCGCGGATCAATATCCGTCGCGGGTCGTCAAGTTCATTGTGCCGGCGAGTGCCGGCGGACCGAGCGACATCGTCGCGCGGCTGGTCGCGGACAAGCTTACTCAGTCGATCGGGCAGCCGGTGATCGTGGAAAACCGTCCGGGCGGCTCGCTGATGATCGGCACTGCAGCGGTCGCGAAGAGCGACCCGGACGGTTACACGCTGCTGGTGACCACAAGTACGCCGATCGTCACCGTACCTTTCACGATGAAGAACGTTCCGTACGATGTGCAGCAGGATCTGATCACCGTCTCGCATCTGGGATCGACGCCGTTGGTTCTCTATGTCAGCAGCAACACGCCGGCGAAGAACCTGAAAGATGTGCTGGAGATCGCCAAGGCGAAGCCGGCGAGCGCCAACTATGGCTCCTACGGTACGGGATCGAGCGCGCACATTCTCAACGAGCACATGATCAAGCAAAGCGGCGTGAAGATGGTGCACATTCCTTATAAGGGCGTCGCACCGGAACTGCAGGATCTGGTCGGCGGGCAGATCCTGACCGGCGTCGCCGACATCGGTTCGGCCGCGCCGCTCGTGCAGGGTAACCAGATCAAGCCGGTCGCCGTCACCGGCTCGAAGCGGTCTGCTCTGTTGCCGGAGGTCGGGACGTTTGCGGAGCAGGGCATCGCCGGTCTTGAGCCGTTCTCGCCGTGGTGGGGCGTGTTCGCGCCACGCAAGACCCCGAAGCCGATCGTGGACAAGCTCTCCGTGGAGATTCAGAAGATCGTCCGCTCGCCGGAGTTCAACGCCAAGATGGCCAGCCTGGGTATCGAACCGACCGGTCTGCTGGTAGACGAAGCCGATCGCGCCACCCGAGACGAGATGGCGCGCTGGCAGAAGATCATCGCCAACCTATCGGATATCAAATTCGAGTAGTCGGCGGTCAGACGGAGACCGATGTGAGAGCAGTGGTTTGTGAGCGGTGGGCTCACTATAGCGAGTTGACGTTGACGAACATTCCCGGACCGCGTCTTGGTCCGGGGCAAGTGCGTATCGCGGTGAAGTATGCGACCGTGGGCTTTGGAACGACGTTGGTCGTCGCCGGCAAATATCAGCGCAAGCCGCCGCTGCCGTTCGTTCCCGGTACGGAAGTGGCGGGCCATGTGCTGGAGGTTGCGAGCGACGTCAAGGCGTTCAAACCCGGCGATCGCGTCGTTGCTTCGCTCGACTGGGGCGGCTACGCCGAGGAGGCGGTCGCGACCGCATTGACCACCTGGCCTGTGCCCGACGGCGTCGATCTTGCCGCCGCCGTCCATGTGCCGCTTAGCTATGGGACGTCCTATGCGGCGTTGCATTGGCGGGGCGGTTTGATGCGTGGACAGACGCTCGCTGTTTATGGCGCAGCGGGGGGTGTAGGGTTGACCGCCGTGCAACTGGGCCGGCTGGCCGGGGCCAAAGTGATCGCGATTGCCGGAAGTCCGCAGCGTGTCGATCTTGCGATCGCCCAGGGTGCGGATTGTGGTCTCGTGCATGGTGGGCCCGATCTCGGCAAGCGGATCAAGGCGCTGAACGGAGGTCGTGGCGTCGACATCGTCTACGATCCTGTCGGCGGCGATCTGTTCAACGAAGCGCTCCGTTGCGTGAAGGCGGAAGGCAAAGTCATTGTCATAGGCTTTGCGAGCGGGACGATTCCGCAAATTCCAGCGAACATTCTGCTGGTGAAGAACATCGATGTGATTGGCTTCAACTTCGGCCTCTATCTCGGATGGGGATTGACCGACGAGCGCGCCGCCTATGCGGGACGGCTTGCGGCGATGATGGAGACCTTGCTCTCCCATATCGCTGCGGGCGAACTGGCGCCGCTCGATTCCCAGCAGTATCCGCTGGAGAAATTTGTCGATGCCTTCGATTCCATCGTGGCGCGAAAATCGACCGGACGCGTCGTCCTGAAGATCGGCGACTAAGCGATCACCTCAACCATTGGGCGCCAGACGACCGCTGCGCTGGCGCTCCACTTCAATCAGAGACTTAACGATGAACCTCCGTTCCTGGCTTTTCATCCCTGGCGACAGCGACAAGAAGCTCGGCAAGGCCGACGCCGCAGGGGCCGACGCGCTTATCCTGGATATCGAGGATTCGGTCGCGGCGAGTAACAAGGAGATCGCGCGGGCCAAGGTGCGTGCGTTTCTTGATCAACGGCCGCCCGGCAAGCGCAACTCCGAGCTCTGGGTGCGCATCAATCCGCTCGATGATCCGTCGTCGCTGAAGGATCTCGCGGCCGTGGTTGGTGGCGCGCCGGACGGCATCATGCTGCCCAAGATCGATGGGCCCGCCGATGTGCTGCGGCTCAGTCATCATCTCGAGGCCCTCGAGATTCGCGACGGCGTTGCGCCGGGTCACGTACGCATCATGCCTGTCGCGACGGAAACCCCGGTCGCGCCTTTGCGCCTGAACGACTTTGTATCCGCCAAGCTGCCGCGCTTGCTCGGCCTGACCTGGGGAGCCGAAGACCTGAGTGCAGCGATCGGCGCGGCCACCAACACCGACGAAAGCGGCGAATGGGCGCTCACCTACCGCTGGGCACGCTCGACCATGCTGCTCGCAGCCAAGGCCGTAGGCATTCAGGCCGTCGAAACGCTGTATGTGAATTTCAAGGACAGCGAGGGCTTGCGTAAGTCCTGCAGAGCGGCGGCGCGAGAGGGATTTACCGGCCGTATCGCCATCCACCCGGATCAGGTGGCCATCATCAATGAGGCGTTCGCGCCATCGGCGGAGGATGTCGATCTCGCCAGACGCGTGATCGCGGCATTTGAAGCCCAATCCGCGACCGGCACCGTCGGCCTCGATGGCAAGATGCTGGACATTCCGCACCTCAAGCAAGCGCGCAAGGTGCTCGAAATGCACGAACAATATCAACGCAGAGGTCAATAGCATGGTTAAACGCACTCTCTTCTCGCCGGAACACGAAGACTTCCGCGCGACTGTCCGTGGTTTCGTCGAGAGCGAGCTCGTCCCGCATCATGCGCAGTGGGAAATCGACGGCGTCGTCCCGAAGCCGATCTGGGCGAAGGCGGGCGAACTCGGGCTGCTCTGCTGTGATCTGCCTGAGGAGTATGGCGGCTCCGGCGCGGACTGGCTCTACAACGCGGTGGTGATCGAGGAACTCGCGCGCGCCGGCATGAGCGGTCCCGGATTTATGATTCATTCGGAGATGGTGGCGCCCTACATCCTGTCCTGGGGCAATGAGGAACTCAAACGCAAGTGGCTGCCGCGGATGGTGAAGGGGGAGGCGATCGGAGCGATCGCCATGACCGAACCGAGCGCCGGCAGTGATCTGAAGAACATCCGCACCCGCGCAAAACGCGACGGCGACGCATACGTCATCGATGGCCAAAAGGTTTACATCTCCAACGGCCAGAGTTGCACATTCACCGTCACCGCTTGCAAGACCGATCCCGATGCTGGTGCGAAGGGCGTCAGTCTGATCCTGGTGGAGGCCGATCGTCCTGGCTTTCAACGCGGTCGGAATCTCGACAAGATCGGGATGAAGGCGCAGGACACATCCGAGCTGTTCTACTCAGGCATCCGCGTTCCGGTCGGCAATCGCCTTGGTGAGGAGAACAAGGGCTTCTCCATGCTGATGACCAAACTGGCGCGCGAGCGGCTGGTTCAGGCGGTGCGGAGCATCGTGGTGGCTGAACGAGCCATCGAATGGACGGTCGATTATACAGCGGAGCGCAAGGCGTTCGATGGCACCATTGCCGACTTCCAGAACACGCAGTTCGTGCTGGCGGCGCTGGATGCGGAAACAACGGCTGTGCGCGTGTTCGTCGATTGGTGTATGGAGCGCTTCATGCGCGACGAGCTCACGCCCGTCGACGCGGCGAAGGTGAAAATGCTGTCCACCGAACTGCAGTGCAAGGTCGTCGACCAATGTCTGCAATTCTTCGGCGGCTACGGCTATATGACCGAGTATCCGATCGCGCGTGCCTATATCGACGCGCGCATTACCAGGATCGCCGGCGGAGCGGTTGAGGTCATGAAGCAGATCATCAGCCGCGACCTCTTCAGCCGCGTGAAAACCAACCGCTGATACCCGCCGCAACGTTACCTGCGGCGGCGCGCGTTGCCGCCCGCAGGGGCTTCGATCATCTGCTTGATATTATTCTTCATCGCCGCGAGCACTCGCTCGGTTGTCGCGATATCCTTCTCGGAAATATCCGCGAACGTGTTGATATTGAGCCTGCGTCCGACGCTGCTCATCTGCTCGAGCACGGCGTGACCGAGCTTGGTTATGCGGACGCGTTGCGCCCGCCGATCCGATTTATCGACGGCGCGCACGACGAATCCGCCTGCCTCCAGACGGTTGATCAGCCCGCCGATCGCAACCTTGCCGACGTCAACCACCCGGGCGAGTTCCGTCTGCAACATCCCCTCGGCACGTCCTTCGCGGGACAATTGCGCCAGCACCCACCACTGCGAGCGGGTGATCTCAAGGTGCTTCATCTCCTGGTCGAACAGGGTCTTACGCAAGCGTGAAACGTCATGGACGAGGAAGCCGATGCGAAAGTCGCCCGCTTTTGCGGGACGATTTGCAGGCGGGGTCTTCGGAACAGATTTTGTGGCAGACTTCACAACGGACGGCATGTGCGCGGATGCTCCAGCGAGATGCAACGCGCCTGCAACGCCAGCCGGCCAAATTCGGTGACCGGCAACGATTCCATCGCGCAGCTTCGTTTGCCGGGGATACTCCGCGAGGCGGGTTCAAGTCCAGGGGCTGGGCCACGATCGGCAGTCTCGTCTGGCGTTCGCAGGCTGTCCGAAGTGTCCCGCTGTCATGAACCCCGCGTCTTGCTGGCGCGCGTTTAGCCGAGGACGGCGGTGCAACGATCGAGCACGACCGTATCCCGCTCGACAACCCGCGACCGGAAGCGGACTTCGTTGCCGTTAGGGAAGAATTCGGTGCGGATGGTTTCGCCCGGAAAAACCGGCTTGCTGAAACGGACAAACAACGACTTCAGCTGTGCGGGATCGTCGTCGGTGAATGTCGACAGGATGGCGCGTGTGGCGAGACCCAAGGTGCAGAGGCCATGCAGGATCGGTTGGTCGAAGCCGGCCTTCCTTGCCGCGACGGGATCCGCATGGATTGGATTGTAGTCCCCGCTCAAGCGATAAATCAGTGCGCTCTGAGGTAGGGTTTGAATGTCGCAGCTTTGCCCAGGTTTGCCGTCCGGCAGGGCTGCTGCAGCGGCAGGAACCTCGCCAAAGCTGCCGCAACCGCCATCACCACGCAGGAAGAGAACGCTGCTGACCGTAGCGAGGAGCGTCCCTGAAGCCTTGTCGTGTAATGTTTTCGATTGATGGAGAATGGCCCCCTTGTCAGCGCCTTTATCCTCGACGGCGACGATCGCGTAGGTGCCGACAACCGTCCCCTCTGCGGGAATCGGGTGATGAATTTCGAAACGCTGCTCGCCGTGCAGCAGCTTCAGGTAGTTGGCGCCGAGGGCTGGATCGCTGATCCACGAGCCCGGGTGTGCGAGCACGCAGCAGATCGAGGGGACAGCCTGCAAGCCATCTTCGTAGACGAATTTGAGTTGGCGCGGGTCGGTCGGATTGGCGCCATAGCCGAGGCCGAGTGCATAGAGCATGGTGTCGCGGCGCGTGTAGCGATGCTCGGTCGGGGTGAAGCGAAAATGACGAACGGCCTCGAGATTCACGATTGCCTCCCAAACGGCGCCGTCGATCGGCGCTTTTCTGAACGCGCTCATTCTAGCACATATAGTACACGTATGTACTATATGAAATGCACGCCGCCGTTCGTTGGCGCCTGGCATTTCTTTCAGAGCTCGGGATTCGTCCCCGGGCGGGTACGTAGGGAGATTCGCTCGTCTTTCGTGGTCGGGCTTGCGATCTTTGCCGCATATCATATAGTACACATGCGTACTAAATGACGACGCGTTGATAGCGAGGAATCTGGATATGGGCCTGCTGGATGGGAAGGTGGTGATCGTGACCGGCGGCGGGCGCGGGGTCGGCCGTTGCATTGCACTCGATGCGGCGCGCGAAGGTGCTAAGGTTCTGGTCAACGACCTGGGCGGGGACGAGGCGGGTCGCGGCGGCGAGATCGGGCCCGCGCAGGCTGTCGTGAATGAAATCAAGGCGTTGGGCGGCGACGCGCGTGCCGACGGGCACTCCATTGCCGATTGGGACGAGGCGCATCGCATCGTCCAGCATGCGCTCGATGCCTTCGGCCGCCTCGACGGTGTCGTCAACAATGCAGGCATCCTGCGCGACAAGATATTCCACAAGATGTCGCGTGAAGAGTTCGACGACGTCGTGCAGGTGCATCTGAAAGGCTACTTCTATGTTTCGCGTGCCGCTGCCGATCCGTTTCGCAAGCAGAACCAGGGCGCGTTCGTGCACATGACATCTACATCGGGATTGATCGGCAACTTCGGCCAGGCCAATTACGCAGCCGCCAAGATCGGCATCGTCGGTTTGTCGAAGTCGATCGCGATGGATATGCAGCGTTTTGGTGTCCGTTCTAATTGCATTGCGCCGTTTGCCTGGACACGACTGGTCGGCACCATTCCTGCGAACACGCCCGAGGAGCAGAAGCGTGTCGAGGGATTGAAGAAGCTGGAGCCGGAGAAGATATCTCCGTTTGCAGTGGCGCTGCTGTCCGATGCGGCAGCCAATGTCAATGGTCAGATATTCGGCACGCGCGCCAATGAAATCTTTCTGTTCGGGCAGTCTCGTCCGATTCGCTCCGTACACACCGCGGAAGGCTGGTCGCCGGATACGATCGTGGAGCGCGTGTTTCCGGCGATGGACGCATCGTTCTATCCGCTGCATCGATCGGGCGACGTGTTCTCCTGGGATCCGATCTGAGATCGGCCTCTCAAATCTCGGCGGAGCTTTCACCAACGAAGATCGTCAACGTCGTTCAAATGGAGGAAGCAGTGATCAAGTCGAAAGGAATCGTGGTTGTCGCAGCGCTCCTGAGCTTGGGATCTGCGGCGTCTGCTGCTGAGAAGGCTTATGGTCCTGGCGTGACTGACACGGAGATCAAGATCGGCAATACGTCGCCCTACAGCGGTCCGGCATCTGCCTTTGGCATGGTTCCGAGAACATCGGCGGCGTACTTCCGAAAGATCAATGCCGAGGGCGGCATCAATGGCCGCAAGATCGTTTTCGTTTCCTATGACGATGCCTACTCTCCGCCGAAAACCGTCGAGCAGACCCGTAAGCTCGTGGAAGGCGATGAGGTTCTCCTGGTGTTCAATTCACTCGGAACGGCGACCAATTCCGCTGTTCAGAAATATCTGAACGCGAGAAAAGTGCCGCAACTGTTCGTATCGAGCGGGGCGGCAAAGTGGAACGATCCGAAGGGCTTTCCGTGGACCATGGGCCTCGCTCCCAGCTACGAGAACGAGGGTCATATCTATGCCAAGTATCTCTTGAAGGAGAGGCCGGGCGCACGGATCGCCATCCTTTATCAGAACGATGATTACGGTAAGGATTATCTGAAGGGCATTCGGCTTGGCCTTGGCGACAAGGCGCCGTCGATGATCGTCGCCGAAGAGGCGTTCGACGTTTCGGAGCCGACCATCGACTCCCATATCGTCAAACTGAGATCGACCGGTGCCGATGTTCTGATGGACATCGCGACACCGAAATTCGCGGCACAGACCATCAAGAAGACGGCTGAGCTGGGCTGGAAACCATTGCATATTCTCAGTTACGTTTCGGCATCGATCGGCAGCGTCATTAAACCGGCAGGGTTCGAGAACGCGCAAGGGATCATCTCGGCGGCATATTTCAAGGATCCAAATGATCCGAGGTGGAGGGGCGACCCGGGTCTGAAGAACCTCAATGCTTTTCTCGATACGTATTTTCCGGATGCCAATCGCAGCGATACGTTGATCGTCAATGGATACAACGCGGCTCAGCTCCTGGTACAGGTGCTGAAACAATGCGGTGACGATCTCACGCGTGAGAACGTGATGCGGCAGGCGAGCAGCCTGAAAGATGTCCAGCTGGACATGCTGCTTCCGGGCGTCACGGTGAATACATCGCCGAGCGATTTTGCGCCGATCGAGCAGTGGCAATTGATGCGCTTCGAGGGGTCGAACTGGCATCTGTTCGGCGACGTCATCGTCGGCGAGCCACCGGGCTGAACGATTGCAATCGTCATCACATCAAGAAAGGACCAAGGATGGGACAATTGTGCAAGGGGCGGGTGGCGATCGTCACCGGCGGCGGCCGCGGACTTGGGCGCGAGTACGCGCTGATGCTGGCAGAGCAAGGCGCCAGGGTCGTCGTCAACGACCTGGGCAGCAGCCAGTCGGGCGAAGGGCACGATCTTTCGCCAGCGCAAGAGGTGGTCAATGCGATCAAGGCGGCCGGCGGCGAGGCGATCGTCAACGGCAATGACGTCAGCGACTGGGCCGGCGCCAAAGCGATGATCGACGAGGCGATCAGCACCTTCGGCAGTCTCGATATCCTGATCAACAACGCCGGCATCTTGCGCGATCGCATGATGGTCAATATGACCGAGGCGGAGTGGGATGCCGTCATCAAGGTGCATTTAAAAGGCACGTTCGCGCCGTCGCATCACGCGGCGCAGTATTGGCGGCAGCAGGCGAAGGCGCGCGGTGCGCCGGTCAACGCGCGCCTGATCAACACGTCGTCGGCGTCGGGCATTTTCGGCAATGTCGGGCAGACGAACTATGGTGCGGCCAAGGCCGGTATCGCGGCATTCACGATCATCAGTGCGATGGAGCTGAAGCAATACGGCATCACAGTGAATGCCATCGCGCCGCGGGCCCAGACCCGCATGACCGAAGGTCTGCGGCAGCGGACCGAGGAGGAAATCCAACGCCGCGATCCGCGTTGGGTCGCGCCCATCGTGGTGTGGCTCGCCAGCGAGGAATCGGTCGATGTCACGGGCCGGGTGTTCGAGGCGGGTGACGGCATCCTGAAGGTGGCGGAAGGCTGGCACGCCGGGCCGGGGATCGAGCCGGTGGAGGATCCGAACGAACTGGGGCCGAAGATCGCCGCGTTGATGAAACAGGCCCGACCGAATGCGGATATGTGGGGGCGGGACATCCAATCCTGATAGCCAGCTTTGGAAAGTCGCGCTCGCCGCGCTGGATTTATTCCATCTGTGGCGAGCGCGTCTTCTTGGGCTCACTCAAATTGGCCCTCATTCAAAGAGGGTTCGCTCGCTCTCGACCTGTCCAATGATGAACTCGCTGACGGTGCGCACGCGGGCAAGGTTGCGGATGTCGGTATGGACGACCAGCCAGAAGCTGCGAATGAGTTCGATGGTTTCGGGAAGAATGCATTCGAGCTCAGGGTGAGCGCGGGCCATGAAGGTCGGTAGAATACAGATGCCGGCTCCCGCCAGCGTCATTTCAAGCTGTGCGACCAGGGTCGAGCTCTTCAGCAAAGCCCTTGCGTCCTTGGCGGCTAGCCGCAGGTAGTCGAGCTCGGGTGTGTAGAGCAAGTCGTCGACGTATCCGATGAACCGGTGTTGACTGAGAGCGGCAAGAGTGTCGATGCGCGGGTGTCGCCGCAGGTAAGCGGAAGCTGCGTACATCTTCAGGCGATAGTCGGTCAGCTTGTAGCCATGCAGCCGCTTCTCCTTCGGTCTGCTGAGGCCGATCGCGATGTCCGCCTCACGCTTGGACAGGCTGAACACCCTGGGCAGGGCCACGAGCTGCACCTCGAGGTTGGGGTGCGTTTCGGTCAGCCGGCCGATGCGGGGCGCGAGGAAGAATGAACCAAAGCCATCTGGCGCGCCGATCCGTACGGTGCCTGAGAGGCTGAGGTCGGTATCGGCGAGATGGCTCTGCGATGTGAGGGCGATTGCCTCCATTTCCTCCGCTGAGGGGAAAAGCTTTTCACCGGCGGGCGTGAGCTTGTAGCCACCAGGCTCCCTGTCGAACAACCGTGCCCCCAGCGCCGTTTCGAGCGCGGCCAGACGACGGCTGACTGTCGAATGTTCGACCTTGAGCCGTTGGGCGGCGGAGGTTAGTTTTCCGCTGCGCGCAATGGCCAGGAAATAACGTAGATCGGACCATTCGAAGGCGTGTTTTGGCATGTGAATTGTCGCACAAGGACTGTGCAATTATAGCAGTTGCCGTGCAAAAACAAACGCGCAATATCCAAGCAAACATCCAACGAGACTGAGCGGTATAAGCGGAGGAACACCATGCGCGAGATTGGTCATCTGATTGGCGGGAAGGCGGTTGGCGGGAGTTCCGGCCGGTTCGCGGAGGTGTTCAACCCGGATACGGGCGAGGTGCGGGCAAAGGTGGCCTTGGCCTCGCGCAGCGAAGTCGAACAGGCGATTGCCAATGCCGAAGCCGCGCAGCCGGCCTGGGCTGCGACCAATCCGCAGCGCCGCGCCCGCGTGCTGTTCAAGTTCCTGGAGCTGATTGCCAA
Organism: Afipia sp. P52-10; assembly: GCF_000516555.1. Lineage (NCBI taxonomy): Bacteria > Pseudomonadati > Pseudomonadota > Alphaproteobacteria > Hyphomicrobiales > Nitrobacteraceae > Afipia > Afipia sp. P52-10. Next base: position 572,220 of record NZ_AZSJ01000003.1, on the reverse strand, counting down.
GGAGACCGATTCGCTGGCGGCGATGCTGTCGTCGGAGCATGGCAAGACCCTCCCCGACGCCAAGGGCGACATCCAGCGCGGCGTCGAGGTGGTGGAGTTCGCCTGCGGCATCCCGCATCTGCTGAAGGGCGAATACACGGAAGGCGCGGGTCCCGCGATCGATCTCTACTCGATGCGCCAGCCGCTCGGCGTGGTTGCCGGCATCACGCCGTTCAATTTCCCAGCGATGATCCCGATGTGGAAGTTCGCGCCTGCGATCGCTTGCGGCAATGCCTTCATCCTCAAGCCCTCGGAGCGGGATCCGTCGGTGCCGATGCGGCTCGCCGAACTGATGCTGGAGGCGGGCCTGCCGCCGGGCATCCTCAACGTGGTCAACGGCGACAAGGAAGCGGTGGACACGCTTCTGACCGACGCCCGCGTCAAGGCGATCGGCTTCGTCGGCTCGACGCCGATCGCCGCCTACATCTATGCGACCGGCACCGCGCACGGCAAACGGGTGCAGTGCTTCGGCGGTGCCAAGAACCACATGATCGTGATGCCGGATGCGGACCTCGACCAGGCGGTCGATGCGCTGGTCGGCGCGGGCTACGGCTCGGCGGGCGAGCGATGCATGGCGATCTCGGTGGCAGTGCCGGTGGGCAAGACCACTGCGGATCGGCTGATCGAGAAGCTCGTGCCGCGGGTGGAGGCGCTGAAGATCGGTCCCTCGACCGATACCCAGGCCGACTATGGCCCGATGGTGACCCGAGCGGCGGTGGAGCGGGTCAGAGAGTATGTCGATATCGGCGTCAAGGAAGGCGCCAAGCTGTTGGTCGATGGTCGCGGCTTCAAGATGCAGGGCTATGAGAATGGCTTCTTCATGGGCGGCTGTCTGTTCGACAATGTCACGCCGACGATGCGCATCTATCAGGAGGAGATCTTCGGCCCGGTGTTGTCGGTCGTGCGAGCGCAGACTTACGAGGACGCGCTGCGGCTGCCGTCGGAGCATGCATATGGCAACGGCGTGTCGATCTTCACCCGCGACGGCGATACCGCGCGCGACTTCACCAACCGGGTGCAGGTCGGCATGGTGGGCGTGAACTTCGCGATCCCGGTGCCGCTCGCCTATCATACCTTCGGCGGTTGGAAGGCCTCCGGCTTCGGCGATCTCAACCAGCATGGTCCGGATTCGATCCGCTTCTACACCAAGACCAAGACCGTCACCTCGCGCTGGCCCTCCGGCATCAAGGACGGCGCAGAGTTCGTTATCCCGACGATGCGGTGATCGGTTACGCCGATGGATTTCCATCTGACCGAAGAGCAGCGTGCGTTCCAGGAGAGTGCACGCGCCTTCGCGCGCGAGGAGATGATGCCGCATGCGAAGGCCTGGGATGAGGCGTCCACCTTTCCGGTGGAGACGTTGCGAAAGGCGGCAGCACTGGGATTCGGCGGCATCTATGTGCGCGAGGATGTCGGCGGCTCGGCGCTGACACGGCTGGATGCTGCGCTGATTTTCGAAGAGTTGGCGCAGGGCTGCACATCGACAGCGGCCTACATCTCCATCCACAACATGGCGGCGTGGATGATCGATACTTACGGCAGCGATGCTCTGCGGCGTCGCCTGCTGCCGAAGCTCTGCAGCATGGAGCACTTCGCCAGCTACTGCCTCACCGAGCCGGGAGCTGGTTCGGATGCGGCGAGCCTTGTGACGAAGGCTGAACGGGATGGCGACCATTACGTGGTCAATGGCGCGAAGGCCTTCATTTCCGGCGGCGGGCGGTCCGACATCTATGTGGTGATGGCGCGTACCGGCGGCCCCGGACCGAAGGGCATTTCCTGTCTCGTGATCGAGAACGGCACGCCCGGCCTGAGCTTCGGCGCACAGGAGAAGAAGCTCGGCTGGAAATCGCAACCGACGGCGGCGCTGATCTTCGAAAATTGCCGCGTGCCGGTCAGCAACCGTGTCGGTGAAGAGGGCGAGGGCTTCAAGATCGCGATGGCGGGGCTCGACGGCGGACGGCTGAACATCGCCGCCTGTTCGCTCGGCGGAGCGCAATTCTGCCTCGACCGGACCCTCGACTACATGCGTGAGCGCAAGCAATTCGGTACGCGGTTGGCGGATCTTCAGGCGTTGCAGTTCCGGGTCGCCGATTATGCCACTGAGCTGGAGGTTGCACGGCTGATGTTGCGGCGGGCGGCCTGCGCCGTCGGCGATAAGGAGGCCGGCGCCACCCAGCTCGCAGCGATGGCGAAGCGTTTTGCGACCGACGCCGGTTTCGAGATCGTCAACGGGTGCCTGCAACTGCACGGCGGCTATGGCTATCTGCAGGATCACCCGATCGAACGCGTGCTGCGCGACGTGCGCGTGCACCAAATCCTTGAGGGCAGCAACGAAATCATGCGGTTGATCATCAGCCGCAATATCCTGGCGTCCTGACGGACAGTCACACACCATTGCGGGGAGGATTGGATAATGGCGCGGATCGGATTCATCGGACTCGGCAACATGGGTTTGCCGATGGCGCAGAACCTCATCAAGGCGGGTCACGAGCTGCAGGGGTTCGACATCTTCCCGGCCTCGGTTGACAGGCTCGTGGCTGCCGGCGGCAAGGCTGCCGCCGATGCCGGCGCAGCGCTAAAGGGGGCGGACGTTCTCATCACCATGCTGCCGTCCGGCAAGGAGGCACGGGAAATCTACCTTGGCCCCAAGGGGCTCATTGCGCAGGCCGCGACCGGAACGTTGCTGATCGATTGCTCGACCATCGATGTCGCGAGCGCACGCGCGGTCGCGGCTGCTGCCGCCGAACGCGGCCTGGAAATGCTGGATGCGCCGGTGTCGGGGGGAGTCGGCGGCGCGCAGGGCGCGACGCTCACCTTCATGGTCGGCGGCAGCGACCAGGCATTCGCGCGGGCGAAGCCCTACCTTGAGGTTATGGGTAAGACCATCGTGCATGCGGGCGGTTCCGGCAACGGACAAGCCGCCAAGATCTGCAACAACATGGTGCTGGGCATTTCCATGATCGCGGTTTCCGAAGCGTTCGTGCTGGCGGAGAAGCTCGGGCTCGATCACCAGAAACTGTTCGACATCGCGTCGAAATCGTCGGGACAGTGCTGGTCGCTGACGACCTATTGCCCGGTACCGGGGCCGGTGCCGACTTCGCCTGCAAACCGGGATTATCAGGCGGGCTTCACCGCAGCGATGATGCTGAAGGATCTCAAGCTGGCGCAGGATGCGGCCCGCGAATCCGGTGCATCGACACCGCTCGGTGCGGAAGCTGCGATGCTCTACAATCTGTTTGTCGGGCAGGGAGCGGGCGCAAAGGATTTCTCCGGCGTCGTCAATTTCCTGCGCGGAGCATAAGCAAGCGCTCGCACGTCATGCTGCGAGCCAGTGGATCGAACCGGTCGCGATCGATACCGTGACCGGTTGGCCGAGCGCATAGAGTGCATCGCCGGCGCGAAACGGCATGTCGGCTAGGATTTCCGCGCTCCCCAAGCGAACGCCATAGCGCACGCTCGCGCCGAGAAACTCACGATAGCTGATAACACCGGAGATTCCGGCGTTCGGGACCGGAGCGTCGGCAAGAAGCGTGACGTCCTGCGGCCGGAAGACCATGCGCGCGCCTTCCGGGATCGCGGCATCCGGTGCAATCGGGATTCTGAGACCGTGGCCGGCGTCGAATGCACGCTGCGAGCCGGCGCCCTGCGGCCTGCCGGCGAGGATGTTGGCGGTGCCGAGAAAGTTGGCGACGAACAGGTTGGCTGGAGCTTCGTAAAGCTCGGTCGGCGGGCCGACCTGCTGGATTTCACCCGCATTCATGACCGCGACCCGGTCGCAGATGGTGTTCGCTTCTTCCTGATCGTGCGTGACGAGGATGGTCGTCAGGCCGAGGCGCTGCTGCAGGTCGCGTAGTTCGCGGCGGACTTGTATGCGTAGCTTGGCATCGAGATTCGACAGAGGTTCGTCCAACAGCAGGATTTTCGGCTCGACAGCGATGGTACGGGCCAATGCGACGCGTTGCTGCTGGCCGCCTGAGAGCTGGGAGGGCCGACGATCGGCAAGCCTGGTGAGGCCCACGAGATCGAGCGCAGCAGTGACTCGCCGGGTCACTTCCGCGCGCGGCACGCGCCGCTCCTCGAGGCCGAATGCGACGTTACGCGCGACCGATAGGTGCGGCCAGAGCGCGTACGATTGGAACACCATGCCGACGTCGCGCTTCCAGGGCGGCAGATGGGAGATGTCCTTGCCGCCGACGATCACGCGGCCGCTGTCGGCTTCGGCAAAGCCTGCGATCAGGCGCAGCAGGGTGGTCTTGCCGCAGCCGGACGGGCCGAGCAGGGCGAAGAATTCCCCAGGGGCGACGCTGAGATCGATGCTGTTGAGAACGCGGTTGTCGCCGTAGGCGAGGCTGACTCCCTCGATGCGCAGATCGATCGCCTTAAGGTCGATGTTCGGCGCGGTGCCAACCGTGTCGCGCCGTGCCGAGTGCGATATCGCCGTCATGAGATGCCAGCCTTGATGGTGCGGTCGCGTTCGACCAGGTATTGCGAGAGCACGGTGCATGCGGCAACCAGGATCACGGCGATGACGCCGAGAGCTGCGCCAGGACCGCGTCCGGCCGGAGACTGCATGAAGACATACAGTCCATACGCCAGCGGCGCGTCGGCATTGGCCTGGACCAGCATCAGCGTCGCTGAAAGTTCGACGGCGGCGGTGGCGAAGCTGGTGACGAAACCTGCGACCAATCCTCCGGTCATCAGCGGTACGACAATGCGACGGACGGTGCGGACCTTCGTCGCGCCGAGGTTCTCGGCGGCTTCTTCCAGCGAGACGGAAATCTGCTGGAGGGCCGCGAAGCAGGCACGGAGCGCGTATGGCAGGCGGCGAACCGCGAGTGCCAGAACGATCACGATCCAGAGGGAGGCGACCGGCGTGCCGTCCCAGAGCTGCACGCCGTAATAGGTGCGGAGATAGCCGATGCCGAGCACGATCCCGGGAATTGCGAGCGACGCGGAGGCGATCCAGTCGAGCCATGTCCGGCCGATCAGTTTCGTCCGCAGGACCAGATAGGCGATCGCCGTGCCGATGATGATGTCGATCAATCCTGCAAGCGAGGCATAGATCAACGTATTCTTGATATAGAGCGAGCTCTCGCTGAACACCCGACCGTAATGCGCCAACGTGTAGGCGTCCGGCAGGGGAGAGAACGACCAGATGGTTGCGAACGACAGAAGCAGCAGGCCGATGTGCGGAGCCAGCACCAGAAGCAGAACCAGCGCGACCACCGCATAGGCGACGGCGGCTTCCCACGGGCGCAGGGTGCGTCGGGCGAGGCCGCCACCGCCTCGCTGCACGGTGGCATAATCGACGTTGCGGGTCGCCAGCGACGACACCCACATCGCCGCGACCGAGGTTACGATCAGGACCACGGAGATGACATAGCCCATCGGATCGGCAATCCCGATCGAGGTGACGCGCAGATAGGCCTGTGGGGCCAACATGTCCTTGACGTTCAAAAGCAGCGGCGTCGCCAGGTCGTCAAAGACCTTGACGAAGACCAGCGAAGCTCCGGCGATATAGCCAGGCATGGCGAGGGGAAAGACAATGCGGCGGAACAGGCGGAATCCATTCGCGCCGAGGTTCTGCGCCGCCTCCTCCATCGAGCGATCGATATTGCGAAGGGCCGCCGACAGATTGATCAAAATGAACGGAAAATAGTGCAGCGACTGCACGAAGATGACGCCGTTCAGCCCTTCCATGAAAGGAATCTTGATCCCGATCCAATCATCCAGCAGGAGATTGAACGTGCCGTTGCGACCAAACAGAAGCTGCATGGCCACTGCGCCGACGAACGGCGGCATGATCAGCGGCAGAAATCCGAGCACCTGAATAGTAGCCGCGCCTTTGAATGCGAACCGCGTCGTGATGTAAGCGAGTGGCAGCGCGAGAAGCGAGGCGCAGATGACGGCGGCCGCGGAAACGTAAAGCGAATTCCAGAATGCGCGCACGAACAGATCGGTGCGCGCGAAATCCAGGAAATTGACCAGGGTGAAGGCGCCCGTGCCCTTCTCGGTAAAGGCGACCCAGATCACGGTCGCGACCGGCCATACCAGGAACAGCACGAGGAACGTCAGGATGCCAAGGGCTAGAGCGATTTCACCCCATTTGATCCGTGCGCCAGCCGCAGGTGCGATCGAGAGCGATGTCATACCGCTGCGATCCTACGGATAGGGCCGCGTGCGAGTCAAACGATCCGGCATCGCTATCGGATGAGTTTCAGCGCATCCTCTGCCTTGGTCTTGGCTTGTGCATAGTTGGTCTTGGCGAAGGAGGCCCATTTCTGCTCGAGTTCGGCCTGACGTGCGCCCTTCTCCTTCGTGCCGGTGAATGCGCCGGCGGTTTCGCTGGCGGAAGCATCGGCCTCCGTGATCGGCATGGCGGAAACCAGTGTGCGCGCTTCGGTCAGCAGTCTTTGCGCCTCTGGATGGGGCTTCTTTGCGAGCGCCGCCTCCGCCGTCTGGATAGTCTTCGTCGCCTGCTTCAAATCGGCAAGTTGGAATGTGATGATCTGGTCGAACAGAGCGTCGACGATGTTGGTGCGAACTTCCGACTTCTTGACGTCGAACTTCACCATGCTGTTCAGACGCGGATCCTTGAACGGATTCGGATAACCGGCCGGAGCCTTGTCATAGATCGCAGGGTTCACGGGCAGGCGGCGAATGCTGGGATCGAACAGCATCTGCTGCCCGGCGGGTGACAGCAGGAATTCGACGAAAGCCTCCGCGCCGGCCTTGTTCGGTGCGTTGGCAACGATGCCGACATTGGCGGGAACGATGGTCGTGACCGATGGGTAGACGAACTTCACGGGGAATCCAGAGGCCTGGGAGGCGAACGCGAAGAAGTCGATGACGATGCCGTAGCCGACCTGGCCCGAGTTGACCGCCTCCGGCACGCCGAACGACCGTTCGGTGACATCGCGGAAATTTCCGGCCACGGCCTTGATCGTAGCCCAACCCTTATCCCAGCCTTCACCCTGAAGGATCGTTTCGATGGTCAGGTGAGTCGTGCCGGATCGGGAGGGAGCTGCGATGGAGACATGGTCGAAGTAGGCAGCGCCCGCCAGATCCTGCCACTCCTTCGGCTCCTGGAGCTTGTTCGCCTTGACGTAGCGCTCCCGAGGCGGCGAAGCCGAAATAGTAGCCTTGCGGATCGTTGATCGGGAATTGACCGATGGTTTCCGGAATGCCCGTTGCCTTCGGCTTGTAAGCCTGCAGCAGCGATTTTCCCTTCAGCACTTCGAAGGCGTCGGGCGCCGAGGCCCAGAACAAGTCTACCTGATTGTTGGCTTTTGTCTCTTCGAGATACTTCACGCCCGAGTTGGTGTTGCGGTTCTGAACGTCGAGCGTGACGCCGGGGACGGCGGCTTCGAACGCTTTCTTGATCGGATCGGTCAAATCCTTTGAGTAGGATGTCACGACGCTGATCTTGCCGGAGGGGCTCTGGGCCATCGCCATCGATGATGCGAACAGCAGAGCTAGGATTGCGGACGTCCAACGCAGGTGTTTCAGCATCGATTCCTCCGGCCTTGCATGCGTCTACCCCGACGAAAATCGGGTACGGAGCGCCATGGTTTCTTGTCTGATAGATAACATCAGACTGTCGCCGGCAAAAAGCCGAAATTGACCGTCTTCCGTCTCGGAGAAGGTCAGTCAGCAGACGGCCGAAACGGTCGTCAGCTTTCAGCCGACACCCGTTGACGGAGCCACCAGTCCATATGCGGAAGCCGGTCTGCGCCGAAGAACGGCTCGTTGTCGATCACGACGAATGGAGAACCGATCATGCCCTTCACCGTGGCGGCCTCCACAGCGGCGCGCAAGGCCGCCTTGGCGCCGTCGCCGGACGCAGCCGCAAGGATGTCGCCGCCCTTGAGGCCAAGCTTGTCTGCGACGTCAGCCATGACCTCGGGATGGGTGATGTCACGATCATGCACATAATGCGCTTGCAGCGTCGCGTATCCAAAGCGCCTCGCCATCGCCGGATCGGCGCGTTCGATTGCGTAGAACATCCGTGCTGGCAGCGGCGAGACGGCGGGAAATGCAGTCGGATGTTTGTACGTTACGCCGTAAACCTGTGCGGAACGCAGCATGTCGTGAAGCAGATATGTGCGCTTGGCGGGAGCCTCCATCGGCGGTGGCAGGCCCTGGGTCTTGAAAACAGCGAATAGCAGAATCGGCCGCCATGTCACTTCGCGGCCATGTCGTGTGGCGAGATCGTTGAGGCCATCGGCGATCAGCCAGGCAAATGGCGAGGCGAAGTCGAAGTAGAACTCGATCGGGGCTGCCGCTTGCGTCACGATATCTCTCCGGCCGTGCGCGCCGCGATCCGGCTACATCCGGAATACACCGAAGCGCGGTGCTTCGATCGGCGCATTTAGCGTGACCGACAGCGCAATGCCAAGAGCGTTGCGGGTATCGACCGGATCGAGAATGCCGTCGTCCCACAGCTGCGATGTCGAGTAGTAGGCGCTGGATTGCCGCTTATATTCGTCGAGGATCGGCTCACGGATCGCGGCGATCTCCGCCGATCCGAGCTTTTCGCCCGCGCGCTGGAGCTGCTTGATCTTGATATCGGCGAGCACATTGGCAGCCTGTTCGGCGCCCATGACCGAAATCTGGTGTTGCGGCCAGGTGAACAGGAAGCGGGAGTCGAAGGCACGGCCGGACATGCCGTAGTTGCCGGCGCCGAACGAGCCATTGACCATAACCGTGATCTTCGGGACGTCGGAGCCCGCGACCGCCATGATCATCTTGGCGCCGTCCTTGGTGATGCCGCGATGCTCGTACTCCCGGCCCACCATGTAGCCGGTGATGTTCTGCAGGAACAGCATCGGTGTGCGGTTCTGGTTGCAGAGTTGCATGAAATGAGCCCCCTTCAGCGACGAGTCGTTGAAGAGCACGCCGTTGTTGGCGAGGATGCCGACCTTGTAGCCCCAGACGTGGGCGTAGCCGCAGACCAGCGTGGTGCCATATGCGGGTTGGTATTCATGGAAGCGGCTGCCATCGACGATGCGGGCGATCACCTCGCGCATGTCGAACTGCACCTTGATGTCGCGCGGGATGATTCCGTACAGCTCCTGCGGATCGTAGTGCGGAGGTTCAGGGTCGATCCGCTCGATCGCGAACTTCTCGCGCCTGCGGAACTGGGCGACGATCTCGCGGGCGATGGCGATTGCCTGTTGCTCGTTGGCGGCAGGGTAGTCGGCCGTGCCGGAGATGCGCGTGTGAACGTCGGCGCCGCCGAGATCTTCGACCGTCACGATCTCACCCGTGGCCGCCTTCACCAATGGCGGGCCGCCAAGAAAGATCGCGCCGGTGCCGCGCACGATCACATTGTATTCGCTCAGCGCCGGGATGTAGGCGCCCCCGGCCGTGCAGTGGCCCATCACCAGCGCCACCTGCGGGATGCCCATTTTCGAGAGGATCGCCTGGTTCCGGAAGATGCGGCCAGCGTAATAGCGGTCGGCGAACAGCTCGGCCTGGGCAGGTAGGAAGCCGCCGGCGCTGTCGCAGATATGGATGACGGGCAGCCGGTTCTCGATGGCGATGTCCAGCGTGCGGACCATCTTCTTGATCGTCAGCGGATACCAGGCGCCGCCTTTGACACTCGCGTCGTCGGCGCGAATGATGACTTCGCGGCCGGCGACGATGCCGATGCCGCTGACATTGCCGGCTCCCGGCACGTCTCCATCGTAGTCCATGTTGGCGGCGAGGGTGGACAGTTCGAGGAAGGGCGTGCCTGGATCGAGCAGCATCTCGATGCGGTCGCGCACGAACATCTTGTTCTGCCGCGACAGCCGTTCGAGGTCTCGCTGCGGTCGCTCCAGGCGGGCGCGGTGCTGGCGGGTGCGCAGCTCGGCGACGACGGTCTCGTTGTGCGCTACGTTGGCGCGGAATTCATCGGAATGGATATCGAGTTTGGTTTCGATTCTGCGCATCGCGTCAGCTCTTTGTCTCGGGCGCGAACGTGACGAGCGCTGCCGAGCGCTCGAAGGTGCGGCCTTCGGAGACGTGAACCGTCTCGACGGTGCCGTCGCGCCAGGCCTTAATCGCGGTTTCGAGTTTCATGCTCTCGATCACCATCAGCGTGTCGCCGCGGGTGACCTGTGCGCCGGGCGCAACATGCACGGCAATGACGACGCCCGGCATCGGCGCGACGGCGGTGTCCTCGGCAGAGGTGCCGTGATCGCCCGCGTAAAGATCAATCGGTTCGAGATAGCGAAGCTCGTAATGCTGGCCGTCGAGATGGACGTGCAGCGTATTGCCATCGACTGCGATCAGCGCATCGGCGGCGGCTCCATCGAGTATGAGGCGTTGGCCGCCGTCGCCGTCCGGCGTCGCGGCGACGACATGCTGCGAACCGCCGATATCCAGAGTGTATCGGCCGGCATTCCCGCCGAGCCAGAGGGTGTAAACATCGTCGTTGAATTTGAAAGTGTGTTGCATGATCAGTTCCGCCATCCGCCGATGGCGGCGTGCAGGGCTGGAATGGCGTCCGCGGCATCGCGTACGGGGCGGGTGTTCAGGGCCGCGGCGGCGAGCAGCCGCGTGACGATTGCTGACGATGGCGCTGGCTCCGTAGCAAGGCTCGGATTGGCGTCGAGAAAGCCGGTATGCACTTCGCCCGCTCCAAATGCCGGGTGATTGACGAGACGGCGCAGGAAGGATGCGTTGGTCTCGCAGCCGAGCAAGGCGAAGCGGGCCAGCGCCGTGTCGGCCCGCGCGATGGCTTGATGACGATCGGTGCCGTGTACGATCAGTTTCGCCAGCATCGGATCGAAGGCCGACGTGATCTGCTGGCCCTGTACGATCCCGCTGTCGATGCGGATCCCGTCGCCGGCGGGCCACCGCAGAGCAAGGGCCCTGCCGGTGGTCGGTGCAAACCCCCGCGACGGACTTTCCGCATACAGGCGAAACTCGATGGCGTGGCCCGATACGAAGATGTCGTCCTGTGTAAAACTTAGCTTTTGCCCCGCTGCGATACGAAGCTGTTCGCGCACGAGATCAATGCCGGTCACCATTTCCGTCACGGGGTGCTCGACCTGAAGGCGGGTATTCATCTCCAGGAAATAGAACTCACCCTTGCCATAGATGAACTCAATGGTGCCTGCGTTGCGATAGTTGGCCGCCTGGGCGATGCCTGCGGCGGTTTCGCAGATGGTTTTCCGTTGTGCATCACTTAAGGCCGGTGATGGAGTCTCTTCGACGATCTTCTGAAATCGCCGTTGCACCGAGCATTCGCGCTCGAACAAATGGACGACATGGCCATGTGCGTCGCCGAGCACCTGCACCTCGATATGGCGCGGCTGCTCGATGTATTTCTCCACATAGAGCCGGCCGTCACCGAAGTAGCGTTCGCCTTCGCTGCGGGCGCGCGCAATCTCCTCGTTCAGGGCGGCAGGATCGCGAACGATGCGCATACCCTTGCCGCCGCCGCCTGCGGAGGGTTTGATCAGCAGCGGAAATCCCACCTTGCGCGCACGTTCGGCAAAATTGCTCGGGTCGTCGTCCTCGATTGCCGATGGCGCGACGGGAAAGCCATGCTTGGCGACAAAGGCGCGGGCGCGGATCTTGTCGCCCATCAGTTCGATGGCGTCCACCGTGGGGCCGACAAAGGCGATGTCTGCCTTGGCGACCGCACGCGCGAAATCGGCATTTTCCGATAGGAAGCCATAACCCGGATGGATCGCTTCGGCGCCAGTCGTCTTTGCAGCCGCTATGATCTGCTCGGCATCGAGATAGGCCGCGACCGGGCTGCGTCCCTTGATCTCAATAGCTTGATCGGCCATGCGGACCGCAGGGCTTGCGGCATCCACCGCGTGATAGACCACGATGCCCTCGATGCCGAGTTCGCGTAACGTGCGCAGGATACGTACGGCGATCTCGCCTCGGTTGGCGATGAGAACGCGGCGGAAGGGCGGTTTGTCTGTCATCGATCGATAGCCGTCAATTCACGAAAGCGGGCGCCCGTACACAAGCGCCCGGAGTTGGTGTCAGTACTGAACGAAGTCGGTCAGCGACTTGAAGGTCTTCTTCTCGAGATCGAGCTGATAGACTTTGACCGCTGTGCCCGAGAGCTGCTTCGGATTGTCGAAGCTGATCGGCGCCATCAGGCCGGCGGTATCGAAGTTCTTTATTTTCCGCAGTTGCTCCACCGTACAGGCGCGGGTCAGTGCCTTGCCACAACCTTCCATCGCCTTGGCGATCACCTTGAGGCCGGCATAGCCGAGCACGGTGTAGCGGTTGTAACCCTTCAGTTCGTCTTCGGAGACGTATTTCTTGGCCTGCTCGATGAATTTGTCATTGGCCGGTTCGTTCAATGCGACGTAGTCGCTGACGAGATAGGGGTATCCGGCGGGCGCCGAGAGATTGACCGACGGCGGCATATCCTCACTCCAAACCGCCGCGACCTGGAGGGGCATATTCAGCTTCCGAGCCTCGCTCAGGATATTCGCAGCGCCTGCAATGATCGCGCCATTGACGAGCACGTTGACGCCGGCATCGCGAAGCTGCGCGACCTCGGCGGCGAAGTTGGTCTGGCCGCGCTTGTATTTTAGACGGATCGCATCCTTCAGCTTGAATTGCTTGATGGCGCGATCGTAGCCTTCTTCGACCGCCGCACCGAAGTCGTCGTCTTGCCGGATCAGGCCGTAGACGGCATTGGCGGGCTGGATCTTCTCATGGATATGCTTGACCTGTGCGAAGAACGCATCCTGATAGGTCGCGCCGACGGTAAAAACGGTCGGGCGAACGGGGGTGTAGACCAGCTCGTTCGGCGTGGTGGTGACGACCGTCGGCAGGTTGTTGTCGGTGATCAGCGGCATCATCGCGAGAATGTTGGCGGAGCCGGAGGTGCCATTGAGCGCGAAAATCTTGTCGACCTCGACCAGCTTCTTCAGCGCCTGGAACGACCGCGAAGGCACATAGCCGTCGTCCTCCGTTGCCATCACGATCTTGCGGCCGTGGATGCCGCCCGCAGCGTTGATTTCCGCGGCAGCGATCTTGGAGCCGAGCGAGACGGCGCGGCCAATGAAGGACGCCGGGCCGGTCAGAATGTTGACGTCGCCGATCTTGATCTCAGTATCGGTGACGCCGGGATCGGCTGCCAAAGCCGCGCCCGACAGCATCAGTAAGCCTACGCTGGATGCCAGTATCCGATTCATTGTCTCTCTCCCTGTCCTTGTTGATTGTCGTCAGTGCGCGAGCGGCCAGTTGCTCCAATATTTGCGGGTGTCCCGCCACAGGCCGATCAGTCCATCCGGCTTGAAGCGCAGGAAGGCGACGATCACCACGCCATAGGCGATACCGCGGATCTCGTAGACATAGGTGGTGTAGGTCGTTGAGTTCGGATCACCGAAGGTGGCGAAGGCGATGCGGATCGCCTCCGGCAGGAGCGTCAGGAAGATCGCACCGAGGATCGCACCGGCGATCGAGCCGAGTCCGCCGAGGATGATCATCGCCAGCGCCTCGATCGACAGGATCAAGCTAAAAACGTCAACATTCACGAAGCGGATCTGGAGCGAGAGCAGCGCGCCAGCGATGCCGACGAAGAACGACGAGATCATGAAGGCAAGCAACTTGTAGCGCACGAGGTCGATGCCCATAGCGCGGGCGGCGATGTCGTGATCGCGGATGGCAATCCAGGCGCGGCCGATGCGGGTGCGCGCGAGATTGAGCGCTGCCAGCACGGTCAGGACGGTGATCGCCAGAACGAAGTAGAACAGGTGGCTGTCCTTGGCGAGATCGAAGCCGAATACGAATACTTTGGGTAGGAAAATGCCATTCGGTCCGTGGGTCAGCTTCTCTGCATAGAGAATGACGTGGTTAACGATGAAGGCAAAAGCGAGTGTGGTGATGGCGAGATACAGCCCCTTCAGCCGCAAGGATGGAATTCCGACAAGCAGGCTGAGCAGGGCTGCGATCAATCCAGCCGCCGGTAACGAGAACCAGACCGGCCAGTGATAGTCGGCGAGCAGGATGCCGTTGGCATAAGCGCCGATCGCGAGAAATCCCGATTGTCCAACCGAGATCAGCCCAGTCATTCCGGTGAGAAGGTTGAGGCCGACCGCGCCGACAATGGCGACCATCGCCGCGGTCGCGATCGTGAGAGCGTAGTTGCCGGCAGTAAGCGGCATCAGCAGCAGGATGACGCCGAGCATGCCGATCGCGGTCCATACCAGCGCGCTGTCTGTGAGCGCGGTCAGTTCGGCGTAAGATCGTTTGAAGCTTCCGGTTCTCATCTCACACCCGCTCGATCTCACGTTCGCCGAACAGACCGTAAGGACGGACCATCAGCACGATGACGATGACGGCGAAACCAGCGATCTCACGCAGACCTTGGCCGAGATAGCCTTGCGCCAGGTTCTCGATGACGCCGATCACGAGGCCGCCGATGGCTGCGCCAACGATCGAATCGAGGCCGCCGAGGATCACGGCGGGGAACGACTTCAACCCCTGGAACCACATGTCGGGGCCGAGCTTGAAGTTGGCCGCGAACAGGACGCCGGCAACGGCGGCGATGGCCGACGACAGCACCCAAGCAAGGCTGTGGATGCGGTTGACGGCGATGCCCATCAGCATCGCCGCCTTCTCGTTGGCAGCAACCGCGCGCATGGCGATGCCGTAGCGGCTGAAGCGCAGGAAGGCCCAGGCGGCGGCAACCAGCACGGCGAGCGCGGCCATCGCAGCGAGCTGTGCGGGATAGAACGGCAACGGACCGATGCGGATGGCGTCGCGCGGCAGGCCGATCGGGAAGTCGAACGGGTCCGGCCCCCAGATCATGATGGTGACGCCGCGCAGGATGACGGCCAGCCCAATCGTTACCATGACGATGGCGAACGGTGGTTCGCCGAGCATTGGCCGGATGAAGACGCGCTCGAGCCCGAGGCCAATCAGCATGGCGACGGGGATCGTCACGGCCATCAGCGCAAGGAATGGCAGGTTCAGCGAACTTGCAATCGTGAACGCGATGTATGCGGTCAGCATCACGAGTTCGCCTTGGGCGAAGTTCACGACGCCGGTCGCCTTGTAGATGACCGCGAACCCCATCGCGATCATGCCGTAGGCGGCACCCGAAACGAGACCGGAGGCAACTAGCAGGGCGAGGAATTCCATCAGGCCGCGCTCCCGTAAATGGCTTTGATTTCGACGGCGAACTTCTCGTCGATCACGCGGCGGCGGATCTTCATCGTCGCGGTCAGCTCGCCGTCGTCATGATCCAGCTCCTTGGACAGGATGACAAACTTGCGGATGTTCTCAACGCGGGCGAAGCGTGCATTCACCTTGTCGACCTCGATTTGGATCAGGTCGGAGACTTCGGTGTGTTCGGCGAGATTGCGATAGGTGGTGTAGGGCAGGCGCTGCTGCTGCGCCCATTGACCCACTGTATCGTAGTCGATCTGAATAAGGGCGGCGAGGAACTTGCGGCCATCGCCGAGCAGGATCGCTTCGCGGATATAAAGAGAGTCCTTCAGTGCGTTCTCGATCAGCGAGGGGGTGATGTTCTTGCCGCCGGAAGTGATGATGATGTCCTTCTTGCGGTCGTAGACGGTGACCTCCCCATCGCTCTCGAATTTGACGATGTCGCCGGTATGCAGCCAGCCGTCCTGCAGCGCGCGAGCACTGGCGGCATCGTCGAACAGGTAGCCAGCGAACACGGATGGACCCCGCAACAGCAGTTCGCCGTCGTCGGCAAGCTTCTGTTCGAGACCCTCGATCAGCAGGCCGGAGCTGCCGGAAAGCGTGAAGCCTGGCTGCTGCATGTGGGTGACGCCGCCGGCTTCGGTCATGCCGTAGATCTGATACACCGGGACGCCAAGTACCCAAAAGAACATAAGCACCGTCGGTGACACCGTCGCGCCACCGCAAAAGCCGTTGCGCACACGATCAAGGCCGAGAAAACATTGCAGGCTGCGATAGCAGACGAGCCATAGCAGAAAGAACGTTATACGATCGCCGATGCTCGCGAGCCGCCCGCCGTTTTCGAGGCGGCGTTCGGCGATTGGTGTGCCGAGCCGCATGCAGGTCTCATACACGCGTCGCTGCAGCGGGCGAGCGTCCTTGATGCGGTACTGCACGCTCTGCTGCATCTTCTCCCAGATGCGTGGCACGCCGAGAAAGCCGAGTGGGGCGATCTCGCGCAGGTTCGTGACCACGGTATCCACGGACTCGGCGAAGGAAACGACGCATCCGGTCAACAGATGCATGAGCGTGGAAAAGCTGCGCTCCGCGACATGACATAGTGGCAGATAGCAGACGACGGAATAAGTCGATGCGGAAAGACCTGCGGTCTCGACCACCTTCGACGCCGGATACAGCATGTTGCGATGGGTCAGCATCGCGCCTTTCGGCATGCCGGTGGTGCCGGAGGTATAGACGATCACGGCCACATCGCCGGATTTGCCGGCGGTGAGAGCCTGATCGACCAATGGTCCATAATCGGCTTCGTGCTTGGCGCCGAGTTCCAGCAACGCCGCGAACGACATCAGGTTGTTCTGGCGATAATGCCGCATGCCTTTCATATCGACGCAGACCAGACGAACGAGATCGGGTAGGCCGCCCTCGTTGCGCTGGGCATCGATCACCTTGTCGGTCTGCTCCTGATCGCCGCAGATGACGATTTTGGCCTGGGAATGGCGGACGATGTACTGCAACTCGGGCCAGGGATTGGTCGGATAGATGCCGAGACAAGCCCCACCCAGCATCTGCGCGGCCATGTCGGCGTATAACCACTCCGGAGTGTTCTCGCTCGCCACCGCCAGCCGATCGCCGGCGCGGAAGCCCAGCGCATAGAGGCCGATAGCGCATCGGCGTGCGTTGGCGAAATATTGCTGCCACGATGTTTCGCGCCAGATGCCGCGGTCCTTCTCGCGCAATGCGAGTTGATCGGGGTGGGCGTCGGCGCGACGCTTCAGCACCTGTGGCATGCTCAGCGCGGCGAGCGTTGCAGGCGAGAGGTCGAGCGTCGTCATGCTGCCGACCTCCTGGCGCCGAGATAGGCGTCGATCACCGCCGGATTGGCGGAGACGTCCGCCGGCGTGCCATCGGCGATCTTGGCGCCGTAGTTCATCACGCAGACATGATCGGAGATATCCATGACGATCCCCATATCGTGCTCGACCATCAGCACGGTGAGGCCGAGCTCGTCCTTCAGGTCGAGGATGAAGCGGGCGATGTCCTCGCGTTCTTCCTGATTCATGCCGGATACCATTTCATCGAGTAGCAACAGCCGAGGCTGGATCGCCAGGGCCCGGCCGAGTTCGACGCGCTTCTGCAGGCCGTAGGAGAGGGTGCCGACTGGCTGGTCACGGATGTCCTCGATCTCCAGGAATTCGATGATCTCCTCGGCGCGTTCCCGCGCGGCGATTTCCTCGCGACGTGCGCGACCGAAGAACACGGCCGCCGAGAACGGATCGGTCTTCAGGTGCGTATGCATGCCGACCAGCAGATTGTTGACCACGGTCTCGTGCTTGAACACCGCCAGGTTCTGGAAGGTACGGGCGATGCCGAGCTTGGCGAGCGCATAGGTCGGCAGCCGGGTGATCTCGGCGCCATCAAACAACACGCGGCCGCCGGAGGGTTTGAAGATGGCACTGATGAGATTGAAGACCGTGGTCTTGCCGGCGCCGTTCGGGCCGATCAAGCTGCAGATGCTGCCTTGCTCGACGGCGAAGCTGACGTCGGAGACGGCTTTGATGCCACCGAAGCTCTTGGAAAGGTTTTCCAGCTTGAGGAGTGCGGTCATGACAGCCACCGCTTGCGGCGCTTGTAGTGCTTGACGTCGCGCATGCTCTTGCGTTCGCCGGCGTCACCGAACCCGAGGTAGAACTCCTGCACGTCGAGATTGGCCTGCAGCCGTGCGGATGGCCCGTCGAGGACGATGCGGCCGTTCTCCATGATGTAGCCGTAGCTGGCGACCGAGAGCGCAAGCTGAGCATTTTGTTCGACCAGCAGCACCGTGAGCTTCTGCTCGGTGTTGAGGCGTACGATGGTATCGAAGATGCCGTCGACGATCTGCGGCGCGAGACCGAGCGACGGCTCGTCTAGCATCAGGATGCGCGGCTGTGCCATAAGCGCGCGGCCGATCGCCACCATCTGCTGCTCGCCACCGGAGAGATAGCCCGAGATCTGGTTGCGCCGCTCCTTCACGCGGGGAAACAGGTCGTAAACACGGGCCAGTGCGTTACGCACCTCGCCGCGATCGCGGGTGTAGCCGCCCATCAGCAGGTTTTCTTCCACGGTCAACGTGGCGAACAGCGCGCGGCCTTCCGGCACCTGCACCAGCCCGCGCGAAACGATCCGATCCGCCGACCAGCGGCTGATGTCTTGGCCGTCCAGCCGCACGATACCGCCGCGGATTTCACCGTCCTCGCGGTCGAGTACGCCCGAGATCGCCTTCAGCACGGTGGACTTGCCGGCACCGTTCGAACCAAGCAGGGCGACGATTGCGCCCTCGCTGATATCGATGGAGATGTCGCGCAACGCTTCGATGGCGCGATCGTAGAAGACCTGGATGTTGGCAAGCGTGAGGATGGACGCCATCGTCTCAGCCTTCGGTTGTGTGGTCGCGAGGAGCTCTCACGAGGCAGCTCCTTCGCTCGCAGCGAAGTTCGCCAGAGGTCCTTGCGCGTTAAGCCATGCACGCGGCACCTGGATTGGTGCATCGAGCAGCATCTGTGCGAACGCCTTGCCTTGCGGGTCGTGGCGCAGCGAGGCGACGCCGCCGCCATCCAGCGCGCCGTGCAGCACGAAGTTGAAGCCATGCAAGCCCGGCAGCGGAAACCGCTCGACCGGCCCCGTGACGATATGGGCGAAGTAGGTCTTGACCGCGTCGGCCGTCAGCGAGGTATCGATCGCATCAACGAACTCCGGCCGCCGCGCGAGGACGCCGATATTGGCGCTGTCGCCTTTGTCGCCGCTGCGGCCATAAGCCAGAGCGATCAGCGGCACGGTGGCAAGAGGACCGGCAGGCGGAGCAGCGGGTGGTGGCGGAGGAGCATCAGCAGACGGAACAGCCGCGGATGCGGTGGAGACCTTCACGTCATATGTGCGGTCGCCGATCGTCACCCGCGGCGTCAGTCTGCTCTTGTCGATCAACAACGAATGCAACCGCACCAGCGGCGCAACCTTCGGACGCCCGGCGGCAAAGCCGGTGATGCCCTGCGCCATCGCCGTTGCACTCGGCAGGAACTCGCGGGAGAAAATCTCGCACGCTTCCTTATCGTCGTGATGCACCGCGACTTTCAGGATCACCTCGCGCGAAGCGCCTGCGCGGGCGTTCGCGCCATAGGTCTCCTCTGCGCCGAGCACCTCGATCGAGGTGCGGCGGAAGTCACCGATGCTGCGTGCTGTCATCAGTCGACGGCTGCGGGCGAGGATCGCCTCAGCCGTTCGGCGCGCCTTGGCGGCCGCATCGCGGCCCGCGATCATCATGGTGCCGGAAGCTTTGAATCCGTCGGCGTAAGTGGCGCTGACCTTGTAGCTCGGCGTTGGCGCCGTGCCTTGCGCTCCCGAAATGCGCACGAGGTTCGGGCCGATCTCATCGATCCTGACATTGCTGAAGTCGCACACGACGTCGGGCAGGATGTAACGCTTAGGATCGCCAATTTCGTAGACCACCTGCTCGGCGACGGTTTGCCGGTTGATCAGCCCGCCGGTGTGGTCGGGTTTGGAGAGAACGAATGTGCCGTCGGCGCTGCATTCGGCGATCGGGAAGCCCATGTCCTCCCAGCCTGGCACGTCCTGCCAGTCCGTGGTAATGCCGCCGGTGGCCTGCGTGCCGCATTCGAGGATATGGCCGACGAGACTGCCCATCGCGAGATGGTCGTAGTCGTCGTCGCCCCAGCCGAACGCGTGCATCAGCGGGCCGAGCGCGAGCGCACTGTCGGTGCAGCGGCCAGTGATGACGATATCGGCACCGGCTGCCAGTGCGGCCGCAATCGGACGCGCGCCGAGATAGGCGTTCATGCTCCAGAGATCTTTCGGCAGCGGGCTGCCGGAGAACATCTCTTTCGAATCTTCCGCGCGCAGCTCATCCGCGAGCGGCATCACGTCGTCGCCGGTCACGACGGCGACGCGCAGGGTGACACCAGCCTTCTTGAGAGCCGCCTCGATCGCATCGCGGCAGCCGAGCGGGTTGACGCCGCCGGCATTGACCACGACGCGGATTGCCTTGTCGGCGAGCGGCTTCGCCAGCCGTTCCATCATCGAGACGAAATCGGGCGCGAACCCGGCTTGCGGCTGTCGTGCGCGGGCGCGTGCGAGCAGCGACATGGTTATCTCGGCAAGATAATCCATGATCAGGACGTCGATACTGCCTTTCTCGACGAGTTGGATCGCGCCATGTTCGGTGTCGCCCCAGAAACCACCGCCGCCGCCGATGCGCAGGGTTTTGCTCATCGCCGCCTCACTTGCCGGTAAACTTCGGAGCGCGCTTCCCCGCGAAGGAGCGCATGCCTTCGCGCACATCCTGGGTCTGCGCCATCATCGGCAGCATGATCTGCGCATACTCCCAGCCGGCGCGGATCGTCATGTCGCGCATGGCGTGGAAGCCGATCTTGCCGAGGCGAATCCCGGTCGGTGAGCGATCGACGATGCGCGCTAGCAGCCATTCGACCTTTGCGTCGAGCTCGGCCGCAGGCACGACATGATTGACCAATCCGGCGGTGAGTGCCTCCTGCGCGTTGAGCACTTCGCCAGTGATGCACAGTTCCATCAATCGTCGAGCCGGGATCACGCGCATCAGGTGCGGCATGATCATCATCGGGAACAGGCCGATCTTGGTCTCCGGCGTGCCGAAGGTGACGTTGTCGGCCGCGACCGCGAGATCGCAGGCGCAGAGCAGGCCGAGGCCACCCGCCAGCGCGTGACCATTGACGCGGGCGATGATGGGAAGGTCGCATTCCTCCATCAGCTTGAACAGGTTGACGACATAGTTGCGCGGCTGCGAAGGATCGACAGTGAACGGCGCGCCGTCTGCGGTCGGGCTGAGATCGCCACCGGCGCAGAAGGCGCGGTCGCCGGCGCCGGTGAGAACGATGGCGCGGATCGCACCGTCGGCGCCTGCTTGGCGGATGCCGTCAGCGATGCCCTCGATCACCGCCTCGTTGATGGCGTTGCGCCGGTCGGGGCGGTTGATCGTGATCCACTGCACGGCGCCGTGTCGCTCGATCAGGACTTGCTCGGACATGACTCTCAGCTCGTTCGTTCGGCCGCTGGGGCCATCCCGTTGCGGCAACTAAATAA
Source organism: Afipia sp. P52-10 (assembly GCF_000516555.1). Lineage (NCBI taxonomy): Bacteria > Pseudomonadati > Pseudomonadota > Alphaproteobacteria > Hyphomicrobiales > Nitrobacteraceae > Afipia > Afipia sp. P52-10. Next base: position 550,941 of record NZ_AZSJ01000003.1, on the reverse strand, counting down.
ATTCAACTCATCAATGAAGGGCAGGCGTCGCTTGCGCGCAATGTCGGCGCCGGTCCGGTATCCGCGATGACCCGGACGGACTGAACAGCGGGCGCAGCAATGTCGGCAAAAGTTGAAGCTTGTTTCCTCCATTTCGACCAGCGTGACGCGCCGTTATTGTCTCGCTCAGTCCCGTCTCACCTTGACCAAGGGTGATGGCTGAGCTTTAGTGAATTGTCCTCATTAACAGATATCGCTCTTGCGATGTCAACGCAAAAAATGAAACCGTGGGACAGGGTGAGAGCGCAGCAGGATCGCCTGCGCGATTGGGGAGGGCGTCGCGATGTCAGAAGTGAACACGTTCGGATTGACCGACGCGCAGCTTGCGTCATGGCCGACTGTCTATCGGTCCGATCTGTTCGCCGGCCGCAAGGTGCTGATCTCCGGCGGCGGTAGCGGGCTTGGTAAGGCGACGGCCTGGCTGTTCGCTCGGCTCGGCGCCCATGTGGTGATCTGCGGGCGCAAGGCGGAGAAACTTGAGGCGGCGGCGCAGGGAATGCACGCGGCAGGTCTCAAGGTCGAGACGGTCCCCTGCAATATTCGCAGTGCGGAGGATGTTGCTGCGTTGTTCAAGACCGTGGCCGAGCGTATCGGCTCGCTGGATGTTTTGATCAACAACGCAGGCGGTCAGTTCCCGCAGGCTGCTATTGATTTCTCGGCGAAAGGCTGGAGTGCCGTGATCGACACCAATCTTTCCGGCACATGGTCGATGATGCAGAGCGCCGCGCAAGGTTGGCGCGATGCCGGAAGGCCCGGCGTGATCGTCAACATCATCGCTGTGGTGGATCGCGGTATGCCAGGCGTCGCTCACACCTGCGCGGCGCGTGCCGGCGTGGCCGGCCTCACGCGGACGGTGGCTGTGGAATGGGCGCCGCTCAATATCCGCGTCAACTGCGTCGCGCCTGGTGCGATCGAGACCGAGGGCATGGCGGTGTATTCGGAAGAGGCGCGTGCGAGCTACAAATATTCCAACCCGCTGAAGCGGCTCGGCGATGCTTTCGACATCGCCGAAGCCTGCGTCTATCTCGCGGCGCCGTCAGGCAAGTATGTCACCGGAGAAACGCTGACGGTGGATGGCGGCGGTCGCTTGTGGGGCGAGCTCTGGACTATTCCAAAGCCCGCGTACTTTCGTTGAGGAGGGTGCGCGCGGCTTCGGCCGGCGCGCGGGGCTCAACGCAGCAGTTCCTGGCTGATGATGATCTTGCGCACCTCAGTTGTTCCGGCGCCGATCTCGAGCAGCTTGATCGCACGGTAGAGCCGGTTGATCTCAGATTCCCAGATGTAGCCGGAGCCGCCATGGATCTGCACGGCTTCCGACAGCACGCGGTTCATGGTGTCGGCTGCGTACATGACCGAGGCCGCGGTTAGAGCGTGAATCTCGCCGCGGCCGCCGCCGCCGATCTCGAGGCTGTTGGCCTCGGCAAGGACGCGATAGTTGAAGGTTCGCATCGTCTCGATCCAGACATACATGTCGGCAAGCTTCGACTGGATCATCTGGAATTCAGCGATCGGCTTGCCGAACTGCTTGCGCGTTTTGGCGTAGTCGATGCTGAGCTGCAGGGCGCGCTCGCTGATGCCGAGACAGATCGGCGAAATCATCGCGCGCTCGAGATTGAGGCCGCTCATGACGACCGCGACGCCGCGGTTTTCCTCGCCGACCAGGTTCTCGGCCGGCACGCGGCAGTTATCGAACAGGAGTTCGGCGGTCTGGCTGCCGCGAAAACCCATTTTCTCCAGCTTCTGCGCGACCTTGAAGCCGGGGAAGCCCTTCTCGACGATAAAGGCGGAGATGCCGTGCGCGCCCTTCTCCGGTGCGGTCTTTGCGTAAACCAGCAGGACGTCGGCGACGGCTCCGTTGGTGATGTAGATCTTGCTGCCATTCAGGACGTAATGATCGCCATCGCGTCGTGCGGTGGTGCGCATCGAGCCGAGTGCGTCGGATCCGGCTTCGGGTTCTGTCAACCCGAGCGCGCCGACCGCCGTGCCGTTGCAGAGCCCAGGCAGGTACTTTTTCCGCAGCGTATCGCTGGCATTGCGGAAGATGTTGTTGAGGCAAAGGTTCTCATGCGCCACCCAACTTAGCGCCAGCGCATGATTCCAGCGTGAGAAGGCCTGCAAGATGAGGCCGCTGGTGAACAGGTCGCTGCCTGCGCCGCCATATGCGGTGGAAACGGGTACGCCGAAGAAGCCTGCCGCGCCGATTTTGGGGAAGGCTTCTGTGGGCCACCATTCCTCCGCGTCCATCCGCATTGCCAACGGCGCGAGTTCGCTACGGGCAAATTTGTCGGCGGCATCCAGCACCTCGCGATGCTCGTCGTTTAGGCTGAAAAGAGCCGCAGTATCGTTCAGCCGATGGTCGGTCATGGCGTCTATCCCGCTGGTCGTGCAATTGGTGAATGGTATTCATTATTGGCCGCATAGAACTTAGGAGGCTTCGCGGTCGCCCGTGAGGCGATAATTTGGGATTCCAAGGGGCGCATGCATCACTTCAGCGACCCCTCCGTAGTTTGGTATCGTTGACACAAGGCAAATTAATGAGTTCTGTTCATCTCGCTTGTCAAGGCTTCGAGTCAGGATCGTCACATGAGCAAGCCGCTGTCTCGTCCGGTTTATCGCCTGCCGCGCGAGCGGCGCGTAGCCGACATCATGAGGGCGGCACGGACGGTGTTCGAAGACAAGGGCTACGACGACGCGCTGATTTCCGAGATCGCCGAACGGGCCAAGGTCGTCGAGGGGACGATCTATCGCTATTTCGAGAACAAGCGCGCGCTGCTCGCACAGGTGGCTGAGCGTTGGTATGCGGACATGCTCACCGACTACGATCAAGGACTGCAGGACATTCGTGGGACCTGGAACAGGCTGCGCTTCATGATCTGGCGGCATCTGGTCACGGTCCATCAGGAGCCGGCGATGTGTCGGCTGGTGTTCCAGGTGCTGCGCATGAGCGAGGGCTATCGCGATACGGCGGTATTTCAGATGAATCGCGCCTACACCCGCCGCGTCGTCGACATCGTGAGCGAAGCGCAGGCGAGCGGCGAGTTTGCCGACGACATTCCCGTGCGGCTGGTGCGCGACATGGTCTATGGCTGCGTCGAGCATCACACCTGGGCCTACTTGCGCGGAGAGGGCGATTTCTCACCGGACGATGCGGCGGATGCGATCACCGATTTGGTCTATCGCGGGCTTGCGACGCCGAAGGTGACGGCACCGCTATCTGGGGAAGCCTATGCGACACGCCTTGTCGACGTCGCCGGCCGGTTGGAGCGGATGACGATGAGGTCCCGCGATACCAGCTGACTTATTGAATGAGACGACCCGCGCCAAACGACCACAAAGATATGCGGAGGCATGGGAAGGCAGGATGGAGAAGCCAGGGGAGGCTAGGGATGGCGAACGAGAACGCCGCACATGGTGGGCAACACGCCGCATCGGCTGATGTCCGCCGCGCGGGGCACGTGTCGGTCTATGAATTGTTCCGCTCGCGTGCGCGACGTGAACCGGACGCGCTGGCGATCGAGGAGGGTGCGAAGCAGCTGAGCTACCGGCAGCTTCACGCACGGGTCTGCCGGACCGCGACACTGTTGCGTCAGTACGGTGTGCAACACGGCGATCGTATTGCCCTGCTTTCGGAGAACCGTGCCGAATATCTCGAGGTGCAACTTGCCGCAGCGCGCATCGGCGCCATCGTCGCCTGCCAGAACTGGCGTTTGGCGTCCGCCGAGCTGCAGCATTGCATCAACCTGGTCACACCGAAGCTCGTTGTCGTCTCCGAGCGTTACGCGCCGGCCTTGGCGTCACTCGATCTTGGCCGGGCCAGCGTGGTGGCGTTTGGCGTCGCGTACGATACGACGATCAATGCGCTGGCGCCGGATACGATCGAGACGGCCGTCGACCCTGAGGATGGGCTCGTCATCCTCTATACGTCGGGCACCACCGGCCTGCCGAAGGGCGCTCTGATCAGCCACCGTGCCGAGATCGCCCGCAATGCAGTGTTGCGCATGGATATGGGCGCCACCGACCGCGACGGCTTCGTGGCCTGGGCACCGATGTTTCACATGGGCTCGACCGACCAGGCGCTAGGCGCGATCATGTCGGGCGCCGCCGTCATCATCATCGATGGCTTCGATGCCGAGGCGATCGTCGATGCCGTCGCCCGGCATCGCATCGGCTGGCTGCTGTTGATGCCGGGCTCGATCGAACCAGTGGTGAATCTGCTGCAGCAAAGGCCGATGAAGGTGAAGGGCGTGCGCGTGGTCGGGGCGATGGCGGACCTACTGCCGACCAAGCTGATCGCGGCGCTGTCCGGTCTGATCGGCGCGCCGTTCCTCAACAGCTTTGGCTCGACCGAAACCGGCCTTCCCCCGGCTTCCGGCACATTGATTCCGCCAGGCATTGTCCCCCATTCGCTATCGAAACGCCAAAGCGCGCTCTGCGACGTCAAGCTGGTTGATCCCGACAACAATGAGGTGGCGGACGGAGAGCCCGGCGAAGTCGCAATCCGCGGGCCGACGGTGTTCTCAGGCTACTGGAATGCGCCGGAGACCAATGCGCGCGATTTCGCCGGCGGATGGTTCCGGATGGGTGATCTGTTCCGCCGCAATCCTGACAATTCGTTCGATTTCGTCGATCGCGCCAAGTACATGATCAAATCCGGCGGCGAAAATGTCTATCCGGCGGAGATCGAGCGGGTGCTGCTCGCCGATCCGCGCGTGGCGGACGCGGTGGTGGTGCGCAAGCGCGATGCGCGGTGGGGCGAAGTGCCGGTGGCGTTTGTCGCGCGGTTGGATGCGGCCTTGAGCGAAGCCGATATCGAGGCCATGTGCCGGCGTGAGCTTGCGAGCTACAAGCGGCCGAAGCATGTTCACTTCGTCGCCTTCGAGGATCTCCCGCGCAGCACGACCGGAAAGATCCAGCGTCACGAGGTTGAGAAATGGCTTTGATCGCGCCGATGACGTGGGAACCAAGCGCACGAATCCCAAGCGGACGATCGCCATGAGTGACGCGCCAGTTCTCACCGAGGTCAGGGATCACGTTGGCATCGTCACGTTCAACCGGCCGAAACGCCTCAACGCGATCGACGTGCCGACGCTGCAAGCGATCGAAGCAGCTCTCGCTGCATGCGAGGTCGATGAGCGCGTGCGCGTCATCGTCTTTACGGGCACCGGCGACAAAGCCTTCATGGCGGGCGGTGACATCGAGGGGCTGAACACCCGTCGCGGCCTTGCGCATTACGTGGAGTTCTCCGATCTAGTGCATCGTGTTTTCCGCCGCATCGAGCTGTGCGACAAGCCGACGATTGCGGCAGTGAACGGTTATGCGCTCGGTGGTGGTATGGAACTGCTGCTGGCAACGGATATCCGCCTTCTGGCGGATACCGCGCGCATCGGTTTGACGGAGATCGCGCTCGGTCTGTTTCCCGGCGGCGGCGGTACCCAACGGGCACCGCGTCAGATGGCGCTTTGCGTGGCGAAGGAGCTGATGTTTACCGGCGACCATCTTAGCGCACAGGAGGCAGTGCAACTCGGCCTTGCCAACCGGGTCGTGCCTCGGGCGGATCTCATGCAGGAGACGCTGGCGCTGGCGGGGCGTATCGCCGAGAAATCGCCGTTGGTGCTGAAGCTGATGAAGCGCGCGATCGCCAATGGCACCGAGATGACGCTGGCAGCAGGCCTCGCCTACGAGGCGAGCATGGTCAGTCTCGTCTTCGACAGCGAGGACGCGCACGAAGGCTGCCGCGCGTTTCTCGAGAAACGCAAGCCGACGTTCAAGGGTCGCTAGCTGACGTATCATGATCCGGATCTGAGAGGGATCGCGTTAGCGAAGCGGCGTGGTTTCCAAACAGATCGAGGTTTCGGATGGCACGCTCGCGGCGATCATCATTCACCTCGATTTTGTCGTGCCTGCCGGCCGCAGATGCCGAACCTGCCATCTCGCAAGGACGCTTGCTGGGTGCCGCCTGGTTGGTCTAGGAACGGGGTATGAGCGAAACGGCTGAACGGCGACAGGTTTTCAGGCTATCGCGGGAGCGGCGCGTGGCTGACCTGATGGCGGCTGCACGGCAGGTCTTTTCCGAGAAGGGTTATCAGGAGACCTCGACGGCGGAGATCGCCGAGCGTGCGGGCGTTGTCGAAGGGACGATCTATCGTTACTTCTCGAACAAGCGGGATCTTCTCATCAAGGTGGTGGAAGCCTGGTACGATGAGATGATCTCCGATTACGACGAGCAGCTCAGCCAGATCAGCGGCACCTGGAACAGGTTGCGCTTCCTGATCTGGAAGCATTTGTCGGTGATCCACAAGGAGCCGGCATTGTGCCGCTTCATGTTCACCGAATTGCGTGCCGATCCCGACTATCGCTCGACCACCGTGTTTCTGTTGAACCGCGCCTATACCCGCCGGATGATCGAGATCATCGATGCGGCGATGAAGAGCGGCGAATTCCGTTCTGACATTCCAACGCGGATGGTGCGGGACCTCGTGTTCGGCGGCGTCGAGCACCACACCTGGAGCTATCTGCGCGGCGAGGGCAACTTCTTCGTCGACAGTGCCGCCAACAGCATCACCGATATGGTCTATCGCGGTATGGCGGTGCAGCCGGAGGCCGCAGAACATCCGTTGGAACAGGTCGTGCGCCGCCTGGAGGCGGTCGCCGACAAGCTCGGTGCCGAGCCTGCGGGATCGGCTTCGCAGTCTCGGGCGAAGCGCAAGGTCGCTGGCAAATCGATAACCAAGCCCACGCGCCGTTCTCCATCGAAACGTTGATCGCGCAGTCGGCCTCGCGGCCGATTGCCTCAAGCCTGCCCCTCGACAATTGCAATGGCATTGCGCATCGTTATGCGCCACGCTGGGCTTACGATGTAAGACCGGATGAGGGGGAAGAGGAGACGCTGATGCATGACGTGACCACGTCTCGCTGGCCGGCGGAGCTCTATAAGGTCTTGAAGGACAGCGGTGTCCGGCAGATGTCTTATGTGCCCGATGCGGGACATTCGGCATTGATCCAGATGTTCCATGCCGATCCGGCCGTGACGTGCAACGTGCTGACCACCGAAGAGGAGGGCGTCGCGATTGCTGCGGGCGCTTGGCTCGGTGGCGAACGCAGTGTGCTACTCATGCAATCGAGCGGCGTTGGCAATTGCATCAACATGTTGTCGCTTCCGGTGATGATGCGCGCGCCGTTGCTGATGCTGGTGACCATGCGCGGCGAGTGGGGCGAGTTCAACCCCTGGCAGGTGCCGATGAGTCGGGCTACGGAAGCTTCGCTCAATGCGGTCGGCGTGCGAACCGTGCGGGTGACGAGCGCGGACGAGGCCACCGACGTCGTCGCAGCATCTGCCGTGGAGGCTTATGAGGCCGATCAGCAGATGGCCGTGCTATTGTCGCAACGTTTGATTGGACGCAAGAAATGGTGACGGCGGTTTCGGATAACTCGCTGGACCGCCGCGCGGCGGTTGCGGCGCTGCTCGTGAGTCGTGACGACCTGCTCGTCATCAGTGGCCTCGGCTCGTCGAGCTATGATGCCAATGCGGCCGGCGATCACGAGGCGAACTTCTATCTGTGGGGCGCGATGGGAAGTGCCGCGCTGGTTGGGCTTGGGCTCGCGCAGGCGCAGCCGGCACGGCCGGTCCTGGTCATCACTGGCGATGGTGAACAGCTGATGGGCTTGGGCGGGCTCGCGACCATCGCCGTCGCTGCGCCGAAGAACCTGACGATCGCGGTGATCGATAACGGCCATTTCGGGGAAACGGGCATGCAGGTGAGCCACACCGGTCGCGGTCTGGATCTCGCCGCCATCGCCGCTTCCTGCGGTTTTGCAAAGGCCGAGACACTACATGAACTGGAGCAGGTCAAGGCTGCCCGGTCGTCGCTCAGCGCGCAGGCAAGGGGACCTCAGCTTTATGTCATCAAAGTCCGGGCTGAGAATTTACCGCGTTCGCTGCCACCACGCGATGCGGTCCATCTGAAGAACCGGTTTCGGGCGCAGCTCGGATTGCCGCCGAATTGATCGGCGCTCCGACAGGCAGAACGCTGTAGGCAGGAAGCGCGCGCCGTACTCGCGCCGTGCTGCGCAGTAAGCGATAAAAATAGGCAGCAACAGGTGCGAGAGTTGCGCCGACTGTGCCGAATGTTATCATGGCGACAGGTTCAAATATCGCGCGACCGGCTGTGCATTCGGCACTGTTCTGATGCAGCAAGTCCTTGGGACACAGCCGTTTCTGCGAATGTGCCTGGACCGCAGCACCAGTCTTGTTCGGGCGGTCCGCCACCCGGAACAAACAACAAGCAAGAACACGCCTGAGGATATTTTTCATGAGCAATGTGCCCACCTATGTCGCGCTCGCCAACGCTTTCGCTGCTGAAGGCGTCGATCATCACTTCGCGCTGATGGGCGACGGCAACATGCACTGGGTGACGGCGATGAAAGACATCGAAGGCATGAACACCTATCATGCTCGTCACGAGCACTGCGCTTGCGCCATGGCGATGGGTTATTACAGCGCCACCGGCAAGGTCGGCGTTGCGTCGGTGACATGCGGTCCGGGCTTCACCCAAATCATGACGGCCTTGACGTCGGCTGCGCGCAGCCGCGTGCCGATGGTCGTGTTCGCGGGCGAGGTGCCGATCGGTGCCAAGTGGTATGGCCAGTGGATCGAGCAGCAGCCGCTCGCCGCGGCCTGCGGCGCGCATTACATTTCCGCGCATTCCCCGGTGCGCATGTATCAGTATGTGCGCGAGGCGTTCCATGTCGCCCGCCACGAACGCAAGCCGGTCGTGATCGGCATTCCTTATGATCTGCAGCTTCAGCCGCTGCCGAACATCGGCGAGTACAAGCCTGCAACCCAGATCACGCCGGTCGTGGCGCCGATCCCGCCGAATCCGGATCAGGCGGCGATGGTCGCCGAGAAGCTCGCCAAAGCGAAGCTGCCGATCATTATTGCAGGCCGGGGCGTCGTCTGGGCCGATGGCCGCAAAGAGGTGGAAGAGCTCGCCGAAGCGAGCGGTGCGCTGCTTTCCACCACGCTGCTTGGTCGCGGCATGTACGATCATAACCCGTTCTCGATCGGCATCGCCGGCGGTTTCTCTCGTGCCATCGCGCGCGAGCTGTTCGCTGAAGCCGATCTCGTGATCGCGATCGGTGCGAGCCTGACCTACTATACCGTGGACGGCGACAACCTGTTCCCGCAGGCCGAGGTGGTGCAGGTCGATCTCGCCCCCATGGGTCTGCGCGATGGCAACCAGGCTGCCGACATCTACATGAAGGCCGATGCAAAGCTGACGGCGGCCGATCTCACCAAGCGCATCAAGGCGATCGGCAAGACTGCTGCGAACATCCGTTCGCCTGAACTCGCCAAGCGCATCAAGGAAGAGCCGGCAGACGATACGCCTTTCACGGTGAAGCCCGGCGAGCTCGATCCGCGTGAGGTGTTCAAGGAACTCGAGAATGTGATTCCGAAGGATTACGACGTGGTGTCTGGTTCCGGTCACCACTCGTACTTTCATACCACGATGCGCGGCGGTGATCCGACCCGCTATCACGCGATGCGCGATTTCGGCGCGATCGGCAACTCGATCTCGTACGCGATCGGCGTCGCGGCGGCGCGCAAAAACGGCAAGGTGGTTCTGTTCGAGGGTGACGGCAGCTTGCTGATGCACATTCAGGAACTGGAGGCGGTGAAGCGTCACGGCATCAAGCTTCTGATCGTCTGCGCCAACGACGGCGCCTATGGTGCCGAGATCCACAAGTTGCGGGCCGACGGCATCGACGACAGCGGTGCGATCTTCGGCCGCCCGGACTTCAAGGCGATCTCGAACGGCTTCGGCCTTGGTGGTGCGACCGTCACCGACGTCAAGCAGTTCAAGGCGCTGATGGAAGCCTATGAGAAGGGCAGCGAGACGGTGATCTGGGACGTTATCACGTCCGATCAGGTGACCACGCCGAAGATGCGCGCAGGCGTCAAGGCCGGGCACGGCGTCCGCTAAATCGCGCGATCTCTAAGGAGATCAAAAGAAAAGGCGGCGCGAAGTTCGCGTCGCCTTTTCTTGTTTGTCGCAGCAGCTCTTGTTTGTCGCAGCAGCGCTTGCTTGCCGTAGCAGTGTCGGACGGGTGCTCAGAACGTCTGCACCCAGGCCTCGGGATAAATCCGGTACGCGTCGCCGTCGCGGGCCAGTCGCGAGAACGCCGGGAAGTGCAGATGCATGCCGGCGATCAGAATGCGGTCCGACGCTACGCGGTCGAACATGCGCTTGCGCGAGGCTGCGGCGGCGGCGAGGTCGGTATCGAACGCCATGCCAGCGTCGGGGAATGCGGTCTGCACTTCGGGAACGTGCACGGTGTCGCCCCAAATCATCAACTGATCGTCGCCTGACGCAATCAGGTAGGCGGTATGGCCCGGCGTATGGCCCGGGCTCGGCACGGCGGTCACGCCGGGAAACACCTCGCCGTCCTTGAACAGTCGGGTCTGCTTCTTGTACGGCTCGACCTGCTCGCGTCCGGCCAGGAAGTACATTTTCTGCGAGCGCTCGTCGGCCTTCGACATCGCGCTGTCGTCGAACCAGTGCGGCAGCTCCTTTTCGTGCATCACCAATTCGGCATTGGGGAAGAACAGCTTGCCATTCGACATATCGGTGAGGCCAGCCGAGTGATCCGGATGCATATGCGTCAGCAGCACCGTATCGATCGAGGCTGGATCGATTCCGGCCGCGGCGAGGTTCTGCTGCACCTTGCCGGCGCTCTGCTGCAGGTAGTTGCCGGATCCGGTATCGACCAGCGCGCGGCGGCCCTTGGAGTGGATCAGGAAGGTGTTGACGCTGGTACGGCGCGCGGGACGGAAGGCGTCGGCGAGCACTTTGTGTGCCTTGTCGAGATCGACATTGCGCATCACCTCGAGGTTGCCATCGAGATAACCGTCGCTGATGACGGTCACGACGATGTCGCCGATCTTGCGATGATAGACGCCGGGAATTTGCTGGGCGGGAGGCTGGTTCATGGCTGCGATCTCAGGCTTGGGTCGTAGGACCAGTGGATGTCGATCAAGCGTCGACTGACTTCAAGAAGTTGCCGATGGTGTCGGCGATCAGTTCGGGGGTTGCCGCGGCCATGTAGTGGCCGGTCGGCAGCTCGACGAAACGCGAACCGGGGATCAGCTTGGCGACGGCCTCTGCCGCGGCCGGTGGCCGGACGCGATCGAGCGTACCGCCGATCACCAGCACGGGACAGGCCAGCGTGCGGAGTTCCTGGTCCATCTCGTTGTTGACGAGCATGCGATAGATTGCTGCGTAGCTGGATGGATCGCTGCCGAGCCAACGTGCGCGGAATGTCGCGAAGCGGGCCGCGTCGGTGCGCAGCTCCGGCGCGTAGCCGGTGAGCATCGAGTCGTCGACCAGTTTGCTCAAGCCTTCGACTTCCATCTTGGCTGCGCGCTCCAGCAGGCCGGGCCGGCGATCGGCAGTAACGCCGGTGGCAGGACTGCCGACCACGATGGCGCTCGTGCGCTGCGGATAACGGGCGGCGAAGTGCAAGGCGATGGCGCCGCCAACGGCGACGCCGGCGAGCGCCACCTTGCCCTTGATGCCAAGCGTACCGAGCAGGGAGGCGATGTCATCCGCCATGGTGTCGATGTGCAGCTCGCCGCGGATTTTCTGCGACATGCCCGCGCCGCGGGTGTCGTAGCGCAGCACCCGCCGCGACGGGGTGAAGTGGGGAACGACCTCGTCCCAGCTCTCCAGCGTGCCGCCCATTTCGTGCACGAGCACGAGCGTCCGCTCGCCTGTGCCGGAGAGTTCGTAGCGCAATCCGACGCCGTTGGCTTCAACGTAGTTCATGATGCTCTCCTGAGTCCGGTCCATGCGGTGGCGAGCGCATGTGCTCTCTTTTGATCTTTCGCCGGAGCTGTCAGTTATTGCTGGCTAACTTGCTCGCCGCTGCGCGTGCGTCTGTCAAGCGCACGCATGCGATTTGCGTATGCATCATTCCAATGCTGCGCGCTGTAAGCACGCATCGTGCCGTGCGGAGGAACCTACTCCGAGTATCGCTGCTCGGCCCACGGGTCACCGCGATTGTGATAGCCGCGCACTTCCCAATAGCCCGGCGCATCCTTGGTGAGGAATTCGATACCCTGCAGCCACTTCGCACTCTTCCAGAAGTAGAGATGCGGAACGACGAGGCGCACCGGTCCGCCATGCTCGGCTTCGAGCGGCTTGCGTGCCCACGTATGTACGAGCAGCGCGTCCTCGGCGGCGAAGTCCTCCAGCGTCAGGTTGGTGGTGTAGCCGTCGTAGCTGTGCAGCACGACAAAGCCGGCGTCGGCTTGCGGCTGCGTGATCGCCACCAGGTCGCGCGTGGTGAGGCCGGTCCATTCGTTGTCGTAACGCGACCAGGTTGTAACGCAATGGATATCGGAGATGACCGTGCTTTGCGGCTGGCGCATGAACTCGGCCCAGTCCCAGAACACCGGATTGTCGATGGCGCCGTAGATGTCCAGCCGCCAGCGCTGCAGGGGGATGTCGGGCGTGACGCCGAGATCCAAAACAGGCCAGTCCTGGGTGAGGTGCTGACCGGGAGGGAGCCGTTCGGACTCCGGCCGTGCCGTACGGCCGGTCAGGAAACGTCCCTCGCGCGCCCAACGCTCTTTGGTGCGGGTCAGCTTGGTTTCTGGCGGTGTGCTGTCGTCGGCCATCGGATGCCTATACAAGGGCGCCGCCATACATTCATGGCGACGCCCTTGAAGCTTAGCGCTGGCGGAATGGTCCGCAACGTACGAATGGGCGTATCAGCAGTCCGTATTCAGTAATGCAGTCCGTATTCAGTAATAACGGCTTTCGATTGCGCCCCGCGCTCGCTCGCGGGCGCGAAGGGCAAGCAGTTTGGTTGGATCCGCATCCATCGGCAGGGCTTGTGCCGATTGTACATCGTACGGGGTCAGACCTATGTCTCGTAGTTCGCGGGTATCCATGGCCGCGAGCTGGTGGAGCGCTTGCCTGGCGCGATAGACGCGGATCGGCCAGAGCAACGGACGGACGAAGCGCGCGGCGAGAGTTAGAAACGCGGTTCGACCAGCAACGGGGTGAACGCTTAAGCCTATGTTTCTATAAGGCATTGTCTTGGTTCCGGGTTGTTTCGGCCGAAGATTCCCAGCCGGGAACGTATCCATCCATGCGATCAATATTGCGCTGCATTATTGATCGATCTAACGAATGTTTTTAATGTAACTGATCAGGTTTGGAGATGGGTTATGCTCGACACCGATCAACTCCGGTCCTTTATGGCCATCGTCGATACCGGGTCGTTCACCCGCGCTGCGGAACGGGTGAACAAGACCCAGTCTGCAGTCTCGATGCATATCCGAAGGCTCGAGGAGCAACTCGGCCGCCCATTGTTCGTCAAGCACGGTCGCGGTGTGCGGCTATCCGACGATGGCGAACGGCTGGTGGATTTTGCGCGCGAGATGCTGCGCATCGAGGCGTCCGCCTTGATGCAGGTGGGACAAAAGGGACTGGCGGGGCATGTGCGGCTCGGCATTCCTGACGACTACGCCGAACCGTTTCTGCCGGCGATCATGGAAGGTTTCGCGCGCAAGCATCCACTGGTTGAGGTATCGGTGATCTGCGAAGGGTCGTTGGCGCTCGCGGAGCGCGTGCGCAATCATGAGCTCGACATCGCGCTCGTGACCGATTGTGCCGCCATTCATCACGTCGAGGTGGTGCGCGAGGAACCGCTTGTCTGGGTCGCGCATCCGCGATTTGTGATTCCGCGCGGCGAGCCGCTGCCGCTCGCGCTCGGTGCGGTCACATGCCAGTGGCGACAGGTGACTGAGGCGGCATTGCGGGAGGCGGGACGCGATTTCCGCATCACGCTCGTCTCGAATAATTTTTCCGCGATCGAGCCGATGATCTCGACCAGGCTCGCTATGACCGTTCTGCCACTCGGAGCGGTGCGTGAAGGCATGAAGGTATTCGGGCCGGCCGATGGTCTGCCTGACCTGCCCGAGTCGCGGATGGGGCTCGTGTTCGCGCCGCCGCCTAGCAGCGAGGCTATGGCGCTCGCCGAGATGGTGCGGGCGGGTGTCGCAGTTCACGATCGCACGATGGCGAAGGCGCTTGGATGAGTTGGACGAGCGACACGAGTTGCGTGGAACCATGCTTGGTTCCACGCGTTGTCAGCGATCGGCTGTAGCCGCATCACGACGTTGAAGGCGCGGGCTTCACCTTGTCCGAAATTGTTACGCTCACATTCAACCCGTCCGTCGATATCTCGACCTCGGTTGCGAAGATTGCGCCGTTCAGCAAGCTGCGCTGCGCACCCCCTCATTATGACCCGGGCGGTGGCGGCATCAATGTCGCCCGCGTGATCCATCGGCTCGGCGGCGATGTCTCTGCCGTTTTCCCGGTGGGGGGCTCGACCGGACAACTGCTCAGGCGGCTGCTGCGCGACGAGGGCGTCGATTGCATCACGGTCGATGCGGTGTCCGAAACCCGTCAGGTCTTCACACTGGTCGAAGATACGACTGACCAGCAGTATCGTTTCGTGTTGCCGGGAGCGCCGCTCTCGGAGAGTGAATGGAACGCGTGCGTCAATGAGGCCGCGTCGGTGCAGCCTCAGCCATCGTTGATCGTCATCAGCGGCAGTTTGCCCGAGGGCATCTCGAGTGAGAAGTTCGGCCGGGCCATTCGCACCATCAAGGCCTGCGGCGCAAAAGTTGCGCTCGATACGTCCGAGGGCCCGCTGAAGGCGGCGATCGACGAAGGCATCTATCTGGTGAAGCCGAACCTGAAGGAGTTTCAGGATCTCGTCGGCGTCAGCAGCAGCCAGGATTCGGTTCTCATCGATGCTGGCCGGGCGCTGATCGCCCGAAAGGCGGTTGCGATTATCGCCATCAGTCTCGGCGATGACGGTGCTTTGTTGATCTCGGCGGATCGGGCGTTGCGCGCTCGGCCGCTGCATGTGGAGCCGGTGAGTGTAGTCGGTGCGGGCGACAGTTTCCTCGGGGCGCTGGTCTGGCGTCTTTCGCGGACGCCGGATCTGGGCGATGCGCTGCGGTGTGCGATGGCCGCGGGAACCGCAGCCGTGCTGCGTGCGGGCACGTCGCTGTCGCGTGTCGAAGATATTGAGCGCATTCGCAGCGAAGTCCGGATCGAAGAGCTCAAGATGGCGTACTGACCCGCTCTCCTGTAATTTGATGAGTATGAGGCACGTCAGGATTTGCGGTGCCTTCATCCGTGCACGATTGGTTGGGAGAACCGGCACATCGAATCATGGTTTAGTGAGTTGAACGGGTTTGTGGATGGGGATTGACGACAAGGAAAGCGACGACCGCAGGATCGCCGCGATCATGGCGATCGCAGAGTCGCTTGCGACCGACGATGTACAGGACGGCTATTCGCAGGCTGGTCCGGTGACGTCGGATGCATTTCGCTTCAAGTGGACTGCGCGTGAGTTGGAGGATGGCCGTTTCGTCGTCGACGAGACGATTGGTGGTGGCACTGTGGCGGTCAGTTCGCGGCCGATGCCGAAGGAAGCCGTGCAGGCTTATATCGAAGACCGGCAGCGGCAGATCGAGGCCAAGATCGAAAACACCAAACGCGAACTCGACAGCCTCCAATCATCCCTCGGATTGCCGCCGGCGGCGATGCCTGCGCCTTCGCCGCCCGCAGTGGAGGAGGCGCCGGACCCGTTGCAGATGTTCGACAAGATCCGGCAGTTGCTGAAGGACAGCAAATAAATTGCGGAATGAGGACCTGCCGCTTCCGCTGCCGTCGATCATGGAATACTTGAGGTCGGATCAATGGACGTATGTGGCGCCGGCCGGCTCATGGCTAGCGCCACCTCCTTTTGTCACCACGGTCACGCTGACGGCGTGCCGGTATCCCATGCGGGCTAGCGCAGCCGACACGGCACACGTTCAACACTTCAAGCCGGTGCGGCTGCGATTGCGTTGCTCTTCGGCGTACGGCTAGCTCATCATCGCCGATGCTCTGCGCGCGATCGCGCGCCAAGTGTCTCAAAAATGAACAAAGCGGCTGCCATGTGTGTGGCGATTCTGTAACGAATCGCTGCGGAAAGCCGCGCAAACTCTTAATATTCCTTTTCTTTTAGTGCTGCCGACCTATCATTTTCCGCGATTGAAGATCGCATTCCGAGGCACTTGGGTCCGCAGGTTCTGCCTGAGTTCCCGTGCGGATTTCTGGCTCAGTTTTCTGGTTGAATTGATAGAGGGGCATTTCGGCGTGAAGCGGTTTGCAGCGTTTATCGCGGTGATTGTCTGTGCGGCCGCAGGCGTGCCGGTTGGGGGACGCATCGCTGTCGCGCAGCCGACGCCCGCGTCCGTCGTCAGCGACAGCTACGAGACCCTGTTCAAGCAGATGTTCCAGAACCCGTCGAACCTGGATGTCAGCTTCAGGTTCGCCGAGCAGGCGGCGGCGCGCGGCGACTACGAAGCCGCCATCGGCGCGCTCGAACGTATGCTGTTCTTCAATCCAAACCTGCCGCGGGTCAAACTCGAACTTGGCGTGTTGTATTTCAAGCTCGGGTCGTGGGACCTCGCGCGCGGCTACTTCCAGGATGCGGTCAAGGGCAATGACGTGCCCGACGATGTCCGCGCCCAGGTCAATGCGTATCTCGCCGAGATCGCGCGCCGGCAAGCGCCTTACGAATTCGCCGCGTTCGTCCATGCAGGTGCGCGTTGGCAGAGCAACGCCAATGTCGGTCCGAACAACCTGATCGTGCGGGCGATCGGCCAGGACGCGATCCTCAACAGCCAGTTCGCCAAGGCGCCGGATTGGAATTGGTTCCAGCTCGCGGCCTTGCAGTACAATCACAAGATCAACAAGCGCGGCGACCAGTTCGAAATCGGTTTGATCGGTTATGCCTCGCAGCAGCATCGCTTCACGCAATTCGATCTCAACCTGGTCGAGGTGACGGCGGGTCCGCGCGTCGCGATCGATCAGACTCAGTCGTTCAAGTTCTACGGCATCGGCACGCTCGCCGGCCTCGCGCACCGGAAATACATTGAATCATCGGGCGTGGGCTTTTCGTATCGTACGACACTCGGCAGCTTCGGGCTGGCGGAGGCCTATGTCGAGCATCGCTCCCGGCGCTTCTTCAATTCGGACGACTTTCCGACGGCCAGCGAGCAGACCGGAAATCTGTTGACCGCAGCGGTCAACAGCGAGCTTCGCTTCGGCGGTATCCGCCTGACATCGCGGTTCGGCTATGACCGCAACAATGCGCGCTCGGGGTTCGATTTCAACAGCTATCAGCGTTATTCGGCCGATGTCGGCGTGCCGATCGAGTTCAGTGTGCCGTCACTGTTCGACAATGCCAGGCGCCAGATCGTCCTGACGCCGACGGCGGGCTATAGCGAGACCCGCTATGACGAGGCCAACATGATTATCGATCCGCTCGTGGTCCGTCGCGACCGCGAGACGCGGGTCGGCGGCATCCTCGATGTCCAGCTCTACCAAAATTATGGAATCCGGACGGTCGTGACGCATACGTGGATCGATTCCAATCTGCCGAACTTCGACACCAGGAACTTCACCGTGGCCGTTGGGCCGACCGCACGGTTCTGAGGGGAATTGTGATGATCGCCTTGCATCCGTTGAAGCGCGTGATCGGACTGGGCGTCTGCGCTGCAGTCGCTGTTCTATCGCTGCCAGTCCCGGTCGTGTTCGCGCAGCAGGTCGGCACCGCCGCTGCGGTGAATCCGGCCGCGCAGGCGCGGGGCTCGGGCGCGGCGCGGACCATCGTCATCGGCCAGTCGATCGCCCATCGCGAGCGAATCCAGACGACGGCATCGGGATCGGTGCAACTGCTGTTCCTGGACAAGACGTCGATGACGATCGGTCCCAACAGCGACCTGGCGATCGATGAATATGTCTACGATCCGCAGGCGAATACCGGTAAGCTTGCCGCTACGCTGTCGAAGGGCGTGATGCGTTTCGTCGGCGGTCAGATCAGCCATGGCGGCAACGCACAGATCACCACGCCGAATGCGGTGGTCGGTGTCCGGGGTGGCGTCGGCATCTTCAACCCCAACAGTGTTTACATCGGCTACGGCGAGGGAACGGTGACCTCCGGCGCGCAGACGGTGACGCTCGGTGCGGGCGAGTTCACCCAGACTTTGGGTGGAGGGACGCCGCCGACCAACCCGACGTCGCCGCCGCCCGGCTTCATCCAGGCGTTGCTGACAGCGCTCCAAAGCCAGCCCGGGCAGGGCGGCGGCGCGCGTGCGACAGCGGGCCAGATCAATCAGGCGCGGACCAATGCGTCGGGAACACCGGCGGGCAACATCGCGACGAACGTGCAGAACGCCGTGCCGACAAATCCCAATGCCGGCAATCAGAACGCGGCTTCGAGCTTCAACCAGACGATTCAGACGACGGCCAATCAGACGCGGGCGGAGCAGATCGCGCAGGAGATTCCAAACAACAATAACGGCGGTAATAACGGCGGTTCTCCAGTCGAGCCACAATACCTGCAGGGGTGGGGTGGCGGCCTCGTGCGTTCCTTCAATCAGAGCGGTCCGATCGGTGCCTTGCGCGCGGCCTTCGGTGCCGGCGTCGTCGAGACCGATGCGCAAGGCAACACGGTGGCGGTGTATGCGGCTGCGCCGATCGCGAACGGCAGCTACACCTCCTACAATTATCCGCAGCCGGACGAGTTTACGGGAGGCGCCTATCAATTCGGCCCGAAGACCGGCACGGTGCAGGTCAACCCGCTGACGGGATTGCAGGCGAACGTGCTATTGCCGACGACCACGCCGGATGGCCAGCAGGTCGCGGTGGTCAATGGTCAGGTCGTGAATCAGTTTAATGGCGGCTTTGTCGAAGTCAGGCCAGGCACCGCGCTGGCGCAAGCGGCGTCGCAAGCGGTGGGAACGCAGTTCTGCCAGTGCGATTACACTAAATGGGGTCTGTGGACGGCCGAGACCACCCGCACATCGAACGGCACGCCGATCCGGGACAACGCCGAGATGTTCTGGGTTGCAGGCCGGCTGCCAGGATCGGCATCCGATGTGCCGACGACCGGCAGCGCGACCTACACCGGTCATGCGATCGCCAACATCGCCAACAACGGCCAGTCGTATGTGGCGGCTGGTCAATTCCAGAACACCGTCAACTTCGCAACGCGCGTCGGTAACGTCACGGTCAATGGGTTGGATTCAACCAACTATGCCGGTCAGGTGAATTTGAGCATTGCCGATCCGCGCTATTTCGTGGGTTCTCTCTCGGGTGTCAACAATACCTCCCGGACGATGGAGCTCTACGGCAGTTTCTTCCAGGGACGCACCAGCCCGGTCGGGGAGATGGGCGGCGGGTTGACGATCTCCGGCTACAATTACACCGGCGGCGGCGTCTTCCTCGGCAAAATGCAGTGAACGGCGCGACGCCGCTCGCGCTTTCTTAGTGGGCCGGCATTCGGGCACGCCGCTCGTGCTGCCGGATGCGTCGAGAGCATGCGTCGACGGGAAGAGGATATAAGACTCCGGTGAGACAAGACCCGGTAAGATAAGACGACGGCATGGCCGTCATCAAACGCGGACAAAGCGTTTTCGAGGGAAAGTCTGTCTCGGACTTGATCCGGGATTGATACCGGTTCGCATGAAGAAAACGCGTCAAACAAGAGGCCAGAGCTTTCGGCTCTGATGCCATCAGAACCGAAAATGCTTCTAGATCACGATTTTCGGGGCCCGATTGAGGGGAGATAGCCGGTTGGCACAGAGATCCCGGCGGCCGATCGTCGATCAAAAATTTGAACCAGCAAAACCCGTTTCCCATCAAAGGGATTGCGCGCTAATGAACTGAAGCGGGTTTTGACCATGACGTTTTCGGAACGGATCAGGATGCTGCTGCGGCGCGGGAGCCTTGCTTTCGTCGCGCGCCTGCGGCGCTTCGCCCGGAGCAAGCACGGGCACGCGGTCGGTGCCGCCCTGATCGTGCTTGCCGCCGTCACCTGGCTGCGTACCGAAAATCCCTGGATCGTCACGGAGTTGCAGGAGCGCACGTTCGACGCCTACCAGCGCCTGCAACCGCGGTCGTATGCCGATTTCCCCGTCCGGATCGTCGATATCGATGAGGCCTCGATCGCGGCCTACGGACAGTGGCCCTGGCCGAGGACACGGCTCGCGGCCATGACCAACCGCCTGGCTGAACTTGGCGCCGCTGCGACCGCGTATGCGGTGATCTTTCCGGAGCCGGATCGCACAACTCCAGCGCAGATCGCCGGCGATCTGCAAAAGGCCGATGTCCCGGACCGTGAACTGACGTTGGCGCTGCTGGCGAGCCTGCCCGACCACGACAGGATGTTCGCCGATGCGATGGGCAAAACGCCGACGATTCTCGGCTTTGCGGCCAGCCGTTCGAAGAGCGAGGCGCACCCGGCGATGAAGGCCGGCCTGGCCTTCGTCGGCGTCAAACCGACTGACGTGCTGGTGCCCTTCTCGGGCGCCGTCGCCAATCTTCCCGTATTGGAGGAAGCCGCTGCCGGTGTCGGCGGCATCAACGTCTCCTCCCGCGACCGATCCGGCGTGGTCCGTCGCATTCCCATGCTGTTTTCCGACGGCGAGCGCATTTATCCGAGCCTTGCCGTCGAGGCGTTGCGGGTGGCGCAAGGCCAGAAGGGCATCGTCGTTCGCGGCACGGGGGCGAGCGGCGAGGCGGATAGCGGCGAAGCCGCCCTGCTCGATGTGCGAATCGGCGATTTCAAGGTGCCGCTGACCGCCGACGGCGAGGCATGGCTGTATTTCGATCGCGACCGGCCTGAACGCTATGTCTCTGCAAAGGATCTGCTCGATCCTGCCAAGGAAGCGGAGGTCCGTCCGCGGATCGAGGGATCGATCGTCCTGGTCGGAACGTCTGCGGCAGGGCTCGCCGATGCGCGGGCGACACCGCTGCGGCAGATCGTGCCGGGCGTTGCCGTGCATGCGCAACTGATCGAGCAGATACTCTCGCAGGATTTCATCAGCCGTCCGGACTGGGCGAACGGGCTCGAGATCATCGTCACGGTCCTGCTGGCGGTGCTCGTCGCTATCATGCTGCTGTCGTTCGGTGCGCAATTCTCGCTGATCGGCGGCGTCATTGCGCTGAGTTTGGCGATCGCGGGCTCCTGGTTCGCCTTCTCGCATTTCCGCATTCTGCTCGACCCGATCTATCCCTCGCTCGCAGCGATCACGATGTATATCGCCATGGAGCGGACGCTGCGGATCGCCTCCGATAAGGAAAAGAAGTTCGTTCGCCAGGCCTTCGGCCAATATCTTGCGCCGGAGCTGCTGGCGCGGCTGGAGAATTCACCGAAGGCGATGCAGCTCGGTGGCGAAGCGCGCGAGATCACGGTGATGTTCATGGATGTGCGTGGCTTCACGCCGATTTCCGAGGCGCTGTCGGCGACCGAGCTGGTGGACTTCGTCAATACGCTGCTGGCGCCGTTGTCGGAGGCGATTCAAGGGGAGCTCGGCACGATCGACAAGTATATCGGCGATTCCATCATGGCATTCTGGAATGCGCCGCTGGATATCGCTGACCACCCGGCACGGGCCTGCCGCGCAGCACTCAGAATGCGGGATATCGTCAAGGAGCTGAACGAGGATGATGCGTTCGGTTTTGCCGCTCGCGGCTTTGCGGATGCGGCCGTCCGGATCGGGGTCGGCGTGAATTTCGGCGTCGCCTGCGTCGGCAACATGGGCTCCGAGAAGCGCTTCAATTATTCGGCGATGGGCGATGTGGTGAACATGGCGGCGCGCATCGAGTCGGCGACGAAGTCATTCGGTACGGATCTGCTGATATCGGAGGATGTTGCCAAAGCCGCGCCCGGCATCGCCGCGTTGGAAGCTGGTGAAATCCTGTTGAAGGGCAAGTCACGGCCCACCAAGCTCTATGCCCTGGCCGGGGACGAGACGATGTCAGCGACCACCGAATTCGCCGAACTGTCGCGGCTGCACGGCCGCTTGCTTGGCGCGCTTGCTGAAGGCGACGGCGCGAAGGCTGCCGGTCTGCTCAATGCTTGCCGCGGTCTCGCGCCCGTGGCGTTGGCGGGGCTGTACGATCGTTTCGGTGATAAGATCGACGCGCTGAATGTCGCTGCTCCGGCATACGCGCAGGCTGTCCAGCAGGCAGGCGCATGACGGGCAGTTGCACCATCAGCAGGAGCGCTCGAGCCGCGCAGCCGGAGACCTGTTGCCGGGCGTGCGCGCCCTGCGTCGTAATTTCGAGACTCTAACGTCCCACAGGACCGGATCATTCGCCATGGATATGTCTCACCTTGTAGCCAACGCGGGCGGCGTGTTCTCGTCGGTTTTTCTGATCGCGTCCTACACCATGACGACGATGATCCCGCTGCGCATTTTCGGGATTCTGACGAACCTCGCCCTGATCACGTTCTCGGCCACCACGGGCAACTATCACACCATGATCCTGCATGCGGTGTTGCTGCCGCTGAATGCCTATCGGCTGAATCAGATGTTGCAGCTCGTGCGCGAGGTGAAACGGTCGGTCAACAGTGACCTGTCGATGGCATGGCTCAAGCCGTTCATGACCGAGCGGACGTGCGAGGCCGGCGAGGTGCTGTTCTATAAGGACGAGAAGGCCGAAGAGATGTTCTACATCGTCAGCGGCCGCTACCGTCTGGTCGAGATGGGCCTCGAATTGCCGGTCGGCTCGCTGGTCGGCGAGATGGGCATGTTGTCGCCGGCCAACAAGCGCACCGGCACGCTCGAGTGCATCGAGAGCGGCTTGATTCTGGCGGTGAGCTATCGGCAGGTGGAGGAGCTGTACGTGCAGAATCCAGCCTTCGGCTTTTATTTCTTGCGGCTCGTCAGTGCGCGGCTGTTCGAGAACCTCAATCGTATGGAAGCGCGTGTCGGCGAATTGACCGCAGCACAGGCGCGGCTTCAGGCGCAGGCCGCCGGCAAGCCGGTGTGAATGGCCATGGCGGAGGCGATCAGACCGCTGCGGGCGCTGACCAACTATCTGCTCGGTGAGGACGATCAGCACAGCCCGCCGCTGCCGGACGGGTTGTCGCCCGACCTTTCCGCCGTGATCTCCCAGCATGTGGAGATGCTGGTTGAATTCCAGAATACCGAATACGCCGCACTTTACCTCGACCGGTTGGGCCGATTTCACGACCGTTACGGCATCAGCTCCGGGTTGTTCCGGGAAATTGCCGATCTGTTGGCCCTGCGGATGAGTTTCAATGATCCGATCCGCGTCGCACAGATCATACTCCGTCGTGCGCCGCAGGCCGATCCTGTTGCCGGGCGGATCGATCCGCCGAACGGACTCTACCGTCCCGAAATCCGCGAGATCGTCGAGATGCTGCCGCGCGATCAAGCCGAGAGCCTTGCCGACGGTCTGATGGCGATCAAGATGTTGCGTGGCCGTCTGCGCATTCATGTCGACCGCGGTAAGGGGCCCTTGCTGTTGAGGTTGTTCGTTCGGTGCCGGCGCTTGCGTCCGTCATCGCTGCGCTTCGTGCGGGAGAATTCGTCCGTGGAGCGCTGGCTGCACATGATCGATCGTTCCCTCGCCAAGTGTCCGGACGCAGTTGCCGAAGTGGTGCGGTCTGCGGCAATCGTCTCCGGGTACGGCGCGAGCTATCATCTTTCGCTGACGAACTGGAATCTCGCCATCAACAAGCTGGCGAAGCCGGTCTTTGATGGTGAGCTGGACCTGCCGCAGCTGCCGGCGGCGCTTGCGCAGGTCCGAAGCGCGGCCGGGGCCGATCTCAGCGGCGAGGAGTTGCGGCGGGTGATTGCGGACGTTCTCACGAGCGCGAGGCCGGTTACTGCCGCTGCGGCTTCGCGGCCTGTATGAGCGTTGTATGAGGGTGTTGCGGACGGATGTCGCTCGCTACTGGTGTCTAAGAATATTGCCTGGGGCGTTGTCGTGGATTGTTTTGAGCGGACGTGGGGCTTGCCAGAATGATTGTTCCTGATCTGTCATCCGCAGTGCCCGTTGGGACGCTGACCTTTTGGATGGTGCTGTTCGCGATCAAGCATGTGATCGCGGACTTCGTTCTGCAAACGTCATGGATGGCGACGGGCAAGGATGCCAAGAGCGGATGGGCGCTGCCGCTGCTGGTTCACTGCGCGATTCACGGGGCGCTGGCCACGGCGATCCTGGTGGTGCTGGCGCCGAAATTCTGGTTTCTCGGGATCGCCGATTTCGTCGTCCACCTTATCATCGATCGGCTAAAGGGGTTTTGCGTCGCGACCTTCAATGTCACCATGGAGCACCAGTGGTTCTGGTGGCTGATCGGGATCGATCAGGCGTTGCATCACCTGACCGGCTTCGGCCTCGCCGTGGTCCTGGCGGCGAACGGAGCGTGACCGGCATGCTCATTTCGCTGGTTGGCAAACGATCCTGGACCCGCTAATCGGACTCTTGCTAGCCCGAAGGCAACCGCCTAGCTTCCGGTTGCTGCCAACAAGAATGAAAGCATGCCATGAGCGGTTCCCATCACGGTCACGACCATCACCACCATCATCCGCACCACCACGATGACGATCATGCGCATGATCCGGATCGCTGGAAGCATGATGGCGTGCGCGTCATTCCCGGCAACCAGCTCGACCCGAACGTGCCCTCGACCAAGGGCATGGATCGCAAGGCCGCCATCAACTTCGCCCGTACCGGTGCGCAGAAGTTGTGGGCCGGAACGGTGACCATTCACGCCAACGCCAAGACCGGTGCGCATCACCATGGCCATCTCGAAAGCGTGATCTATGTGGTGAAGGGCAAGGCGCGGATGCGTTGGGGCGAGCGGCTGCAGTTCACCGCCGAAGCCGGTCCGGGCGACTTCATCTTCGTGCCGCCTTACGTACCGCATCAGGAGATCAACGCCTCTCCGGACGAAGTGCTGGAATGCGTGCTGGTGCGCAGCGACGGCGAGGCCGTGGCGATCAATCTGGATATCGAGCCGGTCGAGAAGCCGGAGACCGTGCTCTGGATCGATCCGATTCATCGCGGTTGAATCCTGCGGCGTGCCACTCACGGCAGACGATTCTTTCTAAAAACCCTCGGGATCTGTTCCCGAGGGTTTTTGTTTATCCCGGATGTGTTTCTTGGCGGGCTGTTTCGCCCGGTAGGTGGAACGAAAGTGCCGCGCTGCGGCTCATCTCGCGCAATTGCGATCCCACAGGCATTTGCGGCGTTCGCATCCGTCTCGCGACGGTGTTAGGGTGCTATGTGGGTTGTCTGCTCGAGAGGACGAGATGAACGTGTCGGTTTCGACGATCGTGAACGATATGCACAGCTACGAGCCGGCCGACGGGCACGGCCTGAAGCACGATCCGTTCAATGCCATCATTGCGCCGCGGCCGATCGGCTGGATGTCGACCATGGGAGCCAGGGGCAACCTCAATCTCGCGCCTTACAGCTTCTTCAATGCCTTCAACTACAAGCCCCCGATCCTCGCCTTCTCCTCCACCGGCTGGAAGGACACGGTGCGCAACATCGAGGAGACGCGAGAGTTCGTCTGGAATCTCGCCACCATGCCGTTGGCGCAGGCGATGAACACCACCTCCGCTGGCGTGCCGCCGGACGTCAGCGAGTTCGAGACCGCGGGGCTTACGCCGGTGCCGTCGAAGCTCGTCAAGGTGCCGCGGGTCGGCGAAGCCCGCGCGGCGATGGAGCTGAAGCTGATCAAGATCATGCAGCTCGAGACCAAGGAAGGTCGCAAGGTCGAGAACTGGATGATCCTCGGCGAGGTGGTCGCCGTGCATATCGACAAGTCGCTGATCGTCGATGGCGTCTATATGACAGCTTTGGCCCATCCGATCGCTCGCGCAGGTCGCAAGGGCGACTATTTCGAAGCGACGCCGGACCGCATGTTCGACATGCCGCGGCCGGATTGAGCGCGGGCCAGCCTGCTCAGGCTCCCTCGCTGACTCGCTCCTGATGCTGCAAAGCGTCGCGGGAACGCTTGTTGCTTGGCAAGGTTAAGGTTTTGGCAGGACGGGTGTGAGAATGCCTCGGTGTTCCGCAGGGCAGTTGTAAATATCTGCGCGGACCATAGGTCTTCCGAAGGGCAGAGCATCCGCCCTGAGGATCGATCGCGCGAGGATTTCTGGCATGGGCACTTTCCGTCGTGACACCATCACCCGACCGATCTTCGCCTGGGCGAAGAAAGCCATGCCGGCAATGTCCGATACCGAGCGCGAGGCGCTGGAGGCCGGCGACGTCTGGTGGGACGCGGACCTGTTCACGGGCGCCCCGGATTGGTCGAAACTCCTGGCGGTCACCCCGGCGTCGTTGACGGCGGAAGAGCAGGCTTTCCTGGAAGGGCCGGTCAATGAGCTCTGCGCCATGCTCGACGACTGGAAGATCAGTTGGGAGCTGCGCGATCTGTCGCCGGAGGTCTGGGCCTTCATCAAGAAGCATCGCTTCTTCGGCATGATCATCCCGAAGGAGTTCGGTGGCCTCGGCTTCTCGCCTTATGCGCATTCGGAAGTGGTGCGGAAGGTGTCCACCCGGTCGGTCACCGCCGCGGTGACGGTGATGGTGCCGAATTCGCTCGGCCCCGGCGAACTGTTGATGCATTTCGGCACCGATGAGCAACGCCAACACTGGCTGCCTCGGCTTGCCGATGGCCGGGAGATTCCGTGTTTCGGTCTGACGAGCCCGGAAGCCGGCTCCGACGCGGCGTCGATGATCGATACCGGCATCGTCTGCAAGGGGACGTTTGAAGGGCGCGAGGTGATTGGGCTGAAGCTGAACTGGCACAAGCGCTATATCACGCTGGGCCCGGTCGCGACCGTGCTGGGGCTCGCCTTCAAAGCCTACGATCCCGATCATCTGCTCGGCCAGGAGGAAGACCTCGGCATCACCGTCGCGTTGATCCCGACGCACCTGCCGGGCGTCGAGATCGGCCGCCGCCACCTGCCGTCGATGCAGGTATTTCAGAACGGCCCGAACTGGGGCAAGGACGTGTTCGTCCCGCTCGACTACATCATCGGCGGTCAGGCCCGCATCGGCCAGGGCTGGAAGATGCTGATGAGCGCGCTCGCGGCCGGTCGTGGCATTTCGCTGCCGTCGCTGTCGGCGGCCGCCGCCGCGTACTGCGCCCGCACCTCGGGCGCCTATGCGCGTATCCGCGAGCAGTTCGGCATCCCGATCGGCAAATTCGAAGGCATCGAGGAGCCGCTCGCGCGCATTGCCGGCACCGCCTACCTCGTCGATGGCGCCCGGCGATTGACCTGCGCCGCCCTCAATCAGGGGCATCATCCCGCCGTCATTTCCGGCATCATGAAGCTGCATGCCACCGAGCGGATGCGGATCGCGGTCAACGATGCATTCGATATCCATAGCGGCAAGGCGATCATCGACGGGCCGCAGAACTATTTGGGCGCGCTCTATCGCGCGGTGCCGATCGGCATC
The DNA here is from genome assembly GCF_000516555.1 of Afipia sp. P52-10. Lineage (NCBI taxonomy): Bacteria > Pseudomonadati > Pseudomonadota > Alphaproteobacteria > Hyphomicrobiales > Nitrobacteraceae > Afipia > Afipia sp. P52-10. The sequence continues at coordinate 523,534 of NZ_AZSJ01000003.1, read as the reverse complement.
ACGGTGGAGGGCGCCAACATCCTCACCCGTAACCTGATCGTTTTCGGGCAGGGCGCGATCCGCGCCCATCCGTTCATGCTGGAGGAGATGACGGCGATCGCCGAGCCCGATGCCGAAAAGGGGCTCGACCGGTTCGATAAGGCGTTCTGGAAGCATGTCGGCCATAGCGTCAGGACCATGCTGCGGGCCTGGGGCCATAGCTGGACCGGCGGGCTGTTTGCGGCCGCCCCCGATGCTGGCAAGGCCAAGCCGTTCTACCGTCAGCTTTCGCGTTTTTCCGCTGCGTTTGCCCTCTCCGCCGACATGGCGTTGCTCACCATGGGGGGCGCGTTGAAGCGGCGGGAAATGATCTCGGCGCGCTTCGGCGACATCCTGTCTGAGCTTTACCTGCTGTCCGGTGCGCTGAAGCGTTGGGAAGATGAGGGCCGCCAGCAGGCCGATTTCCCGGCCTTGGAATGGTGCATGGAGACCGGCTGCAAGACGATCCAGACCAAGTTCGCCGAAATCTTTGCGAATCTGCCGAACCGCTTTGTCGCCCTGCTGCTGCGCTTCCTGTTGCAGCCGCTCGGCGCGCGCGACACCGGTCCGACCGATCGCAACGTGCATGAATGCGCTCAGATGATCCTGGAGCCGTCCGCCGCGCGCGAACGCCTGACGGCTGGGCTCTATCATAAGGATGACGATCGCGGTCTGGCCCGGCTGGAGAAAGCGTTCGTGCTGGTCACGGCAGCGGAGGCTATTGACCGACGTATGCGCGCGGCGCGGATCAAGGACTGGCGCGAGGCGGTCAAGCTTGGTGTCATCACCGCCTCCGAGGGCGAAAAGATGCGGCTGGCTGACGAAGCCGTTGCAAAAGTCGTCGAGGTAGACGACTTTGCTCCGGAGCAACTCTCGCAGGCTGATGTGAAGACGTTGTCCCGCGAGGAGTTGTTTGCACGAGAGGTGCGGGCAGCAAGCTGATGTCGCGACCTGTTTTCATTGTTGATGGAAGCCGTACACCATTCCTGAAAGCGCGGACCGGCCCCGGTCCGTTCACGCCGGTCGATCTGGCCGTGCAATGCGGGCGGCCGCTGCTGGCGCGGCAGCCCTTCGCGCCGACCGAATTCGACCAGGTCATCCTTGGCTGCGTCAACGTCATCGCCGACGAGATGAACCCCGCCCGCGTCGCAGCCCTCCGGCTCGGCATGGGCGAGCGGATGGTGGCCTTCACCGAGCAGGTGAATTGCGGCTCCGGCATGCAGTCGATCGATACCGCGTTCCGTTACATCCGCGAAGGCCGCTGCGACCTGATCCTGGCGGGCGGCGCCGAGGCGCTGAGCCACGCGCCATTGGTCTGGCCGCAGCAGGGCGTGCGCTGGTTTGCGGGGCTGGCAAGCGCGAAGGGGGTTTTCGCTAAGGCTGCGGCGGCTTTGAGGGCGCGGCCAGCCTATTTCAAGCCGATCATCGGCCTAGAGCGGGGACTGACCGATCCGGTGGTCGAGATGAACATGGGCCAGACGGCCGAACTGGTCGCCCAGCTTTTTGGTATCACCCGCGAACAGTGCGACGCCTATGCGGTGGAGAGCCATCGCCGGCTGGCGCAGGCGCAAGTCGAGGGATACCTCAAGGGCGAGGTCGAAACCGCCTTCGCCCGCGACGGCAAGGTTTACGATCATGACGACGGGGTGCGGCCGGATTCCTCGATTGACAAGCTGGCGAAGCTCAAGCCTGCCTTCGAGCGGCCGTGGGGCAAGGTGACGCCCGGCAATTCTTCGCAGATCACCGACGGCGCGTCCTGGGTGATCGTCGCCTCGGAGGAGGCGGTGAAGAAGCACGGGCTGACGCCGAAGGCGGTGATCGTTGATAGCCAGTGGTCGGCGCTCGATCCGAGCATCATGGGATTGGGACCGGTGCTTGCCGTCACCGAGCTGATGAAGCGCAACGGCATGCGGCTCGATGACATCGAGCTGCTGGAATTGAACGAGGCCTTCGCCGCACAGGTGCTGGGCTGCCTGGCGGCCTGGGAAAGCGAGAAGTTCTGCAAGGACATTCTGGGCCTGGAGGGGGTGGCCGGAACGTTCGACCGGGCGAAGCTGAATGTCGATGGCGGCGCCATCGCGCTCGGCCATCCGGTCGGAGCGAGCGGCAACCGTATTACGCTGCATCTGGTCAATGCGATGAAGCGGCTCGGCAAGAAGCGCGGTATCGCGACGCAGTGCGTCGGCGGCGGCCTCGGCGGCGCCGTGCTGATCGAGATGGCGTGAGGACGTCATGGAAAGCCGCATCCTCGACACCTTCAAGGACCGCCTGATCGAGCTTGGGCCGCATAAGGGCGCGCAGCCCGGAGCGGACGGGCTGTGGAAGAATTTTCGTCTGGCCAAGGATGCCGATGGCGTGGCCTGGCTGCTGGTCGATCGGGCCGGCACCAGCGCCAACACGTTGTCCGCCGATGTGATCGAGGAGTTGGACAGTGTGCTGGCGGCGATCGAGAGCGATCGGCCACGGGCGCTGGTGATCCGCTCGGCCAAGCCGTCAGGCTTTATCGCCGGCGCCGACGTGAATGCGTTTCGCGGCGCCACTGATCCGCGCGAGGTCGAGGCCGAGATCTCCCGTGCGCACCGCGTCACCGACCGTCTCGAAAATCTCGGCATGCCGACCATTGCCGTCATTCATGGCTTTTGCCTCGGCGGTGGTTTGGAGATCGCGCTGGCATGTAAGTACCGGATCGCCATCGACGATGCGCGCTTCGGCTTTCCCGAGGTGATGCTCGGTCTGCATCCGGGGTTGGGCGGCACCGTGCGGTTCACGCGTCTGATCAACCCGATGGAGGCGATGACGCTGATGCTGACCGGGCGCACGATCGACGCCCGCCGTGCCAAGGCGCTTGGGGTTATCGATGCGGTGACGCAGGAGCGGCACGTTCTCAATGCGGTGAAGGATGCCGTCAGCGGCAAGTTGGCTCGCGCCAAGCGGGGCCTCGTCGCGTCCGTCCTGTCGAGTGGTCCGGCGCGCAGTTTTCTCGCCACCCGCATGCGCAAGGAGGCGGCGAAGACGGCTCCGGCCGAGAACTATCCCGCGCCCTATGCGCTGATCGACCTGTGGGAGCAGTATGGCGGCGAAAGTTATGCCATGTTCCGTGCCGAGCAGGCGTCGTTCGCCAAGTTGATGGTGACGCCGACGGCGCAGAACCTGATCCGGGTCTTCTTCCTGCGCGAGCAGATGAAGAAGCTGGCGGACGGCGACAGCGGCATCAGGCATGTGCATGTCATCGGCGCCGGCGCGATGGGCGGCGACATTGCCGCCTGGTGCGCGCGGGAGGGCCTGCGTGCGACCGTCTCCGACATGAAGGCAGAGCCGATCGCGGGTGCGATCAAGCGTGCCGCCGAGCTTTACGGCAAGATCATCCGCAGGCGGATCGATCAACGCGACGCGCTCGATCGGCTGGTGCCTGATCTCGACGGAGAGGGCGTGCGCAATGCGGATCTGGTCATTGAGGCGGTGCCGGAGAAACTGGAACTGAAGCAGAAGGTCTATGCTGGCATCGAGCCGCGGATGAAGGCCGATGCGATCCTGGCGACCAACACATCCAGCATTCCGCTGCAGGACTTGCGCACCACACTGAAGGCTCCGGAACGACTGGTCGGCGTCCACTTCTTCAACCCCGTTTCGCGCATGCAACTCGTCGAGGTGGTCAGCCACGACGGCAACGATCCGCAGGTGCTGGCGCGGACGCGTGCGTTCGTCGGTCAGATCGATCGCCTGCCATTGCCGGTGAAGAGCGCGCCGGGCTTCCTCGTCAACCGGGCGCTGACGCCTTACATGCTCGAAGCAATGGTGTTGCTGGACGAGAAACTGCCGAAGGAAGTGATCGATGAGGCGGCGGAAGCCTTCGGCATGCCGATGGGGCCGATCGAACTCGCCGATACGGTCGGACTCGATATCTGCCTCGCAGTCGGCGACTCGTTGCGTGCGAAGCTTGGCGATGCGTTGCCGCCGGCTCCGGACTGGCTGCGGAAGAAGGTTGAAGCGAAGGAGCTCGGCCGCAAGACCGGCAAGGGCTTCTACACCTGGAAGGATGGGCGGGCACAGAAGTCGAAGCCGGCCGGTGAAGCGATGATCACGGGTGCCAATTCTGCCAAATGGGCCATGACCGAAGATCTGACTGATCGACTGATCCTGCCGATGCTCAACGTTTGCGTCGCTTGTCTGCGCGAAGGGATCGTCGACAATCCTGACGTCGTCGATGGCGCGATGATTTTCGGCACCGGCTTTGCGCCGTTCCGCGGCGGCCCGTTGCACTATGCCCGTACCCGCGGGGTTGCGGATGTCGTTGCGACGTTGCGCAAGCTTGCGGATGCGCATGGCGCGCGTTTCGCCCCTGATCCCGGCTGGGATTCGTTCAGCTAGATTTTGCAATGATGTGCAAGACCGCACATCATTCGTTCCACGCTTCGTTCGCTCTGCGAAAATCATGCAGCGCTTCACGCGTCGCAATGCAATATCTGTGTCGCAGAAGGCAGTTCCATTCCGCATCGTGAAATTGAATCGGCGCGATCTGCTCATTGCATAGCCAGCTTATTGCATGGGCAACTGCATTGATGGTGTCGCGTCTGATGTCTGATCGGACGTTGTGTCGCGGAGTCACTGCGAATTTCTCAATTCATTTGACAACGCATGCAACTAGACGTTCTAGTCACGCGAACAACAACAACATCGGAAGTCGCGATGACTTCTGGAGGGACGGCTTGGACGTGCTTTTGCTCGCGGGATTTCGCACGCCGCATTTGCGGATCGACAGCAGTGCTGACCTTTTTGTGTTTTGCGGTGCGATGACGCGCTTGCAGCGTAATCCCGGCTGGCCGGGTGCGTCTGTCACTTCGGCGTATCCACGGAGCTGAGGGGATTATGCAGGGCTATATCGTTCGCCGCTTCATTGCATTGATCCCGACGCTGATCTTCGCCTCCTTCATTGTCTTCATCACGGTTCGTTTGATCCCCGGCAACATCATCGATCTGATGCTGTCGCAGAACGACGTCAGCGCGTCGAAGCAGACGCGTGAACAGCTTGAGGCCGTGCTCGGGCTCGATACGCCGATCTACATCCAGTACTTCAAGTGGATGGGGGCGCTGCTGTTCAAGGGCAGCCTCGGCAACTCGCTGTGGACCAACACGCCGGTGATGGAGGAAATTCTGTTCCGTCTGCCGGTCACATTCGAGCTCGGTGTGATGGCGCTGCTGGTGTCGCTGATCGTCGGCATTCCGATCGGCGTGTATGCGGCGCTGAAGCAGGACACCATCGGCGACTATGTGCTGCGCACGCTCTCGATCCTGGCGCTCGCCATCCCGGGCTTCTGGGTCGGTACACTGGTGATGGTGTTCCCATCGATTTGGTGGGGCTGGTCGCCGTCGGTCCGCTACGTGCCGTTTTCGCAGGACCCCTGGGCGCATTTCCTGCAGTTGCTGATCCCGGCCCTGATCCTGGGCAAAGCATTCTCCGCAGTGATCATGCGGCTGACGCGAACGCTGATGCTCGAAGTGTTGCGACAGGATTATGTCCGCACGGCGCGCGCCAAGGGACTGTCCACCGGGACGATCGTGATTCGGCATGCATTGCGCAACGCGCTGATTCCCGTGGTGACGCTGGTGGGCCTGCAGGCGCCGCTGCTGTTTGGTGGCGCGGTGATCCTTGAGCAGATCTTCGTCATTCCGGGGATGGGACTGCTGCTGCTGGAGGCTGTCGGAAGTCGCGATTATCCCACCATCACCGGCGTCTTCCTGGTGATCGGTGTTGCCGTGGTGCTGATCAATCTGCTGGTCGATCTGAGCTATGGCTTCCTTGATCCGAAGGTGAGAAACCGCTGATGGCCGAGATCACCGATACCACCGTTGTCCGTCAGACCGCGCCACACCGTCCGCCGAACGCAACGCTTGTCTTCATCGGGCGTCTGTTCCGCGAGAAGCCGCTGGGTGCCATCGGCGCCGTGATCTGCCTGATCTTCCTGTTCGCCGGCATCTTCGCCGACGTGCTCGCCCCCTACGGCTTCAATCAGATCATGCCGATCAATCGGATGAAGCCGCCGAGCTGGCAGTTCTGGTTCGGGACCGACAACCTCGGCCGCGACATCTTCTCGCGCATCCTGTATGGCGCACGGCTTTCGGTAATCATCGGCCTGTCGGCGGCGCTGCTGGCCACCGTGCTCTCGGTCTTCCTCGGCATTACCACGGGCTATCTCGGCGGCAAGTTCGACATGATCGTGCAGCGCTTCGTCGATGCCTGGATGAGCTTTCCGGATATCGTTATCCTGATCGTGGTCGTGGCGGTGGTCGGTCCCGGTATGCCGCAGGTGATCGTCATTCTCGGTTGTCTCTACGGGATTGCCGGCTCGCGCATCATCCGCAGCGCGGTGATCTCGGTGCGGGAGCAGAGTTACATCCACGCAGCGCAATCGATTGGCGGTACGACGCCGCGCATCCTATGGCGGCATGTACTGCCGAATGTGATGCCGCCGGTCATCGTGCTGTTCACGACCCGCGTCGGCGCGGTGATCCTGGCCGAATCCGCGCTTTCGTTCCTGGGCCTTGGCGTGCCGCCGCCGGCGCCGACATGGGGCGGCATGCTGACCGGTAGTGCGCGAAACTACATGTATCTCGCGCCGTGGATGGCACTGGCGCCGGGCATCTGTCTGACCCTGGTGGTGTTCAGCATCAACATGTTCGGTGATGCGTTGCGTGACCTGCTCGATCCGCGCATGCGCAGCCATCGCTAACCAAATAACAAGACCGTTCGAGGGGAGGGACCTATGGGGACGAAACTGTGGCGCGGCTTGATTGGAACAACCGCACTCGGCTGGCTGCTGGCTGCTGGTCCGGCGGTCGCGGAGAGCAAGCTGGAGGCGCCGAAGTATGGCGGCACGCTGGAGATCTCCACCGTCAATGCGACGATCTCGGCGCTGTCGTTCGACAGCTACGACTGGCCGTGGAAGCACAACCACGACACCGGCCAGGTCTATGAGCAATTGTTCGCCGCAGATATCTCCAAGGCGAAGTCGCGCGGCGGCAAGTTCAGCCTGATCCCGGATGCTTATGTCCCTACCGAACTGATCCGTGGCGAACTCGCCGAGAAGTGGGAGTGGCAGGAGAATCCGCTGCGTCTGGTCATCACCTTGCGCAAGGGCGTGATGTTCCCGGAGAAGCCCGGCGTGATGAAGGCGCGTGAGTTCGTCGCCGACGACGTGGTGTTCAGCTTCAAGCGGCTGGCGAGCAGCCCGAAAGCGACCAAGAATTATTTCGACTACATCAAGGACGTGACCGCGCCGGACAAGCATACGGTCGTGTTCGAGATGAACCAGTTCAATGCCGAATGGGATTACCGCTTCGGCTATGGCTACTACTCGGCGATCATCCCGAAGGAGGTGGTCGATGCGGGTGCCTCGAACTGGAAGAACGTCAACGGCACCGGCCCGTTCAAGCTGACCGATTACGTGCAGGGCAATTCCAACACCTACGAGAAGAATCCGGATTACTGGGACAAGGAGACGATCAACGAGAAGGAGTTCAAGCTCCCATACATCGACAAGCTCGTTTACCGTATCATCAAGGACGAGGCCACCCGCATCACCGCCTTGCGCACGGGCAAGCTCGATATCATGGAGCTGGTGCGCTGGCAGGATGTCGAAACGCTGAAGAAGAGCACGCCGGACCTGAAGTGGAACAGGTGGCTCGCGACCAGCGGCACCTTCCTGGCCATGCGTGTCGATACCAAGCCGTTCGATGACATCCGCGTGCGGCGCGCCATGAACATGGCGATCAACAAGGAAGAGATCATCAAGGCGTATTATAACGGCAATGCCGAGCTGTTCGCCTATCCGCAGCACCCGGATTACGGCGCTTACTTCCAGCCGCTGAACGAGCAGCCCGCGTCGGTGCAGGAGCTGTTCAAGTACGATCCGGCCAAGGCCAAGAAGCTGCTGGCCGAGGCCGGCTATCCGAACGGCTTCACCTTCAAGACCCAGGTCTGCTCCTGCAGCGCGGACCATATGGATTTGATCCCACTGGTGTCTGCTTATCTTGAGCAGGTCGGCATCAAGATGGAGATCCAGACCATGGAGTACGCTGCGTTCCTGTCGGCGATGACGACGCAGACCAATGCGCCGGGTTATTTCATGAATAATGGGCATACCAACCCGACGACGACCATCCGCAAGAGCTTCGTTCCAGGGCAGGTCTGGAATCCGTCGCAGTGGAATGATCCGAAGCTGACTGCGCGGATGGAGGCGGTCTACAAGGAGCGCGACGAGGCCAAGCGGCAGGCGGAGCTGCGGGCGATGACCACCGAGATGCTCGACAACGCGCCGTATGTCTGGCTGCCAACGACCTACAACTTCACGGCTTGGTGGCCGTGGGTGAAGGGTTACGCGGGCGAGCTGCGCGCCGGCTCGGTGCGGCCAGGTCCGATCTATGCGCGGATCTGGATCGATCAGGATCTGAAAAAGAAGATGGGGTACTGAGCGTCGAGGCGTCAAGGCGGCTGCCTATGTCTGCCGCCTCGGTTCATCGTTGGGGCGAGTCCGGCCGTCATTGACTTTCGAATACCAGGGGAGACGAGAATGAGGATATCAATCCCGCGCGTGCTGTCCTGCATTGCGGCCTTCGGTTTGGGGCCGCTGACGGCTGGGTCTGCGGCGGCGCAGAAGATGGAGGCGCCGCAATATGGGGGAACCCTCGAGGTCGTCACGTTATATCCGACCATCTCCTCGTTGTCCTGGGACAACTACGACTACAACTGGAAGCACAATCACGACACCGGCCAATCCTACGAACAGCTGTTTGCCGCGGATGTCTCCAAGGCCAAGTCGAGGGGCGGCAGTTTCACCCTGATCCCCGAGGCTTACATTCCGACGGAGCTGATGCGCGGCGAACTCGCCGAGACATGGGAGCTGAAGGAAAACCCGCTGCAGGTCGTCATCAAGCTGCGCAAGGGCGTGATGTTCCCGGATAAGCCTGGTGTAATGGCCGCGCGCGAACTCACTTCAGAGGACATCCGCTACACCTTCAATCGGCAGAACACGAGCCCGAAGAAGGTCGACAGCATGTACGACTACGTCTCCAGCGTGGAGACGCCGGATCGCTATACGGTGGTCTTCAACCTGAAGGAATACAACGCTGAATGGCCCTATCGCTTCGGCTACGGCTATTACTCCGCGATCATTCCGAAGGAGGTGGTGGATGCCGGCGCTGGAAACTGGAAAAACGTAAACGGCACGGGGCCGTTCCGTTTGACCGATTTCGTCTCGGGCAATTCCAACACCTACGAGAAGAACGCCAACTACTGGGGCACCGAAGTCGTCAACGAGAAGGAGTTCAAACTCCCCTACATCGACAAACTTGTCTATCGCATCATCCGGGATGAAGCGACGCGCATCACGGCACTGCGTACTGGCAAGGTCGATGTCATGGAGACGATCCGTTGGCAGGATGCCGAGACCCTGAAGAAGAGCGTTCCCGCGCTCAAATGGAACAGGTGGCTGGCCACCAGCGGAACGTTCCTGGCGATGCGGGTGGACACCAAGCCGTTCGACGACATCCGCGTTCGCCGGGCGATGAACATGGCGGTCAACAAGGAAGAGATCATCAAGGCGTACTACAACGGCAACGCGGAGCTGTTCGCCTATCCGGAGCATCCGGACTACGGCGCCTACTTCCGTCCGCTGGCACAGCAGCCGGCATCCGTGCAGGAGCTATTCAAATACGATCCGGCGAAGGCGAAGAAGCTGCTGGCAGAGGCCGGTTATCCGAACGGTTTCACCTTCAAGACTCAGGTTTGCTCCTGCAACGCGGACCACATGGATCTGTTGCCGCTGATCTCCGCCTATCTCGAACAGGTCGGCGTCAAGATGGAAATCCAAACGATGGAATACGCCGCATTCCTGTCGGCGATGACCACGCAGACCAACGCGCCGGGCTTTTTCATGAACAACGGCCATACCAATCCGACCCGCACGCTGCACAAGAGCTTCGTGTTCGGTCAGGTCTGGAATCCGTCGCAATGGAACGACAAGGCCTTCAGCGCCAAGATGGATCAGGTCTATCTGGAGAAGGATGAAGCCAAGCGCATCACGATGATCGATGAGATGACCACCGAGATCGTCGACAAGGCACCCTATATCTGGCTGCCGACGCCCTATAATTTCACGGCCTGGTGGCCGTGGGTGAAAGGCTACACCGGCGAGCTGCGTGCCGGCTCGGTACGGCCCGGCCCGATCTATGCGCGAATTTGGATCGATCAGGATCTAAAGAAGAAAATGGGATACTGACTCTCGGCCTCTTTCGCGCGACGAGGAAGTAAGTGACAGGAGCATTGGTTTCGTGAGTACGCCTCTTCTGCAAGTTCGGAACCTGACGACCAAGTTCGGCAGCGGGCCCGGCGCAGTAACTGCCGTCAACAACGTGTCGTTCGATGTGAACGCGGGCGAGACGCTTGCGATCGTCGGTGAGAGCGGTTCGGGCAAGAGTGTGACAGCGCTGTCGATCCTGCGGCTGGTGCCCGATCCACCGGGCCGTATCACCGAGGGCGAGATCATCTTCGATGGTGCCGATCTGACGAAGCTGTCGGAAAACGAGATGCGGGCGATCCGCGGCAATCGCATCGCGATGATCTTTCAGGAGCCGATGACCTCGCTCAATCCGTCGCTGACGATCGGGCTGCAGATCGCCGAGCCGATCAATCTGCACACGCGCACGCCATGGGCCAAAGCCTACGATAAGGCCAAGGAGCTTCTGGACCGAGTGCGCATGCCGGATGCGCGTAGCCGCCTATCATCGCATCCGCACCAGTTCTCCGGTGGCATGCGCCAACGCATCATGATTGCGATGGCGCTCGCCTGCCAGCCGAAGCTGATCATCGCCGATGAGCCGACCACTGCACTCGACGTGACCGTACAGGCGCAGATTCTCGAACTGCTGAAGGAGCTGACCCGCGAAACCGGTTCGTCGCTGATCCTGATCACGCACGACCTCGGCGTGGTGGCGCGCTATGCCGATCGCGTGTGCGTGATGTATGGCGGCAAGGTGATCGAAACCGCCAGTGCGAAGGACCTTTATGCCAAGCCGCTGCATCCTTATACGCGCGGGCTGATGGCTTCGATTCCGCGGCTCGATCAGCCGGCGGGAATCCGTCTGGTGCCAATCAAGGGACAGCCACCGAATCTGGCGCAGTTGCCGACCGGCTGTTCGTTCAATCCGCGCTGCGGTGAGGTCGTCGATCGCTGCCGCCGCGATGTCCCGCCGCTAATGCGGGCAGATGACAAGCACATGCACGCATGCTGGATGGCGCCCCATGTCTGATGCTCCCATGTCTGATGCTTTGATGGCTGATGCTTCTGACACGCTGGTCCGCGAGCAGGCCACAAAAGGCGTCAAGCCGAACGTCATTCTCAGTGTCGAGAATCTGAAGATCCATTTCCCGATCTATGGCGGCTTCTTGCAGCGCGAGGTCAGCTCGGTAAAGGCCGTCGACGGCGTTTCATTCGAGGTGCACGAGGGCGAGACATTGGGTCTCGTCGGTGAAAGCGGCTGCGGCAAGTCCACCACGGGCCTTGCGGTGCTGCGGATGCTGCCGGTGACGTCGGGTCGTATCGTGTTCGAGGGTATCGATATCACCCACCACGACCAGAACCAGATGCGGCCGATCCGGCGACGGATGCAGATGGTCTATCAGGACCCGTTCGGCTCGCTCGATCCGCGCATGTCGGTCGGTGAGATCATTGCCGAGCCGCTGGAGATCCATAAGCTCCATGGCAGGAGGGCCGAACGGCGCGAGCGGGTGATGCAGCTGCTCGAGATGGTCGGCTTGCGGCACGACATGATCGACCGCTATCCGCACCAGTTCTCGGGCGGTCAGCGCCAACGCATCAGCATCGCGCGGGCGCTTGCCGTTGAGCCGCGGCTGCTGATTTGCGACGAGCCGGTGTCGGCACTCGACGTGTCGATCCAGGCGCAGGTGGTCAACCTGTTTCAGGAACTGCAGGAGAAGCTTGGCATCTCCAGCATCTTCGTAGCGCATGACCTGGCGGTGGTTCGCCATGTCAGCCAGCGCATCGCGGTGATGTATCTCGGCACCATCGTCGAGGTCTCTACGCGAGACGAACTCTACGCCAATCCGAAGCATCCTTATACCAAGGCGTTGATGGCGGCGATCCCGGTGGCTAATCCCGAGATCGAGGCCGAGCGCGTGCATCAGACCATTACTGGCGAGGTGCCGAGCGCGCAGCGGCCGCCGTCGGGCTGCCGGTTCCACCCGCGCTGCATCCATGCGATGCCGATCTGCAAGGAGAAGGTTCCGGAGCTGCGTCCGGAAGGGAATAGCACCGTGGCATGCCATCTGTATTCCTGATTTAATGCTGCTGCGTCGCTCGACGGCGCGGCAGTAGGTGCAGCACGATGGCCGATGCGCATTCGGGCAACCTGTCCACGAACGTTCCGGACGCGCCCCGCGGTGACCTGTCGCTACGCACGCTGGCGATGCCCGCCGACACCAACCAGAACGGGGATATCTTCGGCGGCTGGCTGTTAAGCCAGATGGATATCGCCGGCGGCATCTATGTGCAGAAGACGGTTCATTCGCGTTGCGTGACCGTTGCGATCGACGCCATGACCTTCCGCAAGCCGGTGTTCGTCGGCGACGTCGTTTCGGTCTACACGGACAGAGTGCGGGTCGGGCGCACGTCAATGGCGGTGCGGGTGGAGGCTTGGGTCATGCGCAGCAACGAACAGCACATGATACTGGTGACGGACGGTACGTTCACTTACGTCTCGGTCGATGAGCAGGGTCACCCGCACCCGATCGTATTGCGCGCGTGAAGCGATGCTGTGAGACGAAATAGCCACGGCGGGAACCGCGTCAACCTTGCCCAAAAAAGATGGTGTGAAAACAGACCAAGTCCTGTTCCAATCCGGCTGGAACGTGGTCTGATGACGGGAATGCCATGGGGCGGTCATGCTTCTGTCGCGCGAACCACTTAGGCGATGCTGGCCAATGCAAGGCGCCGGTACCTGCGAAACCTTTCGCGGTTTAGCGCGTTTGTTGGGATCATCGTTGGGGCAGCAATGTCGGATTCCTACATCATCGAAGTTCAATCCAAAGCCGCAGGCATCGTCGTACGCGAAAGAGGCGGGTTCCGCTTCTTTGCGGCATCGGACGATTTCAACCGGATGGAAGGTCAGTATTTCCGGTCCGCGCGGGAGGCGGAGCGGGAAGCATTGGCGCATATGAAGCAGGGAAAGGCGCGGGCTGAGCCCGCGCCGTGATTGCGTGCTGGTTCAGCCGCGTTGAATGCCAATCATGTGGCCGCCATCGACGGCGAGCGTGTGCGCGTTAACGTACGACGACTCGTTCGACAGCAGGAACAATCCCGCATAGCCGACTTCCCAGCCGGTGGCCTGACGGCCGAAGGGAACCGCAAGTGCGCGGTCGGCGCGGCGGCGGCTCGCATCGCGGCCCATCGGCGTGTCCACGAAACCCGGCGTGATGACGTTGCAGCGGATGCCCTTCGCTTCGCCCTGGCGGGCGATGGCACGACCGAGCGCGAGCTGCGCCGCCTTCGATGACTCGTAGGACGGGTTGAAACCGCCCGCGCGCTGGCTTGCCATCGACGAGATCAGGATGACCGAGCCGCCGGGTTGCATCACCTCGAGCGCCTGCTGTGCGAACAGCATATGGCTGCGGACGTTGACAGCAAACACCTGGTCCCAAGCCTCTTCGGTCTGCTTGTCGAGCCGCAGCCCGTTGGAGATGCCGACGATCAGCGCGAGGCCGTCGAGGCCGCCCATGGTCTGCGCGCATTTTTTCACCATCGGACCGATCGCGGCCGAATCGCTGACATCCATCACCTCCGCGAACGCCTTGCCGCCTTCGGCAGTGATCTGGGCGACAGTCGCTTCGGCTGCCTCCTTGCGATTATCAATGCAGGCGACGTGAGCGCCCTCACGGGCGCAAAGGACGGCGATTGCGCGGCCGTTGCCGATCGGCGGGTTCTGATCCACCACCTGCCGCTGGCCTGCGCCGACGACGATGATGCGCCGGCCCTGCATGCGCCCGCGGCCTTTGGCCTGTCCCAGGGTTTCGGGATGGATCGAGGCGGACGGATCGAGTGTCTGCGGGGCCTGTGTGGTGGTGGACATGAGGATGCTTGCCTTCTTGGTGAGAGCATGGCCGCGATCATGCGCGGGTTCAGGAGGTGTCGAGTCCGATCCGCGCCCGGCGCATCGGGATCGCGCCGCGCGGGGTTCGATTTCAGCATTTGCGTTCCGTCGCGGCAACGGTCGCAAGCGTATGACACTCGCCTGGCGAATTGCAGCCGGATGCGAACGTCAAAGTCGCCACGCGAGCAATAATCGAGGCGCGTGCCAAGCGGTAGCGCGAAAAACGCGTAAGCCTCAGCCGCCGCTGCGCATCCTCGCCAGCAGTTCTGCCGTCGGCCATGAGTCTGCCGGCAGGCCATAGCGGCCCTGCATCGTCTTCACGGCGATGCGGCTTTGCTGGCCAAGGATACCGTCCTGCTTGCCGACGTTGAAGCCGGCACGGGTGAGCAGATGCTGCAGCTCCTTGATTTCGTTGAACGAGAGCTGGTGCACCTGGGCCGAGGGACGGCGCATCGGCGGCGCGCCGGCGATGCGGGTGGCGAGATAGCCGGCGGTGGTCGAATAGATCAGCGAGTTATTCCATTCGGTGTAGGCGGCGAAGTTGGCATAGGCGAGAAACGCCGGCCCGTCCTTGCCCATCGGCAGCAGAACCGACACCGGCATGGCGTCATTTGGCAGCGGCCGCCCGTCCGGATAGGTCACGCCCCATTGCGCCCATTTCGCGCGCGGATGTTTAATGGCGAGGTCGGTCTGATCCCACGGCAGGTTTGCCGGCACCCGCACCTCCTGCAGCCAGGGTTCGCCGGGCCGCCACTTCAGTCCGGCGGAAATGTAATGCGCGGTGGAGCCGATCACATCGGCCGCGCTGTGGATCAAGTCGCGGCGGCCATCGCCGTCGAAGTCCACCGCGTAGTCGTAATAGTGCCGCGGCAGAAACTGCGTCTGGCCGAGTTCGCCCGCCCACGAGCCGATCATCTCGCTTGCGGAGAGGTCGCCACGATCGATGATCTTCAGCGCCGCGATCAGCTCTTCATGGAAGCGATCGGCGCGCCGGCAGTCGTAGGCGAGTGTCGCCAAGGACTTCAGGATCGGCAGCTTGCCGGAGTTGGCGCCGAAGTCGGTTTCCAGGCCCCAGAACGCGGCGATGACCGCGGGCGGCACGCCATATTCGCGTTCGGCGCGGGCGAAGGCGTTGGCATACTGCCTGATCCGCGCCTGGCCGCCCTGCACGCGATGCACCGCGGCCATTCGGTCGGAGAAGGTGGTGAAGATCTGCCCGAACACGCGCTGGCCGCGGTCGCGACGGATGATGTTCGCATCGAATACGAGCTGCGGCGAGGCTGCATTGATCGCCCGCTGCGACACGCCTGCCTTCGCCGCATCCTGCTTGAGTTGCGTCAGCCAGCGCTCGAAATTCGTTCCGGCGCGGCAGGCGCCGACGTTCTGGGCACGCGCGGGGGAAACGGCAAGGACCAAAAGCCCGAACGCGATGGCGAGGACAGGCGACTTCAAGCGTGGCAGCATGATTTCCTCTAGGAGGCAGGGGTGACCGGACACACTATACTGTCATGTCCGGCCATGTACCTTGCGTCCAGTTCTTTTGAACATGAATTCAGAGCAGTGCGGTGGCGTGGGAAGCACCGCCTGTAAAGCTCACAACTCGCGTGCGTTGCTGAACGAGAACGACGACAGCCGCCGGGTGTTCTCGTCCAGGATCAGCGAGCGCGTCAGCGGCGGTTCCGCGCGCTGGCTGCAGTCCTCCCGCTCGCACAGGCGGCAGTTGACGCCGATCGGCGTGCCCTGGCTGTTGTCAAGGTCGAAGCCGCCCGCATAAACGAGACGCGAGGCGTGACGCAGCTCGCAGCCGAGCCCGATAGCGAAGCGTGGCTGTGGTTGCGGGTGTGGTGCAACGGGCCGGCGCACCATCTGCGCGATCGAGAAATACTTGCTGCCGTCCGGCAGCTCGACGATCTGCCGCAGCAGCCGGTCAGGTGTGTCGAAGGTTGAGTGCACATGCCAGAGCGGGCAGGTGCCGCCGAACTTCGAGAAGGGAAACGTGCCGGACGAAAACCGCTTGGAGACGTTGCCCGCATTGTCGACGCGCAGCATGAAGAAGGGGACGCCGCGCGCGCTCGGCCGTTGCAGCGTCGTCAGGCGGTGGCAGACCTGTTCAAAGCTTGCATTGAAGCGCTGCCCCAGCACGTGCACATCGTAGCCGAGGCCTTCTGCCGCCGCATGGAAGGGCTGATACGGCATCATCACCGCTGCGGCGAAGTAGTTGGCGAGCGTGATGCGATAGAGCCTGCGGCTCGTGTCGTCGAGCGCGGCGCGATTGGCGACGGCATCCAGCAACGGCCCCTGTTCGGCGATGCCGAGTTGGAAGGCAAGCTGGAAGACCCGGCCGGGCTGATCGACCAATTCGGAGATCAGGATCTGCCGGCGGTGGCGGTCCCAGCGCCGCAACGTTTCGCGCATCACATCGACCGGCATGATCCGGACCGTCGCCGAGTGCTTCTCGCGCAGACGCGTGCCAAGCGCGGCAAACAGATCCTGGCTCGTGACATCGATTTCGTCGCGCAGCGCTTCGGCGGCTTGCTCGATATCGGGGAAGTAGTTGCGGTTGGCCTCGATCAGATCGCGCACGCGCTCGATCGGATTGGCCTCGAATGGCGCGCTACCGGCGCGGTCGGCGATCTGGGCTGCGACCATGGTCTCGCCGCGTCGCGCCTCGACATAGGCGGCGTAGAGCCGTTGCAGCGCATGGGTGACGCCCGGCGCGAGTTCGGCGAGATCGCGCAGCTCCTGCTTCGGCAGATCGATCTGACGGAAAAGCGGATCGGAGAAAATTTCGTTCAGTTCGGCGAAGAAACGATCCTCGTCGGCGGTGGCGAGGTCACGCAGATCGAGATCATACGTCTCCGCCAGCCGCAGCAGCAGCTGCGCCGTAACCGGCCGCTGGTTACGCTCGATCAGGTTGATGTAGCTGGGCGACATGCCGAGCCCTTCGGCGATCTGGGTTTGCGACAGGCCGAGTTGCTGCCGGATCCGCCGGAAACGCGGGCCGACGAACAGTTTCTTGCCGCTTTCGCTGACTTTCGGGCGTGTCGCCATGGTTCCCGCTCCAAGATTGGCGATTTACAAATTTTACAAAATTACATTTGTAATAAGTGATGATGTTACAAGACATCACGATTCCTGTCCATCACATCTATCGAAAATATCCAGTTTGGCGTTACATCTTCGCCACGGTTTCGCAACTGCATTGTCACGAATGTCGAAGGCTAGGAACGGAGACGGAAAATGCACGGCACGCATTATTGGGTTGTGGGCGGAGAGTTCCGTTCGTTGAATTTCCACCAGCTCGTGCATGGGACAGCGCAGGTTCAAGGTCCTTTCCCGACGCGCAAGGAGGCCGAGACGGCTTGGCGCGATCTGTCGGAGAAGAACCGCCACCGCTGCAATGTGCGCTTCTCGATCGTCGAGGAGCCGCGCAAGGCGATGGTCTGATCCACCCGCCGCGGCGGGTCTTCAGGGACCCTGCGCGATCCGCCGACACAAAATATGCAACGGCCCTGTCCGGGAGCTCCGGGCGGGGCCGTTGTTCATTTTCGGGACAGCTCCTGGCCGCGAGGGGTGAAGTTGATCCGTCGCGTCCGCCCGCGCGGTCCGCATGCCGGTGGATAGCGGCTTTCTGCGATAGATCGCATCCGGCCAATCGGTTAGGCGATTCGAGTGTCTTGGGCTCGCCTGAGTCGGGGCGGTAGCGCCGCCGAGGTCTAAACCCTTGTTTCCTGTATGGTTATTGATAGGTTAACGCGAACGGTGACAGGGAAGCCCATGAGCGACAGCACCTCCGGCGGGGCGGCGTCAGACGGCACGGCAGGACGTCCGCGGCGTCTGCGGGATGCATTGCGGCAGGCCCGGATCGAGGCGGCGGACCGGACAGGCGTCGTTGTCGATCTGCGTGACGCGGAAGTCGCGCGACTGGACATTCTGAACGAGGCGCTGGATCCGCTGTTTGCGCAAATTCCGGATACCGTCGATCTGTTCGACCGTGGCATCAGCCGCGGCGATCCGCCGAGACTGTGGATTGACGTCGTTGCCCATGTGGTGATGGGCCGCGACAAACGCACCTATCGCTTCGTGCAGGACACGCGCTATGGCCGGATCGTCCTGGCCGAATCGAACAACGTCGCCACCGTGGCCGAGGCCATCACCAATTACGTCGCCCGCCGCATGGTCGAGCGCGAGCAGGCGCTGGCCGTGCACGTCGCCGTGGTGCCGCCGCAGGCCGTGCCGCCAAAGCGTTCACGCCTTGGGCCGTTTTTGCTCGGCATGCTGGCCGGTGCCGCCGTCCTGTTTGCCGTGGCGCTGATCGCTTCGCTGCGGGGCTGAGGGCCTCTCGCAGCGTCCGCTTGGATCGGACTCTGCCCGCTTTGTTGCATCAAACGTCCAGCAGAGACCTTCGTTCAAAGAGCCTTGCGTCCGAAATGGGTTTCGGCTCGTCGGAATTCTGGTCTTAGATCAGGCGCTGCGTGCGCAACTCCGTAATCCCATCCCGCGCTTCGCTGTAGCCGCGCACGCTCCAGTCACAGCGCCAGGCATCGCTTTCATGCGCAACGCGGAAAAGATTGTAGGCCGCCGCATCGTGCTTGCCGCCGATCGCCGCTGAGGTGGATGGCACGCCGACCGCAGGAATTTGCCTTGCCGGTCCGTCAAGCCACATCAACGAGTGTTTGTGATCGTGACCATGCAGGATCAACTCGGCGCCGTATCGGCGAAGGATATCCAGCAGGGCAGCAGCATCGGTCAAGCGCTTGTGCCAGTGCTTCGCGCGCAGCGGGTGATGGATCAGCAGCACCCGAAAGCTGTTGTTTGCGGTTTGCGACAATACGCGTTCGAGCACCGCGAGCTGAGGTTGCCCCAGCGTGCCAGTCGCCATGAACGGCGGCGTCGGGACCGCCGTCGAGGCTCCGATCAACACCAGCGGCCCACGTTTGCGTAAGTAAGGAAAGGCGAGTTGCGTCTGTGTGTCGGCGCCATCGCCACGCATGTAGTCCAGCCACTGCGCAGCACAACGCGGATAGGTCTCGCGCACATAGGCGTCGTGATTGCCCGGAACCAGCGAGACGTCGTGCGGTTGGCCGAGGCTGCGGAGCCAGTCGCGTGCGGCGGCGAACTCCGTGTCCAGGCCGATGTTGACGAGATCACCGGTCACCGCGATGTGATCCGGGTGCTGTGTCTTGATGTCGGTGACCAGCGCGTCGGCGAATGCGCGCGACTGACGGTGTTTGCGATTGCGATGCCAGTTCAGATAGCCGAGCACGCGCTTGCCGAACAGCTCGGACGGTTTCGGCTGCGGCAGGGGCGCGAGATGCGGATCGGAGAGGTGGGCGAGCGTGAATGCAGTCACGCCGATGCTCCTGGGGAACGGATGTCGACGGGCGCGCGATCTGACGGTTGATACATGGCTTGTTTTGACAAGCGTGCCTGATCCATGCAAGCGAGAACAGTGTCTGCCGCATGAAGTAAACCGATGACCCAATCCCGCTTGCGCATTCTGATCGAGCCATTGGTTCGCCGCTGCTTGCATTTCTATTGGCGTTTCGCGCGCGGCATGACGTTTGGCGTGCGCGGGCTGGTGATGGATGGACAGGGCCGCGTGTTCCTGGTCAAGCATAGTTACGTTGCAGGCTGGCATTTGCCTGGCGGCGGCGTCGAGGTCGGCGAGACGGCGCGCGAGGCGCTGTGCCGCGAGCTGCATGAGGAAGGCAACATCGTCGTCGAGGGCGAGCCGCAACTGCATGGCATTTTCTTCAATCGCCATGTCTCGCGGCGGGATCATGTGGCGGTCTATCTGGTGCGCAGCTATCGTCAGGACTCAAAGCCCGAGCCGAACGGCGAGATTGTCGATTGCGGCTTTTTCGATGCAGCGGGGTTGCCCGAGGGAACGACCAGGGGGACCCGGCGGCGGATCGCCGAGGTCCTCCAGGGGGGGCCGGTGTCGACCGACTGGGCGCCAACCGAGGGGGACTGATCGCGTCGCCGTTGGCAGCGGAAGGCGTGACGTGGAATGGACCTCGCCGGGCGCAAATGCTAAGTCGCGCTCCGGACAACACCGATGACTGACCTTTCCATTACCATCCTGCCCGAAACCGTGGCCGACGCTCAGCAGATCGAGCGGCTGCACGAGCGGACCTTCGGTCCCGGCCGCTTTGCGCTCAGCGCCTATCGTCTGCGCGAACATGTTGATCACCGGCTCGACCTGTCATTCACCGCCCGGATCGGCACGTTGCTGGTCGGCTCGGTGCGGCAGCTACCGATCTGCGTCGGCGAAACCAAGGCGCTGATGCTGGGGCCGCTGACCGTCGAGCCGCCGTTCCGCAGCCACGGCATCGGGCGGATGCTGATCGAGAAGTCGTTGACCGAGGCGAAGGCCAAAGGCCATCGCCTGGTGCTCTTGGTCGGCGATGCGCCGTATTACACCCGCTTCGGCTTCAAGCTGGTGCCTCGGGGCCGCGCCTCGATGCCGGGGCCCGTCGATTACGGCCGCGTGCTGGTGGCCGAACTCGAGGACAACGCCTTCGAGGGCGTGTCCGGACGCATCCGCCCGGACTGGGATTTCGCCCGCGCCGTCATTTGACGCAGACATCGTCTCGTCGGCTTGCCCGGAATGCGGTGTCCGCATCCCGGAGATTCTGCCGTCTTAGAACGTCGTGCTTGCGAACAGCCGGACTGAACGGCCGGGCAGCAGCACCTCGTCCTTGCGGAACGAGACGTGGTTGCGCACCTCGTCGTTGAGCAGGTTGGTGCCGACGATGCCTAGACGCGTTTCCTTGATGCCGAGCGTGTTCGGTGGTGCCTTCATCGTGTAGGCGAGTTCCGCCTTCAGAAGGTTGTAGCCTTTGGTCGGCGTTTCGTTCAATGCCAGATTGTTCTGCGCGAACGCGTGTAGCAGGCCGACGCGAGCATACCAGGCGCTGTTCTTGAGGTAGACGCCGCCGCCGAGCCGATGCGGCGGAATGCGCGGCACGAAGCTGCCATCGCTAAAGCGCGCATCGACGAAGTCATACTGACCATCCACGCCGAGCGTCAGCTCGCCGATCTTGGTCAGGTCCAGTTGGGTCGCGAGTTCAGCCCCCCAGAACCGCGCATTGCGCTGCGCGTAGACCACCTGGCGAAGCTCGTCGCCGCCGCCGCTGCCGCAGGATTCGAAATCGTCGTCGCAACGCAAGCCCGTTTCCTGGCGATAGATGAAATTGTGGTAGCGCGTGTAATAGACAGTGGCATCGAAGCGCCAGCGGCCTTCCACCTTGCGCAGGCTGGCCTCGACGCTGCTGGCGGCTTCCTTGGTCAGGTTCGGATTGCCGATCTCGAACGTGCCTGACGCATCGTGCGGGCCTTTGGCGAACAGCTCGATCGCCCGCGGTGCGCGTTCGACATATTGCGCCGAGAGACCGGCGACGAGGCCGTAAGGCAGCGCCTTCAGGGCTCCGAGGCTCGCACTCAGCGGAGTGAAGTCGCGCTTGGCACCGAACTCCACCGGCTCGCCGCTCGGCCCATCGAGGTCGGCCGGAAAGGTCGCCGCCGTCCCCTGGACATGCGCATGATCGACACGGGCGGCCGCCTGCAGCTTGAAGGTCGGCGTCATCTGCAGTTCGTTGAACACATAGAAGGCGCCGGCGGTGGTTTCGCTCGGAGCGAGCAGCGAGCCCGCTTCGCCCTCGGTGCCGAGCTTCTGATGGTTGAACTGGATGCCGGGCGCGATCGTCAGCGCCCCAAGCGCGGTATCGATCGGCTTGAACTGGGTTTCCAGCCGCGCCTCCTGCTCGCGGTTGCGGAACGTTGCCTGCACGCCGTCGCTGCCGTCTTCGCCGATCCCCTTTTCGAAGTGACGATACTCGGTGGCACCGAACCATAAACGAACCGCATCGATGATCGCGGAGTCGGGGCGGAATTCGCCCTTACCGAGAAGCTTGGTCTGCTGCATGTCGATCCGGGTATTGGTCTCGGCCGATTCTGTGCCGGGGATGTGGTAGAGCGCCGAGGTGTTGGTCAGTGCGACGCCGAAGTATCCCTGGTCGAAGAAGTACGAGCCGCCGACCGCGCCGCCCGCGATCCGCGAGGCCGAGTTCGCCTGCACGCCGCCCGGGATGTTGTAGTCGCTGGTGCTGCGTCCGAACGTATCGAGATGGATCGCGGCGTTCTCGCCGCGCCCGTTGATCGCGAACGAGCCTTCGCCGCCACGATCGACCGACGAGAAGGCGCCGCTGGCGCGGCCGGAAATTCCTTCCGGCGTCCACGGCATCGGGATGCGGTTGTTGTCGATACTGACCACGCCGCCGATCGCCTGCGAGCCGTACCGCAGCGTGGCTGGTCCGCGTACGACCTCGACCTTGTCAGCTGACAGGGTGTCGATTGGCACCGCATGATCTTCGCCGAGATCGGAAACGTCGAGCGCCGAGGTGCCGTTTTCCTGCACGCGGACGCGGAAGTTATCGAGGCCGCGGATCACCGGGCGGCTCGAGGCCGCCGAGAAGGTCGAACCAGTGATGCCAGGCTTGTCGAACAAGAGATTGCCGAGCGCGCCGCCATTGCCGAGACCGCCGCCGTTCTCGCGTTGGATCTGTTCGGCGGTCATGCTGGTGACGGCAGAGAAGCTCTGGTCGATCAGGTTCGGCGTGTCGTCGGTGGGAGCCGGTACCGCTGGCGCTGGAGCTGCGGGCGCCGCCGTCGCGGGGCGTTGCGGCCGCGCTGCCGGCCGGCGCGCTACGATCGGGCTCGCGGTCACCGCGATCTCGGGCAGCGTATTGGTGCCGGCGCTTTGTGCGTGGGCCGTGCCATCGAGGGCGGCTGCGAGGATGAGGGTCGAGCTGCAGCACAGCAGCGTGCGCCGGAGGTGGGGAGGCATGATGTTCAGTCCTGGATCGGGCCGTCACGCCGCGCCACACGAGGAGGCCGCAGCTGTGCCGGTTGCCGCATTGTCAGCAGAGGAAGTTGGAATCGCCCGTTACGGTCTTGCCGCCACGCGACGTGCGAGCGGGGAAACCAAGGGAGGCGGTCGACGGTCGCGGTCAGGCGGAGGGCGGCGCGCGGGACCGGAAGGCGGCGCGGCGCCTATCGTGTAGCGCTAAGCCGAGGCGGACGGTCAGGTGACCGATGGCTGCGGGCTCGTGTCGCGGCAGGTCGGGCGGCGTGGCGGCGAATGGCGCGGCCATCGCCACGGCGCAGACGAAACACGGGTGCGGCAGGCCATGATGGTCGTGATCGTGATCGTGGTCTGTGTCGCTGTGATCGGATGACGGGCTCAGCGCCTGTTGGACGACGCTGATCTCGTGGCTGTCATGGGCGCCGCCCCAGTGCAGATGGCCGAACGACAGCACGAGATTGAGCGCCAGCGCGAACAGCGCAAGGCATGCCCCCAGTCTCGGTCTCGATCGAAACCACCCCATCGTCGCGCCAATGACCCCAAGTCAGCGTGAAAGTCAGCGTAAAAGTCAGCGTGGATGCTGGCCCTCTGACCGGTCCCCCAAGACCAGCTCCTGCAAATGTTATAATATAACATTGCAGTGCCGCATGGACCTGTCAATGGCAGAAACGCTTGGGCGTCGTGCGTCAAACGCGTTGGAGACGAGGTGAAGGGCGACGTCAGCGCCCTTCACGCAGCCAGGTGGCGGCAAACGCCCCGAGCAGCAACAGGAGGCCGATCACGCCGGCGAAGATCGGCAGCACGCCGATGCCCTTCACCACGCTAGCCTCGCGCATCTTCAGGCCGAGCCAGCTATCGCCACGGAAGACGCTGGAGGCACGGACAGGGAGAATGCGCGGCATGTCGAGGGAGGTGCCGTCCATCACCCGCCGCGCGTCGCCGCCAGTCGCCTGTGCCAGGGGAGCCAGCATCTCGGTGGTGGAGGTGACCTCCGAGAATTCCTTCGGGTTGACCGGGCCGACATTAATCAGCGCGGTCAGCTTGCCGTCGGTCGCCTGCCACAGGCCGAGTTCGTCGGCATTGACGGTGGCGCGCCAGAGCCCCGGCTCGGACGCCGTGAGGTTGAGCTCGCGCTTGGCACCGGACGGCGAAGTCACGGTCACCGGCGGAACTTCGTCGGTCATCGTCTGACGGGTGATGATCAAATCGTGGCCCTGCACCGACATGCGCAGCGCCTCTTCCTCCAGATCCGGTTGCTTCATCAGCCAGTGCGACAGCCGCCGCAGCAGGTCGAGGTGTGGTCCGCCACCTTCGTAGGCGCGCGCCCACAGCCAAATATGATCGGAGAGCAAGAGTGCGACGCGGCCTTCGCCCTGCCGCGACAGCACCAACAGCGGCTTGCCGTCAGCGCCTTCCATGATCGACGAACCGGTGACGTTGCGGGTGTCGATCTGGCGGAAGAACCGACTCCAGTGCGGCGGATCGCTATCGGCGCCTTCCAGTCCGCGTGTCACCGGGTGGCGTTTGCCTGCATCGTTCACGCGGGCATAGAAGCCGCGCTCGGTGACGCTCACCGGTTCGGCCGGCAGCACGGAATCCAGCGGCGTGCGCCAGATGCTGCTGCTGCTGGCGTAGTCGGGCCCGGCCGCGACCAGCACCGCGCCGCCATTGCGGACATAACGGGCGATGTTCTCGAAATAGCCGATCGGCAGCACGCCTTGCCGCGCGTAGCGGTCGAAAATGATGAGCTGGAATTCGTGGATCTTCTGCAGGAACAGCTCTCGAGTCGGGAAGGCGATCAGCGACAGCTCGTTGATCGGCGTGCCGTCCTGCTTCTCCGGCGGCCGTAGAATGGTGAAGTGGACGAGATCGACGCTGGCGTCAGACTTCAGAAGGTTGCGCCAGGTGCGCTCGCCCGAATGCGGCTCGCCGGAGACGAGCAGCACCCGCAGCTTGTCGCGTACGCCGTCGATCGAGACGACCGCGCGGTTGTTGACCGGCGTCAGCTCGCCTTCGAGCGGCGAGGCCTCGATCTCGACGATGTTCGGGCCTGCATGCGGGATATCGACCTCGATCGAGGAGGTCTGGCCGCTCATCATCGTGCGTTGGGTCAGCGTCTGGCCGTCGTGGCGGATCGTCACTTGCGCGCGCTGGCCGGTGACGCCCTGATCGTCCAGCCGATAGGTGATCCGCTGGGGTTGGCCGACGATACCGAACCGAGGCGCGGCGACGATGGCGATACGGCGGTCGCGCTCGTCCTTCTGGCC
Source organism: Afipia sp. P52-10 (assembly GCF_000516555.1). NCBI lineage: Bacteria > Pseudomonadati > Pseudomonadota > Alphaproteobacteria > Hyphomicrobiales > Nitrobacteraceae > Afipia > Afipia sp. P52-10. The sequence goes on along the minus strand of NZ_AZSJ01000003.1, from coordinate 498,220 downwards.
GGTGACGAGGGCATGCAGCGGGGCGTTGAAGCCGAGCGCCGTCACGTTTGCGGGAATGTCGTGGACACGGCCGTCGGTGATCAGGAAGGCGCCGGCGACGCGATCGGTCGGCACGTCGGAGAGCGTGGAGGCCAGCGCCGAGAACAAGCGGGTGCCGTCGGTCTCACCGTCGGCCTGGCCGGCCTCGACCACGCGCACCTCGAGGCCCTTGATCTGCTTCAGCCGGTCGATCAGCGCCTCGCGGACCTGCTCGGTCTCCTTGGCGCGGTTGCCGAAGTTCTGGCTCGGGCTCTTGTCAACCACGACGGCGGCGACCGACGACAGCGGTTCGCGGTCCTCGCGGGTGAAGGAGGGGTTTGCGAGCGCGAGCAGGATCAGCGACAGCGCAGCGACGCGGATCGCCGCGCCGCGCGCCCGCGTGAACGCCAGCACGGCGGCGATGATGATGATCGCCGCGAGTGCGATCCAGAGAACAAGCGCCGGAACCAGCGGCGCGAAGGCAATGCCATACTGCATGGGCGCTACTCTAGGTCATCGTCCGGTTAGCCCGGACCATGATCTCATTGGTTGGTTGGTGCATGATCCGATCGGAAAACCGGTTCCCGCTCTTCCGGGTCATGCCTATTGCCCCAGCCGCTCGATCAGAGCCGGGACATGCACCTGGTCGGCCTTGTAGTTGCCGGTGAGCGTGTACATCACGATGTTGACGCCGGCGCGGAACGCGAATTCGCGCTGGCGCGGTTCGCCGGGCGAAAGCGGCAACATCGGCTGGCCGTCCGGACGCAATGCCCAGGCGCCGGCGAGATCGTTCGAGGTGATGATGATCGGTGAGACGCCGTCGCCGCCGCGTGCGGGCCGTTGCGCGCTCTCGTCGTCCTCGTTCTCGCGCGGCAACGCCTCCACCCAGGTCTGGCCTGTGGTGAAGCGGCCAGGAAAGTCGCGCAGCAAATAGAAGGTCTTGGTCAGCACATGCTCGCGCGGCACCGGCTCCAGCTCAGGCACGTCGAGGGAGGACAGGATGTTGCGCAGGGTCAACATACCGGGCGTCTCCGATTCGCCGTTCGGCGTTGCCGGCGCTTCGATGGCATCGCGAGTGTCGAACAGCACCGTGCCGCCCTGTTTCATGTAGGCGTCGAGCTTGTTCAGTGCCTCCTGCGGCAGGCGCGGCGTGCCGGCGATCACCGGCCAATAGATCAGCGGATAGAACGATAGTTCGTCGCGCGCGGGATCGATGCCGATCGGATCGCCGGCTTCGAGCGCCGTGCGTTGCGCCAGAAACAGGGTCAGGCCCGCCATGCCGGCTTTGACGATCGAATCCACGTCGGCATTGCCGGTGACGACATAGGCGAGCCGCGTCTGCGCAACCGCCTTGATGGCGGCTTCGTCGTTTTGCGAAGAGGGGGGCACAGCTGCTGGCGCGCTTTGCGGCTGTTGCGCGTATCCAGCAGTCGGCGCGCCGGCGATCGCGGCGGCCGCAAACAGCACGGCGATGATGGAGGCAGCGGCGCGGCGGCGCAGCAGTCCGGCAATGCCCGCGCCCATGATCGCGATCACCAGCGCATCGAGCAGGAACAGGCCGAGCGCGCCGGACAGCAGCCAGCCGCGCAGGTCGCGCGGCTCGGCGTTGCGATAGGCCGCATGCTGCGCACGCAGCGGCGAGGTGTCGAGTGCGGCGATCCGGTCAGCAGCCGCAAGCGTGTTGACGGCGAGCGGGCTGTCCGCCGGTCCGTAGAATCCGGGCGGATGATCCGGCGTCGCCCGGTCGCGGTAGTCGGCTTTCAGCGGCTTCGCGGTGGCTGGTGGCGGGCCGAACGCTCCGAAGCCATCGAGAATGCGCGTCGGCGCTACGGTCTCGGTGGTCGCTTCGCCTGCAGGGCCGGCACCCGCGGTTTGGGTGTAGCCCGAAATGTCGACGATGCGTCTCAGCATTTCCACGAATGTACCTGAAAGCGGCAGGTCCGACCAGCGCGTGTCGGCGCTGACATGGAAGAGGGCAACGACACCCTTGCCGCGCTGTTCGCCCGTCACCAGCGGCGTGCCGTCGGCAAGCGAGGCCCAGCTCTTGGCGGTCAGCGATGCATCCGGTTCCGCCAGCACCTGCCGCGTCACGGTGATGTCCTTCGGCACGGTCAACCCGGCGAACGGGCCATCGGGCGAGAACGCGGCAAGGTTCTGCGGCTTCTCCCAGGTGAGCGCACCGCCGAGGCTGCGCCCGCCGCGTCGCAGTCTCACCGGCACGAGATCGTCGTCGGCCGCGGCAAGCCGCGGGCCCGCGAAGCGCACCAGCACACCGCCTTGGGCGATCCAAGCATTCAGCCGCTCGCGGATTTCAGGGGCAAGCGTGCCGACGTCGGCGAGCACGATCATCGGTAGCTTCTGATCGAGGAAGCGGCCGATGGCGGTTGCGGGCGCGCCGCGATCGCCAGGGCGCACGTCGGCGAACGGTCCGAGTGCGCGCGAGAGATAGAAGGTGGACGCGAGCAAGGGCTGGGCGGTATCGGAGGTGGCTCCGCTGACGATACCGACCGCGCGCCGCCGCCAGCGCTTATCGAGGAGCTGCACGGCGCCGGCGGAGCGTTCGCCGGCGATCTCGAGCCGGGTGATGTCGTTGCGCAGTTCGACCGGCAGGTCGAATGCGGCTTCGGTCTCGCGGTCAGTCAGGTTGAAACTGAATTGCGCATCGCCGATCGGTGCGCCCTTGGCATCCAGCGCCCGCACGAGACCACTTTCCGGCAGGCCGCCGGAAGGCCGCAGCACCTTCACGACCATCCTTGCCGCGGCGTTCTCGGCCCCGGCCAGGGCATGGGACGGCGCCGTGCCGCTGTCGTAGATCGTCAGCGGGCGGCTGCCGATGGCGGCGGGAAGGCCCGAGACGAACTCTGCTCCGCGGCCGGTATCCACGCCATCGGAGATCCAGACGACCTCGGCATCACCCGTGGCGTTTAGGAAACGACCAATGGCGGGCAGCATATCGACGCGCTCGACCGCGTAGGGTTTCGGCGCAAGCTGGCGCAGCGCGACCCGCGCATTGCCGGCGGGCATCAGCGTGATGTCGCGCGCGGGCTCGGACATCGGGATCAGAGCCACGCCGCGGCTGTCAGTCTCGGCGGTCGCGATCAGCTCGTCGGCGGAGCGGATGCGCGTCTCCCAGCTTGCCGCGGCGCTCCAGCCGTCGTCGATCAATAGCACGAGCGGTGCACTGGAACGGGCGGCGCCCGCAACCGGATTGTAGATCGGACCTGCTGCGGCGAAGATCACGAGCGCTGCGGCAAGCAGGCGGATCAACGTCAGCCACCATGGCGTGCGCGCCGGCGTCTCCTCCTTCGGTGCGATGTCGAAAAGCAACCGCGTTGGCGGAAAGTCGATGCGCCGCGGGCGCGGCGGCATCACGCGCAGCAGCCACCACAGCACCGGCAGGCTGACGAGCCCGATCAGCATCAGCGGCTGGGCAAAGGCGATAGGCAAATTTCCGATCATGCGCGGCGTCCGATCTGGCCGCCCTTGTTGGCCGCCATGCCGCTATGCAGATAGAGCAGCAGCTCGGCTGCCGAACGATCCGTGTTGTGGATCGGGAATAGCCAGCCGCGCCGTCGGGTTTCCGCCCGGATGTGTTCGCGATGCAGTTCGACGCGGGCGACATAGTCGGCGGCCCAGGTCTCGGCACGTCCGGCGGTGACGACGCCGGCGCCTTCCGGTTCGACGAATTCGATACGGCCGGAATAGGGAAACGTCTCCTCGGCGGGATCGACGACCTGGACCAGCGTGCCGTGCGCGCCGGTGGACGACAATCCGTTCAGCGTTGCCCGCACCTCGTCGATTGGCGACCAGAAATCCGAGAAGACGACGACTTCAGATAACGGGGAGGGCACGAAGGCGGGCGGTAGGCTGGCGCGGGTCGTGGTGTCGTGAATGATCGCCTGCGCCATTTTGTCAACGACATTGCGACTGCTGGTCGGGTTCATCAGGCCCGGAATGCCGACGCGCTCGCCGCCATCGACCAGAAGATCAGCCAGCGCGAACGTGACGATCAGCGCGCGCTCGAGTTTGCTGTCGCGGGCCTTCTTCGAGGCGAAGGCCATCGACGGCGACCGATCCGGCCACAGCCAGACCGTGTGCGAGGCTTCCCATTCCTGCTCGCGCACGTAAAGATGGTCGTCGCGCGCCGAGCGCCGCCAGTCGATATTCTGTGCCGGCTCTCCGGTGGCAAAGCGGCGATACTGCCAGAAGCTTTCGCCAGGGCCCGCGCGCCGGCGCCCATGCAAGCCATGGATCACGTTGTTGGCGATGCGGCGCGCTTCCAGCACCAGACGCGGCAGCGATGCCGCGAGCGAACGGCTCTCGCCATCCGCGCGCCTGACTGCCTCGAGTTCGCCTGCCGTGTGGACCGCCGCGTCCGCCATCAACCGATCCGGGATTTGAGCTGGCCGATCACGTCAGCCACGGTGCGCCCCTCCGCACGCGCGGAGAACGTCAGCGCCATGCGGTGCTTCAGCACGGGTTCTGCAAGGTCGAGCACGTCGTCCACTGACGGCGCGAGGCGGCCGTCGAGCAGCGCGCGGGCGCGGACCGCCAGCATCAGCGCCTGGCTGGCGCGCGGACCGGGCCCCCAGGCGATCGCCTTGGCGATCTCGCCGCCGTCCGGTCCCGGACGCGCCGAGCGCACCAGCGACAGGATGGCCTCGACCACGGAGTCGCCGACCGGCAGGCGGCGCACCAGCCGCTGCGCCGTCATCAGCACGTCCGGCGTCATTGCGGGCCTGGCTTGCGTTTCCTCGGCGCCGGTGGTCTCGAACAGGATGCGCCGCTCGGCGTCACGATCCGGATAGTCGACGTCGATCTCCATCAGAAAGCGGTCGAGCTGCGCTTCGGGCAGCGGATAAGTTCCTTCCTGTTCAAGCGGGTTCTGCGTCGCCAGCACATGGAACGGCTTTGGCAGGTCGTGGCGGGCGCCGGCGACCGTCACATGCTGCTCCTGCATCGCCTGCAGCAACGCCGATTGGGTGCGCGGCGAGGCACGGTTGATTTCGTCGGCCATCAGGAGCTGAGCGAACACCGGGCCGGTGATGAAGCGGAATGAGCGCTTGCCGGTCGTGCTCTCGTCCAGCACCTCGGCGCCAAGAATATCGGATGGCATCAGGTCGGGGGTGAACTGGATGCGCTTGGCGTCGAGGCCAAGCGTGATGCCAAGCGTCTCCACCAGTTTGGTCTTGGCGAGGCCGGGCACGCCGATCAGGAGCGCATGGCCACCGGACAGGATTGTGACAAGGGTGTTTTCCACAACCTGTTCCTGTCCGAAGATGATGGTGCCGATCGCTTCCTTCGCCGTCTTGATGCTGGCGGCGACCTGCTCCGCGGATCGTACGATCACGTCTTCCAGTTTCTCGACACCTTCCGCAGCCATCCTGATCTCCTGTTGCAGGCTCCGCGCAACCCTTTGCCAACCTTGCCGCCGTTTGTCGCGCTGCAAGCTCCATGCCTCGCCTACATGCCTGATCCAACGGCACCTAAGGTGGCACCTAAGGCCCGGCTTGCGCGCTGAATTGGCAGCTATGCTAAACAGACCCTAAGCTAGACTCTTCGTAAGCTTATGTATTCCCTTGAATTCCGATATTCCCGCATTATCGGGGACAGGGAAGCATCGGCCAATCACGTTCCGGCGACCTCGCGTCACCGGTGCGAACGCCAGAGCAAACAGCGTCAGGACAAACAATGGCGAACCAAGGGCAAGTTTCCTCACAAGGTCTGGACGGGCTTGCGACCGCTGCGCGCACGGCTGCGAAGAAAGGATTGCCGCCGGTCCACCTGTGGAACCCGGACTTCTGCGGCGATATCGACATGCGCATCGCCAGCGATGGAACATGGTTCTATCTTGGCACGCCGATCGGACGGCCGGCGTTGGTGCGGCTGTTTTCCACTATTCTCAAGCGCGAGGGCGACAAGCACTTTCTAGTGACGCCGGTGGAGAAGGTCGGCATCCGCGTCGATGATGCGCCGTTCATGGCGGTGGAAATGCAGAAGGACGGCGAAGGCGATAGCCAGCGCCTGCATTTCCGGACCAACGTCGATGACTGGGTGGAGTGCGACGCCGAGCACGAGTTGCGCTTCAAGCAGGGCAAGGACGGCGGCCTGACGCCATACCTGCATGTGCGGCGCGACCTGTGGGCGAAAGTGACGCGGCCGATCTACTATGATCTCGTCGAACTCGGCGAGGAGCGTCACTACAACGGGCAGGAGATGTTCGGCGTTAGCTCCGGCGGCGTATTTTTCCCGATGGCGGGAGCCGAGCAGGTGCGGGAGATTTGAGGGGGAGGGCCCAAGGCCAGAGGCTTGGGTCATCAGACGAGGAAACGACTGTTGAGCAATTCGGCAACGACGGTGGGGGCACCGGCCGCTCTCAAGGACGTCACGTTGACGTCCGATGAGTTCTTCCAGCGCGTCCGCGAGCGCTTCAATTTCGATATACCGCCAGGCCTGACCGATCCATCCATCATTCCCCGTACAGATGACGAGGGCATGAATCGCGTGCTGGAGATCATCGCCAAGGAGAAGCCGATCCGCCCCGCCGCGGTGCTGGTGCCGATCATCGACCGCGCAGAACCGATGGTGCTGCTCACCCAGCGGTCGGCGCATCTGAACGATCATGCGGGGCAAGTCGCGTTTCCCGGCGGCAAGATCGATCCGACCGATGCATCGCCGAAGGATGCCGCGCTGCGCGAGGCGGAGGAGGAGGTCGGGCTCGACCGGTCGTTCGTCGAGCCGGTGGCCTATATGGATTTGTATGGCACGCCGTTCGGCTATCGGATCCTGCCGATGATCGCCCGCGTGAAGCCCGGTTTCGAGCTGCGCGTCAACGCCTCCGAGGTCGACGACGTGTTCGAGGTGCCACTGGCGTTCTTGATGAACCCGGCGAACCATTTCCTGAAGACGCGGCAGTTTCGCGACATCACCCGCAGCTATTATGAGATGCCTTACGGCGATCGCTACGTCTGGGGCGTGACCGCCGGCATCCTGCGTGCGCTCTATCAGCGGGTCTTCATTCCATGATCCGTCCGGTTCTGACCGAAATCGGAATCTTCCTTATCCCCTTTGCTGTCTATGCGGTTTACCTGATCGTGACCCGCTCGGCGCTGTTTCATCGGAGCTCCTGGCCTCTGCCGGTCGTCGGCTGGCTGACGGCGGGTGCGCTGGCGCTGGTATTCATAAGCCTGGTTTTGCTTGCGAATTTCTCCGGCACGCCGCCCGGATCGACCTATGTCCCCGCGCATATCGAGAACGGCAAGTTGATACGGGGGAGGGAGCAGTGAGCACGGTCCGCACCGTCGAGCGGTTGCGCGGCGCTGGCTGGCTCGCGACCGGCGGCGCGGCGAAGGTGCTGGCATTGCTCAATGCGGGCGGCGAGGAGGCGCGCGTCGTCGGCGGCGCGGTGCGCAACGCGCTGCTTGGCCTTCCAACCGGCGACATCGACATCGCCACCACCGCCACGCCAGATGAGGTCGTCCGCCGGGCGAAGACTGTGGGCATCCGCGCGGTGCCGACCGGCATCGAGCACGGCACGGTCACCTTGCTGGCCGATGGGCAGCCATACGAGGTGACGACGCTGCGCGAAGACATCGAGACGTTCGGTCGCAGGGCGAAAGTTGCGTTCGGCCGCGACTGGGCGCGTGATGCCGAGCGACGTGATTTCACCATCAACGCGCTGTCGGTGTCCGCCGATGGACTGGTGCACGATTACGTCGGCGGTCTTGACGATCTGGCCGGGCGGCGCATCCGCTTCATCGGCGAACCGTCGCGGCGGATCGCGGAAGATTACCTGCGCATCCTTCGGTTCTTCCGCATCCATGCCATCTATGGCGCGGGTCCGGTGGACCGCGAAGGGCTGCAGGCGTGTATCGCGGGCCGAGCCGGCCTTGCTGGGTTGTCTGCCGAGCGGATTCGGATGGAAATCGTGAAGCTGCTGGTCGCGCCAGGAGCCGCGGACGCGCTGCAGGAGATGGGCGACGCCGGGCTGCTCCTGCTCCTCTTCGGCGGGGTCACCTATCACGCGCCGCTCGCCGCGATGGTCGAAGCTGAGACAACGCTGGCGCTCAAGCCGGACCCGATGCGCCGCCTGGCGGCACTGGCCGTCGCAACCGTCGAAGATGCCGAGCGGCTTGCGGGCCGGCTGCGGCTATCGAATGCGGAAGCGCTGCAACTCGATTCGATGGCGCATCGCTGGTGGCGGCTCGAGTCGCTCGATGAGGCGCAGGCGCGGGTGCGACTCTACAAGCTCGGCGCGCAACGCTTTCGCGATCGTGCCATGCTTGCCTGGGTTCGCTCCGGGACGCGCGCGGACTATTGGCGTGATCTCGCCACCCTCGATCGTCGCTGGGCAGTACCGGTGTTCCCGCTGAAAGCCGCCGATTTCATCGCGCGCGGCATGCAACCCGGACCTGCACTGGGAGAGGCGCTCGGCCGCGCCGAGCAGGCGTGGATCGAAAGCGGTTTTTCCGCTGAGCCGACAATGCTATCGGCCATCGCCGATCGGATCGCGCAGGAGCTGCGCGCGTAGCGACGCTCTGGGCTGCAATAGCTGCCGCGATCTGTGATGGTCAGGCGCTTGTGATAGGTTTCCGCCCCGCGCCGGGACGATTTCACGACGGGAATCGCGGTCGCGACTTCGAGGCTCCGCTTCCGTGCCACTGCTCGCCGACATCGCTGCTGGGTTTGCCGACATCTCGCTGCCTCAGATCGTACTGGTTGCCGCTGTGGCGCTGTTTGCGTCGGTGGTCGGCGGTGTCGCGGGTTACGGGACTGGCGCATTGATGCCGCTGGTGCTGGTGCCGATGGTCGGAGCCGAGCCTGTCGTGCCGATCATCGCCATCTCGGCGCTGTTTTCCAACACTGGACGCATCGCCGCGTTCTTCAGGCAGGTTGATGTCCGCCGCGCGCTGATCGTGATTGCGGGCGCGGCCCTGACCTGCGTTCTCGGTGCTTACGGCTATTCGCGGCTGACCGGTGTCGGTGCCGCGCTGGTGATCGGCACGATGCTGATCCTGAGCGTGCCGTTGCGGCGGCTGGCGCGGCGGAGCGAATTGAAGCTCGGCGATCGCGGCCTTGCGGCGGGCGCGGCGGGCTTCGGATTGTTGGTCGGGGGCACTGCGGGCTCCGGCGTGATCCTGCTGACGCTGTTGATGTCGGCGGGATTGCAGGGGGCGGCGGTGGTCGCGACCGATGCAGCGATCTCCGTGGTCGTCGGTATCGTCAAGGTGTCGGTGTTCGGCATGGCCGGTGCGGTGACGGCGCAGGTGATCGCGCTTGGGCTGTTGATCGGCATGATCGCCTTTCCCGGCGGCTTTCTCGCCAAGATGCTGGTCGACCGCATGCCGGTCCATATTCATACCGCCATGCTGGATGCGGTGGTGATCGTCGGCGGCGCGACGATGATTCTGTCGGCGTTCCGATGATCACGGCATCTGCGACGGTGGTGAGTGGTGATCTTGCCGAATGCCATTCCACCGGCGATCATGATAGCGATCGAGATGTGCCCTGGTGGAGTTTCACCAAGACGCTGATCGCGGCGGCGGCCCTCGTTCTGGTGCGCGACGGGCGCCTGCAGCTCGATACACACATGCCGGGACGGCGCTTCACGCTGCGTCAGCTTTTGCAGAATCGCGCGGGCGTGCCGAATTACGGAGGTCTTGCCGCCTATCATCGCGACGTGGCGGCAAACCGCGATCCGTGGCCGGTCGCGGAGTTGCTGCGCGCCGTCGATGCGGATCAGCTGCGGTTCTCGCCCGGCGAGGGCTGGGAGTATTCGAATGTCGGCTATCTGCTGGTGCGTCAGGCAATCGAGGAGGCGTGCGGAAGCGATCTCGATCATGCGCTGAAGCGGCTGGTATTCGCGCCGCTCGGTATTGCCGGTGCGCGCGTAGCGTTGGCGCGCGCCGACCTCGCCGATGTCGCTATGGGCGAAGCCGCCTCCTATCACCCAGGTTGGGTGTATCACGGGCTCGCGGTCGGACCGATCGGTGATGCCGCGTCGATACTGGATCGCTTGCTCACCGGCGATCTGCTGCCAGCGCCGTTGCTGGCTGCGATGTGCGATGCGCACCCGCTTGGCGGGCCGGTCGAGGGGCGGCCGTGGCAGACGGCGGGCTATGGTCTCGGATTGATGATCGGCACTGGCCGCGTAGGCCAGCGTGTGCTGGGACATACCGGCGGCGGTCCAGGAAGCGTGATTGCCGTTTATCGGTGTCCGGCGCGCAACCGCACGATCGCGGCATTTTCGCCGAGCGCCGACGAGAATGCCGTCGAGTCGTTCGCATTTGCGGACTGAGCGCAGCCGTCGCCGACGCACACGGGACAAAGCGTCAGCGCAGGCCGCCCCGTTGAATGGGTGTCAGGCAACGGCGCGATTTGCGTCGTCCGCGTCTTCATCCTCTTCGTCGTCGTGACCGTTGGCCGAGGCTTCCGCCTCGTCTTCATCGTCTTCGTCGTCGTCCTCATCGTCTTCGATCTCGACGAGTTCGAGGGCGATGGCAGGAAGCGTCTCACGGAACAGATCGCCTTCCTCACCGAGCCAGATGCATGCGACGCTCTGGTCGTTCACTTCGGCAACGGTCAGCGGCTGCCCGCCGGATTTCAGAACAACGACATCGCCAGCCTTCAAGGTCATTATCGGCTCCTGTTGCAGGGGTATGCGCACGATAGGCCTCTCGCGTGACAGGCCAATCACAGGAGCATGTCGCGGCAGGGATCGCCGACGTCAGGCGTGTATCGCGGCTGCGTCCCGCGTCAGCCCGGCAGCAGTTCCGACAGCGAACGGATGATGCGGTCGGGTTTCACAGCGGAGCCTTCCGGTAGGCCCTCGTCATGCGCGTCCATCCAGATCGCATAGATGCCGAGCCGCTGCGGTGCGATGACCTCCCATTCGAGGTTGTCGCCGATCATCCAGGTGTCGCACGCACTGACCCCGAGCGCATTCATCGCGTGGTGATAGGCGCGCTCCTCCGGCTTGCCGAAGCCATGCTCGCCCTCGATCTGGATGTGATCGAAGCGATGCGTTAGCGCGAACCGCTCCACCTTGGCGCGCTGGGTGGGGCCTGCGCCGTTCGTCACCAGCGCGAGCTTTACGCCGCACGCCTTCAACGCGTCGATCGCATCGTGCACACCGGGGAAGAGCGCCATGTTCTCATCGCGGAAGGCCGAGAAGCGATCGGCCATGCGAATGCAGAAGTCGCGCGACATCGGTTTCTGACCGGCCGCTGCGAGGGCGGCGAAGCCGGCCGCCACAGTGATGCGCCGCGCTTCGTTCAGCTTGAGCCGCCAGTGCGCCTCGGCCGAATCCCAGAACTGCCGCGCGGCAGCCAGGATGGCGGCCGCCGCTTCGTGCGGCAGGATGGGCGCGAACTCGGTTGCGAATTCTTCCGCCACCGCCTGCCAGGCCAGTGCGGGCTTGCCGTAGGCCGACAGAATGGTGTCATCCATATCGATCAGCATGGCCCGGGGCAGGGCAGGGATCTTGCTGCTCACGGCCATTTCACCTCCGGGGGCAACGACGACAGGATCGAGTTCACGTTGCCGCCTGTCTTTAGGCCGAACACGGTGCCCCGGTCATGCAGCAGGTTGAACTCGACGTAGCGCCCGCGCCGGATCAGTTGCTCCTCGCGGTCGGCTGAAGTCCATGGGGTTGCGAAGTTGTGCCGCACCAGCGCGGGATAGATGGCGGCGAACGCGCGGCCCACCTCCTGGGTGAAGGCGAAATCCGCATCCCAGTTACCGGAATTGTGGTGATCGTAGAAAATGCCGCCGATGCCGCGCGGCTCCTTACGATGCGGCAGGTAGAAGTATTCGTCGCACCAGGCCTTGTATTTGTCATAAGGCGCCACCGCCGCGTGGGCGTCGCAGGCGGCCTTCATCGCTGCATGGAAGGCACGGCTGTCGGCATCCTCCTGGGTGCGGCGCCGATCCAGCACTGGCGTCAGGTCGGCGCCGCCGCCGAACCAGGCCTTGGTCGTTACCACGAAGCGAGTGTTCATGTGTACGGCCGGCACATGCGGGTTGCGCAGGTGAGCGATCAGCGAGATTCCGGATGCCCAGAACCGAGGGTCTTCGGCGGCGCCGGGCATCTGCGCCCGGAATTCGGGAGCGAACTCGCCGTGCACCGTCGAGCAATGCACGCCGACCTTCTCGAACAGCCGTCCGCGCATCATCGACATCACCCCGCCGCCGCCCTTGGCGCCGGTGTGGTCGGTCCGCTCCCAGGGAGTCCGCTCGAATCGGCCGGCTTCATCCTGATAGAGGGCTGCGGGGGCTTCGTGCTCGAGCGCCTCAAACGACGCGCAGATATCGTCGCGGAGGCTTTCGAACCAGGTGCGGGCGCGGGCCTTCTTAGCCTCGATATCGTCGGGAAGGGTCATCAGCCGGTTAGTCCTGTTGGAATGCCTCTTGTTTGCCTCAAGGCCTCGCCGAGCGCCATCGCTGCCGCCATGGCGACATTCAGCGAACGCATGCCGGATCGCATGGGAATCAGCAGCCGTTCGTCGGCCGTTGCTGCGACCTCGTCGGGAACGCCTGCGGACTCCCGGCCGACCATCAACACGTCGCTGGCTGCATAACGGCAATCGAGATAGGAGCGGCTGGCCTTGGTGGTCAAAAGCAGCAGCCGTGCGCCTGCCTCCTGTCGCCAACGCTCGAAGTCGGCCCACGAGATGTGTCGGAAAACGCGCACCTGATCGAGATAATCCATCCCGGAGCGCCGAAAATGCCGATCGGAGATCGGAAAGCCGGCCGGCTCGATAATATGAGCCTCGACCGCGAGGCAGGCGCATAGCCGGAGAATCGTTCCGGTGTTCTGGGGAATGTCCGGTTGGAAGAGGGCTATGCGCATGAGCGATCGGCAGCGTTTTCCGGCATGTCTTTTTTGGGGAAAAGTCACACTGGGCTAAGGATTTGCCGGCTCCGGTCGCCGCAGCACGATGCGGGCTTGCGCTACCGCGGCAAGGGTGTCAATAGAACCGTTCTGAATGGGGGTGTTTCGGCGCTTTTGCGGCGAGCATGCCCATGTGGACCTACCGCCGCGGGGGCGCGGCGCCGGTGGCTATCCTTGGGTCAGCGCATGCGTCGCATGCAGGCCTGATCGGGGCGGTTGGCCGGCCATGACCGGAAAGGGTTAAGAATCGTGACGACGACGGCTTCGGCGCACGCGACGCGCCGTGATTTTCTCTACGTCGCAACCGGGGCGGTTGCAGCAGCGGGAGCCGCGGCGGCCGTTTGGCCGCTAATTTCGCAAATGAATCCAGACGCCTCGACCATCGCCGCCGGCGCGCCGATCGAGGTCGACCTGACGCCGATCGCCGAAGGGCAGCTGATCAAGGTCTTCTGGCGCGGCAAGCCGATCTTCGTCCGCCATCGCACCCCGAAGGAAATCAAGGAAGCTCAGGACGTCGATGTCGCGAGCTTGCGTGACCCGCAGGCGGACTCGGCGCGCGTCAAGGAAGGCCACGCCGACTGGCTGATCGTTTACGGCAACTGCACCCACCTTGGCTGCATTCCGCTCGGCAACCAAGGTCCCTATGGCGGCTGGTTCTGTCCCTGCCACGGTTCGGTGTTCGATACCTCGGGCCGTATCCGTCAGGGGCCTGCACCGACCAACCTGCCTGTTCCTCCCTACGCATTCGTCTCCGACAGCAAAATCAAGATCGGCTGAAAACAGCCGGGACCGATGAACGTCGCGCAATATTTCTCTCTCAAGGTTGCATCATGAGCGGACCGTCCACCCTAGAGCTCCAGAATCCAGTCCTGAAATGGTTCGAGCGGCGGCTGCCGATCATCGGCCTCGTGCACTCCTCGTTCGTGGCGTATCCGACGCCGCGTAACCTGAACTACTGGTGGACCTTCGGCGGCATCCTGTCGTTCATGCTGGCGGCGCAGATCGTCACCGGCATCATCCTGGTGATGCACTACACCCCGCATGCGACGCTCGCGTTCTCGTCGATCGAGCACATCATGCGCGACGTGAACTACGGCTGGCTGATCCGCTACCTGCACGCCAACGGCGCGTCGATGTTCTTCATCGCCGTCTACATCCATATGTTCCGCGGCATGTACTACGGCTCCTACAAGGAGCCGCGTGAGGTGCTGTGGATCCTCGGCGTCATCATCTACCTGCTGATGATGGCCACCGGCTTCATGGGCTACGTGCTGCCGTGGGGCCAGATGAGCTTCTGGGGCGCCACCGTCATCACCAACCTGTTCTCGGCCTTCCCGTTCGTTGGCGAGCCGATCGTCACCTTCCTCTGGGGCGGTTACTCGGTCGACAACCCGACGCTGAACCGCTTCTTCTCGCTGCACTACCTGCTGCCGTTCATGATCCTCGGCGTCGTGATCCTGCATGTCTGGGCGCTGCATGTGGCGGGTCAGGGCAATCCGGCTGGCGTCGAGCCGAAGACCGACAAGGACACGGTGCCGTTTACCCCGTACGCGACCATCAAGGATGCGTTCGGCCTGGCCTGCTTCCTGATCTTCTACATGTGGTTCGTGTTCTACGTGCCGAACTATCTCGGCCACGCCGACAACTACATCCCGGCCAACCCGGGTGTGACGCCGGCGCACATCGTGCCTGAATGGTACTACCTGCCGTTCTACGCGATCCTTCGCGCGATCCCGAACAAGCTCGGCGGCGTGCTGGCGATGTTCGGTGCGATCGTCGTGCTGGCCTTCCTGCCATGGCTCGACAGCGCAAAGACTCGTTCGGCGCGCTATCGTCCGCTGTTCAAGCAGTTCTTCTGGATCTTCGTGGCGGTCTGCCTGGTGCTGGGTTGGCTCGGCTCGAAGCCGGCAGAAGGCGCGTATGTGATCGTCGCCCGTATCCTGACGGTCTACTACTTCGCGCACTTCATCATCATCCTGCCGCTGCTCTCGCGCATCGAGAAGCCGCGTCCGATCCCGAACTCGATCGCCGACGATGTGCTCGGCAAGAAGGCGATTGCCTCGGTCGCCGTGGCGGCCGTCGCCGGTGCGTTCCTGTTCGCCAGCGCCGGCAGTTCGCTCGCTGCCGATGAGGGCCACAGCCAGCCGACCCCGCCGCCGCAGAAGTGGTCGTTCGCGGGGCCGTTCGGCAAGTTCGACCGTGGTGAGCTGCAGCGTGGCTTCAAGGTCTACAAGGAAGTCTGCGCGACTTGCCACAGCATGAACTATCTGGCGTTCCGCAACCTCGCTGAGCCCGGTGGTCCCGGCTTCACGCAGGCGCAGGCCGCGGCAGTGGCTGCCGAGTATAAGATCAAGGACGGTCCGAACGATCAGGGCGAGATGTTCGAGCGTCCCGGCCGTCTGGCGGATCGGTTCCCGGCACCGTTCCCGAACGAGCAGGCGGCGCGTGCGGCCAATGGCGGCGCCTTCCCGCCGGACATGTCGCTGATCGCCAAGGCTCGCACCTATGAGCGCGGCTTCCCCTGGTTCCTGATCGACATCTTCACCCAGTATCAGGAGCAGGGCCCCGACTACATCGTCGCGCTGCTGCATGGCTACGAAGATGCGCCACAGGGATTCACGCTGCCGCCGGGCACGAACTACAACAAGTACTTCCCCGGTCATGCGATCGGCATGCCGAAGCCGATCAATGACGGTCAGGTGACGTACGATGACGGTTCGCCGCAGACGGTCGATCAGTATGCGAAGGACGTGACTGCATTCCTGATGTGGGCGGCCGAGCCGCACATGGAGGCGCGCAAGCGCATCGGTCTGCAGGTTCTGGTGTTCCTGGTGCTGCTCTCGGGCCTTTTGTACTTCACCAAGCGCAAGGTCTGGGCGGCTGCGCACTAAGCGCTGACGCGATTGTTAAACGACACGAAAGGCCCCGCTGGACGGGGCCTTTCTTTTTGGGAGGGCCAAACCATCGATCCCGGGCTCATGCTGCGAGCCGACTGAAAATGCAGCCTAAATTTCCGGTATTGTCTTCGTTATGGTCGAGCATAGCCGTTTGAAGGCCGGCATCGCTTCGGCTCTCTTGCGACGATGCGGCGCTGACGTGGATGCGCGGGTGAACTCCATGCAGGACGGCTGAGATAGCTTTGCGGCCGAGACGTATAGTCGGCACGCTCGACATGAGGGGCAGGCTCTGCGCGAAGCTCAACCAGTCGCTTAGCCGCACGCGTTGAGCATTGCGGATTGCGTGCCGCAGCGCCACAATATGAGGAGGGAGCATGATTTTTGGAAAGCGCCTGCTGCTCTCCCATGCTTCGTCCTGTTAGTGCACGACCGCAGAAACGCGAGTGGAGGATCGAATGGGCACCAGCATCAGCTACAAGCGCCCCGACGGAAAAGAGAATGGCGGCTACTTGGCCTCGGCCGGACGCTCCGGTGCGCCGGGCATCGTCGTCATCCAGGAGTGGTGGGGTCTGCAGGACCAGATTAAGGGCATCTGCGACCGCTTCGCGCTCGCCGGTTTCGATGCGCTCGCGCCCGATCTCTATAACGGCGTCGTCGTGCCATATCACGACACCGACGCTGCGGGAAAGGAAATGAACTCCCTGAATTTCATGGATGCAACCGATCAGAACGTGCGCGGCGCGGCGCAGTTCCTGAAACGCAACGGCGCCAAGGTCGGCCTCACCGGTTTTTGCCTCGGTGGCGCGGTGACGGTGATCGGCTCCACCCGTATTCCGGAATTGTCGGCAGGCGTCGCTTTCTACGGCATTCCGCCGGAGCAGGCGGCCAAGGCCGTCGATGTGAAGATTCCGCTGCAGGGCCACTTCGCCAACCGCGACGACTGGTGCACTCCGCAGGTGGTCGACGCGTTCGAGGCTGGGCTGAAGGCGGCCGGCAAGACTTACGAGTTCTTCCGTTACGATGCCGACCATGCCTTCGTGAACGAGCAGCGGGCTCCGGTGCATGACCGGCAGGCTGCCGAGCAGGCCTGGGGCCGGGCGGTCGCCTTCTTCAATAAGCACCTCGGCTGAGGCCGCCGAGCCGTTCCGGTGGCTGTTTAGCCGGCATTTGAGCGGGTTCGCACACCGGGCGCCCTTGACAGGCGGGGCGTCCGGTGATGTCTTGCCGGCCATGCGCTCCGCTGCCCAGTACATCCGACTCTGGTGGCCCACCTTCTAAAAGGTGGCCAGCGCGATTCCGTCTTCATCACAATCGTCAAAAGGCCGCCAACGCAGTGCGGCGGTCTTCTGTTCGTTTGCCCTGCGTGTTAGCGAGGACATATGAACAGGACAGTTTTTTCCCTCCCAGCCCGCAGCGAGTATGCCACCGCTGGCGGCCTTACCGTCACCCGGACCATCGAAGGGTTTTCCGGCGGGGCCTCGCTTGATGCCCTGATCGAGCTGCTCGACCGCCGGCGCGGCGTCGTGCTGTCGTCGGGAACGACGGTGCCGGGTCGCTATGAGAGCTTCGACCTCGGCTTCGCCGATCCGCCGTTGCGGCTGGAGGCGACCGGGATCAATTTCTTCATCGACGCGCTGAACGAGCGCGGCAAGGTGCTGATCGCCTTCCTGAGCGAGGTGTTGAACGAGCCTTGCGTGACCTTCACGGCGCGAACCACAACGCGGCTGACAGGCCACATCGTCCGCGGCGAAGCTCCCGCCGACGAGGAGCAGCGCACCCGTCGCGCTTCGATCATGTCGCTCGTGCGTGCGATGATCGCGGCGCTTGCCCATGCCGAGGAGCCGATGCTGGGCCTCTACGGCGCGTTCGGCTACGACCTCGTGTTCCAGATCGAGGACCTGGTGCAGAAGCGCGCCCGCGAGGCGGATCAGCGCGATGTCGTGCTCTACATCCCGGATCGCCTGCTGGCCTATGACCGCGCCACCGGCCGCGGCGTGACGATCGCTTACGACTTCGCCTTCAAGGGCAAGAGCACCCAGGGGCTACCGCACGAGACGCCGGACAGCATCTATGTGCAGTCAGGCCGTCAGGGCTTCGCCGACCATGCGCCTGGCGTCTATCAGGCGACGGTGCAGAAGGCGCGCGAGGCGTTCGCGCGTGGCGACCTGTTCGAGGCGGTGCCCGGCCAGTTGTTCGGCGAGCCCTGCGAGCGTTCACCCGCGGAGGTGTTCCAGCGGCTCTGCAAGATCAACCCCTCGCCCTATGGCGGCCTCGTCAATCTCGGCGACGGCGAATTCCTCGTCTCCGCTTCTCCGGAAATGTTCGTCCGCTCCGATGGCCGCCGGGTCGAGACCTGTCCGATCTCGGGCACCATCGCCCGCGGCGCGGACGCCATCGGTGATGCCGAGCAGATCCGCGAGCTGTTGAACTCGGAGAAGGACGAGTTCGAACTCAACATGTGCACCGACGTCGATCGCAACGACAAGGCGCGCATCTGCGTGCCCGGTTCGATCAAGGTGTTGGCGCGGCGCCAGATCGAGACATACTCGAAGCTGTTCCACACCGTCGATCACGTGGAAGGCATGCTGCGGCCAGGCTTCGATTCCCTCGATGCGTTCCTCACTCATGCTTGGGCGGTGACCGTGACCGGCGCGCCGAAACTGTGGGCGATGCAGTTTGTGGAAGATCATGAGCGGTCGTCGCGCCGCTGGTACGCTGGCGCTTTCGGCTTCGTCGGTTTCGACGGCAGCATCAACACCGGCCTCACCATCCGCACCATCCGCATGAAGGACGGCCTCGCGGAGGTGCGTGTCGGCGCGACCTGTCTGTTCGATTCGGATCCCGCGCTCGAAGACAAGGAGTGCCAGATCAAGGCGGCGGCGCTGTTCCAGGCGCTGCGTGGCGATCCGCCGAAGCCGCTCTCCACCTTCCAGCCCGACGCAACCGGCTCCGGCAAGAAGGTGCTGCTGATCGACCACGAGGACAGCTTCGTGCACATGCTGGCGGACTATTTTCGCCAGGTCGGTGCGGAGGTCAGTGTCACCCGCCACAACCATGCGCTCGAAATGTTGTCGAAGGACACGTATGACCTGCTCGTGCTGTCGCCAGGTCCAGGCCGGCCCGAAGATTTCAAGATTGCCAAGACCCTCGATGCGGCGATCGCGAAGAAGATGCCGGTGTTCGGCGTCTGCCTCGGTGTGCAGGCGATCGGCGAGTATTTCGGCGGCACGCTGAACCAGCTCGCGCAGCCTGCGCACGGTCGTCCCTCGCGGGTTCAGGTGCGCGGCGGCTGCCTGCTCAACAACCTGCCGAACGAGATCGTCATCGGTCGCTACCACTCGCTGCATGTGGCGCGTGACTCGATGCCTGCGGTGCTGAATGTCACGGCAACGACGGAGGACGGCGTGGTGATGGCGCTGGAGCATAAGGCACTGCCGATCGGCGGCGTGCAGTTCCATCCGGAGTCGCTGATGTCGCTCGGCGGCGAGGTGGGCCTGCGGATCGTCGAGAATGCTTTCCGTCTCGGCCAGGACATCCCGAAGGCATGAGCGAGATCCTGCCCATCGGTGTCGTACGCGGTGGGCGGACCGAGCCCGTCGATGACGATTGGGGCCGGGTCGAAGCGGAGATCGTGCTGGATGCGGGCCAGTTCAGTCCGGAAGCCACGGCAGGGCTTGACGATTTCAGCCACATCACGGTGATCTATCAGTTCCATCGGGTGTCGGCCGAGGAGATCACGAGCGGCGCGCGGCATCCGCGCGGCCGTACCGACTGGCCGAAGGTCGGTATCTTCGCCCAGCGCGGCAAGGGCAGGCCGAACCGCATCGGCGTCACCACGTGCGAACTCGTGGCGGTCGACGGGTTGACGTTGCGTGTGCGCGGACTTGATGCCATCGATGGAACCCCGGTGTTGGACGTCAAGCCGCACATGACCGGTTTTGCGCCGCGCGGCGCCGTACGCGAGCCAGCCTGGGTCAAAGAGATCATGAAAGATTACTGGTAAGATTGGACCTGCAACCGATGAGCCTCGAAAGCGATCTCCGCTCTGCGATCAGAAACATACCCGACTATCCGAAGCCGGGTGTCATCTTCCGCGACATCACCACGCTGTTGGGCGATGCGCGGGCGTTCCGTCGCTCGGTGGACGAGATGGTGCAGCCGTGGGCCGGTTCGAAGATTGACAAGGTGGCGGGCATCGAAGCGCGCGGCTTCATCCTGGGCGGTGCGGTGGCGCACCAGGTCTCCGCCGGTTTCGTGCCGATCCGCAAGAAGGGCAAGCTGCCGCATACCACCGTGCGCATCGCCTATTCTCTGGAATACGGCGTGGACGAAATGGAAATGCACGAGGACGCGGTGAAGCCCGGCGAGCGGGTCATCCTGGTCGACGACCTGATCGCCACCGGCGGCACGGCGGAGGGTGCGGTGAAGCTGCTGCGGCAGATGGGCGCTGAGGTGCTCGCGGCCTGCTTCGTGATCGATCTGCCGGCGCTCGGCGGTGCGGACAAGCTGCGCAAGATGGACGTGCCGGTGCGGACCTTGATCTCGTTCGACGGGCACTGATCCGCGCGCGGGGCCGCTCCGCGCAGAACCGGGTTTCCGTTTCATCATTTACAACCGGCCCTATCGGCGCATCATGCATCGGGATTTGATGCATCGCGTGAGGGCCCGGTCATGCCAGAGATGGAAATGCTTGTTCGTCTGCTTGGGGCTGCGTTCCTCGGCAGCCTGATCGGTTTTGAGCGCGAGCGGCTGTTGTGGGCGGCGGGCATCCGCACGCATATGCTGGTCTGCGTCGGTTCCTGCCTGATCATGATCGTGTCGCAGTACGGCTTCGCGCATATCCTGACGCAGGATCACGTCGTGCTCGACCCGTCGCGCGTTGCCGCCCAGGTGGTATCGGGTATCGGCTTCCTTGGTGCGGGCGCGATCCTGGCGCGCGGCGAGATCGTGCGCGGCCTGACCACGGCCGCCAGCATCTGGACCGTCGCGGCGATCGGCCTCGCAGTCGGCGGTGGGCTCTATCTCGCCGCCGGAGCCTCCACCATCATCATCCTGATCATCCTCGCCGGCATCAAGCCGCTCGAGGAAGCCTATCGTGCGCGCAACCAAAGCTGCCAGCTCAAAATCGAGGTCGAAAGTGGCGGCCTTACGCCCGATCAGCTTCGCGCGGCGCTGGATTTGCGGCCGGCACAGGTGAAGCGCTTTCTGGTGGAGAGCCGGAATTCGGAAGGATTCGATCAGCTTGTCGTGCATGTCAGCAAGGTCTCATCGCAGGACATCGCATCCTTCCCGCAACGGCTGAAGGAGCTGGATGGCGTTCGCGATGCCTCCGTGAAGCGAAAGGCCAACGGCTGATTGAGGTCGGTGACGCTAAAGCATGATCCGGAAAAGTGCGAAGCGATTTTCCGAAGGGGGTCATGCTTAAACAAGAAGCTAAGGGCGAGGATGATTCATCCCCATCTCATTGCGCTTTAGAACCTGTGCAGCATCAGGTTCACGCCGAGTTCGCGGAAGCGGAAGAAGCCGTTCCGGATCCACTGGTAGAGCTCGGAGGAGGGATCGTTTGAGGTCTTCAGGAAGTTCGTGAACGAAAAGCTCGCGCGCTCGATGTAGCCTTTGAGAAAGCTAGGCAGGATCGCGATGTCGAGCAGCCGCGCATCGTCGAGCCAAGCTGGAACTTCGCCGAACAGCACCTGCTCGTTGTTGACCGGGATCACGGCGGCATTGTCGAACCGCTCGCGCAGCAGGGCCCAGCCGCGCTGCGAAGTGCGGTCACGGTCGGCGATGTACAGGATGACCGGCTGCACGCCGCGCCGCTCGGCTTCCTTCGCATAGCCGACTTCCCAGGCCATCTTGAAGAAGCCGTCGAAGGCATGAAAGCCGAGATCGACCACCTTCGGCACCTCGTCATGGACGATCAGCCGGTCCATCAGTTTCATCTGGCCGAAGGTATCGTCGATCGTTGCCGTTTCGGTCCAGATCGGCAGATAGTCGATCAGCGACGGCTCGTTGAGGTTGATGTCGAACGCCGAAACCTGGCGGTGCTCAAGCGCAAGATACTCGGTCAGAAGCCGCGCCAGCAGCGTCTTGCCGACGCGGGGGCGGGGCGAGCAGATGATGTAGACGTGCGTGCGGTTCATCGAGGCATGATCCCGCGAGAGGGACCCGGTTCTCGGACATAGATCATGCCGACAGGATCAGACAAGCGAAGAATCGCGGGCGCGATCACATCGAGCAATCGGATGTCACGACCGGGTGCAATTCGCCTGATCGAGGCTGCACCCGGGACGTGCCGTGTCAGACGAAGGAGATGCCGCTCCGGCTCACGCCGATGGCGCTTCCGCCTTGGTGGCCTTGCCGCCCTTGTCTTTTCCAACGATGTCGGTGAGCTTGATGCGGTCGAACTCGCTCCAGACATTGCCCAGCCAGTGTCGCACATAGCCGCGCAGCACGAACGAGTAGTTCGCGGCGTCGTCGCGCTGGCCCTTGTTGGCGACGAATTTGAGGAATGGCACCGAGGCCACCTCCACCTGCTCGTAAGCCATCTCGTTGAGCTTCGGGATGGTGATCTCGGTCGCGTCCTTGATCTTGCGGAAATACGAGTTGTAGGTGGCTTGGTCCCACTCGAAGAAGCTGGTGTTGTTGATGAAGTTCTTCACCAGGAAGTATTTCGCGCCGGACATGAAGTTCGCGGTCTCGGCGATCTCGTCGAGCGAGGCGATCGAGGGGCCGAGGATGTGGAACACGGCGAAGGTGATCTGGCCAGATTTTGCCGCATCCAGGAAGCCGATGTCACGCAGCGACGCCAGCGTTGGCGACAGCAGGCCGGCGCGCACGTCGATGACGGTGACGCTGGCGTTGGCCGTGTTGAGGGTATCGAAAATCTTCATCTGATCGGATGTGGAGGTCACATCGACGATCTCGGTGATCTCCGGATGGAAGCGCTTCAGCGTACCGCGCGGCGCCTCGGTATCGAAGGCGCGGGTGGGTACGTTGTTGGCGCTGAAGTAATCGAGAACGGTCCGGGAAACGGTGGTCTTGCCGACGCCACCCTTGTCCGCCCCCACGACGATAACTGCTGGCTTTGCCATGGTGCCCCTTGAAGTTGTCCCATCGTTGCGACGGTGGCCGGCATTCTCGCCAGGCCAGAGCGCCAGTCACCCACCATCAGTCACCCAGACAATATGTCCTGGATCAGCGATCCAAGTGCAGACGATCCGTGAGCGGCTGATGACCCCTGAGTGACAGGGCCGCGGTTCTGTGCGGCCGCGACCTTGGCAGACACTGGGGGGAATTCAAGGCGTTACAGTGACGTCGGGGTTGCCTTCAGGCAATTCATGGTAAACGCCGCAGGCCGGGAACTGGCTGCCGTCAACCTTTTGCAAAGTCATTGCCGCAGCGTCGGACCGCCGAACGGACTCGCCGGCGCGGCCGGCGATCCCCACGGGCCGGGATGAGAAGCCGGTGATGCATCGGTAGGCATTGCGCCGCCAGCGTCGGGCACCGAGCCGCCAGCAGGGGTGATTTGAGCATTCTGCAGGTCGGCGAGGCGGCCGGGGTCGTGCCCGCCTGCGAATTTCACCAAGGCGCGGACGCGGGAGTCCACCGATGGATGGGTGGCGAACAGATCGGCAAAGCCCTCGCGCGGATTGTCGACGCACATTTCCATAACGGAGGAGGTGACGCCCTCCAGCTCGCCGCGATTTTCGATCTTGCGCAACGCCGAGATCATGGCGTCCGGATTCTTGGTCAATTCCACCGAGCCGGCATCGGCGAGGAATTCTCGCGAACGCGACAGGGCGAAGCGCACGACCAGCGACAGGAACCAGGCCAGTGCAATCAGTACGACAGCGATCAGGATGGCGACGATCGCGCCGCCGCCTCCACCCTTGCGGTCGCCGTCGCTGGAAGAGGAGGAGCGTCCGCCGCTGCCGCCACCAAAGCTCCAGCGGGAATTAAAGACCATGCGGAACACCAGCTCGGCAAAGAAGCCGACAACTCCGGCGATGATGACGGCAACCACCATGAGCTGAACGTCGCCATTGCGAATGTGCGTCAACTCATGGCCCAGCACCGCCTCGACTTCCTGATCGTCGAGGTTCTTCAACAGGCCGGACGTGACGGTGATGGAATATTGCCGCGGATTGAGCCCGCTGGCGAATGCGTTCAGCGCATCCGTCTCCATGATCTTCAGTCTCGGCATCGGAATGCCGCGCGAGATGCACAGGTTTTCGAGCAGGTTATAGAGCCGCGGCTGCTCCTTGCGGGTCACCGTGTGCCCGCCGGTCACCGCATCGATGATCGCCTGGTTGAAGAAGTAAGCGATCACGATCCAGATGGCGGATACGATGGTCGCGATCGGCAGCGCCTTGTAGAGATCGACCCAGGCGGCGCGCAGATAATAGTCCACGGTCCGATCGGGACTGAGGAATACCTCGGCGATCAGCGCGCCTGCATAGACCATCACATAGATCAGCAGGAACAGCCCGACCAGCAGCAGGATCGAGCGCGTCTTGTTCGAGGCGATGTGGGTATAGAGACCGTAAGCGGCCATTCCGCTGCTCCGCTAGTACGAATTTCTGGTCCACCACTAGAATCATGAATTTGCTAGTGTCCCTATCGAATCCGAGGTTCGCTCTGAGCGCGCTGCAAAGGACAGCGAACTTCGGATTCGGGACCGAGAGCGTGATCCGGAGAAACAGGAATCGGCCTCCAACCCGATCACGCTCGAAACAGACGTCGGTCTGTTCAGAACTTCACGCTCGGAGCCTGCTCGAGCTGGCCGCGCTGCTCGCCCAGGTCGAAGAAGTCTTTCCGCGTGAAGCCGAGCGAGGCCGCAAACAGCGCCGCTGGAAGCTGCTGGATGCCGGTGTTGTATTCCTGCACGGCGTTGTTGAAGAACCGGCGCGACGCGGCAAGCTTGTTCTCGATGTCGGACAGCTCGGTCTGCAGCTGCTGGAAGTTCGCGTTGGCCTTCAGGTCCGGATAAGCTTCCGACAGCGCCAACAGGCCGCGGAGTGCGGTGGTCAACTGGCCCTCGGCGGCGGCGACCTGCGCCGGTCCCTGTGCGGTCAGCGCAGCATTGCGCGCCTTGACCACCTCTTCCAGGGTGCCGCGTTCGTGTCCGGCATAACCCTTCACGGTCTCGACGAGGTTCGGGATCAGGTCATGCCGCTGCTTCAGTTGCACGTCGACATCGGCAAACGCCTGGTCGACCCGTTGCCGCATCGCAACCAGGCCGTTGTAGACGCTGAAAACCCAGAACGCGAGGACGACAAGAACACCAAGGACGATCCAGCCGGTTGACATGAATGATGGCTCCTAATGGACGACGAGGCTGCAGCGTAGACGAGAATCGCACCGCACGGCAGGGGGACTATCCCCTTGTTGGTCGTTTGAGGGAGGCGTCCGGTTCAGCGGGCCGTCATGTCAGGATCTGGCATCAGACTGCGGTCGGGCTTCGCCCGCCGCCTTGTCCAGGGAGCGCCGGCATACTATCTGAGCCGACATCGTCGAGGTTTCCCCGAGACGGTTTTGGCATACTGTCCAGCCATGAGCGAACCGCAAGCCCTGTTCGACGTCCTGAGGCATTCGGCCGATCCTAAGGCCGCCGATGCGATCGAACGGCTGGTCGCGAGCGGCAGTGACCGGGCGCTCTGCCGGCTTAACGTGCTGGATTTCGCCAGGGCGAACGGTCTCGATGAGGAGCGGGCGATCGCAGCGTTCCTGCATGCCTCGCGGCTCGGTATCTTCGACATGTCGTGGAATCTCCTTTGCCCCGGCTGCGGCGGCGTGCTGGAGGCCGGTGCGACGCTGAAGTGTCTTGAGCACGACACCTACGATTGCGCCCTGTGTTCGGCCGGCTATGAGCCGACGCTCGATGAGATGGTAGAGGTGACATTCACTGTCTCGCCGCGCGTTCGCAAGATCATCGGCCACGATCCGGACGCTCTGTCGTTCACCGAATACTGCCGGCAGTATTTCTGGGGCACGGGCATCGATCTGCCGGACAATCTGGAACAACACCTCGACGAGTTCACGATCGAGGCGCTGGAGCTGCCAGCGGGCGAGAAGGCGATCGTGTCGATCCAGCTGCCGGCGGAGTTCGTCATCGTGTTCGATCCGGTGACGCATGCAACGCAGTTCATCGACGTGCAGGGCGAGCCGACGCGCGAACGGCAGACGTTGCCGCTGGTCTTCAATGACGTCAAGGCGCAGACCGGCACGGTGACGATGCATCCGGGGCCGCTGCGGATCGCGTTCGACAATCAGAGCGGCCGGCGCGTGCTGCCGGGCATCTGGATCGCCAACGATGCACTGCATCAGATGCTCGGTCGGCGGAAGCCGTTTCTCACCGCCAAGCGGCTTCTGACCAACCAGACCTTCCGCGACATCTATCGCACCGATACCATGGACGTGGACCAGCGGCTGAAGATCACCAGCCTTACGTTCCTATTCACCGACCTTAAGGGATCGACCCAGCTTTACGAGCGGGTCGGCGACCTCGCCGCCTACGATCTCGTCCGCCATCACTTCCGGGTGCTGAACGAGATCGTTGCCGCCGAAACTGGCGCGGTGGTGAAGACCATCGGCGATGCGGTGATGGCGACCTTTCCGACTCCGGACCGGGCGCTCGCTGCGGCGCTGCGCATGCGCGACGCGATGCAGACAATCAATGCCGCGCGCGGCAGCGAGGATTTGCTTCTGAAGATCGGCATCCACGAGGGGCCGTGCCTTGCGGTCACGCTGAACGATCGGCAGGATTACTTTGGCCAGACCGTCAACATGGCGGCGCGCGTACAATCGCTGGCTTCCACGCGTGCGATTTTCGCCACCGGCGCGATCGTCGAGGATGCGGCGTCGTCGAAGATCCTGGCCTCGTCCGGCCTGCATCCGGTGCAGCAGCGTGCAGCGCTGCGCGGCATTTCTGACGAGATGCTGGTCTACGAAATTCCTTGATGCCGATACTTCAGGCGTCGGCTTGAACCGCATCACCCCAACGCCAACGCCGGGCCTGCGCGTAAGCCTGTTTGTCGCGCCGGGGGACGGCGATCCCAGTGACATCGTCCGGCATGCATAGCTTCGCCTCGACCGCCGCCTTGCCGACGCGCGGTGGCGCCAGCACCCGCGACATCGGGGTGGAAACGGGCGCCCGCGAGAGCGCCACGTAGGAGAATTTTTCGTCCTCGAATGGCACTTCGGCGCCCTTCACCAGCATGTGGTCGCGCAGGCGCGGCAGCCGCTGCGCGAAATGGCACCAGTCAGGCAGGACCAGCGGGCAGGCTTTGTCGTGCGGGCAGGGGGCCGCTACATGGGCACCTTGCGCGATTAGATGCGCCCGCAGCGCGATGATGCGCGCGTAGCCGGCCGGTGTGCCGGGTTCGACCACCAGCAAGGTGTCTTGCGTCTTCTGCCACAGTAGGTCGGCGAAGGCGGCCTGATCTGCTTCGGGCAGTTCGCCGAGCACGTAACTTGCCGTGACGAGATCGACACCTGGCGATGTCTCCAGCGCGGTTCGCACATCACCCTGGCGATAGCCCGCGTGGTAAAGCCGCGGATGGCTTTCCATCAGCGTCAGTGCCAGCGCGCGCAGCGCCGGGTTGGCGTCGAGCAGGACGAAGTCCGCCAGCGACGGCAAGGCGCCAGCAGCAGCCCAGGCGGCGGTGCCCGGACCGGCACCGGCATCGAGCAGCGAGACCGGGGCGAAGTCAGGCCGGGCTTTAGTCAGCGCTGCGAGGCAGGCGGTGACGGCAGCATAGGTCGCCGGCATGCGCACCAGCGCGTAGGCCAGAGCGTCGTGTGCGTCGGCGATCGGCTTGGATGTCCCGCCGCTGCGATAGGTCTTGGAGATGGCAGCCGCCCGCGTGGCGAGGGACTGTCGCGACAGCCCTTCGGTCAGCCGCTCAAGCGCGGCGCGCAGCTCGGGCGGAAGCTGAGAGTCCATGGCGTGATCCCAAAAAGTGGGAACTGGTTTTTGGAAGGGATCACGCTCAACTAAAGCATGATCCCGAAGAGTGACGCTGGTTTTCGGATCAGATCATGCCTGCAAAAAGCATGATGCCGAAAGTGGCCTGGTTTTTGGACCCGATCGCGCCGACGACGCGCGATGTCCGCGCGTGGCGAAGCAGGTTTTGGATCAGACCACGCGCCGCAAAGCGCGTGGTCTTGTTTTCGTGTTCGCGCGGTGCGGTCAGGCGACGGCCGAGTCCCTGATCTGCACGGCGCCTTCGAGGTCGACCGAGACGAGCTGCGACACGCCGCGTTCGGCCATGGTCACGCCGTACAGCCGGTTCATCCGCGCCATCGTGATCGGATTGTGGGTGATGATGATGAAGCGGGTTTCCGTGGACTTCGTCATCTCGTTCAGCAGGTTGCAGAACCGCTCGACGTTGTGGTCGTCCAGCGGCGCGTCCACCTCGTCCAGTACGCAGATCGGCGACGGGTTGGTGAGGAACACGGCGAAGATCAGCGCCATGGCGGTCAGCGCCTGCTCACCACCGGAGAGCAGCGACAGCGACTGCGGCTTCTTGCCCGGCGGCTTGGCGATGATTTCGAGGCCGGCCTCGAGCGGGTCGTCGCTCTCGATCAGGTGCAGTTCCGCCTGACCGCCGCCGAACAGTTCGGTGAACAGCCGTTTGAAGTGGCCGTTGACGATTTCGAACGAGGTCAGGAGCCGCTCGCGGGCCTCCTTGTTCAGGCTGCCGATGCCTTGGCGCAGGCGCTTGATCGCCTCGACCAAGTCGTCACGCTCGGTGGTCAGTGAGGTATGCTGGGTCTCGACCTCGCGGAGCTCTTCCTCGGCACGCAGGTTGACGGCACCGAGCCGCTCGCGGTCCCGGCGCAGCTTTTCCAGATCGGCTTCCACATGCTCGACCGGCGGCAGCTCCGCACCCGGCTCGATCTCCGCCATGGCGGCCACGGCCGACGGTTCGACTTCGAGCATGTCGTGAATTTCGCGCTCGATGTCCTGCAGGCGGCGCTTGGTGCCTTCCATGCGCTCTTCGGCGCGGGCCGTGGCCTCGCGGGCCGACGACAGCGCTTCCAGCGAGGCGCGGGCGACGCGGTCGGCTTCCGCCATCTGGTTTTCCGCCTCGGCGAGCTTGTCGGCAGCCTCGCGGCGTGCGGCTTCCGCGGCTTCGATCTCCGAGATCAGCGCGTTGCGCTTCTCGGCGAACACCGTCGGCGCTTCCTCCAGCTCGGCCCGCTCGGTACGGGCTTCGCCGATGCGCGCTTCGATGGTGGCGATCTGCGAAGCGGCGCCATCCTTGCGTGTCTGCCATTCGTTACGTTCGGCGCCGATCGCCTGCAGACGACGGTCGGCAAGCTCGGCTTCGCGGGCGAGCGCCTGCGCCTCGGCGCGAACCTGCGCCGCGGCGGTGCGGCGGCCGGCGATGTCCTCGCGCACGGTGGAAA
Organism: Afipia sp. P52-10; assembly: GCF_000516555.1. Lineage (NCBI taxonomy): Bacteria > Pseudomonadati > Pseudomonadota > Alphaproteobacteria > Hyphomicrobiales > Nitrobacteraceae > Afipia > Afipia sp. P52-10. Next base: position 469,000 of record NZ_AZSJ01000003.1, on the reverse strand, counting down.
GCCGCGCCTCGGCCTCTTCGGTCGGTGCCAGCTCGGCGATCGCTTCCAGCGCGGTCTCATGCGCGGCATGGGCCTCGCTGCGATCGCTGGTCAGGCGGTTGCGGGCTTCGGTGAGCGCGGAGTTGCGCGCCGCGTGGCGGTTGATCTCGCGCTCAGCGTCCGCATAGCGCTCGCGGGCGGCGTCAGCCTCGCGCTGGGCGTTGCGCCAAGTTTCGCGCGCCGACGTCTCGGCGATGGCGGCGGTCTTCAGCTCTTCCTCGGCCATCTCCAGCTCTTGCCGGCGGGTGGCCGCATCGATCTTGGCCTGTTCCAGGTCGGCCTCGATGTCGACCAGCCGGGCGCGTTCGGCGAGGCGTCGGGCCGCTCCGGTCGGAGCGTGGGCGGCGGCGACGAAGCCGTCCCAGCGCCACAGGTCGCCTTCCGGCGACACCAGCCGCTGGCCGGTCTTCAACTGGCCTGCAAGCTCGCTGCCGCGCTCGCGGCTGACGACGCCGATCTGGCGCAGGCTGCGATGCAGTTCGACCGGGGCCTCGACGTGATCGGACAGCCGCTCCACGCCTTCCGGCAGGCTCGGATCGTCGTCATAGGAGCCGGCCTGCGTCCAGCGCATCGGTGCCGACGGATCGACCGGCGCATCGAGGTCATCGCCGAGTGCTGCGCCCAGCGCCTTCTCGTAGCCCTTCGCCACATGCACGCCGTCGATGATCGGCGGCCAGAGGTTCTTGGTTTCGCCATTGACGATCTTGGAGATCGTGCGTGCTTCGGTCTCCAGCCGCTGCACGCGCCGATCGGCATCGGCGAGCGGCGCGCGCGAGGCTTCGAGCTTGGCGCGGGCGGCGACATGCGCCGCTTCGCTGGCGCGGGTCGCGGCTTCCGATTCGGCAAGGAATTGTTGCGCCGTCTCGCGGGCCTCGGCCAGTATCTCCAAGTCACCGAAGCCGCCGGTGGCCTGCACCAGCCGTTCGATCTCGAGTTCGACGTTGCCGATCTCCTGGTCGAGTCTTGCCACGCGATCACGGTGGGTGCGGACGTTCGCTTCCAGCGAATTGCGCTGCGCCGTCAGCGCGGCGAGCGCAGTGGTCAGTTCGGAGAACACCTTCTCCGCCTCGGCGAGTGTTGCCTCCGCCTCGGCGACGCGGCCATCGACGCCGCTGCGCTGTTCGATCTTCGCCTTGATCTCTTCCTTCAGCGTCGCATCCTCGGCGTCGAGGCGCGTCAGCGCCACGTCGGCATCCGAGGAGAGGCGCTGTTCGCGCTCAATGTCGGCGGTGAACTGCGACAAGCGACGATCGAGTTCGCCCATGCGCTCGCGGGCGCGGGCTTCCTCGCGGTCCAGCATCTCGCGCGTATTGGTCAGGCGCTGCAGGCCGGCGGCGGCGGCGGCCTCATTCTCGCGCAGGCCCGGCAAGTCGGCGGCACGTAAGGCCTGCAGGCGAGCGGTTTCGGCCTGCTCGCGGGTCCGCTCGGCGAGGTCGCGCACGGACACGTCGTGGACATGGGCGGCGTCGTTGACGTCCGCATGGGCGGCGAGCCAGCGCAGGTGGAACAGCATCGCCTCCGCCTTGCGCACCTTGGCGGCGACCTCGCGATAACGGATCGCCTGCCGCGCCTGACGCTTCAGGCCGTCGATCTGGCCGGAGAGCTGGCCGACCACATCCTCGACGCGGGTGAGATTGGTTTCGGCTGCCTTCAGCCGCAGCTCCGCCTCATGGCGGCGCGCGTGCAGGCCGGCGACGCCGGCGGCGTCTTCCAGCACGCGGCGGCGCTGTTCGGGCTTCGCCTGAATGATCTCGCCGATCCGCCCTTGGTGGACGAGAGCCGGCGAGCGGGCACCGGTTGCAGCGTCGGCGAACAGAATCTGCACGTCGCGTGCCCGCACTTCGCGGCCGTTGATGCGATAGGCGGAGCCTGCCTCGCGCTCGATACGGCGGGAGATTTCCAGATAGTCTTCATCGTTGACCGCCGCAGGCGCCGTGCGCTCGCGGTTGTCGATGCTCATTGACACTTCGGCATGATTGCGCGACGGCCGGTTGCCGGAACCCGCGAAGATCACCGAATCCATGTCAGCTGCGCGCAGCGACTTGTGCGAGGTTTCACCCATCACCCAGCGCAGCGCTTCGACCAGGTTGGACTTGCCGCAGCCGTTCGGGCCGACGACGCCGGTCAGACCAGGCTCGATATGAAAATCCGTAGGCTCAACGAAAGACTTGAAGCCGTGCAGGCGGAGTCGCGTCAGTTTCATGGAGTACTGGTTCTTTCAGCAGGCAAACGATCACGTTCGCCGCGGGGCTGTCATTCGAATCTATACCCAAAGGGCACTGAGTCGCATCCCGCGACAAGCGGTCCGGACATTGACCAGACCACTCCCCCGCTGCAACCGCCTTACTCAGCTTTTCCAGACATTTAGCTGGGCGCTCGCGGATCAAAAATAGCTGTTGATCCGCCGGGTTCCACCTTCCAAAGCGTCAGCTTTTCAGGTTCGGGTCGATCAGCTTCTGGAAATCTTCGAACGAGGCGCCACCCTTCAGCCGGGTTCCATTGACGAACAGCGTTGGCGTGGAATCGACCTTCAGCTTCTCGAACGCGAAGTCCTGGCCCTTCTTGATGGCGTCGAGCATGCTCTGGTTGCTCAGACAGGCATTGAAGGTGTCGTCGCTCATGCCGGCCTGTTTACCGATCCGGCGCAACTGCTCGGACGTGTCCTTCAGCACCCAGTCGTTCTGGGAGGCGAACAGGATATCGATCACAGCGAAATACTTCTTCGGATCATCCTTGCCGACGCAGCGCGCCAGCATGGAACCAGCAGCGGCTTTGATGTCGAGCGGGAATTCGCGGAAGATGAAGCGGATTTTGTTGGTATCGATGTATTCTGACTTCAGCTTCGGGAACACCGTCTTATGAAACTCGGCACAATGGCCGCAGGTCATCGACGCATATTCCACCACGGTCACCGGTGAGTTGGTTGCGCCGAGTACGACGTCGCCGAGCGGCGAGGGCTGGGCGAGATCGGTAAGACTCACGTCCTGGGCAAATGCGCTGCGGATCAGGCCCAGCGGCGAGGCGCCCGCTGCGGCAACGAGTGCGGTCAGGGACAGGGCGGCGGTGAACTCGCGACGGGTGAGGGTCAAAGGCTTGCTCCTGAAACGGCGTGGGGCCGCCGGACCTGGCGGTTGGTTGCCGGAACCCCGGCAGTGGCTAGCTTGAAACAGGCATTGTGGCAATGGCAGGCCGATGGCGGCAGGCCTGCCCGGACTCAATTTCGCTTGATTGGCTTTGTGACGGCCGCGCCGAGGCGGGCGAGCGCATCCTTCAGTCCGTCATCCTCGACCGCCGTCAGGCCCTTGGCGATTTCGGCGACCTTGGCGGCGTCGAGCTTCTTTGGCGGCCGGCGCGTTTCGGGTCGCGTCAACGGCGCCTGCCGCAGCGATAGCCGCCCCACCGCCTGCCAGCCGAGGAAGCGGTTCACTCGCTCCAGGATCACACCCGAGCTGTGCTGGATTTCCAGCGCCATCGGCCCTTCCACTCGCAGCACCAGCGTCGCCGGTTCCGGTGGCTGGTCGCCGACCGGTCGCTGCCACTGGATCTTCAGCGGCTGCGAATGCTCGGCGATCTCGGCCCCGGCGATCTCGGCCCAGCGCGTCACCAGTTCGCGCGAGGCGAACCCCTGCTTGGCGAAGACGTCGTTGACCGTCTTGCCGATGATCGCGGCAAGCGGTTTGGCAAAAAGGGGACCGGGCTTGGACATTTGGTCAGGAAACGGTTGGCATCCACTTGTCTCGCAGAAACCACTCTGCGACACCTGAGGCATGACCTTATCAGGGGCAGCCGTCAGGCGGAAGAAAGCCGAAGCGCGTGCGGGGGACGAGGCGCTCGCCAGCCGTCCCGCGCAGCTGCTCGCCTGGTATGACCGGCATCGCCGGGTGTTGCCATGGCGGGCGCGGGAGGGCGAGCGCAGCGATCCCTATCGTGTGTGGCTGTCGGAGATCATGCTGCAGCAGACCACGGTGAAAGCCGTCGGTCCATATTTCGAGAAGTTCACCCAGCGCTGGCCGACAGTGGAAGCGCTGAGCGCGGCCTCGCTCGACGACGTGCTGCGGATGTGGGCGGGGCTTGGCTACTACTCGCGGGCGCGCAACCTGCACGCCTGCGCGGCCGTGGTGTTGCGCGAGCATGGCGGTCGATTTCCGGATACCGAAGACGGCCTGCGCGCGCTGCCGGGCATCGGCGCCTATACGGCGGCGGCGATCGCCGCGATCGCCTTCGATCGCCCGTTGATGCCGCTCGACGGCAATATCGAGCGCGTGGTGTCGCGACTCTATGCGGTCGAGGAGGAACTGCCGAAGGCGAAGCCGAAACTGCAGGCGCTGGCGCAAACCCTGGTCTCGCCGGAGCGGCCTGGCGATGCCGCGCAGGCGGCGATGGATCTCGGCGCCACCATCTGCACGCCGAAGAAGCCGGCCTGCGTGCTGTGCCCGTTGACGGACAGGTGTGCCGCGCGCGCGGCGGGCACGCAAGAGAGCTTCCCGCGCAAGACCCCAAAAAAGAGCGGTGCGTTGCGGCGTGGCGCAGCCTTCGTGGTGATCCGCGATGCGGACATCCTCGTCCGCACCCGGCCGGAGAAGGGCCTGCTCGGCGGCATGACCGAGGTGCCGACATCGGACTGGATTGTCGATCACGACGATGAGCTGGCCTTGCAGGCGGCGCCGGCGCTCGCGGGCGTCAAGCGGTGGCACCGGAAAGTGGGAGTGGTGACGCACGTGTTCACGCATTTTCCGCTGGAACTCGTCGTCTACACGGCGCATGCGCCGCGCGGTTCGCGCGCCCCGCGTGGCATGCGTTGGGTGCCTATCGCGACGTTGAGAGAGGAGGCGTTGCCCAACGTCATGCGCAAGGTCGTCGCGCACGGGCTTGGCGAGTAGCGCCTCAGAGTCTGTTTTTGGAGGGGCTGATTTCTTTGAGCATGATCCTCGGGTCGCGCCCGTGGACAAGCCTTGTTGGAAAACCAGTGCCACCGTTCCGGATCATGCTCAGTGCCGCTGCTTGAGGTAGGTGGAGAGATCGCGGCCGGCCTGTTCGACGAAGCCCTGATCGCTGATCGTCACCTGCTGCATGCGGTCGAGCCGGAATACGCGAAAATCGTTGCGATCGGGGCACCACGAGATCAGCAGCCAGCCATGAGCATAGGTGGTCAGCGCCAGCGGATGCACCAGCCGTTCGGTGTGCTGCTGGGCGGCATCGCGGTAGCTGAAGCCGAGCAGCTTGCTCTGGCGGATCGCCTTGCGCACCAGTGCGGCGCATCGCGGGGCGCGCTGTTCGAACAGCTGCCGTGCGCGCAGTCGCCGCTGCGAGGGCGGTGGCGTCGGTTGCTCGGCCCAGGCCGCGTCGATCTTGGCACGGGCCTCGCGGGCCGCGGCGGCGAGCTCGGGATCGCCGACCTGTTCGACGAAGGCGAGCCCGAGCGCGATGGCGTCGAGCTGGTCGTGGCCAAAGGCGAGTTGCGGCAGGTCGACGTTCCCCCGGAGCATGTAGCCGACGCCAGCCTGCCCGTCGATCGGCAGGCCCATCGCCTGCAGGGTTGCGATATCGCGATAGATGGTGCGGACCGATGTCTCCATCGCCGCGGCGAGATCCTCGGCGCGGATCAGCGGCTTCGCTTTTAGCCGGGCAACCAGATCGATCAGGCGGTCGGCACGTCGCATGGCGAGCTCTCCTGACCCCACGCTGTCAGGAGAGCGGTGGTAATGCAAGGTGTTTCAACGTTTAAGAGAGACGGGAATGGTCCGGACCGCGCTCGATGATTTTCAGATGCCGCCATGCTCGCAGCTTCTCGGCTGGACGATGTTGGATGCGAAGCCGGACGAGGGATGGATTCGCCTGAGCTTTCAGGGCCGGCCGGAGTTTTGCAATCCAGCGGGCTGCATCCAGGGTGGATTCCTGACGGCGATGCTCGACGACACGATGGGGCCGGCGGCGTTCATCATGACCGGCGGCAAACTTTATACGCCCACCGTGACCATGACGGTGAACTTCCTTGCCCCGGCCAAGGTCGGCACGATCTATAGCGAGGCGAAGGTGGTGCAACTCGGCAAGACGGTCGTGTTCGTCGAGGCGAAATTGACCGACGGCGATGGCGTCCTTCTCGCAACCGCAACGTCTACGTCGCGGCTGGTCGATGCGGTGAAGGCGATACGTCAGGCTCTGCGCTAGGCTTTGGCGGCGAGCTGCACGATCGGCGGTTTGGCGTTCAGTGCATCGACCTGGAAGCCCGCCACGCGCTTGTAGGTGCTGGCGATGTCTTCAAGCTCGGCCTGCGACAGCACGTCGGTCACGACATCGAAGCCGTCCGGCGCGCGCTCTTCCACGAGCTGCATCACCTGCTCGGGACCGTTGCGGCGGTTGAGCCGCACGAGCTCGGCCGTCGCGGGGCGCCGCTCCGTCTCGTAAGCCTCAAGCGCTGCAACCGTGGGACCCTTGGCAAGAAGCTCGCGCGCAAGCGTGCGTGCATCGAGGATCGCCTGCGAGGCGCCGTTCGAGCCGATCGGATACATCGGATGCGCGGCATCGCCCATCAATGTGACGCGGCCGAAGGTCCAACGATCGAGCGGATCGCGATCGACCAACGGATATTCGTAGACGTGGCTGCAGTGTTCGATCAGCGTCGGCACGTCGAGCCAGCCGAAGCGCCAGTCCTCGAACCACGGCAGGAACTCGTCGAGCCTGCCGGCGCGGTTGTAGTCTTCGCGCCGCCATTGGTAGCTCGGGTCGAGCGTGCGCTCGGCGATCCAGTTGATCTGCTGCCGACCTTGTGAGTCCTCTTGCGAGATCGGGTAGCAGACGAATTTCACGTGCTGGTGCCCGGCCATGATCATGGTCCGGCCGGACAGATAGCTGTCCCCGGTGGTGATGCCGCGCCAGAGGATGCGGCCGTTCCAGATCGGAGCGCCCTCCTGCGGATACAGCGTCTCGCGCACAGCGGAATGGATGCCGTCGGCGGCGATCAGCAGCGTGCCGTCGCGACTGCCCTGTGGCTTGCCGGTCGCCTTGTCGATGAAGGTGGCGCGTACGCCGTCCGCGGTCTCGTCCCAGCCGGTGAGGTGATGGCTGGTGAGCACGTTGTCGCGGCCGATGCGTTCGAGCACGGCATCGAGCAGGATCTGCTGCAGGGTGCCGCGATGGATCGAGAATTGCGGCCATTTGTACCCGGCATCGAGCCCGCGCGGCTCTGACCAGATCGGCTTGCCGTGCTTGGAGAAGTAGGCAAGCTCCTTGGTGCGAACGCCGGCGGCGTCGAGCTTGTCGAGCAGGCCGAGTTCGATCAGTTCGCGGCCAGCATGCGGTAGCACATTGATGCCGACGCCGAGCGGCTTCAGTTCGCTCACGCTCTCGAACACGCGACAGGACATGCCGATCTGATGCAGGCTGAGTGCCAGCGCGAGACCGCCGATTCCGCCGCCTGCGATAAGGATGGTCATGCGTCAGCCCTGGTGCTTGCGTGAATTCGGCCAGGGTGATGGCATGGCGGAGTATGGCGCGGCAACCCCGTCTTGCGACTGACGTGGGCATATGGAAGGCATGCGAACGCCGGGCGAGATATCCCGACGTTCGGTTGCGAATGATAGGGTCAGCTTGCCGCCATCTTGCTGCGGATTTCAGCGCGCAATTCGTCGATCAGCTTCAGGCCCTTCTTGGTCTCGATGTGCCAGAAGGTCCAGCCGTTGCAGGCCTCCGAGCCTTGCGCGACGGCGCCGATGCGGTGGATCGAGCCGACCTTGTCGCCGAGCGCGATCGCACCATCGGCGCGCACCAGCGCACCATGGCGTTTCTTGGCATCGACGAGCTTCGTGCCCGGCAGGATCATGCCGCGGTCGATCAGCTCGGAGAACGCCACGCGCGGTGCGCCACGCGCGGTCATGAACGGCGCCAACGTATCCTCGGGCAATGGTTCCACGGCGGCGATGCGGGCTTCGGCTGCCTTGGCATAGGCGTGCTCGCGCTCGAAGCCGATGTAGTTGCGGCGCAGGCGCTTGGCGACGGCGCCGGTGGTGCCGGTGCCGTTGAATGGGTCGAGCACGACGTCGCCGGGCTTCGACGATGACAACAGCACGCGCGCGAGCAGGCCTTCTGGCTTCTGCGTCGGGTGAACCTTCTTGCCGTCGCTCCCCTTGAGGCGCTCCTCGCCGGTGCAGAGCGGGATCAGCCAGTCGGAACGCATCTGCACGTCCTCGTTGGCTGCCTTCAGCGCTTCGTAGTTGAACGTGTAGCCCTTCGCGTTCTCGTCGCGCGCAGCCCAGATCATGGTCTCGTGCGCGTTGGTGAAGCGGCGGCCACGGAAGTTCGGCATCGGATTCGACTTGCGCCAGACGATGTCGTTCAGGATCCAGAAGCCGAGATCCTGCATCATCGCGCCGACGCGGAAGATGTTGTGATAGGAGCCGATCACCCAGATCGTCGCTGACGGCTTCATGATGCGGCGGCAGGCGAGCAGCCATGCGCGCGTGAAGTCGTCATAGGCGGCGAACGATGAGAACTTGTCCCAATCGTCGTTGACCGCATCGACATGCGACTCGTCGGGGCGTTTCAGATCGCCCTTGAGCTGCAGGTTATACGGCGGATCGGCGAACACCAGATCGACCGATCCGGGTTGCATCCTCGCCATTTCGGCGACGCAATCGCCCACGATGATGTGCGATTGCAACTGAGATTCCAAAGAGAAGCGGGGCGTCTTAAGAGACGCCCCGCGACGCGACACACCCATGACTCAAACTCTGACTCAGGCGACGCAGCCGGCGACGCGGGACTAACTAAAACCGACTGGTGTGATCCTGACCGAGCTAGGTAAAAATCGACTTAATTGCGAGCGGTTTGGCGCTAGGCAATTTTTGCCGAGCGCGCTATGGATGGGTGAGAGGAATTTTCGCTGGTATCGTCGTGTGATAGCGCGGCGCCGAAGCGGGGTCGCAACGTGGAAATGAAGGAGAGCCGCCATGCGCTACGATGACTTTCGTCGCAGCGACAACATTGACGACCGGCGCGACGACAGCGGCGGGTTTGGCGGTGGCGGCGGCGGTTTCGGTATCCCGATTGGCGGTGGCGGCGGGCTCGGCATCGGCACGATCCTGGTGCTCGGCCTGATCGGCTGGGCGGTCGGCATCGATCCGCGCATCCTGATAGGCGGTGCCGAAATCTTGTCGGGTGGGGGTGGCGCGCCGTCCATTCAGATGGATCGTCCGTCGCAGACGAGCGCCAAGCGCGGCGTTCCGCAAGACGAGATGGGCAGCTTCATCTCCGGTGTGCTCGGCGAAATCGATGATCGCTGGACGGAGATCTTCCAGGCGGCCGGCCAGCAGTATACCGGCCCGCGCGTCGTGCTGTTCCGCAACGCGACCAACGGTGGCCGCTGCGGCATGGCGCAGAGCGCGATGGGGCCGTTCTATTGTCCTCCGGATCAGCAGATATTCCTCGACACCAATTTCTTCCGTGAGGTCGAGACGCGTTTCCGCGGCTGCTCGGGCAAGGCTTGCCAGTTCACCGCCGCCTACATCATCGCGCATGAGGCGGGACACCACGTTCAGAACAAGCTCGGCATCCTCTCGCGCGTGCAGCGCCTGCAGCAGCAGGCCGGCAGCCGGGCGGAGGCGAACGCGCTGCAGGTGCGTGTCGAACTGCAGGCGGATTGCCTGTCCGGTGTCTGGGTCAACAAGGAGAAGCAGAAGCGGCCGAACTTCCTCGAGGAAGGTGACATCGATGCTGCGCTGCAGACTGCGTCGGCGATCGGCGACGATACCTTGCAGCGCAAGGCGCAAGGACGCGTGGTGCCGGACTCGTTCACTCACGGTTCGGCGGAGCAGCGCCGCCGCTGGTTCATGATCGGCTATCAGCAGGGCTCGGTGCAGGCCTGCAACACCTTCGCGCCCGGCGTGAACCTATAGCGTGTTCTCCCGATCGGGGCGGCCGCGTCGGCGCCAAGCAAGGATGCGGAGTTCCGATCAAGATCATGCTCGATAACCACGTCAGTCCTTATTTGGCGGCCCAAATGATGTCAGCAGATCAGGCCCGTGCGTTCGTTCCGCTCAACATCGCGGTGTTGACCGTCTCCGACACCCGGGCATTGGACGATGACAAGTCGGGTAGCACGCTGGCGGAGCGGCTGACGGCAGCGGGGCATCGTCTCGCCACCCGCAACATCGTGCCGGACGACGTCGAACGCATCCGCAGCCAAGTCCAGATCTGGATCGCCGATCCGAACATCGACGTGGTGATTACCACCGGCGGCACTGGCTTCACCGGTCGCGATGTCACGCCGGAGGCCATCGAGCCTTTGTTCGAAAAGCGGATGGACGGCTTCTCCATAGCCTTCCACATGCTGAGCCACGCCAAGATCGGCACCTCGACGATTCAGAGCCGGGCAACCGCGGGCGTCGCGGGCTCGACCTACATCTTCTGTCTGCCGGGTTCGCCTGGTGCCTGCCGTGACGGCTGGGACGGCATTCTCGCCGCCCAACTCGATTACCGCACGCGGCCCTGCAACTTCGTCGAGATCATGCCGCGGCTGGACGAGCACCTGCGCCGCGACAAGGCGAAGGGTGCCACGCTCTAACGGCGGATTGATCGTCGCATCCCGCCGAGTCACGGCATGCGCCATACGCAAGCCGACTAGCGTCGAAGCCGACTGGGATGCGTCCCGGAGCGGTGGCGCTGGCGATCACCGAAGGAGCGCGCGGCGCGGGCAATCCACCGCCATAACCGCTGCCATGCGTCGCGATAGGCCGCGCAGCGCAGGCGGCGGGCATTGGCGCGATGGAAGGCAAGGAGCGCGGCGCTGATGCGCGGCGGCTCGCTGCCCGCGCCGCTCACAGCGCGAGCGTCCAGGTTTCGCCGACGAGATCGGCACCGAAACTATGGTGCGGCTTCGTCTCGACCAGGCGGAAGCCTGCGTCCTGGTAGATGCGGCGGGCGGGGATCAGGATGCTCTGGGTCCACAGCGTCACCGACTTGTAGCCTGCTTGCCTGGCGAAGCGCAGGCATTCGCCGACCAGCGCCTTGCCGACGCCGGTGCCGCGGGCACTCGGCTCCACCAGCAGCAGCCGCAGCTTGGCTGTGGTCTTGGTGCCTTTCACCAGCGTCACCGTGCCGGCGCGCTCGCCGTCGATCTCGGCGATCCAGCAGCGTTCCCGTTCCGGATCGTAGGTCTTGACGAACTGCGCGGCGATCTCGGCGACGAGCGCCTCGAAGTCGATGCTCCAGCCGAATTCCTCCGCGTAGAGCGCGCCATGCCGGGAGATGATCCAGCCGACGTCGCCGGCGCGATGGGTGCGCAGCACGATCGGAGATTTGAGCGCTTCGTTCGTCTTCAGCGCGCGCTCGATGTTGTCCATCGCCCGGACGACACGGCCTCGGCGTTCCGGCGCCAGCCCTTGCAGGAAGGTGGTGACGAATTCCTGTGTCCGCTTGTCGAGATCAGCGAACGTTGCGCGGCCCTTCGCGCTGAGCGCGATCTCGACCTGACGCCGGTCGAACGTGGAAGGCTTGCGTGAGAGCAACTGGCGCTGCTGCAGGCTTTGCAACATGCGCGAAAGCTGGCCGGGATCGATCCCGAGGTCGTCCGCCAGTGTCTTTGGCGACAGCGGCTGGCGATGCGCGAGTTCATACAAAATGCGCGCCTCAGGCAACGAGACGCTGGTGTGCAGGTGCTTCGGCTCGATCAAGCCGATCTGGCGTGTGTAGAAGCGGTTGAAACGGCGGACGGCGGCAACATCGGCCTGCAGTCCGTCTAAATCCTGCTCGCCGCGCGTCCTGGTTGCTTGCTGCTTCGCCATGTGGCACCTCGCTACTATTTGACTTTATCAACAAAATTGTGGAGTAAGTCAATTATAGAGGCGCGGCGGCTCCGCGCCGGGCGTCGCGACAAATGGACCGTCAGGTGCCGGCGACGATGCGGCTGCGCAGGATGATGCGGTGCTTGCGACTGAGCTTGGCGAGCAGCTTCTTCTCGGCGCGTTCGGAGCTTGTGTCGTGTCCGCCGAGGTGTTGATAGTGCTGCCGCGCGATCAAGAGGCCCTGGTCGGGCGAAGGGCCGAGCAGCCAGCGCCCGGCGCTCTTCAGCGCGTCGCGCATGCGCGCTTCCGCATAGGGCGACCGGGCGTGGCGGAAGATCGCGGCGCGGGTCTTGGCCGCCAGGCTCGCGTTTTCCATGAATTGGCCGAGCTCGTCGATCCAGTTTCCTTCGAGGATCGCGCCGGCCCGCAGAAACAACAGCCAGTTCGAGCGGGCGGTTTCGGCGCCCTTGCTGAGCCTCGCGCCTGCCGACCCTTGCTGGACCAGATAGTGGCAGCCGGCCACGTCGGCGACACGCTCCATTGCGGCGCTCGATTCCCGATCGACCAGCAGCACGTCCCGGATCAGGCCCGCTGCGGCGCCCGGCACGAGCGCTGCAAGCGTCATGACGACGCTGCGCTCGTCGCCGTCAGCCAATACGATGACACTTAACATGGGCGGTCCGTCACGTCATGGAACTGTCAAGGACCGCACTGTTATCACCTGTCGGAACCGAAATCTGCCTCGATTGCAGGCAGTCGGCGGTGCCGCGTCCGGACCGCGTCAGTCGCGGCTGATTCGGCGCGGGCCTGCCATCGCGTTGTTCGGATTCGAACGTTGCGCGACGCGCGGGTTCAGCACGCAGGATCCGCCGACGCCGCGCACGAAAGCCTGACATTGCTGGAGCGTCGCAAAGCTGCAACTGCCGTCGGTGCCCCATCCGCCGCTGGTGCAATAGGGATATTCGGTTTCGGCTGTCGCCGGGGTGCCGGCCAGAAGCGCGCCGGCTGTCAGGGCTGCTGCCAGTATGAATGAACGCATGACTTGTTCTCCTCGCAATGACGGAAGGCCGCAAAGCCGTCCGGATGTCGGCCTTGAGCTGGTCATTGCGCGGTTCCCCCGAAAGGCTCGCGGTTGCGCCCGCCATCACAAGGCTGCGAGCATTTCATCGATCCTCGCATGGGGCTCTGGCGCAATTGCTTATGTTCTTGTTATGTTCTCATTCTGTGATATGGTGAGTTCAGGCCCGGAGGCTGCCGGCAAAGTGGTGCAGGGCGCCTCGGAGGGCTGCTGGCCCTTATCAATGAGAGGGGCGCGGCTCGCGCCGCGGTCCTGGTCCCATGAGCAAGTCGGTATCATCGTTGCGGCGGAAGAAAGCGGCGGGAGCGGAAACGGTCGTTCCGCAGCATGAGGCTGCAGTCGAGAGCGAACGTCGGCGTGGCCGGGGCGCGCAGTCGAATGCGAGTGGCCGTTACGAGGCGGAGGCGCGGGTCGCTTTCGACGACGGCTGGCAGAGTATCGAGGATCTGCCGCCCTTCAAGACCACGGTCGGCGCCGACAGCGCGCGCAAGGTGATTACCCGCAACGACTCGCCGGACATTGGCTTCGATCGTTCGATCAATCCCTACCGCGGTTGCGAGCACGGCTGCGTCTATTGTTTCGCGCGGCCGACCCACGCTTATCTCGGTCTGTCACCGGGGCTCGACTTCGAATCCAAGCTGTTCGCCAAACATGACGCACCAGCGCTGTTGGAGAAGGAGCTCGCGCATCCTGACTACCAGCCGAAGATGATCGCGATCGGCACCAACACCGATCCCTATCAGCCGATCGAGCGCGACCTGAAGATCATGCGCGGCATCCTCGAGGTGCTGGATCGCGTATCGCATCCGGTCGGCATCGTCACGAAGTCGGCGCTGGTGGTGCGCGACCTCGATATCCTGGAGCGGATGGCCAAGCGCAATCTGGTGAAGGTCGGCCTCTCGGTGACGACGCTGGATTCCAAACTCGCGCGGGCGATGGAGCCGCGCGCCTCGACGCCGACGCGGCGGCTGGAAGCGCTGAAACGGCTGGCCGAGGCGGGCGTGCCGGCGAAGGTGATGGTGTCGCCGATCATTCCGGCGCTGAACGATGCGGAGATGGAACGCATCCTCGACTCGGCGGCGCATATCGGCGTCAAGGAGGCGAGCTATATCCTGCTGCGTCTGCCGTTGGAGGTGCGCGACCTGTTCCGCGAGTGGCTGCTCGCCAACTATCCCGACAAATACCGGCACGTCTTCACGATGATCCGCGATGTCCGTGGTGGCAAAGACTATGACTCGCAGTGGGGCGTGCGGATGAAGGGAACCGGTCCGATGGCCTGGATGATCGGCCGCCGCTTCGAGATCGCCTGCGGCAAGCTCGGGCTGAACAAGAAGCCGGCGCGGCTGACGACGGAGCACTTCGTTCGGCCGCAGAACGGCGGCGGTCAGCTCAGTCTGTTCTGAGGTTCCCGGCACTGTCTGGACCGGGAGAGACAGGCATCGCCGCCCCGGTGGCGAGAATTGCGGCGATAACCCCAGGTCCGGCCCAAGACACGGGTTGCGATTGACGGCAGGCCTCGCCACCATCGCCGCATGATTCGAGCAGCAGCAAAGTTGGCGGCGGACGCAGGCGAGGCGACGAGCCCCGCCGGCAAGGCGAGAATGCGCGCCGCCAAGAGGGCCGACGCCGAAGGCGCCGACGCCAAGAGCAAGGGCGTGAAAGGCCCTAGTGCGAAGCGGGCGCAGGCGCCGACCTTCCGCCGTGAACGCGCGCTACTGACCAAGGGGCTTCGCATCGTCGCCGGCTGCGATGAGGCGGGCCGCGGGCCGCTCGCGGGGCCGGTGGTGGCTGCTGCCGTTGTGCTTGATCCCGCCTGCGTGCCGAAGGGCCTCGACGATTCGAAGAAGCTGACGCGCGAACGCCGCGAAGAACTGTTCGAGGAGATTTGCCGCACCGCCGCTGTTTCGGTGACGGTTGCTTCGGTTGCTCGCATCGAACGCGACAACATTCTGCGAGCGTCGTTGTGGGCGCTGGCGCAGTCGGTGCAGGCGCTGCCCGAGAAGCCGGAGCATGTGTTCGTCGATGGCCGCGACACAATCGATGTAGCCTGCGCGTGTGAGGCGGTGATCGGCGGCGATGCGATCGTTGCTTCGATCGCCGCTGCGTCGATCGTCGCCAAGGTGACCCGCGATCGGCTGATGTGCCGTCTCGCCGTCGATCATCCGGGTTACGGTTTCGAAAGCCATATGGGCTACGGCGTGCCAGCGCATCTGGAAGCGTTGCGCCGCCTCGGACCCACCGCGCATCACCGCCGTCTATTTGCTCCGGTGGCCGCGCTGCTGCAGGGCGCGGACGACTTCGCCTCCGTTTGACGGTTCGGTGCGGTATCGGCCCGCCGGTCGTCCGGTGGATGTCGCTGGCCTGTTCTGTTGCTGCGACGCGCCTGCGCTTTACAGACAACATGGATGGGGCATGATCGAACCGGAACGGCCGCGTTGGTGCGACGTGGAAACCGGGCTTTCCGAAAGGATCGCGCTCAGGCAAACAGATAAGATCATGGGGCGACTCAACGGGCTCGTCCCATGAGCAGATCCCACCATTTCGGCCTGCCATGCGTTTCACCTCCCTGATCGTCGAACTGATCCGTGTGCGGCCCGTGCTGATGTTCTGGGTCGCGGTGCTGGCGCAGGCGATGCTGTGGCTGATCATCCCGTCCTTGCTTTACGCGAGTCCGCCCGGCGACCTGGCTATGAGTTTGGCCTATGGCCGGGAATACATGATGGGCGTCGGTAACGAGCCGCCGCTGGCCTATTGGCTCGCGGACATCGTCTTCCGTCTCGCCGGAAACCATGTGTTCGGTCTCTATCTCCTGTCGCAGGTCTGTTTCGCCGTCGCGTTCCTGGCGGTCTTCCGCCTCGGCAGCGCGATCGTCGGCCCGCAGCAGGCCGTGGTCGCGGTGCTGCTGACGGCCACGGTCCTGACCTTCTCCTTTCCGCAGGTCGAGTTCAGGCCGGAGATTTTGGCCCAGCCGTTATGGGGGCTGACGCTGCTGGGGGCCTGGCGGGTGCTGGAAGGCCTCAGGAGGGCATGGTTCTCGCTGTCGATCGCCGCGGGGTTGTTGTTGCTCACCACCAATGCGGCAGTTCCGCTGCTGGTGCTGTTGATCACTTTTGCGCTGGGGACCGCGCGTGGCCGGCGCGCGCTCGCCTCGGCCGATGCGGCGCTGGCGGCCGTGGTCGTGCTGGTACTGGTGCTGCCTTATGCGGTTTACGTGTGGCGCACGGGAACGAGTTCGCCGTTTGCGCTGTCCGATGTATCGGCGCCGGAAGGATGGCTCTGGCGCTGGGCGATGTTCGCGGGTTATCTGCTGCTGGCGCTCGCCGGCATTGCGCTGCTGGGGATCGTCAATGCGCGCCGATTCAATAGCGCCGAAACGCGTGCGCCGGTGATTTACCGTCCGCCGATCGATCCGTTGGCGCGGCCGTTCGTCTACGGTTTTGCGGTTGTGCCGGCGCTGCTGTTCAGCTTGGCGTCGGCGCTGCTCGGCTGGCCGCATCTGCTCGGCGGCGGCGGCACGCTGTTGCTGCTGTCGGGTCTCGCGGCGGTGGTCGCCGCCGGTGATCTGATCGCGTTCCGCCGGCAGCGCCTGTTGCGCACGCTCTGGCTCTGGATCGTTGCCGCGCCAGCGCTGTACCTTCTCGGGATGACGCTGGTGCAGCCACTGGTTGCCGCAACCGACATCAAGACGATGTTTCCCGCGCGCGCCATCGGTACGTTCTTCGGCGATAGCTTCCAGCGCCGCACCGGTCAGCCGCTGCGCGCGGTCGCGGGCGATCCGGAGCTTGCCGCACTAATCAGCGTGACCGCGCCGGGCCGGCCGCGTTTGCTGCTCGATGCGACGCCGGAAAAGACGCCGTGGCTCACGCTCGAGACTTTCCGGCAGAGCGGCGGCGTGGTGGTCTGGCGTGCGGCCGATACCGCGGGTACGCCGCCGGAGGATATCGCTCGTCGTTTTCCCGGCCTGGTGCCGGAAGTGCCGCGCACGTTCTCGCGTTATCTGAACGGCCGTCAGCCCATGTTGCGGATCGGTTGGGCAATCATCCGGCCGCAGCAGCAGGTCGGCGCAGCAAAATAGAGCCTCTCTCCAGTGGAAAACCGCCCACGTGGCTCGCGCCCGGTGGCAGCGGCTCTATGCTTCACAGCAGCGGCTGCGAGGGCAATATGGAACAGAAGACCGGTTTTCTCGAACGCCAGTTCGGGCTGAGCGCGCACGGCACGTCAGTTCGCACCGAATTCATCGCTGGTCTCACCACGTTCCTGACGATGGTCTACATCGTCTTCGTCAACCCGACGATCCTCGGTGCTGCGGGGTTGGACAAGGGCGCGGTTTTCGTCGCCACCTGCATCGCCGCCGCGGTGTCGACCCTGGTGATGGCATTCTACGCCAACTATCCGATCGGGTTGGCGCCCGGCATGGGGCTGAACGCGTTCTTCGCCTTCACGGTCGTCCTCGGCTATAAATATACCTGGCAGCAGGCGCTTGCAGCCGTCTTCCTCTCGGGTGTGCTGTTTTTCTTGCTCTCGATCTTTCGCGTCCGCGAGTATGTGATCAACGCGATCCCCCGCAACCTCAAGTTCGCGATTTCCGCGGGCGTCGGCTTATTCCTTGGCATCATCGCATTGGAGCAGGCCAAGATCGTCGTCGCCCATCCGGTGACGCTGGTGACGCTCGGACCGCTCACGGGCTTCGATCACCTGCCCGCGGTCCTCTCTCTGCTCGGTTTCGTGCTGATCGTCGCGTTGAATGCGCGCCATGTCGTCGGCGGTACGCTGCTCGGCATCCTGGCCGTGTCGCTGCTCGGCCTGCCGTTTGGGCTCGCGAGCTTTGGCGGCGTCGTGTCGCTGCCGCCGTCGCTGGCACCGACATTGCTGCAACTCGATTTCTCGCGTGCGTTCGAACTGACGTTCATCATCGTCGTGTTCTCGTTCCTGTTCATCGACGTGTTCGACAATGCCGGCACGTTGATCGGCGTGACCCATCGTGCCGGCCTGACAGATCAGGATGGCAATCTGCCGCGTATGAAGCAGGCGTTGATCGCCGACAGCTTCGCCGCGATGTTCGGTTCGCTGATCGGTACCTCGACCACGACGAGCTATATCGAGAGCGCATCCGGTGTCGCTGCCGGCGGCCGCACCGGTCTGACGGCGGTGTTCGTCGCGCTGTTCTTTCTCCTGGCCCTGTTCTTCGCGCCACTCGCAGGCATGGTGCCGGCCTATGCCTCGTCGGCGGCTCTGCTCTATGTCGCCTGCGTGATGGCGCGCGGACTCGCCGAGATGAACTGGGACGATGTTACCGAATACGCGCCGGCGGTGGTGGCTGCGATCGCGATGCCGTTGACCTATTCGATCGCCACTGGAATCGGCCTCGGCTTCATCACCTATGCGCTGGCGAAGCTCATCTCGGGCAAGATTGCGGAGGCGAAGCCTGCGGTGCTGGTGCTGGCGCTGCTGTTTGCGGGCAAGTTTGCGATCGGCTGATGTGGTTCAGTCGACCGAACGTGGATGCATGACGGCCGGGCTCTCTCATCGATCACCCCCGCCGATGCCTTGCTGTGCGCTCCGCAAAACGTTGATGCCCGGCACGAGGCCGGGCATCACGCAAGACGTCCTCTGTGATCCAGTAGTTACCGCCAGCGCAGCAGGCGATTTTCCAGCGAAGTCATCCCCCAGCTGATCGCCACGCCAATCAGCGACAACAGGAAGATGATGCCGAACACGCCATTAGTCTTGAAGCTCGCCGCCAGCACCGACAGCGTCTGGCCGAGGCCGTGCTCGGAGGCGAGGATCTCCGCGCCGATCACGCCGAGCAACGCGAACACGAGGCCGAGACGCAGCCCGTTGAAGATCACCGGCACCGCGCTCGGCAGCACGAACTTGCGGAAGATCTGCGACTCGCTTGCGCCGAGCGTGCGCGCCAGCGTGACATGATCCGGATTGACGCCCCGGCCTCCGGCCACCGTACTGGTCAGCACGATGAAGAAGGTGAGGCTAAATCCAACGGCGACTTTGGATCCGAGGCCGAGGCCGAACCAGATGATGAACAACGGCGCCAGCGCAATGCGTGGCATCGCGTTCAGTGCGGTCAGCATCGGGTTGAACACCGCCTCCGTCGAGGGCGAGGTGACGAACAGCATGCCGACCAGGATGCCGGCGACGCTGCCAAGCAGGAATGCCAGCACCGTGCCGCCCATCGACCAGTAGAAATCGCTCAGCAGGCTGCGGGTGACGAACAGCTCGTCCCAGAGATACTGCGCGATGCCGCTCGGCTTGCCGATCAGGATCGGGTCGATCAGTTTGGCATCGGCTACCCATTCCCACAGCGCGAAGAATGCCGCCAGGAAAACGATGCGCGCGACCCAGATCATCGGGCCGCTCAACCGCCGTTGATCGTTCATTGGCTCAATCCTTCTTCCAGCTTGCTCCAGACCTGCGAGTACAGCTCGTGGTAATGCGGATCCTTCTGCAGGGCTCGCACCGAGCGGGGCCGGCCGAGAGTGATCGGCACGTCGGCGATGATACGACCTGGCCGCGAACTCATGACGATCACGCGGTCGGACATTGATACGGCCTCGGAAAGGTCGTGGGTGATGAAGATCACCGTGCGGCGTTCGCGCTGCCATAGCGACAGCAGCACGTCCTCGAGTTGCAGCTTGGTCTGCGCATCGAGGGCGCCGAACGGCTCGTCCATCAAAAGGATCGGCGAATCGAGCGAGAAGGTGCGGGCGAGCGCAACACGCTGGCGCATGCCTTGCGACAGCGCCTTCGGGTAGGCATTCTCGAAGCCTTTCAGGCCAACCTTTTCCAAGAGGTCGAGCGCGCGGGCACGGCGTTGCTCGGCGGGCACGCCGCGGACCTCGGTGCCGAGCTCGGCGTTGCCGAGTGCGGTCCGCCAGGGCGCGAGCGCGTCCCGGGCCAGCATGTAGGCGAGGTCGTGGGTGCCGGTGACCGGAGGCTTGCCGTTGACCAGCAGCCGGCCACGGCCGGCGCCGGGCGGCAGCAGACCTGCCGCGTAGTTCAACAGCGTGGTCTTGCCGCAGCCGCTCGGGCCGACGATCGAGACGAACTCGCCCGGCGCGATGTCGAGCGAGAATTCCGAGACGGCGGTGAGGTTCGCCGCTTCGAACACCACCGACACCTTGTCGAAGATCACCGAGCCGGGTGCGGGATGGCTTGAGGGAACGGCGCCGCTTTGAGCCTGCGCCGGTTGCGTGGCCATGTTCATGATACGAGCTTTCGTGTTGTCCGGGATCAGGGTGTCTGAGGAGCCTTGTCCCAGAGAACCTTCTTCGCATCGACCTTCACGTCGATGATCTTGTTCTCGTAGCTGAAGTCCATGATCTCCTGCAGCGCGGAGACCTTGACCTTCAGGTCCTTGCTGTAGGCCGGGATCACGCTCTTGATCCAGGCCCGCCGCATATCGTCGGCCCCCGCCATGTCGCCGAACGAGATGATCGGCGTGTAGATCTTGACCAGCTCTTCGAAATTCTTCGGATCGTTGAACCAGTCCGCGGCGTCCTTCATGGCGGCATAGAAGGCCTCCATCAGCTTCGGGTTGCTCTCCGCCATTTCGCGGCGCGCGGCGAAGATGACGTTGGCGCCGATGGTCGCTGCCAGCGACTTCGGTCCTTCGCCGACCGTCATGTCGATCACGGTTTCGCAGGTCTTGTTGAACTGGCAGAGCTGCGTCAGCGGCTGATACATAATGATGGCGTCGATCTGCTTGCCGATCGCGAGTGCCGTATAGCCGGTGTTCGGAGCGCCGATCGCGACATAGGTGACGTCTTCGGGCTTGAGGCCGCCATCCTTCAGCATGGCGTTGAAGTACTTTTCGCTCGACGTGCCGCGTGCGGCGACGCCGATGCGCTTGCCTTTGAAGTCCTGCATGATCGCCGGATAGCCCTTCGGCCGGTTCGGCAGCGGCACGTCGTTGCGGACGCTGACCGAGAGCACATTGGCCGGCAGGCTGGTGCCGACGATCACCACGTCGGCGCCGGCGACGACCGCTGCGCCGACCAGGTCAGCCCCGCCTTGGGTGAAGTCGATGGTCTTGCCGACCAGCGCCTGCAGACCGAGCGAGGTCGAGTTGATGGTCTTGATCTCGCATTTGAAATTGTACTTCTCGCAGAAGCCTTTTTCCTTGGCGACGATCGCGTGCATGTTGCCGGTGGTGGAGGCGTAGTTCTGGATACCGACGGTTTCTCCGTTGGCGCGCGGCGTCTGCGCCATCGCGGGTGCGCTCATGCTCGTGATTGCCAGCGCCGCAGCGATCAAAGCGCTTTGGCGCAGGGTAGCATGGCGCAAGATAGCCGGTATCATCGGTCGTTCTCCCCTTGGACTGATATTCTTGTTTGGATTGAGATTCTTATGATTGATTGGGTGGAATACTGGACCCAGCCCTTTTGCAAGGCAACGGAAATCACGCGCCGCTGGCGTACCTCAACGTAACGTGTGCGGCCCGCGACACATGTCTGCATAGAGGCATGCACATTTCTATAGCGACGGCGTGTTGGGCCGGTCCGATCACATTTTCGAAATGCCGAGCTTTGCAGCTTGCCAAATGCAGGAAAGCCTTCTCGCCAGCGCATTTCAAATGCGAGTACCGGCCATCCGGCCGATCGCCTAGAATGTATTCCGCATTGCGAAAACGATACGTGCAAAACGACAAGAGAGGGACGAGACGCGCATGAACGAAGCCGTCAGAAACGCTGCGCCAGCGGCCGGGCCTGCCTTCAATCCGCTATCGCCGGATTTCATCCGTAACCCTTACCCGTTTTACGAGTATCTGCGGACCCACGCGCCGATGATGAAGACGCCAATCGGCGCCTATCTCGTCAGCCGGAATGCGGATGTCGCACAGGTTCTGCGCGATCGCCGCTTCGGCAAAGATTTCGCCGGCCGCACGGTTGCACGCTACGGCGAAGGCATCCTCGACGAGCCGGTGTTCCGATCGATGAGCCACTGGATGTTGACGCAGGATCCGCCGGACCACACCCGTCTGCGCGGGCTGGTGGTGAAGGCATTCACCGCGCGGCGGGTCGAAGACATGCGGCCGCGCATCCAGGCGATCGTTGACGATTCGATCGACCGGGTGGAAAGGGCCGGCCGCATGGACCTGATCGCCGATTTCGCCTTTCGCCTGCCGGTGATCGTCATCTGCGACATGCTTGGGATTCCGGAGGAAGACCGCGAATTGTTCTTTATGCGCGAGCGCACGGGCGGGCGGCTGCTCGATCCGGTTCCGCTGACGCGCGCGGAGATCGATGAAGCCAACCAGAACCATCAGAACTCGCTGGATTACTTCCTGAAGCTGTTCGAGCTGCGCCGTCGCCAGCCTGGTGACGACCTGACGACCCAGCTCGTGCAGGCGGAGGATGATGGCAACAAGCTCACCAACGAGGAGCTTTGCGGCAATATCATTCTCCTGTTCGGCGCCGGTCACGAAACCACCGTCAACCTGATCGGCAACGGCCTGTTGGCGCTGCATCGCAATCCGGACCAGCTTGAGCTGCTGAAGAGCCGGCCGGAGCTGACGCCCAATGCGATCGAGGAGTTCCTGCGTTACGATTCGTCGGTGCAGGTCACGGGACGCGTCGCGCTGGAGGACATGGGCGAGATCGGCGGGCAGGAGATCAAGAAGGGCGATTCCGTGATGTGCATGCTCGGCTCGGCCAATCGCGATCCGCAGGCCTATGCCGAGCCCGACAAGCTCGACGTGGCCCGAAAGAACATTCGCCCGCACTCGTTCGGCGGCGGCATCCATCACTGCCTCGGGGCGCAGCTTGCGCGCATCGAGGCCGAGGTTGCGATCGCGACGCTGCTGCGGCGGTTGCCCACCCTGAGAATCGATGACGTCGAGAACCCCGAGTGGCGGCCGACCTTCGTGCTGCGCGGGCTGAAGCGGTTGCCGGCGAGCTGGTGAGGAAAGCGCCATTGGCGAGGCATCTTAAGCTTGCGTGTGTCGCCGGCTTAGCTCGGAGTTTCTGGATCGGCGCTCTATCATGCCGCTGCGGCCACTACGCCGCCGTGGCGGCGCGGCGTTTCGCTATGGTACTGGCTGCAAGAAACAGAAGGGCGAGGGCGACCAGCGGCAGCACCACGATGTTGACCGCGTCCCAACCATAGCTCGACAGCAGCTGGCCACTCGACAGCGAGCCGAGCGCCATCATTCCGAACACCAGGAAGTCGTTGAAGGCTTGAGTCTTGTTGCGCTCCTCGGGCCGGTGCGTCTCGACCACCAGGGCGGTCGCCGCGACGAACGAGAAGTTCCAACCGAGCCCCAGCACGATCAGCACCGCCCAGAAATGCATCGCACTGATTCCGGACAGGCCGATGCAGGCGGCTGCGGCTTCCAGGAGGAGGCCAACCGCGACCATGGTCGTGGTGCCGAAGCGCGCGATCAGCATCCCGGTGAAGAAGCTCGGCCCGAACATCGAAACGATGTGCCACTGCAGGCCGAAATTGGAATCGCTGACGGTCAATCCGCACAGCTTCATCGCGAGCGGCGCCGAAGTCATCACCAGATTCATCATCGTATAGGAGACGACGCCGCAGACGGCGGCGGCGATGAAGCGGGGCTGGCGGATGATGTCGAGCAGCGGCCGGCCGGCGGCGAGTTCGGCCGGCGGCGGTGGCGGTGCATTCACGCCGGACAGCACGATCATCGCGATCAGGGCGACGATCGCCTGCGCCGCGAAGCTCGCCGCGAACAGGTATTGCGGCCAGTAGCCCATGGTCCATTCGACCAGCTGCGGGCCGAGCACGCCGGCGAAAACGCCACCCGCCATCACCCAGGAGATTGCCTTTGGCCGGTACGTGGCGCTCGCGCCGTCGGAGGCGGCGAAGCGATAGGAGTGGGCGACGGCGCCGTAAAGCCCGCCGAGGAACGCGGCCATGCAGAACAGCGCGAACGAACCCATGACGATGGCGGTGGCCGCGAGCAGGCCACACAGGGCACCGCAGCCAGAGCCGATGATGAAGGCGACGCGGCGACCGAAGCGTCGCGAGATGGCGCCGGTCGGCAGCGTACCCGCGGCAAGGCCGATGACGTAGGTCGAGATCGGCAGCGTCGCCAAAGCCATGCTGGGCGCAAGCGTCGCGCCGACGATCGAGCCGGTCGCGAAGATCACCGCCGCATTGGCGCCGGCCAGCGCCTGGGCGAGGGCGAGACGAAACACGTTGGCGCGGGCGTGGGCATCGCCTGCAGCGTCGTCAGCAGTTGTTGTGGTCATCGTCCCGGCACCCTCGTTTACGCTATGTTTCTTCGTTCTTGGCGCCTCGTCGCCCCTGCCCCACGTAAAACGCATCTGGAGCACGGTCCCCTGAGTCGGTATCCTCTTGAGACAAGAGCATACGCAAACTGCATCTGGACTGCTTTGTAGCATACAGTGCTAAGTTATGACATCAAGTCGGTATATTTATTCTCCTGGAACGGACAATGCCCATCATTGAGCGGATCACGAAGTATCAGGATGAACTCGTCGCCATCCGTCACGATATCCACGCCCATCCTGAACTCGGCTTCGAGGAGGTCCGCACCTCCGGCATCGTTGCGGCGCTGCTGGAGCAATGGGGGATCACGGTCCATCGCGGCCTCGGTGGCACCGGCGTCGTCGGTGAACTGAAGGGCAAGCACGATGGCAATCGTCGGATTGGCCTGCGCGCGGACATGGACGCGCTGCCGATCCAGGAGGCGACCGGCTTGCCGTACGCCTCGACGATCCCCGGCAAGATGCATGCCTGCGGACACGATGGTCATACGACGATGCTTCTCGGGGCCGCGCGCTACCTCGCCGAGACGCGTGATTTCGCGGGCACCGCGGTCTTCGTCTTTCAGCCCGCCGAGGAAGGGCTCGGCGGCGCAAGAGCGATGCTGAAGGACGGGCTGTTCGACAAGTTCCCCTGCGACGAAATCTACGGTCTGCACAATTCACCGAACCGCAAGCCGGGTCGAGTCTCGGTGTTTCCGGGCGCAGCGATGGCGGGGGCCGATTTCTTCGACTTCAAAATCAAGGGGCGAGGCAGCCACGGCGCACGGCCGCAGGAGTCGCGCGATCCGATCATGGCCGCCGTGGCAGTGGCGCAGGCGGTTCAGACCATCGTCAGTCGCAACAACCACCCGCGGACACCGTTGGTGGTGTCGGTGACGCAGATCCATGCGGGGGCCGCCTACAACGTCATTCCGGGTGAGGCGGTCGTCTCCGGCACCGTGCGCGCCTTCTCCGACGATGCGCGGGCGCTGGTGCGCAAGCGCATGCAGGAGATCGCCGTTGGCGTTGCTGCCACCTATGCGGTGGAGATCGACTTCGACTCGCGCGACATCTTCACGGTGCTGGAGAACCATCCCGAGCAGACGGAGGCTTATGCGGAGGTCGCGCGCGAGATTGTCGGCGCCGAAAACCTCTCCACCGCGGTCGAGCCGGTGATGGGCAGTGAGGATTTCGCCGACATGCTGCGCGCAAGGCCCGGTGCGTATTGCTGGGTCGGGCACTCCGGCGGCGTACCGGTGCACAATCCGCAGTACACGTTCGACGATGCGATCATTCCGGTCGGCGCCAGCCTGATGGCGCGTATCGTTGAACGTCGCTTGAGTCCGAACCGATAATCTGCGCAATTCAGAAGTAGCCGGCCTGCGATCGCAAGGCTGGAATCAACATGTGGGAGAAGACGATGGGACAGGTTGAGGGCAAGGTCGCGCTGGTCACCGGCGGCGCGTCCGGCATCGGTGCGGCATGCGCGATGACGCTGGCGCGGGAAGGCGCGAAGGTCGTCGTCACCGACATCGACGATCGCGGCGGCGACAGCGTGGTCAAGGCGATCGCGGGTGCCGGCGGCGAGGCGATCTACCTCCGCCAGGACGTCACCGACGAGGCCCGCTGGGCTGAAATCGTCGCCGAGATCGAGAAGCGCTTCAAGCGTCTCGACGTGCTCGTCTCAAACGCAGGCATTGGCATCGGCGCTCCAACCATTCTCGAGATGACGCTGGCGGACTGGCGGCGGCAAACCGCGATCAACCTCGACGGTGTATTCCTCTCGGTGAAATATTGCATCCCGGCGATGCGCCGCGCTGGCGGCGGCTCGATCGTGATGATGTCGTCGGTGGCGGGTCTGCGTGGTTCCCCGACGCTGGCAGGCTACTGTGCCACCAAGGGTGGCGTGCGGCTGTTCGCCAAGTCGATCGCGATGGAATGCGCCGGCGCCAATGACGGCATCCGCGTCAACTCGGTGCATCCGGGGATCATCGACACGCCGATCTGGGGCAAGATCCCGCGCGAGGCCGCCGGCATGGGTCACAATGCGCCGATGCGGGCGGAGGAGCTTGCCAAGGCCGGTGTGCCGCTTGGCTTCGCCGGCGAGGCGCAGGACATTGCCAATGGCGTCCTGTTCCTGGCCTCCGATGCCTCGCGTTACGTCACCGGCTCGGAGTTGGTGATCGACGGCGGCATCACCTCAGGCAGCGTGCGCCGCGCTCCGCCTCCGCAATAACCAGTGGCGATCATTGAGCGCAGGTGTCAGAGGCGGTCTCATATCAAGCAAACCAGGTCCGCCGGGCGCGAGCGCTACCGCCCGGCGGACCTGACATTTCGCGGGGTGCGCAGGCGTGCCCGCGACCAAGGGTCGCGAATGACGTGTCTGGGCGGTACGCGCACTTGCGCGAAGCGGCCTGAACGACTTTGATCCGCGCCGCATTAGCGAAGAACGGGCCAACCGTCACGCCTCAACGTAGGCATTTCAGTACAAACGGAAGGAAACAGAAGCATGTCTTTGGACGTGACCCGACGGCGTTTGCTTGTCACGGGCGCAGCAGCAGCGGCGTTGCCGATCATCGGTGGAGGGGCGAGAGCGCAGGCGGGCTGGCCGAACAAGCCGATCCGGATCGTCGTGCCGTATCCGGTCGGCGGGCAGACCGATATGATCGCCCGCGCATATGGCGAATACATTGGCCGCCAGCTCGGCCAGACGGTGATCGTCGAGAACAAGTCGGGAGCCGGCGGTATCGTTGGCGCGACGGAGGTCAAGCGCGCAGCGCCGGACGGCTATACGCTGATGCTGTCGATCGGCTCGCCGCTGATCAACAACCGCGTGTTGTTCAAGGAACTGCCCTATGATCCGGACAAGGACTTCATCCTGATTTCCGCGATCACCAGCCAGGGCGTTCCGCTCGTCGCCAGCGAGAAAACCAAAGCGACCAATCTCAAGGAATTCATCGACTACGCCAAGAAAAGCGACAAGATCAGCGTCGGAACTTATGGGGCCGGCACCACCGCGCATATGGCGATCGCCGAGCTCAACACGGAATACGGCACCAACATCGAGGCGGTGCATTATCGTGGTGAGGCGCCGATGTGGGCCGATGTCGCAAGCCAGTCGATCGAGGGTGGCATCGGCAGCTACGTCGCCGCGCTGCCGGTGCTGCAGGCCGGACGCGGCAAGGTGGTTGGCGCGATCGGACGGTCCATCAGCATGGCGCCGGACGTGAAAACGTTCAAGGAACAGGGGGCGACCTCGAAGCTCTTCACCTTGCGCGGGTTCAGCGGCGTGCTGTCGGCGCCGGCGGGGACGTCGATGGAGATCGTGAAGAAGCTCTCTGACTTGATGGTCGCGGCCGGAAAGGACGAGAAGACCCAGACGGCCCTCTCGAATTTCGCCATCGACAAGCCGGTCGGTTACGAGGAGACGCAGACTATCTACAAGGAAGAGGCGCCGCTGACGCTGAAGTTCCTGTCCGCCCTCAACCTGACCCCACAATGATGAATAGACAAGGGCGGATTAGCGATCGACGGCGGGCCGTGAGCCCGCCGTTTTCGTATCCTCTTCGTTTTGTAAGCTTGCGCAATCCTTCGGCCTGAACTCTGATCCTCCATCTTGAGCCGCAGGCGGCCCACGTTGCCCGGCAGGAGCAGTCAGGAAAGGGCGGATCAACCGCCATGTGCCTCAACGAAGGTGCTCAGAAAGGGAAGGGAACAGGACATGTCTTTCGATTGGACGCGCCGCGGTTTGCTCGGCGCGGGCGCCGCACTGGCTGCG
The DNA here is from genome assembly GCF_000516555.1 of Afipia sp. P52-10. Lineage (NCBI taxonomy): Bacteria > Pseudomonadati > Pseudomonadota > Alphaproteobacteria > Hyphomicrobiales > Nitrobacteraceae > Afipia > Afipia sp. P52-10. Next base: position 441,082 of record NZ_AZSJ01000003.1, on the reverse strand, counting down.
GTGCCGCTTCTTGGCTCGCAGGCCAAGGCGCAAACGGGTTGGCCGAGCAAGCCGATCAAGATCATCGTGCCGTATCCGGTCGGCGGCCAGACCGACATGATCGCGCGTGCCTATGGCGAATATATCGGCAAGCAGCTCGGTCAGCCGGTGGTGGTCGAGAACAAGTCGGGTGCGGGCGGTATCGTTGGCGCGACCGAGGTGAAGCGCTCGGCGCCGGACGGCTACACCTTCATGCTGTCGATAGGCTCAGCGCTCATCAACAACCGTGTGTTGTTCAAGGATCTGCCATATGATCCGGATAAGGATTTCGTGCTGGTCGCCGGCATCATCTCCGAGGGCGTTCCGATCGTCGTGAGTGCGAAATGCGGCGCGACCAACCTCAAGGAATTCATCGACTACGCAAAGAAGAGCGACAAGGTCAGCATCGGTACGTTCGGCGCAGGGACGACCGGTCACACCGCCGCGGTCGAGCTCAACAAGCAGTTCGGCACCAACATCGAGCCGGTGCATTACCGCGGCGAAGCGCCGATGTGGGCGGATCTGGCGAGCCAGTCGATCGATGCGGCGGCCGGCAGCTACGTCGCCGCGCTGCCGGTGCTGCAGGCCGGGCGCGGCAAGATCATCGGCACGTCTGGTCTGCCGATCCGGGCGTTGCCGGATGTGAAGCCCTTGCAGGATCAGGGTGCGACCTCGCCGCTGTTCGGCCTGCGCGGCTTTGCCGGGCTGTTGTCGGCGCCGGCGGGGCTGCCCGACGAGATCGTGCGGAAGCTGTCGGCGCTGATGGTCGCCGCGGGTCAGGACGAGAAGACCCAGACGGCGCTGTCCAGTTTCGCGATCCACAAGCCCATCGGTTACGAGGAAACGCGGAAGATCTACACCGAGGAGTCGCCGCAGCTCCTGAAGATTCTGGCCAGCCTCAACTTGACGCCGCAGTAACGGCGGTCGAGGGACTATCGATCAGGCATCGGCGGGCGCAAGCTCGCCGTGCCATATCGCCTCTTCAATTTGCCGCTTGCCGGGCTCGTTTCGCTCAGGTGATCTATGGTGACGGCGTGCGATGGTCCTTCGCACGGCGACAATGAAAAAAGGGGAGGCGTTGTCATGAAGGTCGGATTTATCGGCGTCGGCGCGATGGGCGGACCGATGTCGCGGAACATCGTCGCCAAGTCGAACCACGAGGTTACGGTGTTCGATCTCGATGCGAAGGCGATCGAGGCCTGCATCAAGGCCGGGGCCAAGCGTGGCGCGAGCGTGGCCGACATCGCCTCCTCCAGCGAGGTGGTAATGATGTCGTTGCCGACACCGAAGCATGTGGAGGCGGTGGTGGCCGGTCCCGGTGGTATCGCCGAGCATGCAAAGGCGGGAACGACGGTGATCGACCTCTCCACCAACGCGCCCTCGGTGATCAAGCGCCTCGGCGAATTGTTGGCGGCGAAAGGCGTCACGTTGATCGAGGCGCCCGTGACCGGCGGCGTCATCAAGGCGACCGATGGCACGCTCACCATCATCTGCGGCGGCGATGAAGCGGCGGTGGATCGCCAGCGGCCGTTACTGTCGTCGATCGGCGCGCTGGTCGTACATACCGGACCGCACGGCTCGGCATCGGTCGCCAAGCTGATCAACAACATGCTGGCGCTGTGCAACTCGGCGGTCGCTGCCGAAGGCATGATGATGGCGAAGATGGCCGGTGCCGATCTCGGCAAGATCGTCGAGGTGATCTCGAACGGCTCCGGCAATTCCAGCGCCTTTCGCGGCGTGACGACACGGGCCATGCAGGGCAAGTTCGAGCCGAGCTTCGCGCTGGACCTCGCCTATAAGGATCTTGGTCTCGCGGTCGATCTCGCCACCGAACATGGCGTGCCGGGCATGGTGGCGCCGCAGGTGCTGAACCTGATGCGGCTCGCGCGCGGCATGGGATTCGGCCAGGACGACTCCACCTCCGTCATCAAGGTGTATGAGAACGCGCTCGGCAAGCAGGCGCGGCTGTAGCTCACGCGCCGTCCAGAACCTCGACGAGGCGGAACCGCTCGCACATGAGTATCATGGTTTCGCTGAAGCGTCCCTGGCGGCTGAAGTCATTGCGATGCCCGTCTCGCCAGGGGTCGAGGCTGCGGTCGCCTTCTTCGTAGGCGAACTGGCCATCGAGGTCGCAATCGCGGCGGTAGATGATCTCAATCGTTTCGATGATGCACCGCGGCCGCCCTCGACCGTCGAGGACGATCCACTGTTCCCCCGGCGCAGACGTGTTCGGTTCGTCCTCGGTGCTGCAGGTCGCAGTTTTGCGGCCGCGCAGGACCAGGTCGAGCAGTTCGTCGGCGAGATCCGGACTGTCGCCGAATGCGAAGGAGCGGAGGCCTTGGCAATGGGGAGGGATGGTCGTCATCGCCAGGCCGCGGCGTGATCGGGCTGTCAGGATGTGGCCGCCGCCAGTGCCTTTCTGATGGCCCGCAGGTCCTGCCAGGCCAGGCGCTTGTAGGCGGGCGAACGCAGCAGATAGGCCGGATGGAAGGTCGGCATCGCCTGGATCGTGCGGGTGCCGGTGTCATAGTCGCGCCAGCGGCCGCGTGTGCGCATGATGCCTTCGCGGGTGTTGAGGATACCCTGGCTCGATGGATTGCCGAGGCAGACCAGCACGTCCGGGTTCACCAGCTCGATCTGACGACGGATGAACGGCAGACAAATCTGCGTTTCCTGCGGCGTCGGCGTGCGGTTGCCGGGCGGACGCCAGGGAATGATGTTGGCGATGTAGACGCTGGTGCGGTCGAGGCCGATCGCCGCCAGCATCCGGTCGAGCAGCTTGCCGGACCGGCCGACGAACGGTAGGCCGGCGATATCCTCGTCGCGGCCCGGCGCTTCGCCGACCAGCATCAGCCGGGCCTGCGGATTGCCGTCGGCAAACACCAGCCGTGAGGCGGTGAACTTCAGCGCGCAGCCGTCGAAGGCATCAAGCAAGGCCCGCAACTCGTCGAGGGTGGCGGCGGTGCCGGCTGCCTCACGCGCAGCCATGATCGCGGCGTCAGGCGGTGTTGCCGCCGCCGCAGCCGCAGGGACGGTCCGTGCAGACGCAGGCACTGGCGGCAAGGTCCGCTCCGGCAGGCTCCGCTCGCTTGTCAACGTCGGTTGCGGCGGGGAGACCACCTCGTCGGCGAGGCGATTGACCGGTGTTTCTTCCAGCGCGCAATCGACCCCCGCCTCCACGTAGAAGGCCAGCAGTTCCTGCAGGGTGGGAAGGCGCTCGGGCATCATGACCCTCGTCTTATGAGACAGGCATGTGGCCGCAGCAAGGAGCGAGTCTGTGGACAGCGGGGCTGGATTACGTGTGCCGGCATGGCAGTCCTGCCGATGCGGGAATGGCGGGAAGGCTGTGCTCCAGTAGTGTTGCGGACAAGAAAATTCGTATCGGGCGGGGATGGGGTGGGGCTTTCCGGAAGATCATTGATCGTCGCCATGTGCATCGGCCAGATCGGCAACCTGCTGCCGCATGTGGTCGTGCCGGCCATTATGGCGCAGCATCTAATGCCGCTATGGAAGCTCTCCGGAAGTGAGGCCGGGCTGATGGCGAGCGGCTATGCGTTCGGCTATATGCTCGCTGTTCCCGTACTGACGACGCTGACCGACCGTATCGACGGACGGCTCGTCCTGTTGTGCGGGTCGCTTCTGAGTGCGCTGGCGACGATTGCCTTTGGCCTGTTCGCTGACGGGCTTGTCTCTGCAACTGCGCTGTGGGCGCTTGCCGGCATCGGCTTTGCCGGCGCCTACATGCCGGGGCTGAAGGCGCTCACCGACCGCCTGCCGCCGGGAGACAGTTCGCGCGCGGTGACCTTCTACACGTCGAGCTTCTCGTTCGGTGTCGGGCTCTCGTTTCTGGTCGCGCAACTGGTCGCGGACGGGCTCGGCTGGCGCGCCGCGTTCCTCGTCACCGGCCTCGGGCCGCTGGCAATGATCGTCACCTGCATCCTGATGGCGCCGCACCGGCCCGCGCTGGTGAACGCAAAACTGCTCGACTTCTCGCCGGTATTCCGCAATCGCACCGCGCTCGGTTACATCCTCGGCTACGGTTCGCATTGCTTTGAACTGTACGGCATCCGCACCTGGATCGTCGGCTTCTGGACTTTCGTCGCTGCACAGAATGCAGACAACGCGCTGCTGGGCCCGATCGCGGTCAGCGTATTGTTCACGGCGCTGGCGATGCCCGCCAGCATTCTCGGCAACGAGGCGGCGCTGCGATTTGGCCGGCATCGGGCGATCAGCGTGGCGATGCTGGCTTCAGCGCTAATCGCGGTGGCGATCGGACTTTTCGCGGGCGCGTCGCCGCTGCTGCTGCTGGTGCTGATCCTGCTCTATGCGATGACGGTTCCGGCGGATTCGGGCGCACTAACCGCCGGCATGACCGGCGCCGCCGATCCGGCCTTCCGCGGTGCGACCATGGCGCTGCACTCCACCGTCGGTTTCGGCCTGTCGGCGTTGGGCGCGTGGGGCGTCGGCGTCGCACTGGACGCAGCAGGCGGCCCGATGAGCGCATCGGGCTGGCTTGCGGCGTTCTGCGTGCTGGCCGTGGGTATCGCGGTGGGCCCGTTGGCACTGGCCTGGTCGCGCGCCCGCACAGCTTGAGCGGACTCGCGAAAATCGCGGAAGCAGGCCTACGTTTCGGTGGACGAAACAGCTCTGGCCGCCTTGCGGAATGCCCCTCCTGCATTTCCGAGGTTGTGATTGCTGCAAAAATCGTCAAAAACGGGGGGCAGGTTTTAGAACTGTTCGAGGAAACGATGAGCACGGAAGAGTTGCCGCCCCGGGAATCCATGGAGTTCGACGTGGTGATCGTCGGAGCGGGCCCGTCGGGTCTTTCCGCTGCGATCCGCCTCAAGCAGATCAACCCCGAGCTGTCGGTGGTGATCGTCGAAAAGGGTTCCGAAGTCGGCGCACATATCCTGTCGGGTGCGGTGATCGATCCCGTCTCGCTGGACAAGCTGATCCCGGATTGGCGGGAGGATCCCGACTGCCCGCTGAAGACCCAGGTCAAGGATGACCACTTCTACTGGATGATGAAGGGCAGCGCGATCCGTCTGCCGAATTTCATGATGCCGCCGCTGATGAACAATCATCACTGCTACATCGGCTCGCTCGGCATGGTCTGCCGCTGGCTCGGCGCGAAGGCCGAAGCGCTCGGCGTGGAAATCTATCCGGGCTTCGCTGCGGCTGAGGTCATCTACGGCGACAATGGCGAAGTGCGCGGCATCGCCACCGGCGACATGGGCATCGGCCGTGACGGCAAGCACAAGGATTCCTATACCCGCGGCATGGAGCTACTCGGCAAGTACACTCTGTTCGCCGAGGGCGCGCGCGGCAGTCTGACCAAGCAACTGATCAAGAAGTTCTCGCTCGACGCCAACAGCGAGCCTCCGAAGTTCGGCATCGGCCTCAAGGAGGTCTGGCAGATCGATCCAGCCAAGCACAAGAAGGGCCTGATCCAGCACTCGTTCGGCTGGCCGCTGAACATGTCCACCGGCGGTGGTTCGTTCCTCTACCACTACGACGACGATTTGATCGCGGTCGGTTTCGTCGTGCATCTAAACTACACCGATCCGTATCTGTCGCCATTCGAGGAATTCCAGCGCTTCAAGACCCACCCGTCGGTTGCGCCGATCTTCGAGGGCGCCGAGCGCCTGGCCTACGGCTCGCGCGCGATCACCGAAGGCGGCTACCAGTCGGTGCCGCGCCTGACCTTCAAGGGCGGCGCCCTGATCGGCTGCGCTGGCGGCTTCGTCAACGTCCCGCGCATCAAGGGTGTGCACAACGCCATGGGCACCGGCATGCAGGGCGCCGAGCATGTGGCGGCGGCGCTCGCGGCTGGTCGCGCCAATGACGAACTGGTCGAGTATGAGAACGGCTGGCGCGGTTCGGCGGTCGGCAAGGACCTGTTCAAGGTCCGCAACGTCAAGCCGCTTTGGTCGAAGTTCGGCACGATCCTCGGCGTCGGTCTCGGCGGTTTCGACATGTGGATGAACACGCTGTTCGGCTTCTCGCTGTTCGGTACGCTCGGTCACGGCAAGCTTGACCGCGACACGCTGGTCCCGGCCAAGGACTCGGCGCCGATCGCCCCGCCGAAGTTCGACGGCAAGACTACCTTCGACCGGCTCTCCTCGGTGTTCCTGTCGAACACCAACCATGAGGAGGATCAGCCGATCCACCTGCGCGTCGCCGATCTCGATCTGCAGAAGCGCTCCGAACTCAACGTATTCGCCGGCCCCTCGAATCGGTATTGCCCGGCGGGCGTCTATGAGTGGGTCGAGGAGGGGGCGGACAAGAAGTTCGTCATCAACGCCCAGAACTGCGTCCACTGCAAAACCTGCGACATCAAGGACCCGAACGGCAACATCACCTGGGTTCCGCCGGAAGGCGGTGGCGGACCTAACTATCAAGCGATGTAGCTTCGCACCGGGACGACACCGTGCCCACGCAAACGTGCGTGGGTGCGACGTTCCGGCCACGATGCCGCCACACTCGGTTGGCGCTAAGATGCTATAGGGTGCGTTTGAGAATTCTCTCGAGCGGCGCCCCGAACGCTTGCGGGGAGCGGTCGAAAAGCCCATTGTCGCGGCTCAACACGCGTCTTTTGGTTCATTTTTCGCCGATTTGACGCAACGCCGGACCACGCCTCTTTAGCACTGCAACTCTGGAGCCAGGGCGAATCGTGATGTCATCTTCCCCCCGCCGCGCTGCTGTCCTCGCCTCATTGGCCGCGCTGGTCCTCCCGGCCCAGGCGTTCGCCCAGCATCCGAAGGCTGCTCCCAAGACGGAAACCATCCGCTCCGGCGCCGTCGAATTCGCACCGATCGACCGCAACGAGAAGCCGACCACCGCCGGCAGCTACCTGGCCGCCCGGCATGCGAGCGTCGAGCGCGATGCAGGGGCTGCGGCGTCCTATTATCGGTCGGCGTTGCGCAGCGACCCGAAGAATACCGAGCTGCTCGACCGCGCCTTCATCTCCACGCTCGCCAATGGCGATATCGACGAGGCGGTGAAGCTTGCCGAACGCGTGCTGCAGACCGACAAGGCCAACCGCGTGGCGCGGCTGGTGGTCGGGGTGCGGGCTTTGAAGCAGAAGCAGTACACGCTCGCCCAGCAGAACATCAATCAATCGGTGCGCGGTCCGATCACGGATCTGGTCGCGGCGCTGCTGTCGGGCTGGGCCGCGACCGGTGCGGGCGACGTGCGGGGCGCCGCCGCCAGCGTCGACCGGCTTGCGGGGCCGGAATGGTATCCGATCTTCAAGGACCTGCATGTCGGGCTGATGTACGACGTGGCCAACCGCCCCAAGGAGGCCGGTGTCCGGCTCGAGCGCGCCTACAAGCTCGACGACTCCGCGCTGCGGGTGGTGGATGCCTACGGGCGCTGGCTGTCGCGCAACAAGTCCGGCGCGGCTGCCTCCGAGGTCTATGAGGCCTTCGACAAGAAGCTGTCGCGCCATCCGCTGGTGCTGGACGGCATTGCCGACGGCAAGGCTGGAAAGAAGATGCCGCCGATGGTCGATTCGCCGCAGGCCGGTGCCGCGGAGGTGCTGTACGGCATCGGCGCCTCGCTGACCCGCCGTGGTGCCGAGGACCTGGCGCTGGTCTACCTCCAACTCGCGTTGTACCTCGCGCCCAGCCACTCGCTTGCGCTGCTGTCGCTTGGTGATCTGTACGAAACCTTGAAGCGTCCGCAACTTGCGATCGGTGCTTATGAGCGGGTGCCGGCGAACTCGCTGTTGAAGCGCAATGCGCAGATTCAGCTCGCGACCAATCTCGACGCGGTCGAGCGGTCTGACGAGGCGATCAAGATCCTGAAAGGTCTGACGGACGAAAATCCCAAGGATATCGAGGCGATCATGGCGCTCGGCAATATCGAGCGCGGCAAGAAGAAGTTCGCCGAATGCGCCAACACCTATTCGCTCGGCATCGATGCTATGCCCGAAGCGAGTGACCAGAACTGGGTGTTCTATTATTTCCGCGGCATTTGCTACGAGCGCTCCAAGCAGTGGCCGAAGTCGGAGGCGGATCTGAAGAAGGCGCTCGAATTGAAGCCGGAGCAGCCGCATGTGCTGAATTATCTCGGCTACTCGTGGATCGATCAGGGCATCAACCTCGATGAGGGCATGAAGATGATCCGCCGCGCGGTCGATCAGCGCCCCGATGACGGCTACATCGTCGACTCGCTTGGCTGGGCCTATTACCGGATCGGCAACTACGAGGAAGCCACCAAACATCTGGAGCGAGCGATCGACCTCAAGCCCGAGGACCCGACCATCAACGATCACTTGGGCGATGCCTACTGGCGCGTCGGCCGCAAGCTCGAGGCCCGCTTCCAGTGGGCGCATGCGCGGGACTTGAAGCCGGAGCCGGAAGAGCTGCCGAAGATCGAGGCGAAGCTGCGCGACGGCCTGCCGGACGACAAGGAGCCGACCGCTGCCGCCAATGAGGTCAAGAAGGACGATCGCGGCGGCTGATCGGCCTCTGCCTTTCATCGGGGCTTTTCGGGGTAGCGGGGCGTCGCCGGATAGGCTGTGGAAGGGTTCCCCTGCGTGATATGTCAGGTGCTCTCTTGATCGTTTCGCCGCGATAGTGAAGAGAACATCTGATTACACACGAGGGCAGGTCGTCGTCCATGTCAGAGCTGAAGGATCGCGCGCGCGCCAAGGTCAACTTGACGCTGCATGTGCTTGGACGGCGTGCCGACGGCTACCATGATCTTGAAAGTTTGGTGGCGTTTGCCGACTGCGCGGATGGGCTGACGCTGCAGCCGGGATCGGCCTTCGCGCTGCAGGTGACTGGCCCGCGCGCCGACGCCTGCGGTGATCTGACGGACAATCTGGTCGCCAAGGCGGCCCGGGCGCTCACCGAGCGGGTGCCGCAGGCGAGGTCGGGTACTTTCCTGCTCGACAAGCATCTGCCCGCGGCCGCGGGCATTGGTGGCGGTTCGGCGGATGCGGCGGCGGCGCTGCGGCTGCTCGCACGGGCCAATGCGCTCGCTGCGGGCGATCCGCGCCTGGTCGCGGCGGCGCAGGCGGTGGGGGCCGATGTACCGGTGTGCCTCCTGTCGTCCGGCTGCATGATGCGCGGCGCGGGCGAGCGGGTGACGCCGATGCGGTTGCCGCGTTTTCCGTGTGTGCTGGTCAATCCGGGTGTGCCGGTGCCGACCAAGGATGTGTTCACGGCGATCGGCCTGAAGGCCGGTGAGAGCTACACCCCGCCAGGCAAGCCTGCGGATGTGGCGTGGCCTGTGGCGTCGGCGACTGCGGATACCTGGCTTGCTGCGATTGGCGCGGGCCGTAACGATCTCGAGCCGGTTGCGGTGAAGATCCAGCCGGTGATCGCGGATGTGCTGTCGCTGTTGCGACAATCGAACGGCTGCACGCTGGCGCGCATGTCAGGCTCGGGCGCCACCTGCTTCGGACTGTTTGCAGATGATGCGTCCGCAGCCGCAGCCGTTGCGGCGCTGCGGACGAAGCACCCGCATTGGTGGGTCGAGGCCAGCGCGCTGAGTTGACGCACAAGCGATGTCGTCTTGAGCTTTCTCTCGGCAATGCGATGAGCGGCGATAGGGGAAAAGAAAAACGCCGGAGCGGGGTGCGCTCCGGCGTTCGTTGCTAGCATCGGGACGGCATTACGCGGCGTTGAAACCTGCGATCGCCTTGGCCTCGAGATACTCCTCGAGGCCGAATTTACCCCATTCGCGGCCGTTGCCGGACTGCTTGTAGCCGCCGAAGGGGGCGGCGCGCTCGTTCGGAACGCCGTTGAGGTTGACGTTGCCCGCGCGGATCTGACGACCGACGCGCTTGGCGCTCTCCACGGTACCGGCCGAGACGTAACCCGCGAGACCGTATGGCGTGTCGTTGGCGATCTGCACCGCCTCCGCTTCGTCCTTGGCGCCAAGGATCGTGATCACCGGGCCGAAGATTTCTTCGCGGGCGATGGTCATGTCGTTGGTCACGTCGGCGAACACGGTCGGACGCACGTAGAAGCCCTTGTTCACGCCCTCAGGAAGACCCGGGCCACCGGCGACCAGCGTCGCGCCTTCGTCGATGCCCTTCTTGATCAGCGCCTGGATCTTGTCCCACTGGGTGCGGTTGACGACCGGGCCGATGGTGGTGCCTTCAGCGCGCGGATCGCCAGCCTTGGTCTTCTCGGCGACCGCCTTGGCGATGGCCGCCACTTCTTTCATCTTCGAGGCCGGCACGATCATCCGGGTCGGCGCGTTGCAGGACTGGCCCGAGTTGTTGAACACATGGGCCACGCCACCGGCGACGGCCTTGTTGAAGTCCGCATCCTCCAGGATGACGTTCGGCGACTTGCCGCCGAGCTCCTGGCTGACGCGCTTGACCGTGTTGGCCGCACGCTTGGCGACATCGATACCGGCGCGGGTCGAGCCCGTGAACGAGATCATGTCGATGCCCGGGTGCTCGCTCATGGCGACGCCGACATCGGGGCCGAGGCCGTTGACCAGGTTGAACACGCCCTTCGGCACGCCGGCTTCATGCATCACTTCCGCGAACAGCAGCGCGGAGGTCGGCGTGAATTCGGACGGCTTCAGGATCATGGTGCAGCCGGCGGCGATCGCGGGCGCGACCTTACAGGCGACCTGGTTCATCGGCCAGTTCCAGGGCGTGATCATGCCGACGACGCCAACCGGTTCGCGCACGACCACCGCCGAGCCGATCGTCTCCTCGAACTCGTAGCTCTTCAGCACGTCGAGCGTCGACATCAGGTGACCGAGGCCGGCGCCGGCCTGAGCGCGTTCGGACAGCGGCAGCGGCGCACCCATCTCGTCGGTAATCGACGAGGCGATGTCTTTCATCTTGGCCTTGTAGACTTCGATGATCTTGGTGAGCAGCGCGATGCGCTCCTCGCGGCTGGTGACGGAGAAGGTCTCGAAAGCCTTGCGGGCGGCGGCGACCGCCTTGTCCACGTCCGCCTTCGAGCCGGCCGCGATCTCGTACAGGGTTTCCTCGGTCGCCGGATTGACGACGGGAATTGTTTTCTTGACGACGGGATCGACCCACGCGCCGTCAATGTAGAATTGCAATCTGTTGACCATCACAAGACCTCTCGACTTGATAGCTTCCTCGGGCGGCACATGCAGAATTCCCGGCAATCGGTCCGGCTTTCCGCAGGTGATTGTTCAGGCTCGCGGCCACCATCCGCAGCGCGGACGGCATATGGGAAACGCCCCCTCGGGCGCGGCGGGATATTGGGTCTTTCCTCGGCGGAATGCAATCCAAACCGACAAGGGGCAGGATTGCGGCTCCAAGCGCTTGCGCTTTGCGCCATGCGGCCTGCAGGATCACTGATGGCGAGCGCGGCTGAATTGTCGCAGCGGCATGCTGGTTGTCATCGGGGGAAGGCGCCGCGGCGGGTGGGCACCCTTGACCTCGTCCCCCCGAAGAATACGTGCTCAGCACCGGACCGTTCCAGGGGCATTATTCGATGAGCAAACGTCAATTGAAACTTGGCGCCTTTATGCGCCCGATCAGCATCCACACCGGGGCCTGGCGTTATCCAGGAGCCTATCCCGATGCCAATTTCAACTTTTCGCATATCAAACGTTTCATTCAGAAGCTGGAATATGGAAAATTCGACGCCTTCTTCATGGCCGATCACCTGGCCGTGTTGAATATGCCGGTCAATGCGTTGAAGCGCAGCCATACGGTCACGTCGTTCGAACCCTTCACCTTGCTGTCGGCTTTGGCAGGGGCGACCGAGCGGATCGGCCTTATTGCAACGGCATCAACGACGTTTGATGAGCCCTATCACATCGCTCGCCGCTTCGCCTCGCTCGACCATATCAGCGGCGGCCGCGCCGGCTGGAACATCGTTACCACCTCCAACCCGGATGCCGCGCTGAACTTTGGCCTCGACGATCACATGAGCCACGACGAACGCTATGTGCGCGCGCGCGAGTTCTACGACGTGGTGACGGGGCTGTGGGACTCGTTCGCTGATGATGCATTCGTGCGGGACGTGGAGTCCGGACTCTACGTCGATCCTGAGCGCATCCATGTGCTCAATCACAAGGGCAAATACCTGTCGGTGCGCGGGCCGTTGAACATTGCGCGCCCCGTGCAGGGCTGGCCGGTGATCGTGCAGGCCGGCGCTTCCGAGCCGGGCAAGCAGCTCGCGGCGGAAACGGCCGAGATGGTATTCGCGGCGGGCGGCAACCTCCAGACAGCCAAGGCGTTTTATGCGGACGTGAAGGGCCGCCTCGACAAGCTGGGGCGCGACCGCGATCACCTGAAGATCCTGCCCGGCGCATTCGTCGTGGTCGGCGAGAGCGAAGACGAGGCGAAGGAGAAACTCGCGCTGCTCGATAGCCGCGTACATTACGACAGCGGTATCGCCTCATTGTCCATCGCGCTCGGGCACGACGCCTCCGGCTTCGATCCCGACGCGCCGTTGCCAGAGATTGCAGAGACCAATGCGAGCAAGAGCGCTCAGCAGCGTGTGCTGGAGGTTGCGCGTCGCGACAACCTGACGGTGCGCCAGCTTGCCCAGCGGCTCGGCGGCTATTCGGGGTTGAAGTTCGTGGGTACAGCAAAGACGATCGCTGAGCAGATGGAGCAATGGCTGGTGGAAGAGGGTTCTGACGGCTTCAACGTCATGTTCCCGTTCCTGCCTGCCGGTCTGGACGATTTCGTCGACAAGGTGGTGCCGGAGCTGCAGCGGCGCGGCATCTTCCGCAAAGAATACGAAGGACCGACATTGCGCGACAATCTCGGTCTGCCGCGGCCGGAAAACCGATTCTTCCCGAAGCAGCAGGCGGCCGCCGAATAACGCGAGGCAGCTATAAGATCGACGGTTGTTCCGGACTTGCGTGTCATGCATCGCACAAGCCTGGAACCGCTGGTATTCGTGGCCCGGATGATCAGACGTCCTGCGTCTTCCGCGACAGGAATGCGGTCGGTGTCTCGCCGGTCACGTCGCGGAAGGCATGGCTGAAGGCGGCGGTCGAGGAGAAGCCGAGCTTTGCGGCGATCTGCTTGATCGAGATGCCCGGTTGGCCGAGTTGCTCGATCGCGGCGATGATGCGGGCGCGCTGCTTCCAGGATTTCAGCGTCAGCTTGGTCTGCTCCGGAAACAGCCGCGTCAGCGTCCGTCCCGAAATGCCGACCGTTGCCGCCAGCGTCGGCAGATCGTGCGTGCCAGCCGGATCGCTCAGGATCAGGTTCGCCACCTGCCGCGCTTTCGGATCGAGCGGCATCGGCATGAAGGTCGAGGCATCGCCGGCGTCGCGCAGGTCCATGATGATGAGCCGCGCCAGCGTCAATTTGCGCGCAAGCGAGCCGTGCGGTTCGAACATCGCCAGGATCGCTTCGCGCATCAGGCTGCCGACGCGTACGACGAACTCGTCGGTGAGGCTCGCCTCGGCGGTCTGCTCCTGGAGCCAGTCCGGCTGAAAATAAAGCGTCCGCATCTCGATATCGGACAGCACGTCGATCGCGTGCTCGAGCAGCGGCGGCACCCACACGGCGCGTTCCGGCGGCACCAGCCAGACGCCGCGCGGTGTCTGCACCTGCATCACGCCCTTGGCGGCGAACACCAGTTGGGCTTCGCGATGCATATGCAGATCAAGCCGCGTGCCTCCGGTATAGGCGCGCGCAAGCGTTTCGACCCCATGCTTGAACGGGGCTGGATCAGGCGAAAGTCGGGCTGGCGCCTTTTCGATGCTCATTGGCAATACGTCGATGATCCGCCAATGTATAGTCGATTTTGCTGATTTTGGAAGCAGAATTGACCAGGACTAACCTTATGAACCGGCCACAGACCGTTATCACCTACATCAACGTCGCCCATTTCATCGATCACTACGCGATGCTGATCTTCGCTGCCGCCGTCATTTTGATGGGGCCGGCCTTCAACCTCGGCTATGCCGAGATGCTGCCCTACGCGACACCAGGCTTCATCGCCTTCGGCGCGGGCTCGCTCGCGACCGGCTGGCTCGGCGATCGCTGGAGCCGCCGCCACATGATGGTGATCTTCTTCATCGGCATCGGGCTCAGCATGGTCAGCGTCGGCTTCGTGCAGACGCCGCTGCAACTCGGCGTCGCGCTGTTCGCGGTCGGCCTGTTCGCCTCGATCTATCATCCGGTCGGCACGGCGATGATCGTCTCCTATGCCGAGCAACTTGGCCGCGAGGTCGGCATCAACGGGGTGTGGGGCAACCTCGGCGTGGCTCTGTCGGCGCTGGTGACAGGCATCCTCGCGCAATATCTCGGTTGGCGCTGGGCTTTCGTCTTGCCGGGTGTGCTGACGGTTGCGATCGGCATCGCCTTCATGCGTGCGGTCCATCACGAGGTGCGGACCGGGCACAAGACCGAGCAGCCGACTGCTCGCGTCGCCAAGAACGATATGTGGCGCGTGTTTGCTTCACTCCTGATCGCAGTGGTTGCGTCCTCGACCACCTTCAATGCGGTGACGGTAGCATTGCCGAAGCTGTTCGCCGAGCGGCTGACGGAGCTGACCACGAGCCCTGCGCTTCTGGGCGTGATGACCGCGGGCGTCTATATGTTCGGTGCGCTGACGCAGTTCAATGTCGGCAAGATGTTGGACAAGCATTCGCTCAAGCACATCTTCCTCGTGCTTGCGCTGCTGCCGGCGCCGCTGCTGTACGGTGCTGCGGTGCTCGACAACGTGCCGCTGCTGTTGGCTTCGATCGGCCTGGTGATGGGTATGTTCGGCATCGTCACCGTGAATGACGCGATGGTCGGCAAATATACGGCCGACGAGTGGCGAGCTCGCGCTTACGCGGTGCGCTACTTCATCGGCTTCACCGCCGCCGCCGCCGCCGTCGGCATGATCGCGTGGCTGCACGAACTGGGCGGGTTTGCGCTGACGCTGAAGGTGTTCGCCGCGCTGTGCGTGCTGATCGTCGTCTCGGCGTTGATGTTCCCGGCTGACCGGCGGGCAGCATCGCTGGCGGCGCAACCTGCCGAGTGAGGGAGACAGCCCTCCTTTTCATCACACGCACCGTAACATATGCCGGGGTGGCGAATTTATCCCGTCACCACCGGCAGCCCCTTGGCAGCCCCGAGACGGATCGGTTAGCGTTGCCGGATGATGGATCGATGGACTTCTGGTGTTCGCTCTCGCGCGTTGCTCGTTGCGGGAGTGTTTGTCCTGGCGGCGCTCAGCACTCCGGTTGCGGCGATCGACTTGCGGCCTGAAGTGGCCAAGCTTTACGAAAGCGTGTCGGTCTACCCGCCGAACGGTAATTCGATGACGGTGTGCTACGGTTTCGTCTGCCGTCGCCGCGAACTGTTCGACTTTACCGCCGCGGACAAGAAGACGCTGGCCGCGATCCTTGCCGCCGGCAAGGCCGGTCCCGCCGCGGAGCGGGCGGCAATTCAGAAGGCCGTGGTCTGGTTCGACAAGCGGCTTGGCCCGATCATCGGCACGACCAAGCGTATCGCGCGGGCGGACTTCCGTTATAACGCTGACAAGAGCAACTACGATTGCTGGGACACCACCCGCAACATTACCGGATTGCTGGTGCTGCTGCAGGATTGGGGATACCTGCGGCATCATACGGTGAGTGATCCGCGTTACAGAGGCAACGTGCTCGTTCTGCAGACACCGCACAATACGCCGGTGATTAAAGAGAAGGCAGCCGGCAGCGAGTGGGCGGTCGATATGTGGACCGTCGGCTATGCGCAGCCGCCCCAGGTGATCACAATCGCGCAATGGATGACCGAACAGTGATCGGCAGCCTGGATTCAACGTCGTTCTGACATCAAATCATCATACGGTTTTGCCAGGTGAGGTGTCTTCCTCCTCGCAATTGGGGAGGTACCGCTGACAGTTTGTTAAGAGAAGTCCGGCCACGTTTCCTCCCATGACGATCTTCCAGTTGAAAGAGCTCGCTTCGCGAACCCTGCACGGTGCGCCGCCCGGGGTTCGTTGGAATTACGACCGAACAGAGATCCTTGCGGACGGGGTGGTCCACGCGATCGGTGTCGGACTAGGCCTCATCGCTGCGGTCGTCCTCGTCGCAGTCGCCTGCTATTTCGCCGGGCCGGCCGACATCGTCGCAGTCTCGATCTATGCCGTTGGCCTGATCGCCATGCTCGGCTTTTCGGCGACCTACAATCTGTTTCCGATCTCGCGCTGGAAATGGATTCTGCGTCGCTTCGATCACTCGGCGATCTACATCCTGATCGCCGCAACCTATACGCCGTTTCTGGCGCAGATGCCGGTCAGCACCATTTCGGTCGCGCTGATGGTCGGCGTCTGGTCGGTGGCTGTCATCGGCGTGGTACTGAAGCTGTTCTTTCCGGGTCGGTTCGACCGGCTGTCGATCGGCCTCTATCTGGCGATGGGTTGGAGCGGCGTGGTGGCCTATGATGCCATTGTTCAGACCTTGCCGAACTTGACGCTCTGGCTGCTCGCGGCGGGTGGTCTGCTCTATACGGCCGGCGTGATCTTTCATGTCTGGGAGCGGCTGCGCTTCCAGAATGCGATCTGGCATGGTTTCGTGCTGCTCGCGGCTTCCTGTCACTATGCGGCGGTGCTCGATCTGGTGCTCGTCTAGAGTCTGATCTCGCGCCGTCGCATCGGACGTGGCGCAGGTGACGTGCCACACGCCCTGAGCGTGAATGCGACCTCGTCGGAGCCTGTTCTATCCTTCGCGCGCCGCGCCGGCATTGAGTTCTGCCCAATCGAGTTCTTCGACCAGCAGATTGTAGGCGTCGTCGCCGATCACATCGTCACTGCGGAGTTTGAAGGCGCGCTGGCGTGCCGCCGCGATTGCCTGCCGCCGTAAGGGGCCGCCCGGCAGTTCCGCGGTGGTGCCGTTCTGTTCGCCGCTTTCGTTCAGGGTGATGGCGGCGTCATACTCCTTGCGCAGGATGTGCCCGTGCAGCGTATCGTCGTGCTTGATGGAGTCGATCGCCGCGCGATAAACGTGGACGCGGGCATTTCTGAGTTCGCGTCCGACCGGATCATCGTCGGTCAGGCCGATCTTGCGGATCAGCGGCCTCAGCGTGAGGCCTTGAACGACCAGCGTGCCGAACACGACAGTAAACGCCGTCAGCAGGATGAGATCGCGATAGGGAAAGGGCGAGCCGTCGCGCAACGTCTCGGGGATCGCGAAGGCGGCGGCGAGCGTGACGATCCCACGCATGCCAGCCCAGGAGATGACGATGCCGCTGCCGACGGTCGGCCGCGTCATTGGCCGCGGCGGGTGAAAGCCATAACGCTCGATCCGCATGCGGGAGATCTTGTTGTAACTCATCACCCAGACGAAGCGCGCAACGATCGTCACGGCCAGCACCGTGAGCGCAGTCATCACATAGCTGAAACTGGTTCCCGCTGTCTCGAGGCGCACCCAGATTGGTCTGAGCTGCATGCCGATCAGCACGAAGGCGAAGGCATTGAGAATGAACACCGCCGTTTCCCACACGGCGAACACCGGAACGCGCATCCGCGCCGGCATCCGCATGCTGCCGCGCCGCGCCACCATCATCGCGTACGCGACGATCGTGAGAATGCCGGAGAGGTTCGCGCGCTCGGCGGCGATCCAGATGCCAAACGTGAGGGCGAACTGCAGGATCAGCGCAGTTGGAACGTCGCGAATCCGACCCATCAGAGGTTGCGTCACCAGCGCGAGGATGACGCCTGCCGCGAGGCTGCCGACGACCGTCAGCAACAGCACCGGAGCGAAGCTCGTGAATGAAAGACTGCCACCGACCGCCGCCATGATCGCGAGCCGGTAGATCAACAGCGCGCTGGCGTCGTTGAGCAGGCTTTCGCCCTCAAGAATTTTCAAGAGCCGGTGCGGTAGCTTCACCTGCCGCATTACTGTGGTTGCTGCCGCTGCATCCGGCGGGGATACGATCGCGCCGAGCGCGATTGCCACCGCCCATGGCATGTCCGGCACCAGTGCGCGTGCGGTCAACGTGACGGCCAGCGTGGTGGTGCCGACGGCGGCAAGGACGAGCCCGGTTACCGGTCCCCAGTTGTCACGCAGATCCCGCAACGATGTATCGTAGGCAGCATCGACCAGGATCGGCGCGACGAAGAGCGTCAGCGCAAGATGCGGATCGAGCGTCCATTGCGGGCTGTTTGGCACGAAGGCGATCAGAATGCCGCCCAACGCAAGAAAGGTCGGGTAGGGCGCTCCCAACCGCCGGGCCAGCGCCGCGAGAAGGGCGGCGCCGAGCAGCAGGATGATGATCCACTCGAAGATTTCCATAAGCCTGCTGTCGTTGTGGCTGTCATCTCTCTGTGGGCTCCGACCACCGGCAGGTCGGAAAGACACGTTGGCAACGTATAGCCTGCGGATGTTTCAGCAGATTTTTGTGGCCTCGGCCACCGGTTGAGGCAATTCGAGAGCATCCGGGGTAACTTCGTTGCGCCGGGCCGGATGCAGTAGATACCGCCTTTCATCCGGCGGCGGAGTTCGCGTAACCTTGCATGATGAAGCCGCGTGAAAGCTGGCTCGGTCGGCGCCTGGCGTGCCGTAAGGAGGAACGAGAGATGAAGTTGTATGATTCTGTGGGGCCAAATCCGCATGTCGTGCGGATGTTCATTGCCGAGAAGGGTCTGTCGATCCCGAAGGAAACAGTCGATCTCAGGACCGGCGACAATCGCAAGGAGCCGCACCTGTCGCGCAACCCGCACGGGCAGATGCCGACGCTCGGTCTCGACGACGGCACATATCTATCGGAAATCATTCCGATCTGCGAATATCTTGAAGAGAAGCATCCGTCACCGCCATTGATCGGAACGACGGCCGAGGAGCGCGGCGAATGCCGCATGTGGACGCGGCGCATCGACCTCAACATCTGCGAGCCCGGTGTGAACGGTTTCCGCTTCGCCGAAGGACTGAAGCTATTCGAGCCGCGCATCGTGACGGTGCCGGAAGCCGCGCCAGGGCTGAAGAAGATTTCCGCGAACCGCATTGCCTGGCTGAACGGCCAGATGGAAGGCAAGGAGTTCGTCTGCGGCAAGCGTTTCACGCTCGCGGACATTCTGCTGTTCTGTATGTTGAACTTCTTCAACAATGTCGGGCAGCCGCTCGATCCGGCCAATCAGGCGATCGCTGCGTGGTTCGCGCGCGTGAAGGCGCGCCCCTCTGCAGCCGCCTGATTGACGTTTCGTCAAAGCCTGATTGATGTTTGATCAACGCGTGAACGCGTCGCTGCTGTTGCGTCGCTTCCGCGTTGATTGTACGGATTGAGCGTGCACGCGGATCGGGGACAACGGGATCGCGAGAGGGAAACACCCAGCACAGCGCCGTGGAAGCGGTATGGTCGACAATCAAGAAGCGGTTCGCGCTCGGGGAGGAGCTGCCAGGCATGCATGTTAAGAGTTCCAAGGACTTTGCCGCGGGGCTGATGTTTCTCGCGATCGGCATCGGCGCCTACTACATCGGCGCAAGTTACAACATGGGCATTCCGCAGCGACCGGGGACCGGCGTACTGCCGCGCATCCTTGCCTGGTGCTTGATGGGGAGCGGCGTGCTGCTCTGCATTCAGGCGCTTCTTGCCGAAGGGCCGAAGCTCGATGCCTGGGCGTGGCGGCCGCTGATCATGATCACGCTCGCGACCATCGCCTTCGCGCTGCTTGTCGATCCCGCAGGCCTCGTCGTGGCGATGATCGTATCGATGACACTTGCTGCGCTCGGCACGCCGGACACCCGCTGGGGTGAGTTTGCGCTGTTCATGGTGCTGATGCTGGCGATCGGCGTCGGTCTCTTCATCTATGGCCTCGGTATGCCGATCAAGGTGCTGCCATGGATGTGAGCGGTCTGTTCAGCAATCTCGCGCTCGGCATCTCCGTCGCGGTTTCGCTCAAGAATCTCTTCTGGTGTCTGTGTGGTGCGATGATCGGCACCGCGATCGGCGTCCTCCCCGGCGTTGGTCCGGTCGCGACCCTCGCACTGCTGTTGCCGGTGACCTATCACCTGACGCCGGAAGGCGCGCTGATCATGCTCGCGGGCATTTACTACGGCGCTCAATACGGCGGATCGACGACCGCGGTGCTCGTCAACCTTCCCGGCGAGTCGAGTTCGGTGGTCACCTGCATCGACGGCTACCAGATGGCGCGGCAAGGACGGGCGGGGCCTGCGCTCGCGATCGCTGCGATCGGTTCGTTCTTCGCCGGCTGCGTGGCGACGATCGTCATCGCTCTTGCGGCGCCGCCGCTGACCAAGGTCGCGCAGCAGTTCGCGGCCGCCGATTATTTCTCGCTGATGGTTCTCGGCCTCGTGTTCGCCATCGTGCTGGCCCGCGGGTCAGTGATCAAAGCCGTGGGCATGATCTTCCTCGGCATGCTGCTCGGGCTTGTCGGCACCGACGTCAACACCGGCAACACACGGTTCACCTTCGAGATATCGTCGCTGTTCGACGGCATCGGTTTCGTGCCGCTGGCGATGGGTGTGTTCGGCATCGCCGAGATCATGCACAATCTGACCAACACCGAGCGGCGCGATCTCGTCAGCGCCAAGGTCTCCGGCCTCATGCCGACGCGTGAGGATCTCAAGCGTTCGGCGGGCCCGATCCTGCGTGGTACGATCCTCGGCAGCTTCCTCGGCCTGTTGCCGGGCGGCGGCGCGGTGCTGTCGTCGTTCTCGGCCTATACGCTGGAGAAGAAGCTCTCGCGCACGCCGGAGCGGTTCGGCAAGGGAGCGATCGAAGGTGTGGCGGCGCCCGAAAGCGCCAACAACGCCGCAGCGCAGACCTCGTTCATCCCGATGCTGACGCTCGGCATTCCCTCCAACCCGGTGATGGCGCTGATGATCGGCGGCATGATGATCCACGGCATCATCCCGGGGCCGCAGGTGATGGAGCAGCGGCCGGGCCTCGTCTGGGGCCTGATCGTGTCGATGTGGCTCGGCAACCTGATGTTGATTGTCCTCAACCTGCCGTTGATCAGCATCTGGGTTCGCATGCTGCTCGTGCCGTACCGCCTGTTGGCGATCGCAATTCTGTTCTTCTGCTGCATCGGCACCTATAGCCTCAACAATGCTGCGGAAGAGGTGCTGCTGATCGCCTTCTTCGGCTTCTTCGGCTATCTGTTCATGAAGCTCGAATGTGAGCCGGCGCCGCTGCTGCTCGGCTTCATCCTCGGGCCGCTGATGGAAGTCTACATGCGGCGGGCGATGTTGCTGTCGCGCGGCGACCCGATGGTCTTCGTCGACCGTCCGTTGTCGCTCACGTTCCTGATCATGGCGGCGATCCTGCTCTTGATCGTGATCGCGCCCAACGTGCGCAAGAAGCGCGAGGAGGCGTTTCAGGAATAGGCCTGCGCGTTCCGGCCCGGCAGGTGCAGGCTTTCCGGACCGGAGCAGATGGTCGTGCTCGGTCACTCGTGGCATCGAACGGGCGCTTGCCAGGGACTTGCAACTTTTTGCACTATCAGTTGCGACATTCCCGGCGCGCCATCATTTGCAGTGCTGCCGAGGTCGCAGGCGGGCCCAGATTGCGCGCAGGTCAAGGCGCTGTCCGGTTCGTGACGCGACTGATCGATGAATGAAGTCATGAAATGACGGTGCGGTTTGCTCCGCACCTTAAAACCAGGATACGCATCTCCCAAGGAGGACAACAAGAATGCGCCGTCGTGATTTTCTGACCTTTTCGGCAGGAGCCCTCGCGGGCGCCACCGTCAGCCGTAAGGCATCTGCGCAAGCCGCATCGTGGCCGAACCGGCCGGTGAAGCTGATCATTCCCTATGCGCCGGGAGGGGCCAGCGACATCATCGGCCGTCCGTGGGCGGATGCGCTCAGCCAGGCTTTCGGTCAGTCGTTCGTGATCGAGAACCGCGGCGGTGCCGCCGGTATGATCGGTTGCGAAGCGGCGGCGAAATCGGCGCCCGACGGCTACACCTTCCTGATGACGCCATCGGCGGCGCTCAGCATTCTGCCGCTGCTGCGGCAGACGCCCTATGATACCCAGAAGAGCTTCATGCCGGTCGCGCGCATCGGCGACAGCGTCGCCGGCTTCACGCTGCATCCGTCGGTCGGACCGAAGACGTTGCAGGAGACGGTGGCTTACGCGAAGAAGAATCCCGGCAAGCTCGCCTACGGCTCGGCCGGTCTCGGCAGCATCCAGCACATGCGCATCGAGATGCTGAAGTACCGCGCCGGCGTTGATATCCTGCATGTGCCGTATCGTGGCGCCGCTGACGCGCTGAACGATCTACTGCCGGGCAACATCCAGATGATGTGTGAGATCAATACGCTGCCGCACGCCAAGGCTGGGCGCCTGATCCAGCTCTGCTTCAACTCCGAGGACCGCTCGCCGGAGATGCCGGAGATTCCGACCCTCACCGAATGCGGTTATCCGAACTCGGATCTGCCCAGTTGGTATGCGATCTGGGCGCCTGCGGGAACGCCCAAGGAGATTGTCGAAAAGTTCCACGCCAAGGTCACCGAGATCACCGCCACCCCAGAGATGCAAACCAAGCTCCGTCAAGTCAGCGCAGCGCCGCGCAGCCAGACGATTGCGCAGATGACGGAGTTCCTGATCAACGATATGAAGAACAACGCCGAGCTCATCAAGGCAGCCAACATCAAACTGGAATGACCGCGTGGATTGCGCGGTCCAACGAGAGCAAACAATGAACGCCACCGTCTCGCATTCCCACGACTTTCGCCTCGTCAGCTACCCGGTCCGCGTTTACAGCGGCCAGGATGCGCTGGAGAACTTGCCAGCGGAGGTCGGGCGGCATCGGGCGAAGCGGGCGTTCATCATTTGCGGCCGGTCGGTTTCGCGTAAGACGAACCTCGTAACGCGTGTGCGCGAACTGCTCGGCGAGCAGTTCGCCGGCATGTACGACGAGATCGGCAAGGATACGCCCTACGAGGACGTGGTCGCAGCCCGCGACAAGGCGCGCGAGGTCAATGCCGATATTCTGATCGCCATCGGCGCCGGCAGTGTCATTCAGGGGGCGCGGGTGACGGCCATCCTGCTCGCCGAGAAGGAGCCGGTCGAGAAGCTGATTACCCAGTATCCGCCGGGGATGCCGGCGATCAGCCCGAAGCTGATGGCGCCGAAGCTGCCGATCATCAACATCGTGACGGTTGGCTCCTCGGCGCAGAACCGGGCTGGCTCGCCGGTGAAGGCGGATGCCGGCCGCCGCATGGAGTTCTTCGATCCGAAGACCCGGCCGGTGGCGCTGTTCTGGGACAACGATGCGCTCCTGACCGCGCCGGTGTCGATGGTCTGTGCCAGTGGCGGCGCGATCTATTGGCGTGCGATCATGAACATGGGCTACACGCGCGCCACCCCGCTTGCTGATTTCAACCGGCGGCAAGTGTTCGATATCGTCAGCAACGCGCTGCCGCGGTTGCAGGACCCGCGCGATGTCGCGGCCCGCAACGATCTCTGTGTCGCAACCTTCCTGCAGAACCGCGAGGTTGATGACGGCGGTGCGCCGGTCCGCCACTGGGTCAGCCGTGTTGTCTATGCCTATGCGGCCGCACTGTTCAATCTGCACGAGCATGTGTCGCAGGGGGCTGCGCATTGCGCGATGACGCCGGTGGTGATGCGCAGGCTCGGCCCGCGCGATCCGAAAGAAATGTGCGCGATCGCCAAGGCACTTGGTGTTTGGAAGGACGGTGATCCGGTTGCGGATGCGCCGTTCCGCGCCGCGGACCAGCTCGAAAAGGTGTTTGCCTCGGTGGGGATGCCGTCAAACCTGACCCAGCTCGACATCCCGCGCTCCAGCGCCGAGAAGATCCTCGAAGCATCGTTGAAGAACTTCAATGCAGACCCGAAGCAGGAGTTCGTCAAGGAGAGGGAGCTGCTGAGCGAGGTTCTGGACGCAACCTGGTAGTTCGCTCCGTCACGTGTTGCGAGAAGGATATGATCCGGCAGCGTGTGAACGTTGCCGGATCATTGCTTATGGCGCACGTAGAGTTGCTAGAGCACGATGATGCACGTCCGCCGCACGAACGTCGCATGGGTGGTTGCTTGGTTGCTTGCTTCAGAAACGCGCGGAAAATCACATCCGTTCTGAGCCGCGACACGTGATGCCATTGACACGCAACAGGGTTGGTGGTCGCATCGCTCACAACAACAAGGCGGATAATCGCCGCTGGTGAGTAGGGGAGGAATAAGGGATGAAGCGTCGCGCATTCTTGAAGCTTGCGGGGGCTACCGCGCTCGGCGGTCTGTCCGCCTCGCACGTCTCTGCGCAAACGGCCTGGCCCAATAAGCCGGTCAAACTGATCCTGCCCTATGCGCCGGGCGGCGCAACCGATCTGATCGGCCGGCCGTGGGCAGACAAGCTGAGCCAAGCGTTCGGCCAGACCTTCGTCATCGAAAACCGCGGCGGCGCCGGCGGGATGATCGGCACCGAGGCGGTCGCCAAGTCGGCGCCGGACGGCTACACCTTCCTGCTGACGCCGTCCGCACCGCTGAACATTCTGCCGATCCTGCGTCAGGTGCCGTATGATCCGATGACGAGCTTTACGCCGGTGGCGCGCGTCGGCGATCTGATCTCCGGTTTCGTGATCCACCCGTCGGTGGGCGTGAAGACATTCAACGAGATGCTGGACTACGCGCGAAAGAATCCCGGCAAGCTGTCGTATGGCTCAGCCGGGCTCGGCACCTCGACGCATATGCGTATCGAGATGCTGAAGTATCGCACCGGCCTCGACATCCTGCATGTGCCCTATCGTGGCAGTGCGGATTCACTCAACGATCTGCTTGCCGGCAGCGTGCACATGATGAACGAGATTAACCCGCTGCCTCATGTGAAGGCTGGCCGGCTGATCCTGCTCAACATCAATGCGCCGAAGCGTTCGCCGGAGTTTCCCGACGCGCCGACGCTGACCGAGCTCGGTTATCCGAACTCCGATGTGCCGAGCTGGTATTCGATTCAGGCGCCGGCCGGCACGCCGGCCGATATCGTGCAGAAGTTCAACGCCAAGGTCACTGAGATCGGCAAGACCGCCGACATGCAAACGACGATGGCGAAGCTCAGCGTCGATCTGCCTTCGCAGACACCGGCCGAGATGGCTGATTTTCTAAAGGCCGATATCAAGAACAACGTCGAGGTCATCAAGGCGGCGAACATCAAACTGGAATGACGCGAACGCGTCCAATGACAAGAGCGGATTAATCCGCCGGTCAGATCCAACATCAGGGGTGGAAACGATGAAGCGTCGTGAGTTTCTGACGATGGCGGGCGCTGCTGCAATGAGTGGCCTCGCGGCACCTTACGTATCCGCGCAGGAGGCCAGCTGGCCGAATAAACCGGTCAAGATCATCGTTCCCTATGCGCCGGGCGGCGCAAGTGACATGGTCGCGCGGCCATGGGCCGACAAGCTCAGCCAGGCGTTCGGCCAGCCATTTGTGATCGACAATCGCGGTGGTGCGGGCGGCATGATCGGCACTGAGGCGGTGGCGAAGTCGGCGCCGGACGGCTACACCTTCCTGATGACGCCGAACGGGCCGTTGACGATCATCCCGAGCCTGCGGCAGGCGCCCTATGATGCGACGAGCGATCTCATTCCCGTCGGCCGCCTCGGTGATCTCGTCTGCGGCTTCGTCATCCATCCCTCAGTCGGACCGAAGACGTTCGCCGAGATGATCGATCATGCGAAGAAGAATCCCGGCAAGCTGAACTATGGTTCGGCGGGGCTGGCGACCGGGACGCACATGCGTCTGGAGATGCTGAAGTACAAGACCGGCGTCGATATCATCCATGTGCCGTATCGCGGCAGTGCCGATGCGCTGAACGACCTGCTGCCTGGCAATATCCAGATGATGAACGAGATCAACGTGCTGCCGCATGTGAAGGCCGGCAAGTTGCTGCTGCTCAACATCAACTATCCAAAACGGTCGCCGGACTTTCCAGACGTGCCGACGTTGACGGAGCTGGGTGTCACGGGCGCGGACGAGCCGCTGTGGTACTGCACCTTCGCCCCGAAGGGGACGCCGGCGAGCATCATCAACAAGATGAACGCGAAGATGCTGGAGATCACCGCGACCGACGACATGAAGCAGCGGATGCGGGAGATCAGCGCCGACGTTCCGCCGCAGAGGCCGGAGGAGATCGCCGCCTTCATGAAGAACGACTTCGCGACCAATGCCGAGTTGATCAAGATCGCGAAAGTCAAACTGGAATGAGCAGACCGCCTCGTCAGAACGGCGGATGAACGAAAGGGAGAAGAAACGATGAAACGCCGCGAATTTCTGAAACTCTCGGGAGCCGCCGCCATGGGCGGCTTCTCCATAACCAAGGCCTCCGCGCAAGCCGTATCGTGGCCGAACAAGCCTGTCAGGATCATCGTTCCCTATGCGCCGGGCGGCGCGAGCGACCTGATCGCGCGCCCCTGGGCCGATGCGCTGTCGCAGGCGTTCGGTCAGCCATTCGTGATCGACAATCGCGGCGGTGCCGGCGGCATGATCGGCACTGAGGTCGTCGCGAAGTCGGCACCGGACGGCTACACGTTCCTGCTCACGCCGAATGGGCCGCTCACGGTGCTGCCGAGCCTGCGGCAGATGCCCTATAACGCCGAGAAGGACTTCATGCCGGTCGGCCGGGTCGGCGATCTCGTTTGCGGCTTCGTGATACATCCGAATGTCGGCGTGCGGACGTTCAAGGAAATGGTCGAGTATGCCAAGAAGAATCCCGGCAAGCTGAACTATGGTTCGGCGGGTCTCGGTAGCGGCGCGCATTTGCGTATCGAGATGCTGAAGTACAAGGCGGGCATCGACATCACCCATGTCCCGTACCGCGGCAGCGCCGATGCGTTGAACGATCTCCTGCCCGGCAACGTGCAGATGATGAACGAGATCAACGTGCTGCCGCATGTGAAGGCGGGCAAGCTGATCCTGCTGAACATCAACTATCCGACCCGTTCGCCGGATTTCCCCGACACGCCGACCTTGACCGAGCTCGGGCTCTCTGGTGCCGACGAGCCAATCTGGTACTGCGTGTGGGCGCCGGCCGGAACGTCGTCGGAGATTGTCGACAAGTTCAATGCCAAGATTCGGGAGATCGCCGCGACCGACGAGATGAAGAAGAAGATGCGGGAGATCAGCGTGGCAATGCCGATCCAGACGCCGGCGCAAATCGCGGAGTTCAAGAGAGCCGACATCGCGGCCAACGCCGAGGTGATCAAGGCGGCAAACGTCAAGCTCGAGTGACTTTATTCGCCACGGCATGATACATATGATCGATGCGCTGGCGGCGTTGGGCTGCCGGCGCCCGTGCGGCTCGTCGGAGCCCGCAAGCCCCCACGACGAGGAGCGACGATGGACACGGTTTACCGGCTGGACGGCTCGTGCGTCACCACCGGGCCGATGGCGGGCGGCCCATGGGACAAGACGATGCAGCACGGTTCAGCGCCCTCGGCCCTGATCGTCGCGATGGCCGAGGCGGTGCCGACGGCGGTGCCGATGCGGATCGCGCGCCTGACGGTCGATCTGATGCGTCCGGTACCGGTTGCCCCTTTGGAGGCGAAGACCGAAGTCCTGCGCGAGGGCCGCAAGATTCAGCTCTGCAACATCGATCTGATCGCGGATGGAAAGCTCGCCGTTCGTGGCACGGTGCTGAGGATCCGGAGGGCCGCGTATGATCTCGGTGACGCCCAGGCGCGCGAGTCGGTGACGCTGCCGGGCCCGGAGCAGGGGCACATCGCGCAAGGCAAGATCACGGACAACCCCTTCATGGCCTGCCTGAGCATGAGCGTCGTGAAGGGGGGCTTCAATAAGCCAGGGCCCGGTGCGGCGTGGTTTCGCGTCACGCGGCCGATCGTTGCCGGGCAGGACAACTCGGCGGCCATGCGGGCAGTGATCGCCGCCGATTTCTGCAACGGGCTATCGTCCGTGCTGGATTTCCGATCCTGGACGTTTCTCAACGGCGACCTGCAGGTGACGCTCGCGCGCGATCCGGTTGGCGATTGGGTGTTGCTCGATGCCGAAACCTGGCTTGGGCCCGACGGCAGCGGCATCGCTAGCGGTAAACTGGCCGATGCGGGTGGCTATTTCGGACGGGCGGCCCAGAGCATCCTGATCGAACCGCGTTCGCGCTAACGAGGGGTTCAGCGTTTGGCGAGGCTGCAGCTGCGGCTCGATGAACGCGAAATGTCCGATCCGCTGCACGCGATCCAACGAGATGCATGGTTTCGCGCCCGCTCCACGCAGGCCGCTATCTGCAAAAAAGCAGGCCTCGCCCCTTGAAAAATGCCGCTCCACGCGGCAAATCAGCGTCCGAAATTCCCCAACAGGTATCGGATTGCAATGGGCTTTAGAGACCCGAAGTTTGACGAGCGCCAGCGCGCTGCGCAGGACGCAAAGAAGGCGCTGCTGGAGAAATTCAAGGCAAAACCGGGTCCCGGCCATCCCGAATACGAAGCCCGCGAGCGGGAGCGGCAGGCGGTCATTGCCGCGCGCGCCGAGCGGCAGGCCAAGAAGGAAGCCGAGGAGCGGGAGCGGGAGCGGCTCGCCGAAATCGAGCGCCAGGAGGCTGCAAGGCGGCTTCAGGAGGAACTCGACCGCAAGGATCGCGAACGAATCGAGCGCGAGGAGCGGGAAAAGGAAGAAGAAGCCCAGAAGAAGGCCGAGCGCGATGCGCGCTATGCTGCCCGCAAGGCGCGCGCCAAGAAGCGCTGAGAGGCTCGCTTCAATCAGGACGTGTCTTCGATACGTCATCAAGGGCGTCCGGATGGGCGCCCTTTTGCTTTGTGATCCGACTGGTGCTCAAGGCCTCACGCGGTCGGGTCGGATTTCGCGGAATCGGTGGCTGTCGGGACTGAGAGTTCCAGTCTGAGCCGTGGCAGGAGGCGACCGGGAATGCTGCCGGACGCAACAGTGCCGTCGTCCACCGCACCCATTCGCCGATAGAATGCCGCGGCATCCGGGTCGGCCTCGATCCACAGCCGCTGTGCCCCCTGCCGGCGGGCCTCGCGGGCCGCCCAATCGAATAAGGTCCGTCCGGCCCCTGTGCGCAGCGCTGAAGGCTCCACGAACAGTTTGGCGAGATCGGCCTCGCGGCCATCGATCACCACCTGAGCGACGCCGACGAGATCGTTGCCTGCACATGCGACCTGCAGCGAGAAGCGTTCCAGATCATCCGGCGTGATGGTCAGTTCGGCGCGACACGCCGTCATGAAGGCCTCGTCGTAACCCCAGACGGCCTTGGAGCGCAGGCAGAGTTCTGTCAGTGCGGCAGTTTCGTCAGGGCGTGCGGAGCGAAGCCGGAGCATCGTCTGACTTTATCCGGCCTCGGCACGGAGTGAAACGGTCATGCTGCCGCAGCAGTTCATGCAGCGGATTTCCCTTGACGAAGTGCATGATGATCATCATGCTAAAAGAAAATCCCCAGAGGAGACGCCATGGCTGCCGATCGAGGAGCAACCGCCGCCATCATCGGGGCTGGCGACTACATCGGCGGCGCGATCGCCAAAAAGTTCGCCGCCGAAGGTTTCACCGTCTACGCAGGCCGTCGCCATGGCGAGAAGCTGGCACCGCTCGTGGCCGAGATCGAGGCTGCCGGCGGCAAGGCCGTCGGCCGTTCGCTCGATGGCCGCAAGGAGGAGGAGGTCGCCGCCTTCCTGAAGGATGCGGACGCGCACGCACCGCTTGAAGTCTGCATCTTCAATGTCGGTGCGAACGTGAATTTCCCTTTCACGGAAACCACCGAGCGTGTGTTCCGGAAGGTCTGGGAGATGGCTTGCTACGGTGGCTTTCTTGCCGGCCGGGAAGCCGCGCGACTGATGGTGCCGCGCGGCAGGGGCGCGATCTTCTTCACCGGCGCCACCGCCAGCCTGCGCGGCGGCGTCGGCTATGCCGCGTTCGCCAGCGCGAAGTTCGGTCTGCGCGCCCTGGCCCAGAGCGCTGCGCGGGAGCTTGGGCCGAAGAACATCCATGTCGCACATCTGATCATCGATTCCGGCGTCGACACGGCTTTCGTACGCGAGCGGATCAAGGCGCGGGAAGGCGAGGCGGCGTTGGACAACCTGCCGCCCGACCGCTTGATGCGGCCGGAGGCGATCGCTGGCGCGTATTGGCATCTCTACACGCAGCCCCGCGACGCCTGGAGCTTCGAGCACGAAATCCGTCCTTTCGCAGAGAAGTGGTGAACCCATGTCCAAGGTCGAGTTCCATTTCGATTTCGGCTCGCCGAATGCCTATCTCTCGCATCTCGTCATCCCGGAGATCGAAAAGCGGACGGGTGCGACGTTCGAATACGTCCCGGTGCTGCTCGGGGGCGTCTTCAAGGCCACCAACAACCGCTCTCCGGCCGAGAGCAACGCCGGCATCAAGAACAAGGGAGAATACGGCAAGATCGAGATGCAGCGTTTCATCAAGCGCCACAACATCACGGCGTTCAAGATGAACCCGCACTTTCCAGTCAACACGCTGATGATGATGCGCGGTGCGATCGCGGCTCAGCATCTCGGCATTTTCCCGCGGTATGTGGATCAGATGTATCGCTTCATGTGGGCGGAAGGGCGCAAGATGGACGATCCGGCCATTGTCGCCGCGTCCTGGAAGGAGAGCGGCTTCGATGTGGATAAGCTCGCAACGCTGATCCAGGATCAGGCCATCAAGGACAAACTGGTCGCCAACACCCAGGCATCGGTGGAGCGTGGCTGCTTCGGCTCGCCGACATTCTTCGTCGGCGACGAAATCTTCTTCGGTAAGGATCGTCTTCGCGATGTCGAGGAGATGATTATCGAGAGCAAGGCGGCGTAAGCGCAACGCTGCCTTCCCCGCCTGTGCTTGACACGCGCGAGCGGTGCCGGAACCATGGCCGCAGATGCATTCCGGCGAACGTTCCATTCCCTTCGCGAGCAGCGGCTCCTATCCCGTGCGGGCCGGCAACGCCGTGCGGCCGTTGATCGACGGCGAGCCTGCCTTTCGTCGAATTTGCGAGGCCGTGGAAGCGGCCCGCCACAGCGTCTGGGTCACGGTGGCGTGGATCTGGGAGGCATTTCGGATGCCGGATGGGCGTGGCTCGCTGTTCGACGTGCTGGATGCGGCGGCGGCCCGTGGCATCGACGTGCGGGTGATCTTCTATCGGCACACGGCCGAAGGACCGTTCCCGCGGCAGATCATCTTTTCCGGTACGGCGGAGCAGCGCCTCTGGCTCGAGAATCGCGGTTCGCGATTCTATGCGCGCTGGGATTCGACGCCGGTCTGGTCGTTCCATCACCAGAAGAGCTGGATCATCGATGCGGGCCACGAGACCGAAGTCGCCTTCGTCGGCGGCATGAATATGCGGCCTTCGACGGTCGCGCCGCGCGGGCATGTCAGCCTCGACGGCAAGTCGCAGGACCATGATGCCTACATCGAAATCGCGGGACCATCGGCGACCGATGTGCATCACAACTTCGTCCAGCGCTGGAACGAGGCGAGCGAGCGGCACCAGGATGACGGCGTCTTCGGCCATCTGCGCGACGACATGCTGCCGCTGCCGACGAGGCTTTCGCCGTCGCGCGGATCGGTGGTTGCGCAGATCCAGCGCACGATCCCGAATGGCCATTATGCCGAGGGGGCCTGGGCGCTGAGCGAGGTGGCCTACGATATCGCCGCTGGTGAATTCTCGGTCGCTGAGCAGTATGGCCACGCGATCGACGCCGCGCGACGGACGATCTACATCGAGAATCAAGCCTTCAGTTCCATTGCGATGCTTGAGCGTTTGAAGCGGGCCCTGGAGCGTGGTGTGCAGGTCGCGGCTGTTGTTCCGGTGCAGGGCGAGCACCACATGCGACGCTTTCGCGAGTTGTCCGAGCATCGGCCGTTGTTCGACCTGATCGCAGCGTGCGGTTCGCATGACAACTTTACACTTGCGGGATTGGCCGGGCCGATGCCGGATGGCTCGCGTGGAAATGTATACATCCACGGCAAGCTGATGCTGGTCGATGACGTCTTCGCGACGATCGGTTCGACCAATTTTGCCGATCGATCGTTCCTGAGCCAGACAGAGATGAACGTAAGCTTTCAGGATGCCGCCGAGGTCCGAGCGTTGCGTTGCGACCTGTTCGCTGAGCATACGGGCTATGATACGGCGGGCATGGGGGATGCGGAGGCGTTGCGGTTGTTCGCCGTCACCGCCCGCGCCAATGCCGCCCGCCGCGCTGCAGGCGAAACGAGCTGGCAAGGCATCGTTTTTGCGCTGGATCCGGCGACGTATGCAAGTTGAGGCTGCTCATCGCATTCGATGACATTGCACTGCGGCAAGACGGGTATTCCTGCGGCCATTCGTTGACGCGCAGCCGGTTCGCGCTCATCATCGCGAGCAATGTGCAGTGGCTGTAAGAGCAGAACCATGGCGATCGAATTCATCGGGTTCATCGGTAACAATGCCTCATCGGAGACGACGCCGCGCACCGGGCCGTTACTCGACGTCACCTACATCGAGACCTTGGCGAAGGCTCATGAGAACGCCGGGTTCGATCGCGCCTTGCTGGCGTTTCATTCGACCCTGCCGGATTGTCTGCAGGTCGGTCAGCACGTTGCCTCGGTCACGGGGCGCTTGAATGTCTTCATCGCACAGCGGCCGGGCTTTACGGCACCGACGCTGTTCGCACGGCAGTTTGCGACGTTGGACCATCTGACCAAGGGGCGGATTTCGCTCAACGTCATCACTGGCGGCGATTCCAGCGAGTTGGCGCAGGACGGCAACACGATCCATGACAAGGATGAGCGCTATGCCCGCACCAGCGAGTTCCTCGATATCGTCCGCGCCGAATGGACCAGCGCGAAACCGTTCGACTACGACGGCAAGTATTATCAGGTGAAGGGCGGGTTCTCGCAGCTCAAGCCTTATCAGCCCAATGGTATCCCGGTGTTCATCGCCGGCGCGTCCGATGCCGCGATCGAGGTGGCGGGCAAGCATGCGGATGTGTTCGCGTTGTGGGGCGAGACCTATGACGAGGTGCGCAACGTCATCGCGCGGGTGCGCGCGGCGTGCGCCAAGAACGGTCGCGCGGCCCCGCGCTTCAGCCTGTCGTTCCGTCCCATTCTGGCCGACACCGAGGAGGCAGCCTGGGCCAAAGCGGATGCGCTGTTGGAACGCGCCAAGGCCGTGCAGAACCAAACCGGATACATCCGCAAGCCCGCCGGACCACCCAATGAAGGCTCCAAACGTTTGCTCGCGCTGGCCGCGCAAGGCGAGCGGCTCGACCAACGGCTGTGGACCGGCATGGCTAATCTCACGGGTGCGCGGGGCAACTCCACCTCCCTGGTCGGCACGCCGCAGCAGGTGGCGGAATCGCTGCTCGGCTATTACGATTTGGGCGTCGAGATTTTCCTGATCCGCGGCTTTGATCCGTTGATCGACTGCATTGAATACGGCCGCGAATTGATCCCGCTCACCCGTAGATTGGTGGCCGAGCGTATCAAGGCGCGCGGGGTGGCTGCCGAATAGGCACAAAAACGCCCGGCACTTCGGCCGGGCTTCTGTCTCAGGTGTTTTGCGACCTCACCAGGACGCTTGTGCCTTCATGCAGGCGGCGCCGGCCGGGTTGGTGGTCCAGAGCTCGAAGCCATCGGCGGTCGGCTGGGCGTTGACGGCCATCGGCCCTGCGAACATCGGATTGACGCCGCGATGCACGAACCGCTTCGGCGCAACGCCGCCTTTCAGTTTGATCGCATATTCCAGCAGCAGCGCCGCCTGCAGCGGGCCATGCACGATCAGTCCGGGATAGCCCTCGACGCCCGTCACATAAGGCTGATCGTAGTGGATGCGGTGGCCGTTGAAGGTGACCGCCGAATAGCGGAACAGCAGTACCGGGTCGGCATTGATGCTTTCCGAATGCTGCGCCTTTGGCGCGGCGGGTGGCGGAGGCGGGGCTTTGCCGTCGGCCGGAGGCAGATCGCGATAGACGATGTTCTGGCGCTCCTTCAGCGCGACGCCGCGCGGGGTCGAGAAGGTGTGGTCGATGGTGAGAAAGCAGAGCGTGCCGGTGGAGCCCTGCTTTACCTCGACGTCTTTGATCTCGGACTGTTTGGTGACGACGTCGCCGACCCGGATCGGATCGACGAAATCGGTCTGGCCGCCGGCCCACATGCGGCGCGGCAGCGGCACCGGCGGCAAGAAGCCGCCCCGCGCCGGGTGACCGTCCGGGCCGATTTCAGGCGCTGCGACGATCGCCGGCGACAGGCACCAGTGGGTCGTCAGCGGTACGGCATCGCCGTTCTTGGGCTGGCCGATGTCGAGGAACAGGCAGGCGCGCAGCTCCTGTGCCATGCGGGCGGTGACGAGATCGGAGGTCTGGTCGACTTTGCCGATCCACTTGCGGAGATGGTCGAGATCGAGCGCGGGGGTTGTGCTCATGACGTGCTGGCTGCCTTCTTCATGATGGTTTCGGTATCCGAGCCCAGAGCGGGAACGGCACCATAGCTGCGGTTCTCGCCAAGGACGATCGCTGCCGGTGCTGGCACCGAGATGCGTCCGTTCGGGGTGTCGATAGCGATCCGCCGCAGATGCGGATGGCTTGCGAGATCGATGGCGGAGTTGACCTCGCCGTAGGCGATGTCGGCCTTGTCGAGGCGGGCGATCAACTGGTCGCGGGTGAGCGAAGCGAACACGTCCGCGACGGCCTTGTCGGTCTCGGCGCGGTTCGTCACGCGAGCGACCATGCTGGAAAACAGCGGGTTCTCCGGCAATTTCGGCTGCTCCATCACGATCGCGCAGAACACTTTCCACTCGCGCTCGCTCTGGATCGAGATCAGGATGTCCTTGCCGTCCTTCGAGGTGAATGCGCCATAGGGCGCGATCGAGGGATGCGACAGGCCCATGCGCGGCGGCGGCTTGCCGGCTTCGGAGTTGATCAGCGGTACCGCCATCCAGTCCGCCATCACGTCGAACATCGATACGCGGATGTCGGCACCCTGGCCGGTGCGGGTGCGGGCAAACAAGGCTTCGAGGATCGCCGCATGCGCGGTCGCGCCGGTGGAAATATCGACCACCGAGATGCCTACGCGGGAGGCGGCCTCAGCGCCGCCGGTGACCGAGCACAGTCCGCTCTCCGCCTGGATCAGCAGGTCGTACGCCTTGCGCTGGGCGTAGGGGCCGCTGTCGCCGTAGCCGCTGATGGAGCAGAGGATCAGCTTCGGATAATCCTTGCGCAACCGCTCACGCGCGAAGCCGAGCTTGTCGAGCGCGCCGGGTTTGAGGTTCTGTAGGAACACGTCCGCACTGGCGATCAGTGCCTCCAGCTCCTTGCGTCCTTCGTCGCTGGCGATGTCGATGATGACCGACTTCTTGCCGCGGTTGAGCCAGACGAAGTAGCTGCTCTGGCCTTTGATGTTGGCGTCGTAGGCGCGAGCGAAGTCGCCCTCAGGGCGCTCCACCTTGATGACGGTGGCGCCGGCGTCGGCGAGGCGGGTCGAGCAGAACGGCGCTGCGACCGCCTGCTCGACGGCGACGACGGTGATGCCTTCGAGGGGCAGCATCGGCTGGGCCTCAGTACGAACGCGGCATGCCGAGG
Organism: Afipia sp. P52-10; assembly: GCF_000516555.1. Taxonomy (NCBI): domain Bacteria; kingdom Pseudomonadati; phylum Pseudomonadota; class Alphaproteobacteria; order Hyphomicrobiales; family Nitrobacteraceae; genus Afipia; species Afipia sp. P52-10. Next base: position 405,658 of record NZ_AZSJ01000003.1, on the reverse strand, counting down.
ACGTGCTCGGCAACGAACGACAGAACGAGGTTGGTCGAGATCGGCGCCACCTGATAGAGCCGCGTCTCGCGGAACTTGCGTTCCACATCGTACTCCTCGGCGAAGGCGAAGCCGCCATGGGTCTGCACGCAGGCATTGGCCGCCTCCCAGGCCGCGTCCGCCGCCAGCATCTTCGCCATGTTGGCCTCGGCGCCGCAGTCCAATCCCGCTTCATAAAGCCGCACGGCTTCCCGCACCATCAATTCGGCGGCACGCATCGCCGCATAGGCCTTGGCGATCGGGAATTGGATGCCTTGATTCTGGCCGATCGGCCGGCCGAACACCACCCGCTGGCTGGCGTAGTCGGTGGCCTTCTTGATGAACCACTTCGCGTCACCGATTGATTCCGACGCAATCAGGATGCGCTCGGCGTTCATGCCGGACAGGATGTAACGGAAGCCCTTGCCTTCATCGCCAATCAGGTTTTCGGCCGGCACCCGCATGTTGTCGAAGAACACCTCCGTCGTGGAGTGGTTCATCATGGTGCGGATCGGGCGGATGGTCAGCCCGTTGCCGAGCGCCGCCTTCATGTCGACGATGAACACTGAAAGACCATCGGTGCGTTTGGCAGCCTGGTCCTTCGGTGTCGTCCGTGCCAGCAGGATCATCAGGTCGGAATGTTCGGCACGGCTGGTCCAGATCTTCTGGCCGTTGACGACATAGTGGTCGCCCTCGCGTTTGGCCGTTGTCTTCAGCGACGAGGTATCGGTGCCGCTGGTCGGTTCGGTGACGCCGAATGCCTGCAGCCGCAATTCGCCGGTGGCGATGCGCGGCAGAAACTGCTTCTTCTGCGCGTCGTTGCCGTGCCGCAGCACGGTGCCCATGGTGTACATCTGCGCGTGGCAAGCGCCGGCATTGCAGCCCGCGCGATGAATTTCCTCAAGGATTGCCGCGCCTGCACCAAGCTTGAGGCCGGCGCCGCCATACTCTTCGGGGATCAGCACGGACAGGTAGCCGGAATCCGTCAGCGCTTTGACGAACTCGGTCGGATAAGCCATCTCGCGGTCGAGCTTGCGCCAGTATTCGCCGGGAAAGCTCTCGCAGAGCTTGGCGACGGCGTCGCGGATGTCCTGGTGACTGTCGTATCCGGTGGCTGCCTCGGCACTTACGGCAACGTTCATGGCGTATCCAACCCTTAAGCTATGTCTGAGAGCTATGTCTGAAACGTGCATAGCCCGGCCTTTGGGGCCGGGCTACAGCGAAAAAGCAGAGGTTGCCGAACGGCTCTAATGATTTGGTATAGCGATATTACGCCGCAATGCGCACCGGCATGTGCTCGTAGCCCTTGATGAAGCTGGAGTAGACGCGCTTCGGTTCCTCCACCAGTTCGATCCGGTCGAAGCGCTTGAGGATCTCTTCCCAGACGATCCTGAGCTGCAGTTCCGCCAGCCGCAGGCCGACGCAGCGATGGATGCCAAAACCGAACGACAGGTGCGTGCGCGGGCGCTTGCGGTCGATGATGAACGCGTCAGGATTCTCGATGACATCCTCGTCGCGATTGCCCGAGACATACCACATCACCACCTTGTCGCCTTTCTTGATCTGCTTGCCGGCAAGGTCGATGTCGGCGAGCGCGGTGCGGCGCATGTGTGCCAACGGGGTCTGCCAGCGCACCACTTCGGGGACGAAGCTTTCAACCAGCGCCGGATTATCCTTCAGCTTCTGATATTGGTCGGGAAACTTGTTCAGCGCATACACGGCTCCAGAGAGCGAATTGCGGGTGGTGTCGTTGCCGCCGATGATCAGCAGGATCAGATTGCCGAGGAAGTTGCGCTCGTCCATGTTCCGCGTGGCCTCGCTATGGGCCATCATCGACAGCAGATCATGCTTCGGCGGCTGGTTGATCCGTTCGTTCCAGAGTTTCTTGAAATACTCGCCACACTCTCCAAGGATGACCTGCTTCTCCTCGATCGTATCGATCATGCCCGCACCGGGGACGGCGGTGGCGATATCGGACCAGTAGGTCAGCTTGCGGCGTTCCTCCCATGGAAAATCGAACAAGGTCGCCAGCATCTGCGTGGTCAACTCGACCGATACCTTGTCGACCCAGTCGAACGTCTCGTTGCGCGGCAGGTTATCGAGGATCAGGCAAGCGCGCTCACGGATCGTGATCGCGAGGTTGTCGAGGTGCGTAGGGGTGAACATCGGCGCAACGGTCTTGCGCTGAGGCCCGTGCTTGGGCTGATCCATCGAGATGAAGCTCGGACGCCGGAGATCCGGCCGTGCGTCACGGATGGTGATGCCGCCGAGACTGGAATCGGACGAAAACACCTGGTGGTTGGTCTCGACCTCCATGATGTCGTTGTATTTGGTGACCGACCAATAAGGCCCGAACTCGCTGTCGCGGCAGTAGTGAACCGGGTCTTCCTTGCGCAGCCGTTCGAAATACGGCCAGTGGCTATCGGTGGCGTAAAGCTCCGGATCGCCGACGTGGAAGTCTTCGAGGGGGATCGAATAGGCCCGTTCTCGGGCGTCGCCGGGTTTGACCGTTCCGTGCATGGGGGTTCGTCCCTTATCGATCATCCGGCAGCGTGGCCCCGGATGATTGCGTTATCATTCGCGCAAAGGTGCCACGTCTCAGCGATTATGGGCGTGCTCCGGCGGTCAGGGCAAGCGCCGGTTGTGGCTGTCCCTCGGACTATTCCCGCATAATCGGCTGCGAATTGTCGAGTTTTTACAAGGTTTTTTCGCCAAAGGCAGCGCGATACCGTTCGCGTAAAAGTTGATTAAAATTTTCAGGGCACAACCGATGGGTTCACTGGAAGGACATACAGAATGTTCGGATCTTCTCGGGAATCGCAGGCCAAATTGGAAGCCTTGACCAAGTCGCAGGCCGTGATCGAATTTAACCTCGACGGCACGGTCATCACCGCCAACGATAATTTCCTGAACGCTGTCGGCTATCGGCTCGATGAGATTCAGGGCAAGCACCACAGCCTCTTCGTGGAGCCGGACTATCGTGACTCCCGGGAGTACCGCGAATTCTGGGAGCGCCTCGGCCGGGGCGAGTATCAGGCTGCCGAGTACAAGCGCCTGACCAAGAGCGGTCGGCCGATCTGGATTCAGGCCTCCTACAATCCGTTGTTCGGCCGGAACGGAAAGCCGTTCAAGGTGGTGAAGTTCGCAACCGACATCACGGCTGAGAAAACCCGCAGCGCGAACTATGAAGGCCAGATCAAGGCGATCCATAAATCACAGGCGGTGATCGAGTTCGATTTGGATGGCACGATCGTCAGCGCCAACGCAAATTTCTTGAGAGCCGTCGGCTACACGCTCGGAGAGATCGAGCGGAAACATCACAGCATGTTCGTGCCTCCGGTCCTGCGCGAGAGTGGCGAATACCGTCATTTCTGGGAGCAGCTTCGCCAGGGCGAGTATCAGGCGGGCGAATTCGAACGTGTCGGCAAGGGCGACAAGCGGATCTGGCTGCAAGCCTCCTACAATCCGATCGTGGATGCCGAGGGCAAGCTCTGCAAGGTGGTGAAGTTCGCAAGCGACATCACCGAGCAGGTCGAGCGCCGCCTGCAGCGGGCCGAGGCACAGAAGACCATCGATGCCGATCTCGGCAAGATCACCGATGCGGTTTCCTCGACCAACAGCCAGGCGACGTCTGCGGCTGCGGCGTCGACCCAGACCGCTACCAACATGCAGGCCGTCGCATCGGGCGCCGAAGAACTTGCCGCCTCGGTCGGCGAGATCAGCCGTCAGGCCGCAGATGCACTGACGATTTCGACTAAGGCGGTCGAGCAGGCGAACGAAACCAATGCGATCGTTTCGGGATTGGCTCAGGCGGCACAGAAGATCGGCGATGTGGTCAAGCTCATCAACAATATTGCCGATCAGACCAATCTCTTGGCCTTGAATGCGACGATCGAAGCTGCCCGGGCTGGCGAGGCCGGGCGCGGTTTTGCGGTGGTGGCCTCCGAGGTGAAGAGCCTGGCGACACAGACCTCGAAGGCGACCGATGAAATCAGCGGTCAGATCGCCGAGGTGCAGAACTCGACGACCAATGCGGTCAACGTTATCGAAGCGATCACCCAGACGATCTCGCGCATCAACGAAATATCGGCGGCGATCGCGGCCTCCGTCGAAGAGCAGTCGTCCGTGACGCAGAACATCTCGGAGAACATGCAGACGGCAGCGCGAGGCGTTGCCGACATCAACGCCAGCATGAACGAGATTGCCTCTGCGGCGCAGTCGGTCGACACCGCCACGCGCAAGGTCAAGGAAGCCTCGCGCGCGATCGTCTGACGGCGCAAATAGTCTAATATTCAGAACGGCGTGGAACGTGCAGCCGGCATTTGCCGGCCGCACTTCTTTCTCTTCTTGCGCCGTGCCATGGTGGGCCGGTTTCGCGCAGCGCATGGCGCGATCAGGGAGAGACGGACCGATGGATTTCAGGCTGACGGATCAACAGCAGCGCATGGTTTCGACCGTGCGTGACCTCGTCGAAGGCGAATTCAAGCCGAATGCGATGAAGTACATGGACGGCACATTTCCATGGCCGAACATGAAGAAGCTGGCGGACATCGGCGTTCTCGGCATGTCGGTCCCGGAGGAGTATGGCGGTCTTGGACTGTCGATCTTCGAAACAGCGTTGATTCTCGAGGAAATCGCCAAGGGGTGTTACGTCACCGCGATGGCGACGCTCGGTGAGGCCGGCGTGCAGACCCGGGTGATCTCCACCTACGCGCCGAACTCGATCAAGCGGCGCATCCTGCCGCAAGTGGTCAGCGGCGACTGCATCCTGGCCGTCTGCATGACGGAGCCGCATGCCGGCACGGACGTCGCCAATTACCGGACCAACGTCGATATCAAGGGGGACCGGATCATCCTCAACGGCGTGAAGACCCTGATCAGCCGTGCCGAGGAAGCCGGCATGTTCGTGGTCTTCACCCGGGTCGACCGCAAGCCCGGCCGTGATGGTATCGGTTGCGTGCTGCTCGAGCGTGGCACGCCGGGCTTCGAGGTGACCGGCACCTATCATACCATGGGCGGCGAGAACCTGCACGAGATCCAGTTCAACAACTGCGAGCTGCCGCTGGAGAACCTGGTCATCCGCGAGAACGGCTTCCGCAAGCTGCTCAGCGCCTTCAACACCCAGCGCTGCCTCAATCCATCCATCTCCCTGGGCCTCGCGGAAGGCGCCTTCGCTGAGGCGACGAAATACGCCAAGGATCGCGAGATTTTCGGCAAGCGGATCGGCGAATTCCAGGGCATCCGCTGGAAGCTCGCCGATATGTACAAGGACATCGAGACCGGCCGCAGTATCCTGTATCGGGCCTGCATGACCGCCAACCCGTTCCCGGACCCGTTCATGGCGGCGGTAGCCAAGGTGTTCTGCAACGAGATGGCGCTGCGCGTCACCAACGACGCGGTGCAGCTGCATGGCGGCTTCGGCTTCACCGACGAGTACGCGGTGTCTCGGCTTTATCGCGGCGCGCGCTACGGAACACTGGGGGGCGGCACGTCCGAGACCTTGCGCGATTTGATCGGCAAGCGGATCATGGCGGACGACGCAGAAGACCTCCTGGCCTATGACATGCTGACGGAGATCGATCTCGTCGCCTGAAGTCTGACGACGGAGACTTATATGATCGCCAACTCGTTGCGCGCGTTCAATTTCGATCTGGGTGAGACGGCGGATGCGATCCGCGAGACGGTCTGGAATTTCGCCTCGAACGAGATCGCTCCGCGCGCTGCGGAGATCGACAAGACCAATACCTTTCCGCGGGATCTCTGGCCCAGGATCGGTGCGCTTGGGCTGCACGGGATCACCGTCGAGGAGGAGTATGGCGGGGCAGGCCTCGGCTATCTCGAACACTGCGTGGCGATGGAGGAGATTTCGCGTGCCTCCGCCGCTGTCGGCTTGTCCTATGGCGCCCATTCCAACCTCTGCGTCAACCAGATCCGACGCAACGGCACCGAGGCCCAGAAGCGGAAATACCTGCCGAAGCTGATTTCAGGCGAACATGTCGGCGCGCTGGCGATGTCGGAGCCGGGGGCGGGCTCCGACGTGGTGTCGATGCGCACCCGAGCCGACAAGAAGGGCGACCGCTACGTTCTCAATGGCGGTAAGATGTGGATCACCAATGGCCCCGTGGCCGAGACGCTGGTGGTCTACGCCAAGACCGATCCCGATGCCGGCCCACGCGGCATCACCGCTTTCCTGATCGAGAAGGGAATGCAGGGCTTCTCCACGGCGCAGAAGCTCGACAAGCTCGGCATGCGTGGCTCCGACACTTGCGAGCTGGTGTTCCAGGATTGCGAGGTGCCGGAAGAGAACGTGCTCGGCGAGGTCGGCAAAGGCGTCAATGTGTTGATGTCCGGCCTCGACTACGAGCGCGCGGTGCTGGCGGCGGGGCCACTCGGCATTATGCAGGCCTGCATGGATGTAGTGATGCCCTACGTGCAGGAGCGCAAGCAGTTCGGCCAGCCGATCGGCACGTTCCAGCTGGTCCAGGGCAAGATCGCCGACATATATGTCACCATGAACGCCGCCCGGGCCTACGTTTATGCGGTGGCCAAGGCCTGCGATCGCGGCGAAACCACCCGCGAGGATGCGGCGGGCGCCATCCTCTACGCGGCGGAGCGGGCGACCCAGTGCGCGCTGGATGCGATCCAGCTTCTAGGCGGCAATGGTTACATCAACGATTACGCCACCGGTCGGCTGCTGCGCGATGCCAAGCTGTACGAGATCGGCGCGGGCACTAGCGAAATCCGCCGAATGCTGATCGGTCGCGAGCTTTTCGACAAATTAGGATAATCTGCCGTATCGAACCCGCGTCTGGGGTCTCGCGACTAAAGATCTAGTGATTCGATTCCGACATTTGCATCCCATTGCGGCGGCGACGCTTGCAAATGTTGGAATCAAAGAACCACTAGCAAACATAGTAGCTTGGTGAGCTTCGGGTTTGACATTCGCCTTCCGAGCCCGCAGCGCAGTGAAATGCGAATGTCAAATCCGCTCCACGAGAATGGGGACGCAAAACGATTGGGCAGTCTATGGACCAGATGACCACCGCGCCGCTTCCGCCGGAGCGCACACAGGCCCAGGCGGCATTCACGGGTGATCGCGGCAGCTTCCTCAGCCTGATCGCCCGCGGCGCGGGGCTGGAATTGATGACCGTCGGCTTTTACCGCTTCTGGCTGACAACCGATATCCGCCGCCATCTCTGGTCGCATACGGTCGTCGATGGCGACGGCGCCGAATACACCGGCCGCGGCAAGGAATTGTTGATCGGATTCCTGATCGCGATGGCGATCCTCGTGCCGGTCTACCTCGCCTATTTCATCGTGGGTTTGGAAGCGGAACGGCTGCAAGCCTTCGCCAGCGTGCCGCTGGTGATCTTCTTCTACGTCTTCACCCAGTTCGCGATCTATCGAGCGCGCCGCTACCGCATGACACGCACCGTCTGGCGCGGCGTCCGCTTCTGGATGACGGGTTCGGGCTGGAACTATGCCTTGCGTGCGTCGCTTTGGAGCTTGGCTGTGGTGCTGACGCTTGGCATCGCGCTGCCCTGGCGGGACGCGGCGCTCGAGCGCTACAAGATGCAGAACACCCATTATGGTGATCTGCAGGGCAGCTTCGCAGGCCGTGGCTGGGACTTCTTCAAACGCGGCTGGTGGCTCTGGCTGCTGACCCCGTTTGCGCTGTATGTCTTTGTCGCAACTCCGTTCGTCTATGCGGCGTTCAAGGCGGTGCAGATGCGCTGGTGGTTGAGCGGCCTGCGTCTCGGCGGCATCAGCCTCGAATCGAACCTGCGCAAGGGGCAGCTCATCGGACTGTACTGGAAGACGATCGGATGGGTGCTCTTGTTGCTGGCCGTGCTCGCCGTCTATCTCGCCGTCGCGGTGGTGATCGTGGCGACCATGACGGCGCAGCCGATCGACGATACGTTGTTCTCCAACATCGATCTGCTCACCAGCATTCCGTTCATTGCGCTGGCCGTGGTCGGCTATCTGGTCTGGGCGATGATGCTGAACGTGGTCATCCGTCTATATCTGGTCCGCGATCTTTGGCAGCGTGCGGTCTCATCCGTCACCGTGCACGGTATCGAGGCAGCCGCCAATGTTGCCGCAAAGGGAGAACTCGCCAACGCCATCGGCGAAGGATTTTCCGATGGCCTGGACGTTGGAGGACTGTGAGACTTGTCTGAGACGGAAGGCGATTCCGCTACGGACGGTGCCGCTGCCAAAACCGATATGGCCGCGCTCGCTCCAGTGACATGGCTCGACGGGACGTCCAATCGCCGACGAAACGTGACGTTGCATTTCGATGAGCAGTGCCGGATTCAGGAGGCCGGAGACACCGTCGCATCCTGGCGCTACGCCGATATTCGCCGCGCCGACGGTCCTGCGGGCGTGTTGCGGGTGATGTGTGTCTCGGCGCCGTCGTTATCGCGTCTCGAGATCCGTGATCCGGCGCTGGCTGCAGAGCTCGCCACTCGTTGCCCGTCGCTAGACGCGGACATGCCCGGCGCCCGAGGCGTCGCCGCGATCGTCGGCTGGTCGGCCGCAGCGCTCGCATCGATTGGGCTGATGGTTTTGTATGTGGTGCCGATCGCCGCAAACCGGCTGACGCCGCTCATTCCTTACTCGGTGGAGAAGCGGCTCGGCGATGTCGCCGACAAGCAGGTGAAGGTGATTTTCGACGGAAAGTCCTGTCAGAACCCGGCCGGACGCGCCGCATTTGACAAGCTGCTCCAGACATTGCGGATCGCCGGCGGGATCGATGCGACGGCGGACGCGGCTGTGATCGCCAATCCGATCGCCAATGCCATCGCCCTTCCGGGCGGCAAGATCTACGTGTTCGAAGGACTGTTGGACAAGGCTGAGAACGCCGATGAGCTTGCCGGCGTCTTGGCGCACGAGCTCGGCCATGTGAAGAATCGCGATGGTCTCCGCAACATGATCTATAATGGCGGCACCTCGTTTCTGATCGGTTTGCTGTTCGGGGATATCACTGGCTCCAGCGCGATTATTTTTGCCAGCCGTGAGCTTTTCCAGGCTTCACACTCGCGCGAATCCGAGCGCAGCGCCGACGCCTCGACCATCGAGATCATGCACAAGCTCGGCCGCTCCCCGAAGCCGATGGGCGAATTTCTGCTGCGCATCACCGGCAAGGAGAAGGGTAAGGGCCTGTCGCTGATGTCGAGTCATCCATTTTCGGAAGATCGCCTGGCGCGGATGACCGAGGAGGACCGCAAGCCGAGCGAGCCTCCGCTTCTCACGCCGGCCGAGTGGGCTGCGCTGAAAGCGATCTGCAAGACACCGAAGACGTGATCGGGTGCGGCAGGCTCAGTTGGCGAGCCCGTTGATCTTGCCGACCCAGGCCCGCACCTGCGGTAGAATTTGTGGCAGGAGAGCCTTGACCTCCTCCACCGACATGCCCGGCTTCACTGCCGGATGGTAGAGGATGTTGAGCAGGTACTGATCGTAGATGCCGAAGTGATCCATGCTGACGTCGTCGTTGAAGGTCGTCCAGGGCACGGCGTCGGTATCGTTGATCGGACCGAGCGCTTGCAGCAACTCCTCATAGGCACAATCGGCGAAGACGAAGCGGCCAGCATCGACCGCTAGGATCACATTCGAATGGATGATCGCAAAACTGTCGTCCTTGGTGAAACTCGAGAGGCATTGCGGGTTGATCGCCCTGCGGATCTCCTTGGCGCGATCGCTGCCGTAGAACGACGTGATGGTCTTGTGCAGGTCACGATCGCGGACCAGGGTGACGATGATGTCGGCTGTCTCACGAACGTCCGTCGCCGCGATGTCGAGATGTTCGATCCGATGCGCGATATCGGCGATGATATCGCGCAGTCGGCTGCGGCGGTCGGGGCTTGCTCGGTTGTCGATGAAGACGCGGACCGGCTTGTCGTACTTGCGGATGCGGTCCACACGGCCGGCGAGATGGAATTCGGCGCCGAATGCGACGCGGAAAAAGCCGTCGGCGATTTCGGCGTCGGTGAAGGTCTTCTTCTCTTGCTGTGAGGAGATGATCCGCTGCGCATGGGCAGCCCGTTCGAGGGATAATGCGGCGATGGCCGTCCCGACAGCAAGAGGGAAGACGATGCAGAATGCGGCACGGGTGAAGCAGCGGATCATCGTCCATCCCTGGTAGGCGGGGTCCGAAAGATCGAATATCTGTTTTTCACAAGAGGGCAGGCTCGGATCAAGTACCGAAACTAGGCGATCGTTGGGGCGCCGAGAATCATGCAAGAAACGCTCAAGAAAGGGGCCCGAGGGAATAGCTGAAAAGAACGGCCCAAGAAAAAAGCCGGCACGAGGCCGGCCTTTCTCATTCATGCAGCCGCAGGCTGCGATCAGTTCTTGACGATGACCGTCGCACCGACCTGCACGCGGTTATAGAGATCGATGACATCGGCATTGGTCATGCGGAAGCAGCCGGATGAGACCGCCTGGCCGATGGTTTCCGGTTCATTGGAGCCGTGGATGCGATACAGGGTCGAACCGAGATACATCGCGCGCGCGCCGAGCGGGTTGTCCTCGCCGCCCTTCATGTGCCGCGGCAGATCGGGACGACGGCGCAGCATCTGCGCCGGCGGTGTCCACGATGGCCATTCCTTTTTCGCGGTCACCCGATGCACCCCGCCCCAGCGGAAGCCATCGCGGCCGACGCCGATGCCGTAGCGGATTGCCTGGCCGTTGCCGAGCATGAAGTAGAGACGGCGTTCGGCGGTGTTCACCAGAATGCTGCCAGGCTTGTAGTTGCCGGCGACGTTGACCGTGGTGCGCTGCACCGGTCCCTGCGAGCTGCTGCCGCCGCCGAAGAACTGGTAACGCTTGCTGAGCGGGGAGCCGCCGGTCAGGAAGTCAGGATCGTCAACTTGCGCTTTGGCCGGTGCCAGGCCGAAAGCCATTGCGATCACCATGAAAGCCAGCAGCCGTCTCATTCCTGTCCTCATCTGCAATTCAAACGATGCATTCTACGAACATATGATTGTCGTCGCTATGACGGAGAAAGGCCACAATTCGCGAGATTCCGCAAGCTGCGCCAGGGTGCGTCGAGCCGGCGCTACGCTTGGCCGCGCGACATGCGGTCCCTCGCTTTCTTCGTCAGAAGGGCGGCAAATCAAGCGCTTGAGCCGCTCGGGTAAAGTGTTTGACGGGGCTGGCGAAGGATGATTTTTTCGTGATCGGAGCCATCCGATATAACAATGAAAGCAATGGTGCAGCCATGAATGGTGCAGAAAGCCTGGTGAGGACGCTGGTTGCGGGCAAAGTGGACGTCTGTTTCACCAATCCCGGGACATCCGAAATGCACTTCGTCTCGGCGCTCGACCGGGTCGATGGAATGCGGTGCGTGCTCGGCCTGTTCGAAGGCGTCGTGACCGGCGCAGCCGATGGATATTACCGGATGAAAGGCACGCCGGCTTCGACCCTGCTGCATCTCGGTCCTGGCCTCGGCAACGGTATCGCCAATCTCCATAACGCCAAGAAAGCGTCATCCGGCATCGTCAACATCGTCGGCCAGCACGCGACCTATCATATCGAACACAACGCACCGTTGACCTCCGATATCGAGGGTTTGGCGCGTCCGGTGTCGGCCTGGGTGCGAACCTCGCCGAATGCCAAGTCCGTGGCGCGGGATGGGGCTGCCGCGATCGCCGCCGCCAGTGCTGCGCCTGGTCAGATCGCCACGCTGATCCTGCCTGCGGATACGGCGTGGAACGAAGCCGATGGCTTCGCCGAAGTCGGCGAGATTTCCCAACGCGCCGCGCTCTCGGGCACGGCCGTCGACAACGCGGCGAAGATCCTGAAGAGTGGCGAGCCGACGCTGATCCTGATGTCGCACCGCGCCTTGCGTGAGGATGGGCTGGCGCTGGCCGCGCAGATCTCCGGCAAGACCGGAGCCAAGGTGATGGCGCAGGGCTCGAATCCTCGCATGGCCCGCGGTGCAGGCCGCTACTCGATCGATCGTGTACCGTACGTGGTTGATCTCGCTGTCAACACGCTGAAGGATTTCCGCCACATCATCCTGGTCGAAGCGGTGGAGCCGGTGGCGTTCTTTGCCTATCCGGACAAGCCGAGCCTGCTCAAGGCCGATGGCGCGAAGGTGCACTCGCTCTGCGAGATCGGGGGTGATTGTATCGGCAGCCTGCAAGCACTTGCAGATGCCGTCGGCGCCAAGCCGTCCGACGCCAAGCCACAGCAGCATGCGGAGATCGTCAAGCCGACCGGCGCGCTGACGCATGCATCGATCGCAGCAGCGATCGCTGCGGCGATCCCGGAGAATGCGATCGTCGTCGATGAGGCGGTCACCACCGGCCGTGCGTTCTTCGCGCCCACCGCCGGTGCGAAGCCGCATGACTGGCTACAGAACATGGGCGGTTCGATCGGCTACGGCACGCCGGTTGCGACGGGGGCTGCCGTTGCCTGTCCGGATCGCCGCGTGATCGCGCTCGAAGGTGACGGCAGCGCGATGTACACGCTGCAGTCGCTGTGGACCCAGGCGCGTGAGCAGCTGGACATCACGACGGTCATCTTCGCCAATCGCACCTACGAGATTCTGAAGGGCGAGTTCACCAACGTACAGGCCGGCTCGCCGGGCAAGAAAGCGGTGGACATGCTCAACCTCGACCGTCCGGCGCTCGACTGGGTTTCGCTAGCCAAGGGCATGGGCGTGCCGGGCGTTTCGGTCTCCAATGCCGAGGACTTCCACAAGGAGCTGGCCAACTCGGTGAAGACCCCGGGACCGCGACTGATCGAAGTCCTCATGTGACGCCGAGGGCGGCGACCGTCATCGGTTCGAAGGCCGCAGCTCCTGTGCTGCGGCCTTTTTGCATACCAACCGGGTTCTCGTGAAAAGCGGAGCTTTGCGCGTTCCAGCCATGCGGGCATTGAGTGGGCATCGGTTAAGGCGACAATTCCCCGAATTGTCCGCAGTGTTCGGGAGGCTTTCGGCGTCGGATTTGTCGTTTAGTGGGTCGGTGCGGGGAAAAGCCTTGAAAACAGAGGCTTTTGATGGTGGGCGCTATAGGGATTGAACCTATGACCTCTCCCGTGTGAAGGGAACGCTCTCCCGCTGAGCTAAGCGCCCGGTCTTGAGCGGCCGATTTACGAAGCGCAGGGGTAGGGTGTCAAGGGAAGACACCGGAAATCTCTGCGTCTCGCGATTGATCTGGAAGCCGGTGGCCTCCGCGCCGACTCTATTGTGCCTGCTGGGTCCGGGAGACCTGGTTCTGCAGGGCGCGAATGCGGTCAGCCAGTGTGCCGCCCTTCGTTCCAGCCTTGGCCGTCGGAGCATCAGGCGTAGAGGGCGCCGGAGCCGGCTTGTTGGCGTTGGCGGCATTCGGTACGCCCGCCGGCCTCTCGTCCGTCTGCTTGCCTTCGGCGTGGACCTGTTCGGGGCGCGCCTCCACCGCGAGGATCGCCTCGATCGGAGAATCCGGTCCCTCCAGCGTGATCGCAAGCTTGGCGACTTCCGCGGCGATGTCATTGATGCGTTCACGCAGAACGGCATTCTCCATCCGTTCGGTCGCCCACGCGGTCTCGGTCTGGGCCTTGATGCTGTTCAGTTCGCGCATCACGGCGCTGCGTTCGTCGCGTGCGGTCGCCAGTTCCTGCTCAAGCCGGGTCTTTTCGGCGCGAAGCGCCTCAAGTGCCGACGATTCGACTGTATCGCTCGCGCCGGGTGTGGCTGATGGAGATTGGCCTTCGAGCTGCTGGCGAAGCTGATGGTTCTCGATGCCGCGTTCGGCCAGCAGTTTGCCTTGGGTCGCGAGGCGATTCTCGAGATCGGCTGCGCGCGCGCCGAGCGCTTCGGCCTCCTTGGTCTGAGCGGTGAGTTGCGTTTCCAGCTCGCCGACTCGCGACGCGAGGCTCTCCAGCCGTCCGCGAGCGGCATCGAGGTCGCGTGAGGCGACGCTGGATTCGTCGCGTTGCTGAGCAAGTTTCTGCTGCGCCTCGGTGAACTCCCGCTCGGCGTCGTTGACGCGCTGCTGCAGGGCGATGACCTGGGTGCCGACGGTCGCCAGCTCCACCTGCCGCGCCTCTGCGGCCTGCGAGCGATCGGTCAACGCGACGCCGAGCTTCGCCAGCTCGGCTTGCTTTTCGGCCAAGGTCGCTTCTGCGGCATGCAGCGCGTTGGTCTTGGTGGCGAATTCCTGCTCGGTGGCCTGCAACTGCTCCTTGATGGCTTTCTCGCGCGCCTCGAGCTGGAAGATCGTTGCATTCTTCTCGCCGAGCTCGAACTTCATGCGGTTGATCGCATCGGACTTCTTGCCCAGTTCCGCGAGCTGACTGGTGGTCTTGGCCTTGAGCTGCTCGACGCTCATTTCAAGCCGTCGTGCGGACATTGCGAACTCGGCCCGGAGCTGATCCTTGTCCGCCTGGATTTCGGCCATCGAAATCGGCGTAGCCGCTTCCAGACGCTTCGTGGTCAACCGCACGGCGCGGTTATGAACCAGCGGCACGATCGCGAGCCCCAGAAGGGTCGAGACCAGAAAACCGATCGCGAAATAGATGATCGGTTCGACCATGGCGAACTCCGACAAATTAACGATTTGATTACCATGCCATGGACCGCCCGAACGACGCCAGCAGCACAGCGCGTTAACCTGAATCGGGCGGGTGCGATAGCCGGGTTGTGGACGGCTGGCCGTTTTCGATGCGCACCAGCTAGGCTCGACCGCGTCCTGCCCGGATGGCTTAGACCCCGGGGCAGGCGCGCTGCAGGACTCAGGAAGTTCGAGTGGCTGCCCCGATCAGAACGGGTTCCAGGTGGCGTTCGGCGTAAACTTCAGGTAGCCGACATTGGCTCCAAGCCTCAGGCCGACACCGGAGCGGATTGGCACGACGACGATGTTATTGGACGTCAGTGCCGTCATCCCGAAGCCGCCGACCAGATAGGCCGAGCCGTTGACGCCGGCGAAGCGCTGATAGATCGCGCCGGTCGCGGGTAGGTTGTAGACCAGCATCATGGTACGGGCGCCGTCGCCACCCCAGTCGAAGCCGACCGAGGGGCCCTGCCAATAGACCCGCAGGTCACCGGCATTCTTCGTGTAGAGCGTGCCTTCGCCATAGCGTAGGCCGGCAACGAAGGCGCCGCTGCCTTCTTCGCCAAGGATATAGCCGTTCGGTTGGCCCCAATTGCTGAATGCGCGTTCGATGACCGAAGCGAGACCGCGCGAGACATTACCGAAGAACCGATGACCGGCATTGACGATTTCGTCCGGTGAGAACGTATGTGGGCTCTGGTTGGCGCGCGGCCCGCCCTGGGCGCGTGCTGGCAGCGTCCCGGCGATCATTGCGACAAGCAACACCGCGGCAAGGCGCATAACAAGTTTCATTCTTGGGGTCCCTCGTTTACGAATCCAAGCAGGCCAGCCAACGCTTAACCGGATGCTGACGCAACCCATCTAGACTGCAGAAACGTCCCGAATCGAGCTTTTATCAGCGGCAACTATGACGTTACGGCGGCAGGAAAGGAAAGAGTCGGGGAATTGGGGCGTCTGGTGGACCGTTCTTTGGGCCGCTACGGTCTCTGCATCCGCAGTTCAAGCGCAAGCGACGACCGAGCGCATCGTGATCAACCGGCTGACCGGACTTGCGATCTCGGGCTTCGATCCGGTGGCCTATTTTACGGAAACCAAAGCCATGCCGGGCGATGGGCGATACGAAGCCGTGCAGGACGGGGCGATCTGGCGGTTTCGCAATGAAGGCAATCGGGCAGCCTTCGTCAGCCACCCACAAGTCTATGGCCCCCAGTTCGGCGGCTATGATCCGGTCGATGTGGCGCGGGGCAAGATCGTCGAGGGCCTGCCGCAGATCTGGATGATCCATGCGCAGCGGCTATTTCTGTTCTCAAGCGACATCAGCCGGACCGCCTTTGCTGCCGATCCGTCGGGTTTCCTGAAGGCGGCGCAACGCCAGTGGCCAAGCTTGCGCGAGAGCCTCTCGCGCTAGATTGCTGCTAGCGCGCTTGCGCGGCATCTCCCCAGGCGATGAATTCCGGTACGGCAAATTCGCCCTTGCGCTGGCCGAAACGGATCGGCTGTCCTCGGCTGTCGGTGACGACACCACCTGCCGCTTCCAGGATCGCATGGCCGGCGGCGATGTCCCATTCCGAGATCGCCGACAGGCGGGGATAGATATCGACGGCGCCTTCAGCGACCCGGCAGAACTTCAGCGCCGATCCGATCGGCACCCGGCCGGCGCCGCCACGGCTATCGATAAAGGCGTCGGTGCGCGGGTCGCCGTGTGATCGGCTGACGGCGGCCAGCCACGGCCCCCTGGGCCACGGTCGGGGCCGTATCGTCGCCAGGCTTGCTGCACGTTTCGCCGGATCGGCAGAGAGCTCCATCCGCTCGGCGCCGGAGCCGACGACGCCGCGCCACAATAGACCAAGTGCTGGCGCGCTGATCACCCCGAGCAGCGGTCGTCCGTTCGTGACCAGGGCGACATTGACCGTATAGTCATCATGTCCGGCAATGAACTCGCGGGTCCCGTCGAGCGGGTCGACAATGAAAAAGCTCGCCAGATAAGGGCCGGTCGAACGATCGACGCGCTCCTCGGAAACGACCGGCACCGCCGGCATCAACCGCGTCAGCCCGTCGACGATAATGCGGTCGGCTGCGAGATCGGCTTCCGTCACCGGTGAGCCGTCCTGTTTGCTCTCGGCGGAGACCTCGCGACGCGCCACCTCGAGAATTGCCGCCGATGCCGCCACCACCAGGTCGGTGAGCGGTTCGAGCAGCGAAGGCGCCATGGTCTGGTCGATGATTGGCTGCGTCGGAACGGGGGGGGTCATGAGATGAGGTCTTGCCGTGCGAGAGCCGCCTTGCCGGCGGTTGTGCTTGCCTGCTTGTCGCATGGCCGATGGCGCACGTCACGCGTCGTCAAGGCCGGTCGGAAGTGGTTGGAAAACCTCATCTATCTTGCACCGTTTCTGAGTGCCTGGCTGTCCTGCTATGTATCGGTCCAAGATGCCCTGATTCGCTGCGCCGGCTCCCCGTGACGCATTTGACAAGGACCGCCCTGCATGACCGCTTCGCCTTCGACCGCCGCCGTGGCCGCCGACACTGCCGCACCGCCCACTCCGGATGCGCTCGATCTGGCGGCGCTGCTGTGCTCGCGCGTTTGCCACGACCTGATCAGTCCGGTCGGCGCGATCGTCAACGGACTCGAGGTGCTCGATGACGCCAAGAATGCCGACGATCGCGATTTCGCTCTCGACCTGATCCGCAAGAGCGCGCGCAGTGCATCGGCGCGGCTGCAATTCTGCAGGCTGGCCTTCGGTGCTGCGGGCTCGGCCGGCGCGCAGATCGATACTGGCGACGCCGAGAACATGACTCGCGGCTTTCTCGAAGACGACAGGACCAAGGTCATCTGGAATCTGCCACGCGCGTTGCAGCCGAAGAATCGCGTCAAGCTTCTCCTGAACATGCTGGTGATCGCGCAACAGACCATTCCGCGCGGCGGCATGTTGACCGTCGATGCGCTTGGCGCCGGCGATACGGGTGGCTTTCGCGTTCGCGCGGCC
The DNA here is from genome assembly GCF_000516555.1 of Afipia sp. P52-10. NCBI lineage: Bacteria > Pseudomonadati > Pseudomonadota > Alphaproteobacteria > Hyphomicrobiales > Nitrobacteraceae > Afipia > Afipia sp. P52-10. Next base: position 388,113 of record NZ_AZSJ01000003.1, on the reverse strand, counting down.
GGCCTGAACGCGCGATTGCCGCAGAACATCGCCGATCAGCTGGCCGGCGTGCAGAAGGCTACGGTCGATGCGCATGCGGTGCAGCCGTACTACACACGGTTGCTCGCGCAGGCTTGCGGTCTCAACGCGCAGCTTGCGTTGGATGGCGATGCCGTGGCCGTGACAGCGACCTGATCACAGCCACGCGCAGAGGTTAACTTAAATCTTGATTAATCGGCTGGGACGCGCCGGTTTGTCGTTGCGTGTCGGCTTGATCGCGCGTCATTTTCGCGATTAAGGATCGATCAACTCAACCAAAAATAAAGGCTTTGCCCACACACTGGCCAACTGTTGAAGGCCGCGTTAGCGGCTGCGTTCGCGTTTCTGGGGCCAGTGTTTCATGGATGATCTTCTTCGTGAATTTCTCACCGAGACCACCGAAAGTCTCGATCTTGTTGACGTTCAACTGGTCAAATTCGAGCAAGACCCCAACAACGCGAAAATTCTCGATAACATCTTCCGCCTTGTTCACACCATCAAGGGGACCTGTGGCTTCCTCGGCCTGCCGCGCCTCGAAGCTTTGGCGCACGCCGCTGAAACGCTGATGGGGAAATTCCGGGACGGCAAGGCCGTGACCGGCGAGGCGGTGACCCTGATCCTGTCGACGATCGATCGGCTGAAGGACATCCTGGCGCAACTCGAGCAGACCGAAGCGGAGCCCGAGGGCGCCGACCGCGACCTGATCGACGAACTCGAGCGTATGGTGGAGCAGAGCGATGCGGCGCCCGCGCCGGCTGCGGTTGCGGCCGTGACCCAGGGCACGCTGGTCTCGCAGACACTGGAACGGCCGCTTCGGCCGGGCGAAGTCTCGCTCGACGAACTTGAGCGGGCCTTTCGCGAGACCGAAGCAGAAATTATTCCGCTTGCGCCGGTCGCCCCCCAAGCCGAAACGCCGCAAGCCGTTGCGAAGCCGGCCGCCAGGAAATCCGTCGTCGAGATGGATGCGCCGCAGAGCGATGCCGACAAAATCGCCAATCAATCAATTCGCGTCAACGTCGATACGCTCGAACATCTCATGACGATGGTGTCGGAGCTGGTGCTGACGCGTAACCAGCTGCTTGAAATCGTCCGTCGCCACGAGGATTCGGAGTTCAAGGTGCCGCTGCAGCGGCTGTCGAACGTCACCGCGGAGCTGCAGGAAGGCGTGATGAAGACGCGCATGCAGCCGATCGGCAATGCTTGGCAGAAGCTGCCGCGCATCGTGCGCGATCTCTCCACCGAGCTTGGCAAGCAGATCGAACTCGAAATGCATGGTGCCGACACCGAGCTCGACCGCCAGGTGCTCGATCTGATCAAGGATCCGCTGACGCACATGGTGCGCAACTCGGCCGATCACGGTCTCGAGATGCCGACGGCGCGCGCGAGCGCCGGCAAGCCGGAGCAGGGTACGATCCGTCTGTCGGCGTATCATGAAGGCGGCCACATCATCATCTGCATCGCCGACGATGGCCGCGGCTTGAATACCGATGCGATCAAGGCCAAGGCGCTCGCCAACGGCATCGTCACCGAAGCCGAACTGGAGAAGATGACCGAGGCGCAGATCCACAAGTTCATCTTTGCGCCGGGCTTCTCGACCGCGGCGAAGGTGACGAATGTCTCCGGCCGCGGCGTCGGCATGGACGTGGTGCGCACCAACATCGATCAGATCGGCGGCACCATCGAAGTGAAGTCGGTGCCGGGCGAGGGCTCGAGCTTCATCATCAAGATCCCGCTGACGCTCGCTATCGTCTCGGCGTTGATCGTCGAGGCAGCGGGCGACCGTTTCGCGATTCCGCAGCTTTCGGTGGTGGAGTTGGTGCGCGCGCGTGCGAATTCCGAGTATCGCATCGAGCGCATCAAGGATACGCCGGTTCTGCGCCTGCGTAACAAACTGCTGCCGCTCATCCATTTGAAGAGGCTGCTCAAGATCGACGACGGTGCTGAGATCGATCACGAGAACGGCTTCATCGTCGTGACCCAGGTTGGCGGGCAGACCTTTGGCATCGTGGTCGATGGCGTCTTCCATACGGAAGAAATCGTGGTCAAGCCGATGTCGAGCAAGCTGCGCCACATCACCATGTTCTCCGGCAATACCATTCTTGGCGACGGCTCGGTGATCATGATCATCGATCCGAACGGCATCGTGCAGTCGATCGGGACTTCGGTCGCAGCCGCAACGCGCGACATGGCGGAGGAGCAGGAGGCGGCGCGCGGCAGCGCGGGCGAGCAGATGACCTCACTGCTTGTATTCCGTGCCGGTTCGATGCAGCCGAAGGCTGTGCCGCTGGCGCTGATTACGCGTCTCGAGGAGATCGAGGTTGCCAAGATCGAGCTTTCGAACGGCCGCTACATGGTACAGTACCGCGATCAACTGATGCCGCTGGTCGAGATGGATGGCGTCAGCGTTCGCAAGGAAGGCGCGCAGCCGATTCTGGTGTTTGCGGATGACGGCCGCTCGATGGGGTTGGTGGTCGATGAGATCGTCGATATCGTCGAAGAGCGCCTCAATATCGAGGTCGCCAGTGGCCGGGACGGCATTCTGGGGTCCGCGGTCATCAAGGGGCAGGCGACCGAGGTGATCGACGTCGGCCATTTCCTGCCGATGGCGTTTGCCGATTGGTTCAGCCGCAAGGAGATGCGGGCGTCCGCGCATGGGCATTCCGTGCTGCTGGTCGACGATTCAGCCTTCTTCCGCAACATGCTGGCGCCGGTTCTGAAGGCGGCAGGCTATCGCGTTTCACTCGCGACCAACGGTCGGGAAGGCCTTGGCGTGCTGCGTGCAGGCCAGCCGTTCGACGCGGTGCTGACGGATATCGAGATGCCGGATATGAATGGCTACGAATTTGCCGAAGCGATCCGGGCCGACCAGCGTCTCGGGCAGATGCCGATCATCGCGCTGTCGTCGGTGATTTCGCCGGCGGCCATCGAGCGGGGCCGGCAGGCCGGATTCCACGATTACGTCGCGAAGTTCGACCGGCCGGGTCTGATCGCCGCGCTGAAAGAGCAGACCACAGAACTTCATCGCGCCGCATAAGGACTGAACGATGACTGCAAAAGATAACGCGGGCCCGGCTGCCATCACCGAATACGTGACCGCGATGATCGGTGGCCAGCTGTTTGGGCTGCCGATCGCGCGCGTCCAGGACGTGTTCATGCCGGAGCGCCTGACGCGTGTGCCGCTCGCATCGGCGGATGTGGCGGGGGTGCTCAATCTGCGCGGACGCATCGTCACGGCGATCGACATGCGGGCGCGGCTCGGTCTGCCCAAGCGCGACGATGGCGCATCGTCGATGGCGGTTGGCGTCGATATGCGCGGCGAATCCTACGGCCTGCTGATCGATACCATCGGCGAGGTGCTCAAGCTCGCGGATGGCGGTTGCGAGGTGAATCCCGTCAACATGGACCCGCGCATGGCCAAGATGAGCTCGGGCGTGCACCGGCTGGATGGTCACCTGATGGTGGTCCTGGACGTGGACAGAATTCTCGACATGCCGTCCGACGCGATGGCGGCATGACCGAAGCCGGGCGCGCAATGAGCTGAGCGCGAGTGCTCGGGCGGGGCCGGAGGGCGCTGGGAGAAGTGAGGCAGTGCGATGAAGACATGTCTGATTGTCGATGACTCGAGTGTGATCAGGAAGGTTGCCCGCCGGATTCTCGAAGGCTTGGATTTCCAGATCACCGAGGCTGAGAATGGCGAAAAGGCGCTCGACGTTTGCCGCCAAGCTCTGCCGGATGCCGTCCTGCTCGACTGGAATATGCCGGTGATGGACGGATACGATTTTCTGCGCAATCTGCGGCAGATGCCGGGCGGCGATAAGCCGAAGGTGGTGTTCTGCACGACCGAGAACGATGTCGCGCATATTGCACGGGCGCTCCATGCCGGGGCGAACGAATACATCATGAAGCCGTTCGACAAGGATATCGTGACGGCCAAGTTTCACGAAGTTGGATTGATCTAACGGCGGCCTTCTTGGGCCCCGTCGGCTCGGCGTGACGTCTGTAGAGTTGGGTGGTGATGAGTGCGACGTTTGTAACGCCGGGCAGTACCGTCGAAAGCCGAAGTCAGGCGCTTCGCGTGATGGTGGTCGACGATTCGGCCGTCATTCGCGGCTTGATCTCGCGTTGGATCGAAGCCGAGACGGATATGACGGTTGTGGCATCTTTGCGCACCGGGCGCGAGGCAGTCGATCATGTCGAGCGGTTCGATCCGCATGTCGCCGTACTCGATATCGAGATGCCGGATCTCGACGGCATTTCGGCGCTGCCATTGCTGCTTGCCAAGAAACGCGATCTGGTCGTCGTCATGGCCTCGACGCTGACCCGCCGCAACGCCGAGATCAGCTTCAGGGCGCTGTCGCTCGGCGCCGCCGATTACATTCCGAAGCCGGAGAGCGCCCGCGAAGTGGCCGCCGCCGAGACCTTCCGGCGCGACCTGATTCAAAAAATTCGCCATCTGGGTGCGCGACGCATTGGCATGCGGAGCCCGGTGCAGAGCCCGTCTCTGGTTCCGGCCCAGAGCCCGGTGCCGGCACCGGCGTCGAACGCGCTGCCGAAAGCCCTGCAGCATGCTGTCGCCGCGCCGTTGAGGCTGCGCCCGTTCACGGCGGCGGTGCCGAGGGTCTTGACGATCGGATCGTCCACGGGCGGGCCGCAGGCGCTGATGACGTTGGTCGCCGAGATTGGTCCGGTGATCGATCGCTTCCCGGTGTTGATCACCCAGCATATGCCGCCGACCTTTACGACGATCCTTGCGGAGCACCTGACGCGGGCCAGCAAACGTCCCGCACAGGAGGCAGTTGACGGCGAGGCGGTGAGGGCCGGTCGCATCTATGTGGCGCCTGGCGGCAAGCATATGCTGGTCGCGCGGCGCGGGACCGAGATCGTGATCGTGCTCGACGACGGACCGCAGGTGAATTTCTGCAAGCCCGCGGTTGATCCCTTGTTTCAGTCCGCCGTCGGCGTCTGGCAGAACGGCGTGATCGCCACCGTGCTGACCGGCATGGGGGCCGACGGCATGCGCGGCGGCAAGGATGTCGTGGCCGCCGGCGGCAACGTCATAGCGCAGGATGAGGCGACGAGCGTGGTGTGGGGGATGCCCGGGGCCGCTGCGCATGCGGGGATTTGCGCGGCGATCCTGCCCTTGGCTCAGATTGGTCCAAAGCTCGTGCGTTTGTTTGCAGGAGACCGGCGGTGATCGCGTCCGAATACGAGTACCTGCAGAAACTCCTGAAGGAACGGTCGGGGCTGGTTCTGTCCGCGGACAAGCAGTACCTGGTCGAGAGCCGCCTGATTCCGCTGGCGCGCCGTTGCAATCTGGGCGGCCTCAGCGAGCTTGTGCAGAAGATGCGGTTCGGCGACGAGGCGCTGATCGTTGCCGTCGTCGAAGCGATGACCACGAACGAGACGTTCTTCTTCCGCGATAAGGTGCCGTTCGATCATTTCCGCGACACCATCATGCCGACGTTGCTGAGCGCCCGGAAGAACCGCCGGAGCATTCGCATCTGGTGCGCTGCCAGTTCCACCGGGCAGGAGCCTTATTCGCTGGCAATGATGCTGAAGGAGATGGGCGCTTCATTGAACGGCTGGCGCGTCGAGATCGTCGCCACGGACCTGTCGCAGGAGGTGTTGGAGAAATCCAAGGCCGGCATCTTCAGCCAGTTCGAGGTGCAGCGCGGTCTGCCGATCCAGATGCTGGTCAAGCACTTCACCCAGGTCAACGAGATGTGGCAGATCTCGCCCGAAATCCGCGCGATGGTGCAGTTCAGGCAGCTCAACCTGCTGCATGATTTCTCCAAGCTCGGCGTCTTCGATGTGATCTTCTGCCGCAACGTCCTGATCTATTTCGATCAGGAGACTAAGGTGAATGTCTTCAATCGCCTCGCCAAGGTGATCGAGACGGATGGCTTCCTGTTGCTGGGCGCTGCTGAAACCGTGGTCGGATTGAACGCCGGGTTCAATCCGTATCCGGAACGGCGCGGTCTCTATCATCCGACGCCAGCGACCGCGTCGCCGTCGATCGTGCCTGCCTTAGGCGCGCGGACGATCCAGGCGGTCCGCTGAACGCGTTGCCGCTGCTTGTCAGAGGAGGAGCGCGCGTGTGACGATGCGGCGTCGAAGGCCGACGCTTCAAAACAAAANCCCCGCCGTTCGCGGCGGGGTTCCAATCTGGGAGAGTGTCCCAACAAAGCTGATCAGGCGGGAATGCGCTCTTCCTCGTCGTGCGGCTCGCGCAGCACGTAGCCGCGGCCCCAGACGGTCTCGATGAAGTTGCGGCCTTCGGAGGCATTCGCCAGCTTCTTGCGCAGCTTGCAGATAAACACGTCGATGATCTTGAGTTCGGGCTCGTCCATGCCGCCGTAGAGATGATTGAGGAACATCTCCTTGGTGAGGGTGGTTCCCTTGCGAAGCGAGAGCAGCTCCAGCATCTGATATTCCTTGCCGGTCAGGTGCACGCGCTGGCCGCCGACTTCCACCGTCTTGGTGTCGAGGTTGACGACGAGGTCGCCGGTCTGGATGACCGACTGGGCGTGTCCCTTGGAACGGCGCACGATCGCGTGGATGCGGGCGACCAGCTCGTCCTTGTGGAAGGGCTTGGTCATGTAGTCGTCGGCGCCGACGCCGAGGCCCTTGACCTTGTCCTCGATGCCGGCGAGGCCGGAGAGGATCAGAATGGGAGTCTTGATCTTGGAGACGCGCAGTTGCTTGAGCACGTCGTAACCGGACATGTCCGGCAGGTTCAGGTCGAGAAGGATGATGTCGTAATCGTACAGTTTCCCGAGATCGACGCCTTCTTCGCCCAGGTCCGTCGTGTAGACGTTGAAGCTTTCCGATTTGAGCATCAGCTCAATCGACTGCGCGGTCGCGCTATCATCTTCAATCAGCAAAACGCGCATGCCAGTCCCCTCTATCCGCCGCTCCGGGCGTCAGGTCGGCGCGCTAACGCAGCGCCGTGGAATAACGCCTTCAACAACTGATTCGGACCCTGACCCGAGATGGTTAACAAATCCTGATTCTGATCCGCAAGAGTCTTCAGTGTAATTTTTGTCGAATCGCACTAAGATATTGCGGTAAACCAGTTTTTCTTATCCGCTCGCGTTCAGACTCCACTTTAAGAGTCGATCTCAACCGACTCGTACGACTCGCACCTTTGTTCTGAAAGCGCAGGTCTTCAGTCATCAAAGACAGTGACGCAATGATTAACGATGCGGGTAAACACGAAGTTAAAGTTAAGGGGTTGGCCGCAATTCGCGGAGATTTAAGGTTTTCGCAATGAAGGCGCTCGCCGAGCAGATCGCTGACATCGACGCCGTGGACATCTATGGCCGCGTCGTTGGCGTGCGCGGCCTGATGGTCGAGGTCGCAGGGCCGATCCATGCGATGTCGGTCGGCGCGCGGGTGGTGATCGAAACCAGCCCCAGCCGTTCCATTCCCTGCGAAGTGATCGGGTTTGCCGGCGCCAACGCCGTGCTGATGCCCTTCGGCGGCCTGGACGGAGTACGGCGCGGCTGCCGCGCCGTCATTGCCAATGCTGCCGCTCTGGTCAGACCGTCAGCCGCCTGGCTCGGCCGGGTGGTCAACGCGATGGGGGAGCCGATTGACGGCAAGGGCCCGCTGCCGGCCGGGGCAAGTCCGGTTCCATGCCGCAATTCGCCGCCGCCCGCCCATGCCCGCAGGCGTGTGGGTGAACCGCTGGATCTCGGCGTCCGCACCATCAACACCTTCCTGACCTGCTGCCGCGGGCAGCGGCTCGGCATCTTCGCCGGTTCCGGCGTCGGCAAGTCGGTGCTGCTGTCGATGCTGGCGCGCAACGTCGATGCCGACGTATCGGTGATCGGCCTGGTCGGCGAGCGCGGTCGTGAGGTGCAGGAATTCCTGCAGGACGACCTTGGCGAAGAGGGCCTCGCGCGCTCGGTCGTGGTGGTGGCGACCTCGGACGAGCCGGCCTTGATGCGGCGGCAGGCCGCTTATCTGACGCTCGCGATCGCTGAATACTTTCGTGATGAAGGCAAGGATGTGCTGTGCCTGATGGATTCGGTGACGCGGTTTGCGATGGCGCAGCGTGAAATCGGCTTATCGGCCGGCGAGCCGCCGACTGCGAAAGGCTATACGCCTACGGTTTTCACCGAACTGCCGAAGCTGTTGGAGCGCGCTGGTCCCGGCGTGGACGAAGGGACGATTACGGGCATCTTCACCGTGCTGGTCGACGGCGATGATCATAACGAACCGGTGGCCGACGCCGTGCGCGGTATCCTCGACGGCCATATCGTCATGCAGCGGTCGATCGCGGAGCGCGGTCGTTACCCGGCGATCAATGTGTTGAAGTCGGTCTCGCGCACCATGCCGCGCTCGGCGCACCCGGATTACCTGCCGCTGATCACCCGAGCGCGACAGATCATGGCGACTTATGCCGACATGGAGGAGTTGATCCGGCTTGGCGCCTACCGGGCAGGCTCCAGCGCGGAGGTGGACGAAGCAATCAGCCTGCATAAGCCGCTGGAGGACTTCCTGCGTCAGGGCAAGGGCGAGGCATCGGGGTTAATGGAGGGTTATCAGCGGCTTGCTCAAATCCTCGGTGATTTGGAAACGGAACGCTAACTTTGTCGGGCCATCATCCTCCGCCATGGTTAAGTCGTGCTGGCGGGGCCTTGCTCGGGGCGCTGGCGCAGTCCCGTTCTTCGAGGGGACTTCGGGGGAGTAAGAGTCGATGAAGTCAAGAGAGACGTTGATCCGTCTGAAGAAGTTTCAGGTCGATGAGAAGCGTCGGCGGGTTGCCCAGATCGAAGGGATGATCGCCGATTTCCAGCGCATGACCGCCGAGCTCGAGCGCGAAATCCAGATCGAGCAGGAGCGCGCCGGCATCAGCGATCCCTCGCATTTCGCCTATCCGACTTATGCCAAGGCCGCGATCCAGCGTCGGGAAAACCTGTCGCGGTCGGCCGAGGAGCTGAAGGTCCAGTTGGAAGATGCCAAGGCACAACTCGGCGAAGCCTTCGAGGAATTGAAGAAGGTGGAGCTGCTGGACGAGCGCGATCAGGCGCGCGAGCGGGCCGAGGAGAGCGCCCGCGAGCAGGCAGAGATGGACAATATCGGTCTGATGCGGTCGCGGATGACGGCCCTGGCCTGATCTGCCGATTTCCACCGTTTCAAGTCGGACACAGCCCGGGCCAAAAAGCCCGGGCTCATTGTTTCTGGCGATGGACTCGGCGTGGTGGCGCGGTATGCTGCGGAAAATCCAAAGTTTTCGCGTGGATAGCCTTGAGGCGAAGCTCAAAACAGGGCTCAATTGGGGCCGGGTCTTCCAAGGCTCGAAATGGTACAGGGCTGGCGGTCAGGCGACCGTGGGCGAAGGGGTGGTAGTCTGGCAATGCTGACGTCGGCCGAATTGGTCTGGCTGATCGCCGCCGTGGCGAAGGGTGACGAGGTTGCATTCGAGCGTCTCTACGCCGCAACGCGAGCGAAACTTTACGGCGTGGTGCTGCGTATCTTGCGCAGACAGGATCTCGCCGAAGAAGTGATCCAGGAATGTTACATCAAGATTTGGAGCAATGCCGGGCAGTTCGATCCGAGCGTTTCGTCTCCAATCACCTGGATGGTGTCGATCGCGCGCAATCGGGCGATCGATCTGATGCGCAAGCGGAGCGAGGCCTCGCTCGAGGAGGAGCCGGAGGCCATGGAGGTGGCATCCGATACGCCGGATCCGCTGGCGCGCCGCGAAATGACCGACGAGTTGAAACGGTTGCTCGGCTGCGTGGGCAAGTTGGAGCCTGAGCGGCAGCGGTTGGTGCTGCTGGCCTATTACAACGGCTGGAGCCGCGAGCAGCTGGCAGAGAAGTTCGACACCCCCGTCAATACGGTGAAGACGTGGCTGCGGAGGAGCCTGTTGGAGATTCGCGAGTGTCTGGGGCTGACCTGATGAGCTACGACGAAGACCATATCGCAATGGCGGCCGAGTACGTCCTTGGCACGTTGGACGGCGAGGAGCGGTCTCAGGTCGAGACCATGATGGGCGTCGATCCTGAATTCAAGGCGCTGGTGGAGCAGTGGGAGCGGCGGCTCGGCGAGCTGCATGCGATGGTCGGTGTGGTGGAGCCCGCCGATGAGGTCTGGGTCCGCATCAGAACAGCGGTTGCAGCGATTGCACCGGCCGCAGCCATGCGCCTGCCGGAGATCACGACGCCGGCGGCTGCTCCTCCCGCGCCGGTGGTGCAAGACATCGCGCCGGACAACGCGACGCCAGCACCCGCCGCCGACAACGTTCGGGGCTGGCGGACGTTCGCTTACGCGGCCTCTGCGCTCGCGGCATGTCTGGCGGCGTTCATTGCCGTGCAAGCCTCTCGGCCGGACATCCTGCCCGCGGCGTTGCAGCCGAAGGGCAAGGTGGAGACCGTCCAGGCGCCTGCGCCGGCTCAATACGCGGCCGTGTTGCAGCGTGACGGCGGTTCGCCGGCCTTCGTCATGACCATCGATACGAACACGAAGGCGTTCACGGTGCGCAAGGCTGGTCCGGATGCACCGCCGGGCCGGAGCTACGAATTGTGGATGGTGTCGGACCGCTTCACGCAGCCCCGCTCGCTCGGCGTGATCGGCGCCACCGATTTCACGACGAAGTCCGACCTTGCATCGTTCGACAACAATACGATCCGCTCGGCCATCTACGCAGTGACGGTCGAGCAGGAGGGCGGCTCGCCGAGTGGCGCGCCGACTGTTGCGCCGATCTATGCGGGCAAGCCGCTCGAGATCGTGCCTGCCGCATCGGTTCCGGCGCCGGCGAAATCGCGTTAAACGCCGCGATAGCTGGGCTTGCGCTTCTCGACGAAGGCATTGAGCCCTTCCTGGCTGTCCTGCGTCGTGGTGATGAGGGCGAAGCTGTCGGCCGTGTGTTCGATGGCGCGGCGGTAGTCGGCATCCACCGCGCGCATGAAGGCGTCGCGTCCAATCTTCATGACAATCGGTGACTTCTCGGCAAAGCGCCGGGCGATGGCCCGCGCTTTCTCCAGTGCGCTGCCCTTTGGCACGACCTCGCTGACCAGGCCCATGCGAAACGCGGCGGCTGCATCGAAGGGATCGCCGAGGAACAGCGGACCGAATGCTTGATGCTTGCCGACCAGGCGCGTGAGCTGCACGAAGTGCAGCGCCGGAATGAGGCCGACATCGATCTCGGGATAACCAAAGGTCGAGGCGTCGCCGGCCACGATCATGTCGCAGGAGATCGCGATGGTCATGCCGCCCGCCCGCACAGGGCCATCGATCGCGGCGATGCTCGGCTTGCCGAGCCGATACTGCACATCGTTGAGCGCGAAATAGAGCCGTTCGAGAAACGCCTTGGCTTCAACGCCGCGCTTGCCCCGCGTGATGTCGAGATCGAGGCCGGCGCAAAAGACCTTGTGCGCGCTGGAAATGATCACGGCACGAACGGACGTGTCGTTCTTCGCCTGCTCCAGAGCGGCCAGCAGCTCGTCGATCAGCGGCATGTTCAGCGCATTGACCGGCGCGCGGTCGAGGGTCACTTCGGCGATGGCATCGGTGACGGTGTAACGAACGAATTCAGATGACATGAGCGCGTGAACTCCGATGACGTGCGAAACGGGCCGTCAGCGTGTCACGCGGCGGATGGGCGCTCAAGGCTCCGCACCGCATGCGGCCTGGGGAGCCCCGCGATGGATGCAACGCTCGACCGGCCGTTGCTTTGATTGCATCCGCGATCGCATGCCCACAAAAAGAAAACGCCCCTGGGGGCGGGGGCGTTTTCCGTAGAGTCACTTGGGGGTCGTCTACTTACTTTCTAGGCGTGGGGGCGCCTAACCACCCGAGGCAACTGTTGGGGGCGGATGCCTCGGGAATTCCTGAATTCGTATCTCCTCAATCAGCGAACAACTGACTGGTCTGTCTTTGTCACCATCACCGGCTTGCCGGCCTTGATGACCTGAATGCGGTCGGTCTGCGCGTAGGTGTCACCGCCGTTGATGCGCGCGGTAATCCCGACGCCTGCGATTGCGGTCGCGGCAACGAGAGCAACCACCACGATCTTCAGGTGGGTCGCCCGATCTGCGCTGTAGAACGAGTGGTTCATCCGAGCCTCCGCTGCTTGACGCTGCGTTGGTGTTTGGTCGGTGCAGCATCCAGCAGGTTCAACGCCTGTGTTAGCAGAACTTAGGAGCGGCTTTTCGGTTCCAAAGGGGAGCTCACAAGCTCGTGATCTTTCGTGAATTTGGCTGATCGTCATTTGCATGTGACTTTTTAGCAACGTTTTCGTCGGAAAAAGGCAAATGAATTGAACAGCTTAGCGTCTCGCCCAATAGAGCACGACGGCGAGAAGGACGAGGACGATTCCCATAACCAGACGCTGCTTGCGGCTCATTGATTAAACGCTCCCGACCGTCTTTAGACGCGCGCGTGGGTGGATTTCGGACTGTGACATCACGGATGTTTGAGCGCGGAACCGCTCCACGAGTGATCGGACAAACGGGCGGATCGCGGCTGAGGTCACCAGAACCGGCGCCTCGCCCTCCCGCGCCGCCTGCTCGAACCGGTCGCGCACGAGGGTGATGAACTCGGACAGTTTCGAGGGTTGCATCGCGAGGCTGCGCTCGTCGCCGGTGCCGATGATCGATTCAGCGAAAGCCTGTTCCCACTTGGCCGACAGGGCGATCAGCGGCAGGTAGCCGTTCATCGAGGTGTGCTGGGCGCAGATCTGCCGGGCAAGACGGGCGCGGACATGTTCGACGATCGTAGCCGGGTTCCGCGAGAAGGCCACGGCGTCGGCGATGCCTTCCAGGATGGTGGAGAGATCGCGGATCGAGATGCGCTCGGCGAGCAGCAGCTGCAGGACGCGCTGGATGCCCGAGACGGTGATCTGGGTCGGCACGATATCCTTGACGAGTTCGGCCTGCTCTTTCGGTAGCTCCTTGAGCAGCTTCTGCACCTCGCCGTAGGAGAGCAGGTCGGCGACGTTGTTCTTCAGAAGCTCGGTGAGATGCGTCGACAGCACGGTCGCGGCATCGACGACGGTGTAGCCCTTGAGCGAGGCCTCCTCCTTCAGCGCGGCGTCGACCCAAGTGGCGGGCAGGCCGAAGGTCGGCTCGGTGGTGTGGATGCCGGGGACGCTGACCTGACCACCGGCCGGATCCATCACCATATAGTTGGCGGGCCAAATGCGGCCTTGGCCAGCATCGACCTCCTTGATCTTGATGATGTACGTGTTCGCCTCGAGTTGGACGTTGTCGAGGATGCGCACCGATGGCATCACGAACCCCATCTCCATCGCGAGCGAGCGGCGCAGCGCCTTGATCTGCTCGGTCAGGCGATCGGTGCCGTCCGGAGCGTTGACGAGCGGCAGAAGCGCGTAACCGAGCTCGATCTTCAGATCGTCGATCTTCAGCGCTGCGGCGATCGGCTCTTCAGCCGCGGCCTGGGCGGCTGCCGCGGCTGCGGCCGGCGCTGCGGCGGCCGCTTTCGCTTCGGCCACGGCCTTGGCGGCGTTGCGCTTGTTCGAAGTCCAGGCGAGATAGCCGGCACCGCCGCCGAGCAGCAGGAACGGCAGCATCGGAATGCCGGGCAGGGCGGCGAGGATCAGCATTACGCCGGCCGACATGCCGAGCGCGCGCGGATAGCCCGAGAGCTGACCGATCAGCGCCTTGTCCGCGGCGCCGGTGATGCCGGCCTTGGAGACGAGCAGGCCCGCCGCGGTGGAGACGATCAGCGCGGGGATTTGCGTGACGAGGCCGTCGCCGACGGTCAGCAGCGTATACGTGCGCGCGGCATCGGCGAAGCTCATGTTCTGCTGGGCAATGCCAATGATCATGCCGCCGATGACGTTGATGAACACCACCAGCAGGCCGGCGATGGCGTCACCGCGCACGAACTTCGATGCACCGTCCATCGCGCCGAAGAAGCCGCTCTCGTCCTCCAGCTCCTTGCGGCGGGTCTTGGCGGTCTTCTCGTCGATCAGGCCCGCGGAGAGATCGGCATCGATCGCCATCTGCTTGCCGGGCATCGAGTCGAGATGGAAGCGGGCCGCGACTTCGGCGATACGCCCCGAACCCTTGGTGATGACCACGAAGTTGACGATTACCAGGATGATGAAGACGATCAGGCCGATGATGAAATTGCCGCCCATCACGAAATTGCCGAACGCCTCGATGACATGTCCGGCGGCGGCGGTGCCTTCGTGGCCGTGCGCCAGGATCAGCCGGGTGGACGCCAGGTTCAGCGCCAGCCGCAGCATGGTCGAGATCAGCAGCACGGTGGGAAAAGACGAGAATTCCAGCGGCGCCTGGATGAACAGCGACGTCATCAGGATCAGGATCGACAGAATGATCGAAACCGCCAGCAGCATGTCGAGAACGACGGGAGGCAGCGGCAGGATCAGCACCACCAGGATCGTCAGGATGCCGATCGCCAGCGCGATGTCGCCACGCCTGAGCAGGTCGCCAATATCCTTGATGCTGAGGCCGTTGCCCGTTGCGGTCGTGCCTTGTCCTGCCGTTAGATCGACCATCGTCGCCACGCCTTCCCGCGCCTGGCGCGCCCGCGCCCCAAAGATGTGTGCGGCGGCTTGCGGGCCGCCGGACCGAAGATGAGGCACCGCGCTGGCGTCCACGGGAGCTCCCCGTTTCAGTTGCCGACGACACTCGACTTCACTCGGCAAAATTTGCCCGGTGTATGGTTAGCAAAGGGTTAAGGAAGGTTCCCGTGGAGCCGCTTCAAACCAGCGCGGGTTGTTGAAGAGAATATTATTCTAAGGCTGCTTGACCCAGCTGGGATCCAGGCAGAAGGTTCGCTCCTTATGCCGATTAACGATTCTCTTCCATCTCAGACGTCCTTCGTGCCTGACTCGGCGGCCGCGTGGCGGCGGCTGGGCCTTGCGCTGCTGATCGGTACGCTCGGCAGCGTCGGCATGTGGTCGGTGGTGGTGGTGCTGCCGGTGGTGCAGGCGGAGTTCGGCGCTACTCGCGCCGATGCCTCGCTCGCGTTCACCATGGCGATGCTCGGCTTCGGCATCGGCGGGGTCGCCACCGGGCGGCTTGCCGACAGGCTCGGCATCCTGCCGGCGATTACCTTGGGCATCGGCGCGCTGCTGCTCGGCTATGTCGGAGCCGGGCTTTCGACCGTTCTTTGGCAGTTCACGATCGTCCATTTCGCGATCGGTCTTGGTGCCTCCGCCACCTTCGCGCCGCTGATGGCCGAGGCCTCGCACTGGTTCGTGCGCCGGCGTGGCATCGCGGTGACGATCGCGGCAAGCGGAAACTACCTGGCGGGGGCGATCTGGCCGCCGATCGTCGAGCGCGGAACGGCGTTCTATGGCTGGCGCGCGACGCATATCGCCATCGGCATCTTCTGTTCCGTGGTGATGGCCCTGCTGCTTGTGGTGCTGCGGGCGAGCATGCGCGGGACAGAACGCCAGTCGCAGGCCGCCGCGGCACCGAGTGTCGATCTCGGCATCGGCACCAATGCCCTTACAGCTATTCTTGGCCTTGCGGCCTTCTCCTGCTGTGTGGCGATGGCGATGCCACAGGTGCATATCGTCGCCTATTGCGGCGATCTTGGTTACGGCGTCGCCCGTGGCGCCGAGATGCTGGCCTTGATGCTTGCCTTTGGCATTATCAGCCGGATCGCCTCCGGTGTCTTCGCCGACCGCTTCGGCGGGCTCGCCACGTTGCTGTTGGGGTCGGTGGCGCAGGCCGTTGCGCTGATCCTCTATCTGTTCTTCGATGGTCTGACGTCGCTCTATATCGTCTCCGCCCTGTTCGGGTTGTTCCAGGGTGGTCTCGTGCCGAGCTACGCCTTGATCGTGCGGGAAACCATGCCGGCGAACGAGGCCGCAACCCGCGTCGGCATCGTGATCATGGTCTCGGTGCTCGGCATGTCGTTCGGCGGCTGGGTATCCGGCTTGATCTTCGATGCGACGGGCTCCTATCGCGCGGCGTTCCTCAACGGCATCGGTTGGAACGCTTTCAATCTCGGTATTGCGATCCTGCTGTTGTTGCGCGCACGAAGGCGGCCCGCATTCGCATAAGTCGTCGGGTCTGTCGGCTCCTGTGCGGGATAAACGCACAGGCCGCCGTGCCGGATTGCCCGAGGGCGATCAGCATTGTAAGGGAGGGACCTGGCCGCGAGGTGGCGCGGCAAACCCAGGTCCTAGAACCCTTGGGTCCGATAATCTCGGGTCCGATAATCCTAGTGGCTTTTAACCCTGGGGGCCTGTAGCTCAATGGTTAGAGCCGGCCGCTCATAACGGTCTGGTTGCAGGTTCGAGTCCTGCCGGGCCCACCAGCGATCCTGTGCGCGTCTGAACGACTTGGCCTGGGCGTGCATTGGATCGCGCAAGGCGCTCTCGGGAACGGGGATCGATACGAAGGACTTGATACGAAGAAGTCACTCGCTCAAGCGCAGGGATGGGGCTGGATGACCACGCGGTTCAAGGTCGGCGATCATGTGAGCTGGAATTCTGAGGCCGGACATGTGTCGGGAACGATCATCCGCATTCATACGGCGGATTTCATGTACAAGGGCCATCGCCATCGGGCGTCGGGCAGCGATCCCCAGTACGAGATCAAGAGCGACAAGACCGATCATATCGCCGCACATCGGGGAAACGTTCTCAAGCGGATACCCAAATAGACCGGTTGACACCAAGAGGACCGCCTTGATCCGTCTCTGGCGTTCAAACGCGCATGTTCGCAAGGGCTAAGGCGCTTGCCTCAACTGCAAGCGGATATCGGTGCTGGCGAGCGTGCGATGGGGCTGTAGGACGATGATATCGGTAAACGCCAATGAGTTGGGCCGATCGTAAACGTAGCGAAGATGCGAGGGGCCATTCAGATTGGGCGTGACGACAAAGTCGCCCGAGTACAGCGACATCGTGACCAGCTTCGACAAGAGCCGGTGATCGGTCGACAAGTTCAAGAGCGCATCGATGATGGTTGCCAGCGTCGCTCCTTCGGTGAGCATCACGCGAGCGATATCGTCGTTGTAAACGCGTCTCAGGGCATTGACGATTGCTGCCACGCCGTTTGAATCGTTGAGCCAACATGCCATGTGGCAATGCTGGCTCAGCTTCAACCCGTTGAGAACCCGGGAACTTCGGTTATCCACCTGCAGCGGGTGCAGCGTGTCCTTGCTGGGAGCTCCCGGTGAGGCGGGCGGCGCGGTCAATCGGCTTGCACGCCAGCCTTTTCCACCACCTTGCCCCAACGATCGTAGTCTGCGTGAATCGTTTGGGCGAAGGCTTCCGGCGTCGATGTCGTGACGGTCAGGCCCTGCGTGCCAAGGCGCTCCTGCACGTCGGGAAGCTTGCCGATGCGGACCACTTCCGTGTTCAGGCGCTCGATGATGGATTTGGGCGTCGCGGCGGGAACAACAAGGCCGAACCAGGAGTCGACCACGAAGTCCTGCAAGCCGGCTTCGGCGGCTGTTGGAACGTCGGGCGCTTGCGGCGATCGCTCGCGGCTCGTGACTGCGAGCCCCTTGATTTTGCCCTCGCGGACTTGCGGCGCGAGCACGGTCAAAGTGTCGAAGGCGAGGTTCACATGATCGCCGAGCAATGCGTTGACTGCGGGCGCGCTGCCCTTGAACGGCACATGGAGCAGGTCCGTCCCGGTCAGGCTTTTGAACAGCTCTCCGCTCAGGTGGCACAGCGTTCCGGGGCCGCACGATGAGAACGTAAGCTTGCCAGGCTGCTCCTTTGCGACAGAGATCAGCTCCTTGAGGCTCGACACCGGAGCCTTCGGGCTCGCGGCAACGATGTAGGGGACCGAAGCGAGCGGCGAGACCGGCGCGAAGCTCTTGAAGGGATCGTAACCGATGGACTTGTTGATGTGCGGTAGGATCGTGAGCTGTCCTGCCGGTGCAAGCGACAGCGTGTAGCCGTCGGGATCGGCCTTGGCGACGAATTCCGCTGCAATGGCGGTGCCTGCACCCGCCTTGTTCTCGACCACGATGGATTGTTTGAGAGCTTCGCCGAGTTTGTCGGCATAAATCCGCGCTACGGTATCAGCGGCGCCGCCGGCCGGAAACGGAACGATGAGTTTGATCGTTCTGCTCGGCCAAGTATCGGCATGTGACACGGTGTTGACGCAGACGAGCAAACCTGCTGCGGCAATTGCTGCAGATATGTAGCGGAAGGTTCGCAAAGAACGCATCGTAGACTTCCCTCGATTTCTTAGACGCTTGCCGCGTCCACGCGCGTCCGAGTTTTCCGGTTGACGTGTGTCGACCGGATCGGAGCGTCGGTGAATTGAGTGATCGTTTACCCGCTGTTTTTCAGCGTTGCCGGAGATGCCGAAAGCGGCCGCCAGCACTCCAATAGATGCCCCTGAACTGTCGGCACCGCAATGAAATGCTATTACGAAGCTCGGGTGGCTGGTGGTGCAATCGTCTCGTGCATCGTTCGGATTGAGAAAATCGTTCTTGTTGGTCTGAAAATGCGGCGCTGGCGCCGATATCCTGCGACGGCACGGAAAGAGATTTGCAAGCCGCCATCGCGTCAGCGTGCGTTAGTAGCGCAGGACCATTCCGGCAAAGATGCGATCGCCGTTGAGGCGAGGGTTGATCTCGACCTCCCGCCGGCTCCACTCCAAGAAGCCATAGGCCTCGGGCAGGAATTCGTTGAAGGCCGCGACGTTGAACCGCGCGCCGACGCCGTAGTTTTTGGCGACAAGCCGTCGGAACTCAAGAATGGTTGGGTTCTCAAGGGTGCGTTCGCCAAAGGCGCTGAAGATGTACGGCGTCACGACCAGTGCGTTGAAGGGCGCGAAAGCGCGTCCGAACTCGCCGCGAACCACCCAGGCACGGTCGCCTGGAAGCGCGCCCGAAGTGAAGCCCGACAGCGCTCTCGCGCCGGTGATGTCGAACTGCTCTGATGTCAGCATCGGCTTGTTGAAACCGGTCTGACCGGAGATCGCGAGCGACCAGAAGAAGTCTTCCGGCAAACTATGCAGCACTTCGGCGTGCCCATCGAGCTTGGTGAAAACGGCATCGGCACCAAACCGCGACAACGGCAGCAGCGCGTTCGCCCGGTCGGCGGTACGAGCGCCGAAAGCGTCGAGTCCCTGCGAGATGTTGCCGCCATAGGTGAACGTGAGGCCGGCTTCGCGCCAGCGCCACAAGCCTTCGAAGCCTCCGCGGAGGACGCGGGTACGGTCGAGGCTGATCGGCAGCGCCGGGTTCAATGCGAGCGTGTCGATACGCTCGTCCGTGGCATCAAATCGCGCGCTGAAGGCCAGCAAGGTATCACGGCGCTTCACCGCATCGAACGCCAGCTTTGCATAGGCTCTGTCCAGCAGACCTTGCGTAGCCAGGATCGGTTCGACATGCGGCGTGGTCCGCGCATTGGTGGCGCCGAGTTCGGCTTTCAATCCGTCGATGCCGATCGGAAAGGCGAGGGTGGTGCTGAGATAACGGCGTGTCGGATGCGCAGTGAAATAGTCTTCGTTCGGATATCCAGCCGCCGACACCGACACTTGCTCACCCTGGCCCAGCAGGTTGTTGAACGAGAAGGAGGTGACAGCCTGCCAGCTGCGAAAGCTCTGGGGCAGCGCGTTGTCTATATAGAGTGTCGCTGAGATGGGACGGTAGCGGCCGGTAAGGATCAGGAGCGAGCCGCCGATCTCCTTGCCCGCGCCGAAGGTCGCGTTCAGCACCAACCCAGGTGTATCGCCTGCAAGCAGCAATTGCCGTTCGAGGTCTTGCTGGGTCAGGTGCGGCTTACGCAGCAACGGTGCCAGCAGGGCCCGCACACGGTCGCGCGCTGTCGGCGGCAAGGCCTCGAGATCCATGCGCTCGACGAAACCATCGATCACCCTCAGTTTGACACGCGCTTGTTTGCCGATCTCCTGCGGCAGCGTCACAATCCGGGCGAGCGGATAACCGGCGTTGATGTAAGCCTGCTGTAGTTTTTCCGCGAATCCGAACAGGTCGGCCACACTGATGCGCTTGCCGATCAGCGCTGCGGCCAATTGCGTGCGTATGGTGACGAGCTCGGGAAACTCACCCTCAAGGTCGAAACCGTTGAGGGTGAAGAACAGCGTTTTCGCCTGGTGGGGTGTGGCGGCACCTGCCGGAACCTGCGGCAGCGAAATGCGCGGTGCGATCGCGGGAGCCGCGATCACCGGCGGCCCAACCTGGCTCGGCGCGGGCGCTGCCGATTGAGCGAGGGCATGCGTCATTGAGCAGCCCAGTGCTGCCGCCGCAATTCCCCAACGCATCGGTTTCACTGCTTACCCCCAACCGCCGTCGGTCCCCCGAACGTGATCGGTAACCAACCGGTAAGATCCATTATGACTCTTCTCGTTTTTCGTCAATATGTGTATTAAGAGAAGTATTATTGAATCGATTGTGCTGCAAAGCGGCATGAAAACGTGGATTTCGAGAGTTCCGGGAGTGCGGTCGATGGAGCCTTTATCCAGGCCAGCCGGTCTTTCAGTGTCGTCGGTCGTGATGATCCGTTCGCTGTTGCGGACGGCCAGCGTGGTGGCGATCGTCGCAAGTACGCCTTCGCAGGCACAAACGCTGCCAACTGGCGGTTCGGTCGCCGCGGGGACCGCGACGATCGCGACGCCGTCGCCTGGCACCTTGACTATCAACCAGACGACCAATCAGGCGATCGTCAATTGGCAGTCGTTCTCGGTCGGACAGGGCAACATCGTCAATTTCAATCAGCCGAGCGCGGTATCGGCCACGCTCAATCGCGTCACGGGTGCGACGTCGTCGAGGGTCGCAGGCACGATCAATGCGCCCGGCACGGTGCTGCTGGTCAATCCAAACGGCATCGCCATCACGCCGACCGGCGTCGTCAACACAGGGTCGTTCGCCGCATCCACGCTCGACATCAAGAACGAGGATTTCCTCGCCGGAAAATACAAATTCACCGGCAACGGTGCGTCTGCGGTCGTCACCAACGCCGGTCGTATCAATGTCTCTGACGGAGGCTTTGCGGCTTTGCTGGGCGGCCGCGTCGCCAATGACGGGATCATCAGCGCACGCCTCGGCAAGGTCGGTCTCGGCAGCGGCGAGATGATCACGCTCGACATGTCGGGCGATGGCTTCCTGTCGGTGGCGGTGCCGTCGAACCAACTCGGTAACCTGCGGGATGGCACGGGCCGGGCGCTGGTGTCCAATCGCGGCAAGGTCCACGCGGACGGCGGCGCCGTTTATTTGAGTGCGGCGACCGCGAGCAACATCTTACGGGACGCGGTGAATGTGCCGGGCTCTATCCGGGCGAATTCGGTCGGCACGCGCAACGGCCGCATCGTCATCGGTGGCGGCCTGGGCGGACGGGTGACGATCTCTGGTCGCCTTTCGGCTAGCGGCACACCGAGGCGGCATGCCGGCCGTCCGACCACGGGCAAGGGCGGGCAGATCGATATCAGCGGAGCCAATATCGCACTGACCGGCGCGCGCCTTACTGTGTCCGGCGCAACCGGCGGCGGCACCGTACGCATCGGCGGAGATGCGCTGGGCAAGGGCGCTTTCCAGCGCGCGCAGTCGGTCGCTATTGATCACACGACGACGATCCGCGCCGACGCGACGGAGAGCGGCAACGGCGGCAGCATCACGATCTGGTCCGATGGGCATACGGCGGCTACGGGCCAGCTCAGCGCGCGCGGCGGCGCGTTCGGCGGCAATGGCGGCATCGTCGAAACATCCGGGCATACGGTCGATTTCGCCGGCGTTCGTGTCGATGCATCGGCTCCGCATGGCAAATCTGGCGTGTGGCTGATCGATCCGGTCGATCTCACCGTCGATGCTGCGGCCGCAGCGACGATCGCCAGCAATCTCGCCACTGCAAACGTCACACTGCTGACGACGAGCACGACCGCCAGCGGTCCCGGCGTTCAGACCGCGGGCAACGGCGACATCTTCGTCAATTCGGCGATCAGCTGGACCAGCGCCAACGCGCTGACGTTGTCCTCCTATCGCGACATTCGCATCAACGCGAGCATCACTGGCGGAGCGGGATCGAGCGTCACGCTGCGGGCCGACAACACGGCGACCGGTGTCGGCGTTGTCGGGTTCGACAGTGCCGCAACCAAGATTACCGCGACCGGCGGTGTTTCCATCACCTACAATCCGGCGAATTACACGGCGGCGACAGACTTCGGTCCGAACGCAGGCGCTGGCACGACCATCAGCAGCTACTTCCTCGTCAACACGCTGGATCAACTGCAGTCGATCCCGTCGGCGGGAAATTATGTCCTCACCCGCGATATCGACGCGAGCGCGACGGCGAACTGGAATGGCGGGGCGGGCTTCGCTCCGATCGCCTTCTCCGGCTATTTCAATGGTCAGGGTCATACGATCTGGAATCCGACCATCAACCGTCCGACCTCGGGCAACATCGGTCTGTTCGCCAGCAACAGCGGCACGATCAGCAACATCAACCTGTCGGGCGGAACCATTCGTGGTGGCGGTCCGACCGGCGGTCTCGTCGGCTTGAACAACGGCACGATCACGGGATCGAGCACCAATCTCTCCGTGTTCGGCGGCAATGGCTATACGGGTGGTCTCGTCGGAACCAATCGCCGTATCATCGATGCGTCCTACGCCTCCGGTCCGGTCTCGGGCGGCACCACCGGCGGTCTCGTCGGCTACAACGACGGCTATTCGATCGGCAACGGAGCACTCGCGCAGATCACGCAATCGTACGCGACCGGATCGGTCTACGGTACGGGGTCTGTCGGCGGTCTTGTCGGCTATAACGACGCATCGGGGTCGCTCAACCGGATCGGCTACATTGCCGACAGTTTTGCGACCGGCACCGTCATCGGCATCAATACCAGTGTCGTCGGCGGGCTGGTCGGCTACAACTGGGGCAACATCTACAACAGTTTCGCTGCGGGCGGCGTCGGTGGCGGTCAGTTCAACGGCGGCGTCATCGGCCGCAACATCGGCACGCTCAACCCGAACTGCATGAGCAACAGCTGCTCGCTGCGCGCAGGCATCGTTTCCAATACGTACTGGAATACGGGCGCATTCGGTGGCGGCGGCATCGGCTGGTGGAGCAATCCGGCGAGCGGCATTCCCGGTGCGAACATCATCGTGCAGACGACGGGCCTGTCGCGCGGCCAATTGCAGGCGAGCCTGCCATCGGGGTTCTCGACCGGCATCTGGGCGATCCTGCCGAACGTGAGCTATCCTTACCAACGGGCGATCTTTCCCACCGCGCCGTTGATCGTTGCGGGCTATGCGGCCATCGACAACGGTCCGCAGCCGTATCGTTCGCAGAGCCTCGTGGTGAACGTCGATGGCTATTCGACCTGGGCTTCGTCAGGCTCCGATGGCTATTACTACACGCTGATCAACAAGCCACCCGCCGGGCAGCATCAGGTCATCGTCAACACGCTCGGTGACGCCGGCGGCGTGCGTTACGATCAGGCATGGACCGGCCAGATCACCGGATTCGACATCTGGGGCGGCTACGTTCGCGCCCGTACGTCGGACACGACGTTCTCGGCGATGGCCAACACGATTTCGACCGCGTTGACCAATGCAGGGGCCGTCAAGAACTCGATCGACGATTATCGCAGCCTCGAGATCACCAGCACCGCGACCAACTTCCTGCTCGATCGCTCGCTCAGCGTGAATGGTCTCGTCGTCGGCAGCGCCGGCATGGTTACGTCGCCGACGACGTATGGCCTCTCTGCGAATCAGTTCGCGATTAGCAGCGGAGCTTTCCTCCGCACCGCCGGTGGGACCGGCACCAGTTCCGATCCCTATCTCCTCACGGATATCTACGGTCTGCAGGGCGCCGGCAGTTCGCTTGCGCTGTTGAGCGCGAACTACAGGATCATCAACAACATCGACGCGAGCAGTACTGCGACCTGGAACAATGGCGCAGGCTTCGTGCCGATCGGTATGCTCGGCACCTTCACCGGCTCGCTGACCGGTTCATTCGACGCGTGGAGCAACGGCACCCCAACCACGATCTCGTTCCTGAATATTTACCGACCGTCCAACGACTATGTGGGGCTGTTCAGGCAAATCAATTCGGTCGGAGGCGTCTCGAATCTCGCCTTTCTGATGCCGACGATCTACGGGCACAATTATGTCGGAACGATCGCCGGGCAGAACCTTGCAAGTGTGAGCCAGGTGTCCGTCACCCAGGGCGTGGTCTCGGGAGCGAGCTACGTCGGCGGGCTTTCAGGCGTTTCGCAATTTTCGGGCTCGCCTCTGCCCTTGGCGATTGCTTCCTTCAGCGGCTCGGTCAGGGGGACGGGAGACTATGTCGGTGGTCTGGTCGGCTCCACCAATCAGGGCATCAACAAGTCGTGGAGTTCTGGCACCGTCCAGGGCAACAATTTCGTTGGTGGCCTCGTTGGTCTCGTCAACACCGGTACAAATTCAACGGGTAGTGTCAGGTCGCTGGTGAACAGCTATTCCACCAGCAATGTGACAGGGGCAGCTTACGTCGGCGGTCTGATCGGCTCGAATGGCCTGTACTCCGCGCACACGCTCGGTCTCAACGTCGCCTCGTCGTTCGCGACAGGCAACATCAATGCAACCAACTCACCGGCCGGTGGGCTGATTGGTTACAACGCCGGCACCGTCAGCCAGACTTTTGCCACCGGCAACGTGACCGTCTGGGACTCGCAAACTGGCGCCGGCGGTTTGATCGGCTACAATCTCAACAATGTCACGCAATCCTACGCGACCGGCAATGTGACAGCGACCAGCGGCGGCATGGCCGGCGGTCTCGTCGGCCAGCAGGGCGCGTCAGGTGCGGGCGACGTCGTCGGTGGAGCAAACGCCGGCATCACCTATTCCTATGCGACCGGCAACACGTACGGCAGCATGTCGGGCGGCCTGATCGGTATCCTGCAACTGCCGAACCCCAACGGCATCAACGACAACTGGTCGAGCGGACGTTCGACGCGCAGCGGCACCGGTGGCGGCGGCTTCCTCGGATTGAACGCGGGCTATACCAGTTCGTTGGCAACGAATTATTGGGATATGGAGAGCAGCGGTCTCACCGTCCCATGGGTGCAGAGCGTCGTTACGGTTACCGCGCCGGGCGGTTTGACGACGGCGCAGGCGCTGAACCCGGCGTCGTACGCGGGTTGGAATTTCGGTAGCACCTGGATGACGATCGGCACCTCGCGGCCGTTCCTGCAAACGGAGTTCTTCCGGCCGTTAGGCGCGACGGATGTCTTCCTGGTCGGCAGCTCGCATCAGCTCGCCTACATCGGCATGAACAACCAGACCCTCTGGGGTAACTACCGGATGGTCAGCGATATCCGTGCGAACGAGTTCACCAATGCCGGCATGTTCGGGTCTGCCGGCTGGCGCCCGATCGGCATTGCCGATCCGAACAACCGTTTCCTCGGTACATTCAATGGCGATGGTCACGTCATCGACGGCCTGCGCATCAATCTGCCTTACAGCGATAACGTCGGTCTGTTCGGTTTTGCAAACATCACCAGCACCATCACCAACCTCGGCATCACCAACGCGTCGGTGGTTGGACACATGAACGTCGGCATTCTCGCCGGCTCGAATGTCGGCGCCATCAGCGCGACCTATGCGGCCGGAACCGCCGCCGGCTACGACAACATCGGCGGTCTCGTCGGCTACAACGTCGGCAACGACACGCAGAACGGCGGCGGTTGGGGGACCATCCGGCAGTCCTATTCGAACGCAACTGTCTCGTTCAACAGCTGGGACGGTAATCCGAAGCCGTTCTTTTCATACGGTCTGCTGGTTGGACGAAACGGCGATAGTGGTGGTAACGATGCACTGATCGCCGACAGCTATACGCTCGGCGGCCTCACCACCAATGTCGGCATCAGCACGACCGGAGCGATTGCGGGGACGAACTACGGCCGGATCGAAACGAGCTACGCCACCGGCGGCAACGGCATGGGCAATTCCCACGGCCTCGTCGACAATCCGATGGCCGGCAGCTCGGTGTATGCGTCCTATTACAACGGCGAGAAGATTATCGCGTCCAGTTGGCACGAAGGTACGGCGCGCACGATCGCGCAGATGTATGATCTCGACAACATCGAGACCAACTACGCGGGCTTCGATTTCGCGACCATCTGGGCGCCGCCGAACCAGGTCGGGCAAGGCGGTGGTATTGCCACTGCACACCTTCCTGGACTCTACGCCCTCGATCACGTCCTCTTCGTCAATCTCGCCGGTGCGAGCATGACCTACGGCGATGCGCAGCCGGTCTTCAACAGCGGCGTATCGAGTTTGCGCGACAGGGATGCCGCTGCTCCGGTATCGCTTATTCGCGATCTCGGCTACGGGTGGAATGCGAATTCGACGACGCCCGCCGGCAGCGCGTTTTCGGTCTCGGCCTGCTGCGGCCGCGCGACCAGTCTCGATGGTTCGGACTATCGTTTCGTCTACGTGAATGCGACCGGTACGGTGGCGCAGCGTGCGATTACGGTTACGGCCAATAACCAGAGCAAGGTGTACGGCAACGCCGATCCGACGCTGACCTATCAGATCACCTCGGGCAATCTCGTCAACAACGACCAGATGTCCGGAGCGCTGGCTCGTACCGCCGGCAGCAACGTCGGTGCCTACGGCATCACCCAAGGATCGCTGGCCGCCAGCAGCAACTACATCCTCACCTATGCCGGCGGCACGCTCAACATCACCCCTGCAACGCTGACTTACACAGCGGATGCGACGAGCCGACCCTACGGTGACAGCAATTCGCCGTTCACCGGCGCCGTTACCGGTTTCGTCAATGGCGATACGCTAACGAGCGCAACCACCGGGGCACTTGCCTTCAACAGTCCGGCAACGGCGACGAGTTCGATCGGCCAGTATGGGATTAACGGCTCCGGCTTGAGTGCAAACTTCGGCAATTACATTTTCCAGCAGGCCACGAGCAATGCGACAGCGCTGACGATCAATCGCCGAGCCGTAACGGTGACGGCGGATGACAAGAGCCGCATCTATGGCGAGGCGAATCCGGCGTTGACCTACACCACATCCAATCTCGGGGCTGGCATTGCGATCGCGGGCGCGTTGACCGTCGGGGCCACCGCCGCGACTGGCGTCGGGGCGTATACGATCGGCCAGGGTACGATCACCAATGCTACCAACGCGAACTACGCTATCACTTATATCGACGACAACTTGACGATAAACCCGGCGGCGCTGGTGTTCACCGCGAGTGCGGTATCGCGAACATATGGTGCGGCAAATCCGGCGTTGGGCGGGCAGATTTCCGGTTTCCGGAACAACGAGACGGCCCAGACGTTCGGCGGCGACGTCTGGTCGACATCAGTCGATACCAGAACCGGCGTCGGCCGGTACGCGATCGCCGGCGGCTTTACCAATGCGTCGCCGAACTACACGATCACTCAGGATGCGGGCAATGCTACGGCTCTGACGATTAATCCTGCCAATGTGGTGGTGACGGCGAATGGTGGAACATCCGTCTATGGTTCATCGCCGACCAATCCGGGGCTTTCGGCGAGCGGTCTGCAGAACGGCGAGAGCATCGATGCGCTCACGGGGCTGTCCAATAGTTTCGGCATGACGGCGACCACCGGCGTTGCCGGCGGTCCCTATACGCTCAGCGTGCAGGGGGTGCTGAGCAACCCGAATTATCACGTTGCGTCGCTCAACACCGGCATCTGGACGATCACACCGGCGCCGGTGGCAGTGACGGCGAACGGAGGGACATCGGTTTACGGTACATCGCCGATCAATCCGGGTCTTTCGGCGAGCGGTCTGCAGAACGGCGAGGGCGTCGATGCGCTCACGGGGCTATTCAACAGCTTCGGCATCACCGCGACCACCGGTGTTGCCGGCGGGCCGTATACGTTGAGCGTACAGGGAGCGCTGAGCAACCCGAATTATCAGATCGCCTCGCTCAATACTGGCGCCTGGACGGTGACGCCGGCGCCGGTGGCGGTGACGGCGAACGGAGGGACATCGGTCTATGGCGCCTCGCCGGGCAATCCCGGCCTGTCGGCGAGCGGCCTGCAGAACGGCGAGGGCGTCAATGCGCTCACGGGGCTATTCAACAGCTTCGGCATCATCGCGACCACCGGCGTCGCCGGTGGGCCGTATACGCTGAGCGTTCAGGGGACGCTGAGCAATCCAAACTATCAGATCGCCTCGCTCAACACCGGCCTCTGGACAGTAACGCCGGCACCGGTGGCAGTGACGGCGAACGGCGGGACATCGGTCTATGGCGCCTCGCCGGGCAAATCCGGGCCTGTCGGCAAGCGGGCTGCAGAACGGCGAGGGCGTCAATGCGCTCACGGGGCTATTCAACAGCTTCGGCATCATCGCGACCACCGGCGTCGCCGGTGGGTCCTATACGCTGAGCGTTCAGGGGACGCTGAGCAATCCAAATTATCAGATCGCCTTGCTCAATACTGGCGCCTGGACGGTGACGCCGGCGCCGGTGGCGGTGACGGCGAACGGAGGGACATCGGTCTATGGCGCCTCGCCGGGTAATCCCGGCCTCTCGGCGAGCGGTCTGCAGAACGGCGAGGGCGTCGATGCGCTCACGGGGCTGTTCAACAGCTTCGGCGTCACCGCGACCACCGGCGTTGCCGGCGGTCCCTATACGCTCAGCGTGCAGGGGGTGCTGAGCAACCCGAATTATCACGTTGCGTCGCTCAACACCGGCCTCTGGACGGTGAAGCCGGCGCCGATCGCTGTTACGGCAGACACACAAAGCCGTCTGTTCAGCGAGATCGATCCCGCGTTCACCTACCGCATCACGTCGGGACAGCTCTTCAACGGAGATGCCTTCTCCGGCGCGCTGGCGCGGCAGCCCGGCAGCGCCATCGGCGTCTACGCGATCGGCCAAGGCACGCTTGCGCTGTCGCCGAATTACGCGTTGTCCTTCGTCGGCTCGTCTCTGGAGATCAAGGCGCTGCCGTCCGATCCGTCGAGCCAGTTCTCGCCACCTGCAACCGGTCGCGTCGGTCGACCCGACGCGGTGACGGGCGGCCAGACCTCTATCTCGTTCCAACTGAATCCCGCGCTGCCGGTGAGCATCGACACGAATGGCAGTGGCGAGCATTCGCACCGCCGCGAAGAGGCCACCGAGCCTGCCCCGACTGTGACTGCCAGCATCGATGCCGTTCCCCATGGGGACGCGCCCGTTGCCGGTGCGGCACATGGTCTGGTGTTCGCGCCGATCAGCCAATATGATCCGCGCGAATACGCGGCCGGTGTGCTTCCCGGTTTCGAAGCGAGGGCAGGACAGGCTGCTGTCCTGACGATGATCGCCCGAGCGGTTGCACGAGAGACGGACCGTGCGATCTTCATCGATACATTCTGGAACGCGTCCGAGGTCGATAAGGCTAGTCAGGTTGATGCCGCGCCGCTTGCAGGGCGCGTGATGTTCGCCGACGGCGCCGGCAAACCGGTTGACCCTGCAGTTGCCGATGCCCTGAACCCGACGGCGGCGGTCGCGGTCGGCGAACGTCTGCAAAGCGCCCCGGTCATGCTCGCTAGCGCGCCGGATCAGCATGGCACGCGGGCCTGGATGTTGGCGCTCAGGTTGTCAGACGATGGCAGAGGGATCGTCGCCAATGACCCGGCCACGGGTAAACAGGTGATGCTCGGCTATGATAGCGAAAGCGGGGCGATCGGTGGTGTCACCCGTGTTTTCAATCTGCGGACGCGTGCGTGGGTTGCTTTGACGGACGCCGAAGCCATGCGGGTGGTCGGACTTGATGATCTGACCGCCGGCGTTGTGACAATGCTCCAGGACTTCCGCCCGGCGGGCTATCTCACGGTCGTCATTCCGTAAGAGGTGCGGTGATGGTCTAGGTCGCTTGCCTGCGAGACGCATGCAGTGGGGCGCCACGAACGCCACGTGCCCCACCCGCCGCTGCTGGGATGTGTCGTCAGTGAGCTCGGAATGTCCGAAACAGCGCGGTGATGCATTCCGTGCCTTCAGTCATCAGATCGAAGGACTGGCCAAAGCGGAGCCAATCGGCCCATAGGCCGCGTATCATTGCGTCGAAGGTCTTTGCCGCAGTCGCTGCCGTCCAGCCTGCTGCGAGAGAGTTGTCCTTGTGCGCCATCGCGAACATGCGCAGTAGGTTCGCGCGCATCAGCTTGTCAGCATCGTGCTGACGTTTGAGCGCATCGGCCATTTCTCCCACATACTCGCAGCGGAAGAGCAGGATCGCGGAAATGCGCTGGCGGCGGATGTCGGTCGCCAGGATCTTCAGGCAGTCCAGCGAGATTTGTTCGATGAACCCCAGCGGATCGGGATGCCCGTCGACGGCGGCCTGCTCGACGATATCCTCCTGCGGCAAACGGGCGCGCTCGTGCAGCGCCTTGAAGAGATCCACCTTGTCCTTGAAGTGAAAATAGACGGCCCCGCGCGTAACCCCTGCGGCATCAGCCACTTGCTGCAGGGATGTCTGTGCGACGCCGTGCTCGAAGAACATCACTTCGGCCGCGTCCAGGATTGCAAGCCGCGTCTCTTCTGCCTCGGCCTTGGTCTTTCGCGCCATGGTCTTGCCATTAATTTAAGATACATACGTGAACGTATATATAGCAAAAGAGCTTCCGAATAGGAAGACCTTCCACCAGAAGGTGTGTGAAGTGACGAGAACGGCTCGAATTTTCTTCGCGGCTGCGATGATCGCTGTCGTAGCGGGTGTACTGGCAGGCTGCGGCGACCAGGCAAGCAAGGCATCGGCGCCACCGCCGCCGAGCGTCACGGTCGTTGCGGTTGAGGCCAAGCCGGTCCCCCTCCGTTATGATTATGCAGGCCGGATCGCCGCATTCAGGGAAGTCGAGATTCGCGCACGCGTCTCGGGCATCCTCATCGAAAAATCCTTCGTCGAGGGCTCGACGGTCAAGGCCGGCGATGTTCTTTTCCGGATCGATCCGGCTCCGTTCGAGGCGGAACTCGCGCGCGCACGCGCCCAACTGATGGAGGCGCAAGCGCAGGTCGCGCGCACAGAACGCGATGCTGCCCGCGCCACCACGCTTTTCGAACGCCAGACGGGGAGCGAGAAGGCGCGCGATGACGCGGTGGCGGCCCATGCGCTGGCGAAGGCGAGCCTCGCTGGCGCCGAAGCGCAGGTCCGTACTGCGGAGATCAATCTGGGCTATACGACGATCCGCGCACCGATTTCCGGTGTCACGTCCGTTCGCATGCTCCCGGAAGGGAGCCTCGTCGGGACGAGCGGTAGCGACAGCTTGCTGACCCGCATCAGCCAGCTCGATCCGGTCTACGTCAACTTTTCGTTCGCCGATTCCGAAGCCAACGAGATTCGCCGATTGCTCGAAAGCGGGCAGGGCAAGGGCCCTGCCAGCGGCAAGCTGCAGGCGCGGATCAGCTTCGGTGACGGGACGAAGTACGAGCGCATCGGATACGTCGATTTCACCGACAGTTCCATCGATCTGCAAACTGGCACGGTGCGCGCCCGCGCCATCGTTCCCAATCCCGAAACGCGGCTTCGTCCCGGTGAGTTCGTCCGCGTGTCGATCGAAGGTGTGATCCGTAACGAAACCGTTGTGGTGCCGCAGGCTGCCGTCATGCAGGGACCGCAGGGACAATTCGTCTATACCGTCGATGCAGAGAACAAGGCTTTGGTTCGCCCGGTGACGATCGGCCGGGAAGTGGATGACGGCTGGATTGTCGAGAAGGGGCTGAAGGGTGGCGATCGCATCGTCACCGTGGGCGTCATCAAGGTCCGGCCGGGCTCGCCTGTGTCGGTTGCGACGGCTGAGACCAAGGCTACTGGGACGGTCCGGCGATGATGAAGGCGAATCCGTTCATCGAGCGGCCCGTATTTGCCGCGGTCATCTCGATCGTCTTCCTCCTCGCCGGCCTTGTCGCCATGCGAGCACTGCCGATCGAGCAGTATCCGCAGATCGTCCCACCTCAGGTCGTCGTTCAGGCCACCTATCCAGGCGCGAGCGCGGAGACCGTCGCACAGACGGTGGCTGCTCCCTTGGAGCAGCAGATCAACGGCGTCGAGAACATGCTCTACATGCAATCGACCAATTCCAGCTCGGGCACGATGCGCCTGACGGTGACGTTCCAGATCGGCACCAACCCGGATCAGGCGACGATCAACGTCAACAACCGGGTTCAGCGCGCTGTCTCCACGTTGCCGGCGGAGGTCACTCGCCAGGGCCTGATCGTCAACAAGCAGTCGAGCTCGATTCTCGCTCTGGTGACGATGTCGTCGAGCGACCCGCGCTATGACGCGATCTATCTCAGCAACTACGCGCTGTTGAACGTGATCGACGAATTGAAGCGCATTCCGGGCGTCGGCGACGCGTCGCTATTCGGTGCCAAGAACTACTCAATGCGCGTCTGGCTGCGGCCAGACAAACTTGCGCAATACAATCTAACCCCTAGCGATGTGGCGACAGCCATTCGCGAGCAGAATGCGCAGTTCGCTGCAGGCCGCTTCGGCGAAGAGCCGACCAAGAACGATCTGGCATTCACCTATTCGGTGAATACGGAGGGGCGGCTGCCGGACGCCAAGGCCTTCGAGGACATCATCATTCGCGCTGACGTTAATGCCGCGGCACTGCGCCTGCGCGACGTGGCGAGGATCGAGCTCGGGGCGCAGAACTATGCCTTCATCGCCAGTCATAACGACACGCCGACCGTACCGATCGGCATCTATCTGCAGCCGGGGGCCAATGCGCTTGGAACGCTCGATGCGGTCCGCGCGCGTATGGATGAGATGAAGCTCAACTTCCCGCAAGGAATCTCGCACAGCATCCCGTTCGACACCACAAAGTTCGTCCAGGTGTCGATCCATGAGGTGATCAAGACCTTCGCGGAAGCGATGGTGCTCGTGATTATCGTGGTGTTTATCTTCCTGCAGAATTGGCGGGCCACTCTGATTCCGGTCCTCGCGGTGCCCGTGTCGATTATCGGCACATTCGCAGGCATGTACGCGCTCGGGTTCTCGATCAACCTGCTCACATTGTTCGGTCTGGTGCTGGCCATCGGCATCGTCGTCGACGATGCGATCGTCGTGCTCGAAAACGTGGAGCGTATCATGACGACCGAGCATCTGTCGCCGCGCGAGGCTGCCACCAAGGCCATGCAGGAGGTCTCCGGTCCGGTGATTGCGATCGTGCTGGTGCTTTGTGCGGTGTTCGTACCGGTCGCTTTCATGGGCGGCCTTGCCGGTGAGATGTACCGGCAGTTCGCCGTTACGATCGCGGTATCGGTGACGATTTCGGGCATCGTGGCGCTGACGCTAAGCCCTGCGCTGTGCGCACTGATCCTCAAGCCAGGCCACAGCGAGCCGTGGGCGCCGTTCCGCTGGTTCAACCGCATGTTCGACCGGGCGACATCGGGCTACACAACCGGTGTGCGATTTCTGCTGCGCCGCGCGGCCTTGGGAATGATGTTGTTCGCCGTGATGATCGCGGTCACGGGATACCTGTTCATGCGAATTCCCGGCTCGCTCGTTCCGGAGGAGGATCAGGGCAGTGTATTCGTAGCAGCGATGCTGCCGCCGGCCGCATCGCTGACACGCACGCAGGAGGTCATGGCAGCCGTCAACCGGGACATCCTGAGCCGACCGCAGGTCGCGGACGTCATCAGCTTTTCGGGATTCGATCTCCTGGCCAGCGCGCAAAAGCCGAGCGCGGGCGCTTCCTTCGTCCAGCTCAAGGATTGGAGCGAGCGGACCGCCGCAGGCGAGAGTGCTGCCGATATCGCACGCTCGATCATGATCTCGAACTCGTCGATTCAGGAGGCAATAGTGCTTGCCTTCACGCCGCCGCCGATCATGGGCATGAGCAACACCGGCGGCTTTGAGGGGTTTGTGCAGGATCGGTCCGGCGCGGGCATTCAGAAGCTGATGGAGGCGACCGATGCGCTGGTGGCGGCCGCCGCCAAGCGACCCGAACTCGAAGGAGTTCGCACCACGATGGTCGGCAACGTGCCGCAATACAAGGTTCGGATCGACCGCGACAAGGTCAAGGCGCTCAATGTCCCGATCTCGGCGATCTTCGAAACGATGCAGAGCACATTCGGAAGCCTTTACGTCAACGATTTCACCCTGTTCGGCCGGAATTTCCAGGTCAACCTGTCGGCGGAAGCGAATTTCCGCGAACGGCCGGACGATCTGAAGCAGGTCTTCGTGAAGTCGGCTGGAGGCGCGATGATTCCCATCGACGCGCTTCTGACGGTGGAGCGTATTGTCGGGCCGGATCAGATCGATCGCTTCAATGCGTTTGCTGCGGCGAAGGTGATGGGCAATCCGGCGCCGGGCTATTCGTCGGGGCAAGCGATTGAAGCCATGCGCGCGGCCGCACGCGAAGCTCTCCCCGAAGGCTATCAGATCGCCTGGTCCGGTCAGGCATTCCAGGAAATCGCCACCGGTGGCGCCGGAAACCAGGCGATCCTGTTCGGCTTGATCATGGTGTTTCTTATCCTGGCCGCGCAATACGAGCGCTGGTCGCTGCCGATTGCCGTGGTCATGGCCGTGCCATTCGCGTTGTTCGGTGCGCTCATTGCAATCTGGCTGCGCGGCCTCAGCAACGACGTGTATTTCCAGATCGGTCTCGTCACGCTGATCGGCCTTGCGTCGAAGAACGCGATTCTGATCGTCGAGTTCGCGGCGATGAAGCGGCGCGAGGGGCTGAATGTCGTGGACGCAGCCATCGAGGCCGCAAAGCTGCGCTTTCGCCCGATCGTCATGACGTCGTTGGCCTTTATTCTTGGTTGCGTGCCGTTGGCGATCTCCTCGGGCGCAGGTGCCGCCAGCCGCCACTCGATTGGTACAGGCGTTATCGGTGGCATGCTGGCGGCTACATTTCTCGCGGTGTTCTTCATCCCGTTGTTCTATCGGTTGGTCTCGGGACGGCGTGCCGAGGCGGAGAGCATTCAGGCGGACACCGGTCGAGCGAACACGGCCGATGCGCAACCGCATCCGTAAAGAGGGCAGGCGAACAAGGGCTGGGACGCGAGACGAGCCCGAGGACTGGCGACGGGCTGCGTGGGCGGCTTACGTCGTCTCTCAAGCTCGACACGGGGCCGAGCCGCAGGCGCGCTCCCAGCGCTATTCTCGCATTGGTGACAATCGGTTGCGGCTCCGGAACCAAACGGCAAGGCTCTGCATTATCCCCGCCGGACCTATGCGTCCGGTCTACTGAGGAAGATGAAGATTACCCCAGCATGCCTAAATTGCGTGTAGCCGTTGCTGCCGTGGCTTCGGCGATATTGATTTCCGGAGTCCGTGCCGACGAAGTGCAACTGGTCCGTCTGTCGGACGACGTGGTCAGCCACCTGACGACTTTTCAGGGAGCTCGCGGCGCTTCGATTGGTCGCAAGGTCAATCTGAGCGGATGGCTCGTCCTGAACGGTGCTACATTCCTTCGCGAGGAGTTTCCGGCCCTCGCTCGCCATCTGGATTTCGATAGTTATCGTCAAGGGCTTGAGATCGATCCCAATTCGGAGTTCGTGACGCTGCCCGATTATCCCTACGAGATGGTCGATGGCCAGATCGTGGAGGGGATGGCGATTTGCCCCGTATCCGAGTGTCGGGTCGGCAAACAACTTCCATTCCGCATCGAGATTGAGAGCACCGATCCCGAGTAGGCTCGCCCGACTCGCGGGCCTCGGTCGATCCGACCTGAGGGCTCATTTGGTTAAGTCGGGCGGGCCGCCTGATCGGAAACGGGCTCGATATAGGTGCAATGGAGAATCGATTTCGTAACGTTACCGTCGAGCAGGACATAGTATCCGGCGCCCCGGGTCTTGCCGACGATTACGCCCGTCTTGCTGATCGTCTTTTTGCTCCGCTCCTCGCCGAGGGAGCTCAATCTCACACGCGTTCCGTTCGGTAACCGCTCGGTCATCGCTTTTTCCTGTCCGCGGTGGCAAACCGCGCGTCACCTCAACTACGCGGCTGCGGTGCGATCGCGCATCACCTGAACAGGTGATTTCGTGAGCGGAGACGCGAGACCCCGCTTCCAGTTGACGCAGGCAGGGCGGCCGCGCAATTTGGCTGGCAGCAGAGGAGAGGCAATGGCAGGCAAGGGGCGAAGCCAGACCGCGCCGGCGCGGACACGAAAGGCACGGGGACTCGGATACGAACGGCCGGATGAAATCCTTGCAGCCGCGAAGGATATGTTCCTGCACGAGGGCTATCATGCCGTTACGACGCGTCGCTTGGCGGAGCGTGTCGGCCTGTCTCAGGCCGGTCTCTACGTTTATTTCAAGAGCAAGGACGAGATCTTGGATGCACTTTGCCAGAAGACGTATGAGGCAACGCTGCAGCGCTATCGCGAGATCGACGAGACGTATGACGATGACTTGGATCGGTTGCGCGCGATCATCCGATCCGACATCGAGGCGGGCCTCGATCATCCCGACGAGTACCAGATCATCTATATGACCCGCCGATCCTTGTTGCACGGCAAGGATATCCAGCGGCCGTTCGAGCAGCAGAGCCGCGGCGTGCAGGTGGTGATGTGGCAATCACGTCTGGTCGAGCGGCTGATCAAGAGAGGCGTGTTTAGGCGGATGTCGTTGAAGGTCGCCTCGCAGATCGTCCTTGCGATGCCGCATGGCTTGACCGCGAAGCTGATCGCATGGCCTGACTTTCCATGGGCGGACCGGAAGACGCTGATCGCGGCAACGACCGAGACGCTGATCGCGGGATTATTGGCTCCGGGGGCCAGTGGCAAGACGATTCGGAAAGCCGGGTAGCCGCCCTTCCGAAAGGGATCAACTCACGAGCTAAGGCAAGATCGGGACTTCTTCGAATTTCATCGCGGCTAGCTGCTATGCGGGTCGCAATTACCACGATCCGATCGTTAGACGGTCAGCACGGCTTTCCCAGCGAAGCCACGTTGCATTAGTCTTTCAGCGACATCGGCGACCTCGCTCAGGCGACCTGTCACAGAAATATGCGGGTGCAGTTTTCCTGTGGCCACGAGCGCGACAAGCTCCGTAAGCCCAATTCCGGGTGGCTCGCGCTGGAATTCATAGCCCATGACGAGCCCGTAGAGCGACGTCCCGCCGACACGAAACTTGGCCGCGTCAAAACTCGTCTGCGAGCCCGCCGATGCGCCAAGGAGAACGCAGATCCCGCCGGGAGCCAGCATGCCGAGAGCGGACGCCAGCGAGGGACCGCCGACCGACTCGAGGATGAGATCGTAGGGGGCGTAGGGCTGGGCTCCGGCGAGATCGTCGCCGACCCCTACTTCGTCAGCGCCGAGCTGATGCGCCAGCTCCGCGTGAGCGTTGGTGCGAAGCGCGGCAACGACCTGAGCTTCTTGTAAACGCGCTAACTGCAGGGCGAAGGTGCCGACACCACCAGATGCGCCGCTGACAAGAACCTTCGTTCCCTGGAGTGGGGTACCCAACTGCAATCCCCGCCGTGCGGTCAGGCCCGCGACCGGCAGCGCAGCCGCCTGCTCGAACGATACGGCGTCCGGAATCAGCGCCGCCGCGGCCGGCGCAATCGCGACGTACTCCGCCCAACCAGCTGATCCGCTCGAACAGACCACCCGTGATCCGACCGGCGGTCCAGACGTGGCGGCTGCTGCTCTCTCGACGATCCCGGCAACATCCCATCCAGGCCGCCATCCATCGGTGGCTTGCTCGAGCGCGGTGCGGATTTCACCGCGGTTGAGCGAAACGGCATGGACCTTAACCAGCATTTCCGTCGGTTTCGGCTCCGGTCGTGGCACTTCCTTGATGACCAGGCGTTGCCGCGTGCGCGTATCGACGACCACAGCCTGCATCGTGGATCGTGTCGCCGCCGGTGCGCTCATGACCGTATCCTCCCTCCCACTTCCTAAGTGATCACCGATCACTGATCAATAATCATTTATCCGAAGTGAACGTTCATGACAAGGCGGGCCAAACGCTGGGGCAGGTTGGACGAGGCGTGCAGGCAGTTACGTCAGGGCATGCTTTCATTGGGCAGCCTCGTGGCATGGGATGCTGCAAGAGTAACGCTGTCTGGTATTTTTCTTCCGCATTTCCGTGTGCTCACTTGGAGTTGACACGCTTTCGATGCGGGGTCACTTGTGCGTCTTCTCCTCGATCCTAGATCGCATCGCTACGGAAGGTTCACACGCGCCGCGCCGCGCCGCTCGAAATTCATCCCAAAACAAAACTGAAATCGAAAGGATGCTCGTTGATGCCCACCTTGTTTGATCCCGTCAGAATCGGCGCGTTGGAATTACCGAATCGGATCGTCATGGCGCCGCTGACGCGCATGCGAGCCTTCGAAGAGCGCGCACCCGGGCCGCTCAATCTCGAGCATTACGTTCAGCGCGCCAGCGCTGGACTCATCCTGACCGAAGCGACCTCGGTGACGCCGCATGGGGTCGGCTATCCCAATACGCCGGGACTATGGTCGGAGCTGCAGGTGCAGCGGTGGACGCAGATTACCGCCGCCGTGCATCGCGCAGGAGGTCGGATCGTGTCACAGCTCTGGCACGTGGGTCGCATTTCCGATCCGATCTATCTCGATGGCCAGCTTCCGGTCGCTCCAAGCGCGATCGCGCCCGAGGGCCATGTGAGCGTGATCCGTCCGAAGAAGTCGTACGAAGTGCCGCGTGCTTTGGAGACGGAAGAAATCCCGACGATCGTCGCAGCGTTCCGCAAGGCCGCTGAGAATGCCAAGCGCGCCGGCTTCGATGGCGTCGAGCTTCATGCCGCCAACGGCTATTTGTTCGATCAATTCCTGCACGATGGATCGAACAAGAGGACCGATCGTTACGGCGGACCGATCGCCAATCGTGCGCGTTTCCTGCTTGAGGCGGTCGAAGCGCTGCTGACCGTCTGGCCGGCGGACCGCATCGGCATACATTTGAATCTGATGTCCAGCTCGCATTCGATGCAGGATTCCGATCCGACAGCCTTGTTCGGTTATGTGGCCGAGCAGTTGAACGAACGCCAGCTCGCGTTCATTTTCGGCCGCGAAGCGCTCGAGGGTGATCGGCCGCGGCTGGCTCCCTTGGTTCGTGAGAAGTTCAAAGGCGCGTTCATTGCCAACGAGGGCCTGACCAAGGAAACCGCCGAGCGGCTGATCGAAAGCGGTCAGGCTGATGCTGCATCGTTCGGCCGGCTGTACATCGCCAACCCCGATCTGGTCGAGCGTTTCCGCCGCAATGCTCCGCTCAACCCATTGAACAGCGAGACGATCTATACCAGCGATGCAACCGGGTATAACGACTATCCGGCGCTCGAAGCACAAGGTTGAGATTTACGAGAATTCGAGATGTCTCGGGAGAACGGGTCGGCTAGGATGGCGCTGTTCTCCCGACGTGAGTGCAACAGATTGTGCTTGGGCGGAAAGAGGCCGCTTGCGATAGTGTTCCCGCAGGGCGCGACAATTTAATGTTTGCCCACGCGTGGAAATGCGCGGAAACTACGGTCGGCCTCAAATTTTGGCCGAGGTCGCTCCAACCGGGAAAGTGGAGCATAACCATGACAGACGATCCACGCGCCTACATCGCCGAGCTGGAAACGAAGGCAGCAGAGATCAAGATCGTTGCCGAATTGGCCACCGATCCTGCGGTCAGATTGCAAAACAAGAGACTTGCGCTCGAAATGGAGCGACTGGCCGATCGCGAGCGTCAGAAACTCAAGTCGTGTGATGCCGCATAACGCGCCAAAGACGCCCAAGGATATCGCCGCGCGGATGGCGCGGGGCGCGGACGGCTACCTGCGTCAGACATTCACATTGAAGCGTGCGGATGCGCGCAAGCAAGCCGAGGCTATGCTGAAGCGCTATCCGAAGGCAGCCTATGGAACGGTGGTGGAAGCCTGGCGCGAGCTGCCGGGCGACCGGATCGAATTCACCATGAGGCGACTGCCGAGCGCCGATTAATCGGCGGGATTGTTTGTGCTCCGCAATGGATGTGTCTCAGTGCGTTGCCCCATGCACGGCGGATTTGGCGATCATACAGTGGACGCCTTTAGATCCATTGACGGTCTGGGTGATGCGCAAATCGGCAGCCAAGCTGCATAGCGTATAGGCGTCGTCCCGCGCCAGATTGCCCTTTTCGCCCAGCAGGACGATCATGTCACGAAGGGCTTTGACCACGCACTGATCGAGATCCGGGTCCATGCCCATTGTCATGTAATGGGTCGGGGTCTCTGCGCGCGGATAGGTGAAACGAAGATCCTTCCGCAGCCGGAAGACGAAGCTCCCTTGCAAGGCAGTTTCGATCGCGGTGATGCAGACCTCGCCGTCGCCTTGAACGGCATGCCCATCGCCGCAGGAGAACAGGCCTCCGGCGACGAAAACCGGCAGATAGAGTTTGGCCCCTGGCACCAATTCCTTGTTGTCGAGATTACCGCCCATCGCTCGTGGCACGATCGAGCTGATGCGGCCCCAGGCCGGTGGCGGCGCCGTTCCCATGACACCGAAGAACGGAGCGAGCGGTAGCTTTAGCCCCCAAGGCAGCGTGGCGATCATCCGGGTCTTGTCCAACGGAATGTTGATCAGCCGCGGTTCGGGAAAGTCCTCTGGCAGCGTGCCCATCAGCGGCTTGATCAGGTTGTAGCCCCAATCTTGACGCAGGCTGATGTCCAGGATCTCGACTTCGAGGATGTCACCCGGCTCCGCCCCTTCGACTGCAATCGGCCCGGTCAGGATATGTCCTGGCACCATGCGCTCGTTCTTCGCATGGACGTGTTTCAGCTCGGGCGGCACATGAAAGGCCGAAGCCGGGGGCAGGACCTCCGGTGTTCCGCTGATCGTATCGATCGTCACCTGATCGCCGCTGGCTATCACGAGGGCTGGCTTCAACGCGGCGTCGAAGAAGCCCCAGTGGCAAGTTTCCGGACTCGCATGCAGATGATGGCAGGCCATGGCTTCCTTCTGTGGGTTGTACCGGCGCGACCGGCTGAGTGCGCGTGATCACCACGCGCATCGGCTCTGTCGATGACCCGGTTGGTCGGGCTGTTTATGTCTCAGGCGGCTTGAGCGACGGTGGATGCTGGCCGCCGCAGGTTGAGTGCCGTCGCTGCCTCGAAGGCCGCGCCAATGCCCAGAACCGTCGGTTCGTCAAACGCGCGGCCGACGATCTGCATCGAGAGCGGTAGGCCACTGCTGGAGAAGCCG
The DNA here is from genome assembly GCF_000516555.1 of Afipia sp. P52-10. Lineage (NCBI taxonomy): Bacteria > Pseudomonadati > Pseudomonadota > Alphaproteobacteria > Hyphomicrobiales > Nitrobacteraceae > Afipia > Afipia sp. P52-10. The sequence continues at coordinate 347,077 of NZ_AZSJ01000003.1, read as the reverse complement.
GTCGGGATCGACATCGCCGGATTGCCGGTGACATCGAACGGCATCGTTTGGATCGGGAAATTCGGGGGGCCGTGCGGGTCGACCTCAGCGAATGGGACCGCTGGCGTCAGGGTTGAGGCTGTGATGAGCGCGTCGTACTGCTTGAGCTTGGCGTTGACGGCGAGCGAGAGCTCGCGGCGCAGGCGCATCGCCTGGGTCAGATCCGCTGCGGTCACGAATGCGCCCATCGTCATCCGCAGATAGGTGTGTTCGCCATAGTCAAACGGCCGCGTCTGATAGTCCTTCTCGTGAATGGCAAAGGCTTCGGACAGCATGATGATGCGGCCGCATGCATTATAGAGCTCATAATCCGGCAGCTCGATTTCCTCGACCGTGGCGCCAAGCTTGGCAAGGGTCTGTGCCGCATCGTCGATGGCGCGAACGGTTTCGGCCGAAACGCCATCGGCTTGTGCGAACCAGTGACGCGGGAGACCAAGGCGCAGGCCCGCGACCCCCTTGTCGAGCTTGCCCCGGAAATCCGGCACAGGAACGTCAGCGCTGCAAGGGTCGAGGGGATCGAAGCCGGCGATGACTTCCATCGCGATCGCGCTGTCCTCCACGGTCCACGACAGCGGACCGCAATGGTCCAGTGTGTAGGACAGCGGAAAGACGCCGCGTCGCGAAACCAGTCCATAGGTCGGCTTCAGCCCGATCGTTCCGCAGTATCCCGCGGGTCCCCGGATCGATCCGCCGGTGTCGGAGCCCATCGCCATCCGCACCAGGCCGGCTGCCACCGCCGCGCCCGAGCCGGACGATGATCCGCCAGGAATGTGGTCAGGATTCCAGGGATTGCGTGCCGGCGGGAACGGCAGATCGAACGATGGTCCGCCGATCGCAAACTCGTGCGTCGCCAGCTTGCCGAGCAGAACGGCTCCCTGAGCCTTGAACTTTGCGGCAACGACGGAGTCCTCGGTCGGCACATTGTCGAGAAGCAATTTCGAATGACAGGTCGTACGGATGCCAGCGGTGCCGTAGATGTCTTTCAGGGCGTGAGGGATCCCCTGCATGGGCCCTTTGTCGATGCCTTTGGCGAAGGCATCGTCGGCAGCCGCGGCCTCGGTGAGTGCACTTTCCGCCGTGACGGTGATGAAGCTGTTGATCGTCGGGTCGATAGCCTTGATGCGCTCGAGCGCATGTTTCGTCAGCGCCGTCGATGTCAGCGTTCCGTTGCGCAGCAATGCTCCTGCTTCCGCAATCGAATAGTCGTGCAGGGCCTTCGTCATATCACAGGCTCCTCGTGATGCTGAGCAGGCTATAGCTGCCGGCAGGCTCGTTGGCGGCCGTGCGCGGTTGCCGCATCAGCGCGGTCATGCGCTTGAGATCCTTGAAGCTCTGAAGCATGGCCGCTCGCCGGCTGTCTGGAACGGCGAGACCGGCGCGCGCTGCAAGTGCGTCGAACTCCGTCTCGAGGGCGTCTTCGGCTGGAATCTCAGGCATCGATCTGCACTCCTCAATCGCGGCGAGCGGATGAATTGTATCCAAATATCGAGATCGAGCAATCAATGCGTCCTCACAAATAATAGGCAGAGGAGTCCGCGAACGTCCTGCCGTATCGCGACTTTCGACGCTCCATGGATGAAAAGAATGTTCTCTAGGAGGAGGTTGGATTGGATGCATCTTCGGGATGCAGCCAACAGACCAGTTTGCACAAATTTCCTCCAAGGCTTCGATCCGCGAGCGCTCAAGTCTCGCAGGCATCGCCGCCGCTTCTGCCGCAAAGCAGTCCGCGTTCGGCTTTATGGATTATTTCGCAGCGAAACGAGATCGCCGCGCGTTGCTGAGGTTGCCTGGCATGCCGGATGCATTGTGTTTGCCCGCAACAGGAGCAACGCATATGCGCTGTATTATCACCGCGACGGCAGTTGAACTGACCGTGTGATGCTGGATCGACCGGCCAGACAGGGGAGCGGCCTCACCGAGTCTGGAATGGCAGGCGAGCCTGGAGCGAAGGCTCGAAATCCGTATCGCGGCCTGCTGCTGATGTTCCTCGGACTGGCTCTGTTCTCGGTTCTGAATGGAGTAGTAAAGGCGCAGGCTGAGACATTTCCGATCAATCAGATCGTCTTCTTCCGGAATGCCGGCGGCGCGCTGCCGCTGCTGCTTATTCTGTTCTGCTCTGGAGAGTTCCGCGGGATGACGCGGTGTTCACTGCCGCTACAGCTCTTGCAAAGCGCGGTCATGACCAGCGGAATTCTGCTGACCTTCACCGCATTTCATCGCATGCCCCTGGCCGACGTCATGGCGATCGGTTTCACACAGCCGATCGTCATCGCGCTGGCATCAACCGTTTTCCTCGGCGAGCGGATCGGCCGCGCGGGCTGGGTTGCGGTGCTTTTGGGTCTGGTCGGGGTGCAGATCATGATCGGACCGGCCGGCATCGGCATGAGCGTTAGCGTGCTGATTGCGGCTTGTGGCATGATCTGCAGTGCGACATCGATGATGCTGCAGCGGCGGTTGACGATGCATGATACGCCGCTCGTGATCACCACCACGTTCATGGTGCTGTCTTCGCTCGCGTTGTTTCCAAGTCTGTTCGTTTTCTGGGCGACGCCATCGCTCCTCCAGTTCGCAGGGCTGCTTGCGATGGGATTGGCATCAGGCCTGCTGCAGCTGGTGATGGTGCAGGCGCTGTACCACGCATCGGCGGCGACAGTCGCGCCTGTCAGCTACACCAATATGCTATGGGCGGTGCTGATCGGCTATGTCTGGTTCGGCGACGTGCCGACAGTCGCCGTTCTGGCGGGAGCATGCGTGGTGATCGTCGCCACTGGCATCTTGGTGCGATCAGCGCGTGCCCGCTCCAATTCTGCCTAGAAAATGAACAGAAGCGGCAGGGATTGATGCGTTGACATTATGTATCGCGGACCGACACAGTCGCCGCAAAACTGGGATTTGAGGCCGAGAAGAGGCGAGATCAATCGCCCGACTTGAAGAAGCGCCACCGGAGGCGAAAGGGAGCGGGTGATGGCTACGCGCGCGATCGAGATAGCAACAAAGATTCGCGAGGGTGTTCTGAACGGGGACTACCCCGGCGGGATGCGGATGAACGAGGTTGATCTTGCAACCGCATTGGGCGTTTCGCGCACGCCGGTCCGCAATGCGCTATCGACGCTCGGCGCGGAAGGGCTGCTCGATTACACGCCCAATAGCGGCTATGTGGTTCGGACCTATTCCTCTAGGGATATCTCCGACATCTATGACGTGCGCGCGGTGCTGGATGGCTTGGCTGCGAAAACCCTTGCCGAGCAGGGCTTGTCCGACGCGTGTCGCGGCGTCTTGCATAAGCTCATTACCGACGGCGCCGATCTGGTTGCGCGGAGACGTTGGTCGGATCAGGTTTGCAGCCGCTGGATCGCGATCAATGAAGCATTTCATGCAACATTGATCGATGCTACGGACAACGCACATCTGCGGGCGATGTTTCGCAAGGCGAAGGATATTCCGTTGGTCAATGAGCTGCGGTTTCGCTGGTTCGATGGCAACGATATGAGCCAATCGCAGAGTGAACATAGCGAAATCTTTCATGCCATCGTCAACAAACAGGCCGTCAGGGCCGAGGCGTTGACGCGGGAGCACACTTATCGGTCGGGACGACGGATCGTCGAGCATTGGCGGGAGCTGGAGATCAAGCGTCGCGATATCCACCGCGATGTGGCCTGACGCCGTGCGGCATCAGGCCGGATCCGTTGCCGTCAGTTGCCGATGCTGATCGTCGTGAAGTCCTGATACCAGCTCTGAGCGGGTCGGAAGCCCTTGACCTTCTTCGACATCGCGCGCGGATTGAGGTCGTGCACGACGAACAGCCACGGCGCCTCGTCAACGACGATCGCGTGCGCCTTGGAAAGAAGCTCAACCTGCTTTTCCGGGTCGAATTCCACCTGGGCCGCAGTCATCAGCCTGTCGGCTTCCTCGTTTTTCCAGTGGCCCCAATTCCAGTTGGCGGGCGTATAGGATTCCGAATGGTAGTAGCGATAGAGCGTGGAGGGGTCGGTGAAACTCAGGCTGATGTTGACGGCATCGACCCCGAGTGACGCTTGCGCGTTGGGCGCGCTGCGGGCAGCCACCAGCATCGTGCCCCATTCGACGACCTCGAAATCGAGGTCGAAGCCGAGCGGCTTCAGCATCTGCTGCATGAGCTCGTTCATGGGAAGCGGCAGCATCTGTCCGGAGCCCGCTGTTGATACCATCACCTTGACCTTGACCGGGTTCTTGGGGCCATAACCGGCTTCCGCCAGGAGGGCCTTGGCCTTCTCGGGATCATACGTGTATCGGTTCTGCGGATTGCCGAAGAAGGCGCTGTCGGGCGGGTAGAGACCCGCCGCGGGCTTGGCGGTTCCGTTCAGCAGCTTGACCAGTGCGTCCCGGTCGACGGCATAGTTCAACGCTTGGCGCACGCGCTTGTCGCGAAACGGCGACTTCTCGCTTTCGGTGTTGAGTTCATACGGCCATGTGTGCGGATAGGGCTTGAGACTGATCTCGAAACCCGCCTGTTTGAGGCTTGGAATGGCATCCGGGGGCGGCACTTCGATCCAGTCGACCTGTCCGGATCGCAGCGCCGCAAGCCGCGTGGTGGGCTCCGGCATTGGCATGACGATCATCTTGTCGAGCTTTGGAATTCGCTCTTTGTCCCAATAGTCGGCATTGCGGATCAGTTCGGCAGAGACAGACGGCGTTACCTTGGCGATCTTGAACGGTCCGGTCCCGGAAGGCTGTTTGGCAAACTCGATCCAGTTGCGGCCCGCCTTTTCCCATTGTGCCGGACTGACGATGAACATGCGGGTTAGAACATAGGGGAAGAAAGCAAAAGGCGTCTTGGTGTAGATGGCGAACGTTTCGTCGTCGATCTTCTCCCAGCGATCCAGCATCGAGAGCTGCGAACGGACGATCGGTGAGGCGGGGGCATCGAACTGTGGCGACTTCTCATCGAAGATGCGCCCGAGATTGAATATGATCGCCTCGACCGTGAGCGGACTGCCGTCGTGGAATTTCACACCCTGCCGTAGTTTGAAAATCCATTTGGTCTTGTCGGTCTCGTCGATCGTCCATTTCGTTGCCAGGCCGGGCCGGATATTGGCGATTCCGTCGAGGTCTTTCGCCAGCTCCCAGTTCACCAGCGCATCGTACGCGGTGAAGCCGAGAAAGCGCGCGCCTTCGCCGCCGTTGTTGGGAATGCCGCCGGTGGTTGGCACGTCGACTGACGTCATGGCGACTCTCAAGGTTCCTTGTGCCTGTGCGACGCTCATTCCGGCCGTCACGGTGAGCAGTGCGGCGGAAAGGGCCATCAGTCGATTGAGCATGATCTGTATCCTCGTTGATCCCGGCTTGGCGGTGCGAGCCGACACGAGAACGACGATGCAGGGTCCATGCCAATGGATACAAAATGAGCAATCGCGACTTATTTCCGCGATTTATGCGAGGGCTCCATAGCTGCCAATCGCTGAATGGATACATCGTGGTCCCTTGCTTGCATTGTGTGTTCCGGCGCGCCGCAGCGTCATCACGCAATGAAGCAAGGGCCTTCACCATGAGCGAAGCGATTCCATCCGACGTCTTTCGAACTCTCATCGAGACGACGGGATTGACGTTAACCCCCGAGCAATTCGACGAATTGCGGTCTGCCTATCCGAAGATGAAAGCCATGATGGCGCGCCTGCAAGGCCCGCGCGACGTGTCGGTCGAGCCTGCGCTCGTGTTCTCGGCGAGGGCATAGGCTGATGACTTCTGATCCTACGCTTTTGACCATTGCCGAGGCATCTGCTCTCTTTGAATCCAAGGCGTTATCGCCGGTGGAGCTGGCCAAGGCCTGCATCGCCAAGACGGAAGCGATCGACGGCACGCTGTCGAGTTATATCACTTTTACGCCGGAGGCTGCGCTGGACGCGGCCAAACGCGCTGAAGCTGCGATCATGAGCGGCAAACGCCTATCGCCGCTACAGGGGATTCCGATCGGCCTGAAGGACATCTACGATACGGCCGGCGTCGCGACCACCGGTCACTCGCGTCTGATGCAATCGCGTGTGCCTGCCGACGATGCAACGACTGTCACCAAGCTGAAGGAGGCGGGAGCTGCCATCACCGGCAAGCTCGGAACCTGGGAGTTCGCCATCGGCGGTCCGTCGTTCGATCTCTTTCATCCGATCGCGCGCAATCCCTGGAATCCCGAACATCAAACCGGCGGGTCGTCTTCCGGATCGGCTGCTGCCGTTGCCGCAGGCCTCGTGCTTGGCGCAATGGGAACCGACACGGGCGGATCGATCCGCAGCCCATCGGCACTTTGCGGCATCTCCGGCATCAAGCCGACCTACGGCCTTGTGTCACGCAAGGGCGTGCTGCCGCTGTCGCAGTCACTTGACCATGCGGGCCCGATGGCCTGGACGGCGCGCGACTGCGCGATGATGCTGCAGGTGCTGGCGGGTCACGATCCTGCCGATCCAGCATCGGCGCGAGAAGCGATCCCTGATTACACAGCCATGCTGGGGCAGCCGGTGAAAGGACTGAAGATCGGCGTGGTGCGCCATTTTTACGAGAAGGATCATGTGGCCACTGAGTCCGTGCGCGGAGCGGTCGAGGACGCGGTCGCCGTCTTCCGCGATCTTGGTTGCAGCATCCACGATGTGGTCCTGCCGCCGTTGATCGAGTTTGCCGCGGTCAATCTGACCATCATGTCGGCTGAGGCCTACTCGATCCATCAGCAGCACTTGATCAAAACACCGGAGCTGTATGGCGAAATCTGTCGTGACCGGGTGATGCTGGGAAGCCTCGTCAGCGGAGCGGATTATCTGAATGCGCAACGGCGTCGGCGCGAGCTTTGCGAAGAGGTTGCTCGTGCCATGGCCGACGTCGACGTGCTGCTGACGGCGGCCTCGCCGTTCCCCGCACAGAAACTTGGCGAGGTGCCGAAGTGGCTGATGTACGAAAAGCCCAGCATCACCGCGCCGTTCAATGTCACGGGATTACCGGCGATGGCCACATGTGCGGGGTTCGATGCGGCCGGACTGCCGCTTTCGATTCAGATCATCGGCAAGCCGTTTACGGAAGCGGTGGTGCTGGCGCTTGCTGATGCGCATGAGACGGCGACGGCGTGGCGTTCGCGCAGGCCCGCAATTGCCACCGATTGGCAATCGAAGGCTGCGGCCTGACAACTATTGCTTAAGAAAGCAGCGGATCGATGATCCGCTGTTACTCAGTCGAGAGGAGGTATCACTCCGCAGCTTGGGTGACGTTCTTCTGGTCGAGCAGGCCGACGACCTCTGCCGCAGTGCGGACGTCGGCGAAGATCGATCGCATGTTGCCCAGTGTACCGTTGTGTTCGGCATCGGTATGCGTAGCGCAGCCGTCGGCAACGAAGATGACCTTGTAATTCATCATCATCGCGTCTCGCGCGGTTGACTCGCAGCACACGTTGGTTGCGGTTCCGGTGATGATCAACGTGTCGATCCCGCGTTCCTGAAGGATCGCATGCAGGTTCGACGATCCCTCGACAAATGCACCGAAGCGGGACTTCTTCACCTTGAGGTCGGCATCAGTCACCTCAAGCCCTGGCCAAAGCTGATGTCCGAAGCTGCCTTCCGCGAATGCATCGTCCATGCGCTGCCGTCGCTCGGCATTCGAGAAGTAGTCAAACCAGATTGGCCACGTTTGATGCGCCGTTGCATCGATCGTGTGCTGAAGGAACACATTGAGGGCACCGTTTGCCCGACACGCAGCACTGATGCTGTTGACGTTGGGAACGATCTCGCGTGCGGTGACGATCTCGGAAGGCTGGCCGGGGGCCATGAAGCCGTTCTGCAGATCGACAATGATATGAGCGGTGCGACTTGGATCGATACTGTCGAAGATCTTGATGCGTCCACGCCGCTGCAGGCTTCGTTCGTCCACGTAAGTCGGAATGTTGATTTTGTGCATGGTTGTCTCCGTTACGGTTGGTAACGCAGGCAGTCCTTGCAATTCGTGCGCCATCGAAAATGCAAATGCTGAAGGATCGGCGCGTTGGATACAATTTATGCATCCATGAGATCGTGCCACGCGTTTGACGGGCCGTTTCTGCTGGCACAGCGCTTGCAAGTATCCAATCGTAACAATGCCGGAGTTGGATGCTGATGTTTCTGTTTGCAGTCCGTCGCCTGTTTCAAGCTGTGCCGATCCTGCTCGGCGTCTCGCTTGTCGTGTTCGGCCTCGTCCATCTCGTGCCGGGGCATCCGATCGATCTGCTGCTGCCGCCGGAAGCATCACCGGAGGTGATCGCCCGGATGAAGCAGGAACTCGGCTTCGATAAGCCGCTCTATATTCAGTATGCCGTCTGGCTCTTGCGTGCGCTCGGCGGCGATCTCGGTGTTTCGATCTTTTCCGGTCAGCCTGTGGCGAGCGAGATCGTGCGGGCGCTCTCGAACACAATGTTGCTTGCGATGCCCGCCGCCGTGCTCGGGTTCTCGGCGGGAATCTTGCTGGGCCTGCTTGCCGCCTTCAACAGCGCAACGTGGCTCGATAAACTCTTTTCGGCGATGGCGATCGCCGGCGTCAGCCTTCCACATTATTGGTTCGGGATCATTCTCGTGGTGATCTTCTCGGTGACGCTCAACGCGCTACCAGCGCAGGGCATGGGGGACGGCGGCTTCGATCTTCTTGTCCATCTGCTTCTCCCGGTCGTAACTCTATCGTTGATACCGATGGGCGTCGTCGCCCGTCTCGTTCGCGCGACGGTGCTCGATATCCGCAGCCAGGAGTTCGTCGGTGCGCTTGAAGCCAAGGGACTGAGACCGCGCCGCATTCTGCTGCATATCATCAAGAATGCAGCGCCTCCCGTTCTCGCCGTGATGGGATTGCAGTTCGGCTATCTGCTCGGCGGGTCGATCCTGATCGAGACGGTGTTCAACTGGCCCGGTTCGGGCAACCTGCTCAACCTTGCGATCTTCCGGCGCGACATCCCCGTTCTGCAGGGGACGATTCTGGTGCTGGCATTCTTCTTCGTCGTTCTCAACCTGCTGGTCGATATCGCGCAGGCGATCATCGATCCGCGTATTCGTCGATAAATTGGGGGGCGATGTGACTGACGTGCCGGCCGTTTCATCCAGCAATACCGAAGTCGTAATCGCGCCGCCGCTCAATTCCAATGCCGGCTACTGGCGGAATGTCTGGGGGCGCCTCAAACGTGACAAGGTCACGATGACGGTGACGATTATCCTTCTGATGATCGTTGCGATCTCGGTTTTCGCGCCGTTCGTGACCAGTCACGATCCCTATGCAGGCAGCATCCTGCGTCGTCTCAAGCCGATCGGCACCCCGAATCATTGGCTCGGAACCGACGAGACGGGGCGCGACGTGTGGAGCCGCATCGCTTACGGTGGTCGGCTGTCGTTGCTGTCCGGCGTGCTGCCCGTCGGCATCGCGCTGCTGATCGGCGGTTTGCTCGGCGTGATCGCGGGATATGCCGGCGGCTGGGTCAACACAATGATCATGCGGACAATGGATGTCTTTTACGCCTTTCCGTCGATCCTGCTGGCGATCGCCATCTGTGGCATTCTCGGTAGCGGTTTCACCAATGCCATCCTGGCGTTGTCGATCGTCTTCATTCCGCCCCTGGTGCGCATCTCGGAGAGTGTGACCGCCCAGGTCCGTTCGCTGGACTTCGTCGATGCTGCCAAGGCGAGCGGCACGACCACTACCCAGATCATCCGTCACCACATTCTCGCGAACGTGCTCGGCACGATTCTGGTTTACGCGACGAGCCTGATCAGCGTTTCGATCGTGCTGTCGGCGGGACTTTCCTTCCTCGGCCTCGGTGCGAAGCCGCCGGAAGCCGAATGGGGATTGATGCTGAATGCGTTGCGCCAGGCGATCTACGTCCAGCCGCTCGTGGCGGCCATACCAGGCGTCATGATCTTCATCACGTCGATGTGCTTCAACCTCATGAGCGATGGCTTCCGTACCGCCATGGATATTCGTCACGAGCAGTAAGGAATTCCGTATGTCGTCGTTCCAGGCTTACTTTCCGCCAGCACCCGAGGAAGTCCGCGGCGGTGCCGCACAGCCGCTGCTGATCGTGCAGAATCTCAAGAAGTATTTTCCGGTGCGCGGCGGAATTCTGAATCGTGTCACCGCCCAGGTGAAAGCGGTCGATGATGTTTCGTTCGAGATCAAGAAAGGGGAGGTGCTCGGCGTCGTCGGCGAGTCCGGCTGCGGGAAATCCACCACCGCGCGCTTGATCATGCAGTTGATCGTTCCCGATTCCGGAACGCTCATCTACGATGGCGATCCGGTCGGGCATGTGCGCGGCATCAGTGTCGCGGCCCTGCGTCGTCAGGTCCAGATGGTGTTTCAGGAGAGCTTCGCCTCCCTCAATCCTCGGCTGACGATTGCCGATTCGATCTCGTATGCACCGAAAATGCATGGCCTGCCGCCGGCGGAGGCCGACGCGCGAACAGAGCGGCTGCTGCGCGAGGTGGGCCTGAATCCGTCACAGTACATGCGGCGCTATCCGCATGAGCTGTCGGGTGGTCAGCGTCAGCGCGTCAATATCGCGCGCGCCTTGGCTTTGCAGCCGAAGCTGTTGATTTTGGACGAGTCGGTGTCGGCACTCGACAAGTCCGTCGAGGCTCAGGTGCTGAACCTGCTGGTCGAATTGAAGGAGAAGTTCGACCTCACCTACATGTTCATCAGTCACGACTTGAATGTCGTCGAGTTCATCAGCGATCATGTGATGGTGATGTATCTCGGCAAGGTGGTGGAGACCGGGCCGGTCGATGAAATCTACAGCAATGCGCGTCATCCCTATACGCGGGCCTTGCTAAAGTCGAAGCCCAGTTTCGATCCGAACTGTCGCACGCGTGAGATGCCGTTGACGGGCGATCCGCCGAGCCCGCTCAACCCGCCGTCGGGGTGCCGCTTCCGCACACGCTGTAAGTTCGCAGAGGATATCTGCGCGTCGAGGGAGCCATCGCTTGTAGCGACGCCGGATTCGCCGCCGCGCCACCAGGTAGCATGTCACATATTTAGTCCGGCTTCCGGGCACAGTCAGGCCATCGCTGGAGCATGACATGTTGAAAACAGAGCTTTCCTCCGCCGCAGCTATGCCGGTGTCCCAGTCTCCGGCGGTTCAGTTGGAGAATCTCACGGTCGAGTTCGTGCGGCGTGAGCGGACGGTCAAAGCGGTCAACGGCGTCAGTCTGACGCTTGCGCGCGGCGAAATCCTGACGATCCTCGGGGAGTCCGGGTCCGGTAAGAGCGTGACGTTGCGCGCGCTGATGGGCTTGATGCCGGATTATGCGCGCCTGAGCGGCAAGGTTTCGGTGATGGGACGCGATGTTGCCGCGATGAGCAAGGCCGAGCGTTCGGCAATTCGCGGACCGGTGATCTCGATGATTTTCCAAGAGCCAATGACGGCGCTCGATCCGGTGTTCACCATCGGCGACCAGATTGCGGAGATTCTCATCACTCAGGAGGGCATTGATAAGCGCAGCGCCACGAAACGAGCTCTCGAACTGCTCGATCTGGTCTGTATTCCGTCCGCAGCTCGCCGATTGAAGAATTATCCGCACGAGATGTCCGGCGGCATGCGCCAGCGGGCGATGATCGCGATGGCGTTGGCGTGCAAGCCCTCCGTATTGCTGGCCGACGAGCCGACGACGGCGCTCGACGTGACCGTGCAGATCCAGATTCTGCTTTTGTTGCGGCAATTGCAGGCCGAACTCGGAATGGCCGTCGTGTTCGTCACCCATGACGTCGGGGTCGCCGCGGAAATTTCCGACAAGGTGGGGGTGATGTATGCCGGGCGCCTGGTGGAAACCGGCTCGGTCTCCGATGTGCTCGGCGCACGAAAGCATCCTTATACGGAGGGGCTGCTCGCATCGACGGTTCATGGCGGTATGCGCGGCAAGCCGCTCGAAATGATCCGCGGACAACCGCCGAATCTTGCGACGCTGCCGCCGGGCTGCGCATTCGCGCCGCGTTGCAATTACGCGCTTGACCGCTGCCACAAGGAGGATGCGCAGGACATCGTGCTGGGAGAGGGGCGGGTGGTTCGCTGTATCCGCGCCGAACCTGACGCCTCCGCGGTCCGTAACTGACGTCTCATCGTCAAGTCTGCCCGCCTACGGGCCAACAACACGAAGGATAACGAAAACATGTCCAGGTCCAGAGTCGTCGGCGCGCTCGCGGGTGCCGTCATCCTTGTAAGCTTTGCGACAGCGATAGCGCAGGCGCAGACGTTGCGGATCGCGATGACCGCGTCCGATGTGCCGACCGTGGGCGGCATTCCCGACAACGGCAGCGAGGGCTATCGCTTCGCGGGTTATCCGATTTACGACGCGCTGGTGAATTGGGATTTCAGCAAGCCGGAGGAATTGGCGGATTTAACGCCGGGGCTGGCCACCGCGTGGGAAGCCAATAAGGATGATCCGCGTCGCTGGGTGTTCACTTTGCGCAAGGGCGTCAAGTTCCATGACGGCACTGATTTCAACGCCGATGCCGCAATCTGGAACTTTGATCGGATCTTTAACGAAAAGGCACCGCATTACGACGGCGCGCAGGCCGCGATCGTCAAAGTCTCACTGCCGATGCTCGACAAGTACGAGAAGATCGATGACGATCGTATCGTGATTACAACCAAGATGCCGTTCAGCCCGTTTCCATACCTGATAACCCGCATCTTGTTTGTTTCTCCGACACAGTTTGCCAAGGCCGGCAGCAACTGGGCCGCCTTCGGTAAACAGCCGGCGGGGACAGGCCCCTTCCGGGTGACGAAGGTAACGCCGAGCGTCTCGATCGAACTCGCCCGTAATGAGGGCTATTGGGACAAAGAGCGCGTGCCGCGGGTGGAGAAGCTGGTTCTGCTGCCGATGCCCGAGGCAACGACCAGGTTGGCCGCGCTGCGTTCGGGCCAGGTCGATTGGATCGAGGTGCCGCCGCCGGACGCGATCCCATCGCTGAAATCCGCCGGCTTTCAGATCAGCCTGAAGCCCTATCCGCATCTCTGGCCGTGGGTGTTGAGCGCCACGGGTGACTCACCTTTCAAGGACAAACGTGTGCGGATGGCGATCAATTACGCGATCGATCGCGAGGGGTTGGTGCAACTGTTGAACGGAACGGCGAGGCCCGCGACGGGATTTTACGATCCTGCGCATCCGGCGTTCGGCAAGTCCGAACTCCGCTACACCTATGATCCCGCCAAGGCGAAAGCTCTGCTCAAGGAAGCGGGCTTTGGACCCGGGAAGCCGGTGAAAGCAAAGGTGATGATCTCCACATCGGGCTCCGGTCAGATGATGCCGATTCCGATGAACGAGTTCCTGCAGCAGAATCTCAAAGAGGTCGGCTTCGACATCGAGTTCGACGTGGTGGATTGGGGCTCGATGCTGGTTGCGTTTCGCAATCCGCCGACGTCGGCGCTCTCGCGCGGCGATCATGCCATCAATATCAGTCTGCCGTTCGGTGATCCGACGCTGGTGTATCGGTTCTTTCACTCAAGCGCGATGCCGCCAAACGGGTCGAATTGGGGCAACTATAGCAATCCGAAGGTGGACCAGGCGCTCGACCAGGCCTTCCAGACGTTTGACCCGGCTGAGAGGGACAAGCTGATTGGCGAAGCCCATGCCGAACTCGTCGATGATGCGGCCTGGCTTTACATCGTCCACGATCTCAATCCGCGCGCGATGTCGAAGAAGGTTAAGGGATTCGTCCCGGCGCAGAGCTGGTTTCAGGATCTGACGCACGTCACCGTCGAGAAATGACGCATGTTCGCGCTTCGTGCCGGACGTGAACCTCCGACGGAAGCCATCGTCCGTCTCATGCGAAGTGGACGGGTGGAGGCAGCATGCTTCTACCGCCGAAGCTGATCGTTGACGTTCAATGATAGCCGGTTTGATGCATGGATCGCCGTCCCGATCCATGCATCGCCGTCAATTCTCCATCGCGCTGGCGTCCGGATGATGGAACAAACCATGCTGGACGCGCGTCTCTGACAGAGCGAAGATGATGGCAGGGCCACTAAGGCACAGGCGGCGAACCGCCATCATTCGGATCGAGGAGGGACGATGTCTCGTACTGACGATTCCGCGTGGACCAAAAATTCCTGTCTCTCCGCCAAGAAAACCAAACAATCCAAGGGCATAACACGTCGTAGTCTGTTGGCGAGCGCCGCGGTCTTGATGACGACCGCAAATGCCGGGGCGCGCGTTGTGACCAAGGTGTTGCCATGGCAGCCGAACGAGGCCTATCCAGTCGCGCCGGTGACGGGCGATGGCTACCTGTTCTTCTCTCCCACCGAGGCGGCCATGGTGGACGCCATCGTCGAGCGCCTGATTCCGGCCGACGAGCTCGGCCCCAGTGCCAAGGAAGCAGGCGTAACGATCTTCATCGATCGGCAACTGACCGGTCCCTATGGCGGGCATGACTGGCTCTACATGCAGGGCCCGTTTTCATCGACGCCCTTGCCATCCCAAGGACTGCAGTCGCCGCTGACACCGCGCGAGCAGTACCGCCTGGGCCTTGCGGCTCTCGCGTCTTACTGCACGGCGACGTTCGCAGGTCGTGGATTTGCCGATCTTTCGCCAGAGGAGCGGGATAAGCTGCTGACGCAAATGGAGCGCGGCGAAGTGAAGTTTCCGGGCTTCGACGCCAAGGCCTTATTCTCCGCCATCCTCGGCAACACCATGGAGGGCTTCTTCTCCGATCCCATCTACGGCGGCAACCGCAACATGGTGGGCTGGAAGCTCGTTGGGTTTCCAGGAGTCCGTTACGACTTCCGCGACGTGATGGACAAGCCGAACCAGGAATACACGCTTCCGCCGGTGGCTTTGCGCGGGCGTGCTGCATGGGGAGAGCGCTGATGGCTCGCCGTCGTCCACGCAAGGATGTCGTCGTCATCGGTCTCGGTTGGACCGGATCGATCGTTTCCTATGAACTGGCTCACCAAGGGCTTGAGGTCGTTGCGATCGAACGCGGCCCGTGGCGCGACACGGCGACCGATTTCAATATCGGCACAGCTCCGGACGAACTGCGCTACGCGGTGCGTCACGATATTTTCCTGCGGCCGAAGCAGGAAACGCTGACCATGCGCAACAACGTCTCGCAGACGGCGCTGCCGATCCGCAAGTGGGGAAGTTTTCTGCCCGGCAACGGGGTTGGCGGCGCAGGCGTGCATTGGAATGGCCAGACGTGGCGCTTTCTGCCGGACGATTTCCGCATTCGCAGCCATATGACTGAACGGTATGGCGAAAGCATCCTGCCGGCCGACAATCATATCCAGGACTGGCCCGTCAGCTACGACGAGCTCGAGCCGTACTACGACAAGTTCGAGTATCTCGCCGGCATCTCCGGCAAGGCCGGCAACATCAAGGGGCAGATTCAGCCCGGCGGCAACCCCTTCGAAGGAGCGCGCGCACGCGACTATCCGACGCCACCGATGAAGCAGGGCTATGCCCAAGACCTGTTTACCAAGGCGGCGTCGAACCTGGGCTTGCATCCATTCCCGCGCCCCTCCGCTAACATTTCCGTCGCCTATACCAACACCTACGGCTGCCGGATGGCACCCTGCACCTATTGCGGCTTCTGCGAACGCTTTGGTTGCTCAAACTACTCGAAGGCAAGCCCGCAAACCTGCGTTCTTCCCGCACTGGTGCGTGAACCGACGTTCGAGGCGCGAACCGATTGCGAGGTGACGAAGGTCAACCTGTCCAAAGACGGCAAGACTGCGACCGGCGTCACCTATGTCGATCTCAGCGGGGAGGAGTGGGAACAGCCGGCAGACCTCGTGCTGGTCTGTGCCTACAGCCTCTTCAACGTGCGATTGTTGCTGCTTTCGGGCATCGGCAAGCCTTACGACCCGCAGCGCAATGAGGGCGTGGTTGGGCGCAACTATGCGTATCAGACGGGCTCGGGGGCGACAGCCTTCTTCGAGGATGCGAAGTTCAATCCGTTCGCGGCCGCCGGTTCACTCGGAGCTGCGGCCGACGATTACAACAGCGACAACTTCGATCATGCTCCGCACGGCTTTGTCGGCGGCGCATCGATCACCTGCGCTTATACCAACGGCCGGCCTATTCTCTATCGGCCGACGCCGCGCGGCACGCCGACATGGGGAAGCGCCTGGAAGAAGGCGGTGCGTGATACCTATCAGCGTGTCGCCAGTGTCGGTGCCCAAGGCAGCGTGATGAGCTATCGCGGCAATTATCTCGATCTCGATCCGACCTACAAGGATCCGCTGGGCAGGCCGTTGATGCGAATGACGTTCGACTATCAGGACAACGAGCGGAAGATGGCCAATTGGATGGCCGAGCGGTGCGATGAGATCGCCAAGGCCATGGGCGCGAAGCAGACCCAGGTGAACCGCCTCACCGGTCCATGGTCGGTCGTGCCGTATCAGACGACCCACAACACCGGGGGCGCGGTGTTCGGAAACGATCCCAAGACAAGTGTTCTCAATCGCTATCTTCAGTCATGGGATGTCCCGAATGTGTTCGTGATGGGCGCATCGGCGTTTCCGCAGAACGCCGGCTACAATCCGACCGGAACCGTCGGCGCGCTGACCTACTGGGCGATCGATGGAATTCGGAAGTATCTGCAGTCTCCTGGTCCTCTGGTGCAGCTATGATGCGGATCGGTCAGCTCCGTTCGAAACGGGTGAGCTCGAGGGCCTGGCTGCGGTGGGCCCTGATCCTCGCGTGCTCTCTCATGTCTCCTCAGGCGTTCGCGGATTCCGACAACTACGTGGACGTAACGCGAGGCCGGGCCTTGACGACGGCGGGAGATTGCGTGGCCTGTCACACCGCTCCCGGTGGCCAACCGTTTGCCGGAGGGCTTGCGCTGCAGACCCCCTTCGGCCCGATCATGACGCCGAACATCACCCCTGATGAGGCGACCGGCATCGGCAACTGGACCAGCGATGACTTTGCGCGGGCGATGCATGCGGGACGGCGGCCGGATGGTTCATACCTCTATCCAGCATTTCCATATCCCTATTACACGAAAGTCTCCCGCGAGGATGTCGATGCGATCTACGCTTACCTGAAGACGCTCTCACCCGTCTCCAACAGCGTGAACCGCAGGACATTGCCGTTTCCGTTCAACATTCGCATGGCGATGATCGGATGGAACGCGTTGTTCTTCACACCGGGACGTTTCGTGCCGGACCCAAAGCGCACGGATGAATTCAATTGGGGCGCCTATCTGGTCGAAGGTCTCGGGCATTGCGGCGCCTGCCATACGCCCATGAATGCCTTTGGCGCGAACAAGGCTAGCCAATATCTCCAAGGCAATCAGATCACCGGTTGGACGGCCCCGAATATAACCAACGATGCCCGGCTGGGTCTTGGCAACTGGTCCGTCGAAGACATCGTGCAGTATCTCAAGACCGGCCAGACCCGCACAAGCTATGCCAGCGGACCGATGAAGGAGGTCGTGGAGAATTCGACCTCGAAGATGTCCGACGCTGATCTCAAGGCGATGGCCGTCTATTTGAAGGAGCGTGGCGAGGCTGGTGCGGCGGCGCCCGCGCCGGTGGCGGCGTCCGATCCGCGAATGCAGGTCGGCGAGGCCATTTTCATCGACACCTGCGCTGCATGTCACACCCGATCCGGTGATGGCATCGGTCATATGTTTCCCAAGCTTGCAGGCAATGCGGTGGTGAACCAGGACGATCCGACGACGCTGGTGCGTATCATCCTTGCCGGAACGCAAGGGGCGGCGACCGACGAGAATCCGACCGCACCGGCGATGCCATCCTTCGGCTTTCGTCTGACCGATGATCAGGCTGCTGCCGTCGTCACCTACATTCGCAATAGCTGGGGAAATGCCGCTTCGGCAGTTGGTGCGGATACGATCAAGAACATCCGCAGCCAAGCGTCTGTTCCTGTGCAGCAGGCTGGCGCGCGATGAGCTGCGCATCGCCGGTTACGGCCCGCCTCTAATTGGCAGGAATGCACGAAGGGTTTCGTCCGAGAGCGGACGAATTTTGCCCGTATTTTCCGATCGCTTCATCTTCTGAGCGCTTCGCTGTGGAAATTGTCGCGACGATGGAACCATTCGCGCGCCCAAACGTTCAAGCCATGTTTTAGCCCTATTCCGGCAGGGAACCAACCGCAAACTCCTGCAAGAATCCGCGTCGGATCAAGCGCGGCTGTCCGTATGCATGCGGCGGGCGACGTATAAACTTCGGAAGGTGCAACGATGCCGAGCAGTGCTGTCTCCGAACGTTCGGCTGAAGGCGGCTTGACCGAGAAGGTTGATAGTTCATTCCTGCCTGAACTTCTGAACGCGCTGCAGGCGATGAAGAGCGGGGACTTCTCTGCCCGCATGAGCGGCGGGGGCGTCGGGCTCGAAGGCAAGATTGCCGATGTCTTCAACGAGATCATCGCCGCGAACCAGCAGATGGCCAATCAGCTCGATCGGGTGGGGCAATCTGTCGGCCGCGAAGGCAAGACCAAGCAAAGGCTCAAGCTCGGGCTATCGGGTGGTGCCTGGGGCGACATGGAGACCTCCGTCAACGGACTGATGGATGATTTGCTGTGGCCGACCACCGAGGTTACGCGCGCAATTGCAGCGGTGGCGCGCGGTGATCTGTTGCAATCGGTTCCGCTCGATGTCGATGGCCGCCCACTGAAGGGCGAGTTCCTGCGTTCGGCGACCATCGTCAACACCATGATCAAGCAATTGAACGTGTTCACGTCGGAAGTGACACGTGTTGCGCGCGAAGTCGGAACGGAAGGAAAGCTTGGCGGCCAGGCGCAAGTCTCGGAAGTGACGGGCGTCTGGCGCGATCTGACCGACAGCGTCAACTCGATGGCGAACAATCTGACCGGACAGGTTCGCAACATCGCCGAAGTGACCATAGCGGTCGCGAACGGAGACCTGTCCAAGAAGATCACGGTGGACGTGCGCGGCGAGATCCTCCAGCTCAAGGAAGCCATCAACACGATGGTCGATCAGCTTCGATCGTTCGCATCGGAGGTGACGCGTGTCGCACGGGAAGTCGGAACCGATGGCAAGCTCGGTGGCCAGGCGATCGTTCCAGGCGTCGCCGGGACCTGGAAGGATCTAACTGACAGCGTCAACGCCATGTGCGGAAACCTGACGGCCCAGGTGCGTAACATCGCGCAGGTGACGACAGCGGTCGCGCGCGGTGACCTGTCGCGCAAGATCACCGTCGATGTCCGCGGCGAAATTTATGAGCTCAAGGACACCATCAATACGATGGTCGACCAGCTCAATGCGTTTGCCGGCGAAGTGACGCGCGTCGCGCGCGAGGTGGGAACCGAAGGCAAGCTCGGCGGCCAGGCGCAAGTGCCGGGCGTGGCTGGAACATGGAAGGATCTGACCGACAACGTCAACTTCATGGCCGGCAATCTCACGGCCCAGGTGCGAAACATCGCCGAAGTCGCGACTGCGATCGCCAATGGCGATCTGTCGAAGAAGATTACGGTCAATGTCAGCGGCGAAATTCTTCAGCTCAAGGAAACCATCAACACGATGGTCGATCAGCTCAATGCATTCGCGGGCGAGGTGACGCGCGTCGCCCGCGAGGTGGGAACGGAAGGGCGGCTCGGCGGTCAAGCGAACGTTCTCGGCGTTGCCGGTACATGGAAGGATTTGACCGACAGCGTCAACTCGATGGCGAGCAACCTCACGGCGCAGGTGCGAAACATCGCGGGCGTCGCGACGGCGATTGCCGGCGGTGACCTGTCGCGGAAGATCACGGTGGATGTTCGCGGCGAGATGCTCGAGCTCAAGGACACCGTCAATACGATGGTGGATCAGCTCAATCGATTCGCCGGCGAAGTGACGCGCGTTGCGCGCGAGGTGGGTACCGAAGGGAGACTGGGCGGTCAGGCCAACGTGCCCGGCGTCGCGGGAACATGGAAGGATCTGACCGATAACGTCAACTCGATGGCATCGAACCTGACCGGGCAGGTGCGTAACATCGCCGAGGTGACGACGGCGGTCGCGCAGGGAGATCTGTCCAGAAAGATCACCGTCGACGTGAAGGGCGAAATCCTCGAACTAAAGAACACCATCAATACGATGGTGGATCAGCTCAACGCATTTGCCGGCGAGGTGACACGCGTTGCCCGTGAGGTCGGTACCGAAGGCAAGTTGGGCGGACAGGCGGAGGTGCCTGGCGTCGCCGGCACCTGGAAGGATCTGACCGTCAACGTCAACTTCATGGCGTCCAACCTCACCGCGCAAGTGCGAAACATCGCCGAGGTCGCGACGGCGATCGCCAACGGCGATCTGTCGAAGAAGATCACGGTGGACGTCCGCGGCGAGATTCTGCTGCTGAAGGAAACCCTCAATACGATGGTGGAGCAGTTGCGCTCCTTCGCTGGTGAGGTGACGCGCGTTGCGCGCGAGGTTGGAACCGACGGGCGGCTCGGCGGCCAGGCGGTGGTGCCGGGTGTGGCCGGTACGTGGAAGGATTTGACCGACAACGTCAATCAGCTTGCGGGCAATCTGACGACGCAGGTCCGTAACATCGCCGAAGTGACGACGGCTGTCGCCCGCGGCGACCTGTCCCGTAAGATCACCGTCGACGTGAAGGGCGAAATCCTCGAACTGAAGAACACCATCAATACGATGGTGGATCAGCTCAACGCATTCGCTTCCGAAGTGACGCGTGTTGCCCGTGAAGTCGGCACAGAGGGAAAACTGGGCGGTCAGGCCCAGGTCTCGGGCGTTGCCGGAACATGGAAGGATCTCACCGACACTGTGAACGTCATGGCTGCGAACCTCACCGAGCAGGTTCGCGGCATCGTCAAGGTGGTGACCGCGGTTGCAAACGGCGATCTGAAGCAGAACCTGACCGTCAAGTCGAAGGGGGAGGTCGGCGCGCTGGCCGACACCATCAACGATATGATCGGCACGCTCGCGCTGTTCGCTGATCAGGTGACGACGGTTGCGCGCGAAGTCGGCGTCGAAGGCCGTCTCGGCGGACAGGCGATGGTTCCTGGCGCTGCCGGCACATGGAAAGACCTGATCGGAAACGTCAATTTGCTTGCGGCGAACCTGACGACGCAGGTGCGCGCCATCGCGGAGGTCGCAACCGCCGTGACGAAGGGTGACCTCACGCGATCGATTCAAGTCAATGCGCGCGGCGAGGTGGCCGAGCTCAAAGACAACATCAATACGATGATCGACAATCTCCGATTGACGACGGACCGCAACACCGAGCAGGATTGGCTGAAGACCAACCTCGCGCGCTTCACCAACATGCTGCAGGGTCAGCGCGATCTCGCTACCGTCGGACGGCTTCTGCTGTCGGAGATGACCAAGCTGGTAGAGGCGCAGCTCGGCGTCATCTACCAGATGACCGGTGATAACGCGCAGACGCTCAGGCTTCTATCCTCCTACGCAGGCGACGGCAGTTTTGGACATCCCGATGTGATCCGGCTCGGCGAAGGTCTGGTCGGGCAGTGCGCTCTGGAGAAGCGGCGCGTTTTGATCGAGCAGTTGCCGGCGCATGCGGTTCCGATAGGGTCGTCCCTCTTCAAGGTCGTTCCCCAGAACGTGGTGGTTCTGCCGATCGTTTTCGAAAATCAGGTCAAAGCCGTGATCGAGCTCGCATCGGTCAAAGCCTTCACCGCATCGCAGATCACCTTCCTTGAGCAACTTACCGAAAGCATCGGGATCGTTCTCAACTCGATCGAAGTCACCATGCAGACAGAGGCGCTGCTGAAGCAATCGCAGACGCTTGCCGGTGAATTGCAATCGCAGAAACGAGAGCTGCAGGATACCAACGACCAGCTCGAACAGAAGGCGCAGCAGCTTGCCGAGCGCAACGTCGATGTGGAGCGGAAGAATCAGGAAATCGAGCAGGCGCGCCGGGCGCTTGAAGAGAAGGCGAGCGAGCTCGCGCTGACGTCGAAATACAAATCCGAATTCCTTGCGAACATGTCGCACGAGCTGCGGACGCCGCTCAACAGCATTCTGATCCTCGGGCAGCAGTTGACGGAGAACCCGGAAGGCAACTTGAGCCCGAGACAGGTCGAATTCGCGCGGACGATCCATGGCGCGGGCACGGATCTTCTGAACTTGATCAGCGATATTCTCGACCTGTCCAAGATCGAATCCGGTACGGTAACCGTCGAAGCCGAGGAAATCGTCCTGAAAGCGTTGCTTGATGCGATCGCGCGGCCGTTCAAGCATGAGGCGGAAAGCCGCAAACTTTCGTTCGATGTCGAGCTCAGCCCCGCGCTCGCTCGCACCATCACGACGGACTCCAAACGATTGCAGCAAGTTCTCAAGAACCTGCTGTCGAATGCTTGCAAGTTCACGGCGCAAGGCGGTGTGCGGTTGAAGGTCTCGCCGGTTTCCGGTGGATGGAGCCCGCATCATCCGGTGTTGGGGGAGGCTCCGGAGGTGCTCGCGTTCGAGGTCGAGGATACCGGCATTGGCATCCCGCTCGACAAGCAAAGGATCATCTTCGAGGCGTTTCAGCAGGCGGACGCGAGCACGAGCCGCAAGTATGGCGGCACCGGACTGGGGCTGGCAATCAGCCGCGAGCTTGCCGCGTTGTTGGGCGGAGAGATACAACTTCGCAGTATGCCGGGGCGGGGAAGCTGCTTCACGCTCTATCTCCCAACGCGATATGCCGGAGCATCGACATCTTACCCGGCCGATCAGCGGCCACCGGCCGTGATGCAGACGAAGCCGAGTGGCGAAACGCAAAATCGACCCGTCGAGCGCTTGGTCGACGATCGGAGCGAAATCGAAGCGGGCGATTCGATTTTCCTTATCATTGAGGACGATCTGCATTATGCGAAGATCATCGCCGATCTCGCCCACGAGAAAGGCTTCAAGGTTCTCGCCGCCGCGAGAGGCGTCGATGCACTGGAACTGGCCAAACAGTTCCAGCCGACCGCGATCTCGCTGGACATCTTCCTGCCGGATATGCTCGGCTGGACCGTTCTCAGTCAGCTGAAGCAGAATCCATTAACGCGACATATTCCTGTGCAAGTGGTGACGCTGGATGAAGACAGGCAACACGCATTGTCACGCGGGGCCTTCGCGTTCCTGACCAAGCCGGCCACGAGCGATGGAGTGGAGAATGCGATCGTCAGGATCAAATCGTACGCGGGGCAGAAGCGAAAGCGGCTTCTCGTCGTTGAGGACGACCCGTCCGAACGAATGAGTATTGCGGCCTTGTTGGGACACGACGACATCGAGATTGCGACCGCCGGAACCGGCGCGCAAGCATTGGAGGCACTGCGGAAAACGTCCGTCGATTGTCTCGTGCTGGATCTCAAGCTGCCTGATATGTCCGGCTTCGACGTACTCGAGGCGATGCGGGCCGACGCCGTGCTATCGGAGATTCCGGTCGTGGTCTTCACCGGTCGCGAACTGTCGGATCAGGAGGACGCCAGCTTGCATAAGATGGCGCGGAGCATCGTCGTTAAGGGCGTCGAGTCGCCCGAACGTCTGCTGGACGAGACCTCGCTGTTCCTGCACCGCGTGGTGACAGATCTGCCGGCCGAGAAGCAGCAGATGCTGGAGAGGTTGAACGGTACCGACGAGGATTTGGTCGGGCGCACGGTGCTGCTCGTCGATGACGATGCGCGCAACATCTTCGCGTTGAGCAGCGTACTCGAGCGGCGTGGCATGCATGTCCTGACGGCGACGACCGGCCGGGAGGCGATCGATATCCTCGGCTCGACAGACGACGTCGCGATCGTGCTGATGGATATCATGATGCCGGAGATGGATGGTTACGAGACCATTGCTGCCATCAGGCGCAATTCCGCCTTCCGCCGTTTGCCCATCGTAGCGCTGACTGCGAAGGCGATGAAGGGCGATCGAGAGAAGTGTCTTGATGCGGGCGCATCGGACTATCTGGCCAAGCCCGTGGATACCGAGCAATTGCTCGCCGCTCTTCGGCTATGGTTGCACCGGTGAGGCAGGCGATGGGCCCGACTGACAAGGTCAACATCCTTCTGGTCGACGACCAGCCCGGAAAGCTTCTGAGCTATGAGGCGATTCTCGGTCCATTGGGCGAGAACCTGTTGACCGCGCGTTCCGGTCGCGAAGCGTTGCAATGCCTGCTGCGCTCCGAGATTGCGGTGATCCTCGTCGATGTCTGCATGCCGGAACTCGATGGCTTCGAATTGGCCGCGATGATCCGTGAGCATCCGCGCTATCAGAAGATTGCAATGATTTTCATTTCAGCGATCCATCTGTCCGATCTCGATCGGCTGCGCGGATATGAGATGGGCGCCGTAGACTATGTGCCTGTGCCGGTGGTGCCGGAAGTGCTGCGCGCGAAGGTCAAGATCTTCGCCGAGCTCTACCGGAAGACCAGGCAGCTCGAACACCTGAATTCAGAGTTGGAGCGGCGGGTTCAGGAGCGCACGGCGGAATTGGAGGCATCGACCGCGCAGTTGATGGAGAGCGAGCGCAGGCGCAGCCTCGCCTTGGCCGCCGCACAAATGGGCTCATGGCAGTGGGATAGCGTGTCGGGCGCCTATCACTGGGATGCGGGGCTTTGCCGGATCTTCGGTGTCGATCCCGAGACGTTCACGCCGACCTCGGCGAATATCCGCGCCATGATCGTTCCCGATGATTGGTTGAAGCTCGACGCCATCATGAGCGATCTGCAGAACGGCGGCGAGGCGCATCATATCGAATTTCGTATCCGTACGGCGACCGGCGCGACGCGCTGGTGCATCGGCAGTGCCGCGGCAACACGGAACGCTGCCACGGGCGCGGTCCAGATCAGCGGCGTGATCATCGACATCTCGGAGCGGAAGGCGGCGGAGGAGCGTCAGGAGCTGCTTGCGCGCGAAGTCGATCACCGCGCGAAGAATACCCTGGCCTTGGTGCAAGCGCTGGTGCGTCTCACACGGGCGACGACGATGAAGGAGTTCGTCTCGGCAGTCGAGGGGCGGATCCAGTCGCTCTCCCGAGTCCACTCGATTCTCTCGCAGTCGCGATGGGAAGGGGCGAGCCTTTCGGGCCTGATCCATGAGGAACTCGATCCCTTTACGCAGGGAAACCCCTCGCGAATTGGCATGGATGGGCCTGACATCTTCCTGAAAGCAGGCACGGCGCAGACGCTGGCATTGGTGCTGCACGAGTTGGCGACCAACACGGCGAAGTATGGGGCCTTGTCGACACCGGAAGGCCATGTGCAACTCGACTGGCGTATTGACGATCGAGTGTTGCGAATGGAGTGGCGTGAGCGCGGCGGCCCGCCGGTTTCTGAACCGAAGCGGAGAGGGTTTGGAAGTGCGGCGATCGTTGCCGGCGTCAAGCAACAGCAGGGTGGGAACGTAGTGTTCGATTGGCAGCGCGAAGGGCTCCGCTGTTCTCTCGAGGTGCCGCTGCAGGATGCTGTCGCCGGCAGATCGGTGAAGTCGTTGGGCCGGAAGAGGGACGTGCCGAGTGGGCGGGCGGCGTCTTCGAAACCGTCGATCATGATCGTCGAAGACGAAATGCTGGTCGCGCTATCTCTGCAGGAATCGCTCACCTCGCTCGGGTATCGAACCGTCGGCCCCTACGTCCGGCTCGGGGAAGCGCTTGCCGCCGTGGACGTCCAGCCCGTCGACTTCGCAGTTCTCGACGTCAATCTCGCCGGTGAGCTCGTCTACCAGCTCGCCGATGTTCTGAAGCGAAAGAATATTCCGTTCGTGTTCACGACAGGGTACGAGTCCATCATGATCGAACCGCGGTTTCGTGGGCACCCGGTGTTGCAGAAGCCGGTGGTCAAGGTTGTGCTGGAGAATGTGCTGGCTGAGCATTTCCGGCGCGCGGATGCTGTCAGCGCCAGTGTCGCCAATTGACGATTGACGTCATCGTGGGAGACCAGGTGGATCTGGAGGTGCCCGGCTGCGAGTTACGGCGCGAGGCACCACCGAGCCCGGGCGATTTCATCCAGACGCAGTTCAAGGCGCCATGCCAAGTGGTAATGCGTAAAGTCAAAATGGTAAGACCCGGCCAGGACGGGCCGGGTCTCTTGTTCGGCGTGGATGGCTCTGCGTAGTTTCGTGTTCCGATTGCCGCCCGTATGGACCAGATGATTTCGGAATGTCGAACTCAGCCCTTGGCGGGGGCTCCGTAGGTTTTGTCGCGGAGCCGCCGCATCCCGGAAAGCCACCGGTCCATGCCTGAGGCCTTGCGTTGCATGTAGGTGTGCACGGTCGGGTGGGAGAGGATCAGGAAGCGCTCCTCTTCCATCGCTTCGAGGACGATCTTGGCGACCTCATCCGGCAACATGACGCCGTCGACGCGAGCAGCGCTTGGACCTGGCGTGGTCATGCCGGTCTGGACCGATTGTGGGCAGAGGACGGACACGCGAATACCGCGGTCGCCGTATTGAATGGCCAGATGTTCGGCCAGCGCGACCGCGGCATGCTTCGTCACGCCATACGGCATCGAGTTCAGCGAGGCGAGCAGCCCCGCGGCGGAGGCCGTGTTCAACAGGTATCCGGAGCCCCGTGCCAGCATGCCGGGCACCAGCGCGCGTGCGGCAAAGACGTGGCTCATGACATGGACGCGCCAGCTCACGTCCCAGTCGGCGTCGGAAGCGCTTTCCTGTCCTTTGCGGGAAAGTCCGGCATTGGAGTAGAAAACATCTACGGGGCCGAACTTGGCTTCGGCGGCCGCGATCAGGGCCTTGATCTCGGCCTCGTTCGCGACGTCCGTCGGCACGGCCAGGCCGCCGATGTCGTTCGCGACCTGGGTGAGCCGGTCACCAGAGGATTTGAGGTCGGCGACGACCACGCCGCGCGCGCCTGCTTTTGCATAGGCTCGAGCGACGGCTTCGCCGATGCCGCTGGCGCCACCTGTTACGACGCAGACCTTGCCTTTGGGATGCATAGCTTCCGACCCTCTCGTTTTTGTTTGGTGTGGAACGCAGTTATCCCGGGTTCGAGACGCCGAGCAATCACATTTTGGCATGACGACCTGACGCCAGCGCCGCCGTTGGCTGTGTGATGCTGGAGGGAGAGTGCCGATGATCGGTCGCCGGAATCACCGATCTGAGAGGCCCATGATCTTGCGGCAGGATGTAGCGCCACCGGAAGAGAGCTGGACCAATTGCCCGATGCTCGTTCCGCGGGCTTGTTCGGCCCGGTTCATGAAACGCAAGGTGGCACGCGGAAAGCGCTGACAGAACTCGGAAAGGGTTGCGGCTGTGGCGGAGACGCTGTCGCGCTTGGCGATCGCGCCGATGCCGCCGTCTCTCAGGACGAAGGCGTCCTTGACGTTGGAAAGGGCTGCGGCGGCGATGCAGATCGTGAACAGCTGCTTGTACGAGTCCGGGGCTTGGGACAGTTCGCCCGCAAGCCCGCCGAGCAGATATTCCCTGCTGCGCGCGCAATTATCAGCGGCGGCCTCCGCCGAGCCTATAGCGACGAACACGCTGGCGGCCAGCAGGCATTGAGCGCGTTTTACATATGGAAATTGACGGCGGCCCATGGCGCGATCGGCCCGTTAGTTGAACGGCAATGTGTAGGTACGGGCGGCGCATTGCCGCCAGGACAGCCGCCGTGCATGATCGAGGGCCGCTGTCGCGAACTGCTGCCGCAGTTGTGGCGTCGTGACCATCGCCCGGATCGCATTGGCCACAGCCTGAACGGAAGGTTCGACCAGCAGGCCTGTGCGATCGGCAAGCACCGCATCAGGGACGCCGCCGATGCGGGTCGCGACGCTGGGGAGATTCGCAGCCGCGGCCTCCAGATAGACGAGGCCAAATCCCTCGACGCGGCCGGAGGAATCGGGAATGCCGGTTAGACAGAAGAAGTCGGATGCGCCGTAGAGATCGCGAATATCGGCATCGCTCTGTCGTCCGAGCAGCCGGATGTCGCAAGCCATACGCCCGAGCTGTTGCCGCAGCTCCTCCACATAATCGGCTTCTCCCTCCGGGCCGACGATCAGCCAAGTTACCGGGTGGGGCAGCTGACCTTCCAGACTCGCCAGCGCGGCAGCCGTCAGGCTATGTCCCTTGCGCCGGGTCAACCGAGCCACCGTCGTCATGACGATGTTCTCCGGCGGAATCTCCAGACGCTGTCGAGTCTCGGTGCGTGAGGCCCGGTCACCGAACCAGAACTCCGACACGCCGAGCGGAATTGCATTCACCCGCTGCGGTTCGACGGAAAAATGCTTCTGAAACAGCTCGCGCGTGAAATTGCTGTTCGCCGCGATTTCGGTGTTGCCGCCGAATACATTACAGGCGCTGATGGCCAGGCGCTTGAGGAAGGTCTGCGTTTCGTTCACTTCGGTCCCATGCAGCGTCAGAATGGTACGCGCGTTGGTTTGGCCGCGTGCGAGCGCGAGTGGAATGAAAAATGGCCAGTCCGCAGCGTGAAGAATGTCGAAATCGTCGATGCGGATCGTCTGGCGGGTCAGCATGATCTTGGCCGGCAGATCGCGCATCGAATGCAGGCCGCCGGAAAACCGGCGGGTGCGGAAAGCGAATGACTGATCGTCCGGCGTCGCTTGGGCATAATCCGGCGCAAGCACTGTC
The DNA here is from genome assembly GCF_000516555.1 of Afipia sp. P52-10. NCBI lineage: Bacteria > Pseudomonadati > Pseudomonadota > Alphaproteobacteria > Hyphomicrobiales > Nitrobacteraceae > Afipia > Afipia sp. P52-10. Next base: position 318,597 of record NZ_AZSJ01000003.1, on the reverse strand, counting down.
ACATTCGCACCAAGTTCGCTGGCGGCGGTTGCGATTTCGCGGGCGTAGGTGCCGATCCCCCCCGTTGCCGGGGTGAATTCGCTTGTGAGCAGCAGGATGTTCATGCGTGCCGTTCTTGCGGAAGATGCCCGCGATCTATCCCCCTCGCGTTCTGAATGTCGTGATGCAGCCGGAAGACCCGTGCGAGCTGCGTGCGAGGAGTGAACTCGGCAATATGCAAGGCAATATCGGCCGGATCCATGCGGCCAGACTGGATCAGATCATGGGTGTTGATGAATTTCCGCGCGAGATTATCCGCGTCTTCCTCCGTCGAGGAGCTGCGTTGGACGAGATAGCCGCTCTGTCCGTCGCGAATGACGGCTTCGAGTTGCGGCAGATGCATCGCCACCACCGGCCGCCCGGTGGCGAGCGTCTCAAGGACAAACCGGGGCATGCCTTCGAATTCAGACGTCAAGATCCCGGCATGAACGTCGCCGATGGTTGCAGCCATTCCTGCGGCATCCTTGAAGCCGTGGCATACCGTGACATCCTCGATCGCAGCGAATTCGGGAAAGCGGTGGGGATTGCTAGTGCCGATATAATGGAATTCGACTTGGCCAGGAAGGCGGCCCTTCAATCGCTCGATGGTCTTGAACATCAGCGAGGGAACCTTGAACTCGTCGAGACGACCGCCGAACACGATGCGAAAGGGAGACGTTCGTTCCGGGAAGGGACGAGCCGTGAAGATGTCGGTGTTCACCCAGGTCCAGAGCGTATCGATCTTGTCGCGACGGGTCGGATAAGTGGCTTTGAGCCGCTCTGTGATGTGCGGGTTGACGCAGAGGAAGCGTTCGCTGCGCGCGACTGCGAAACGTTCGCCAGCGTTATGAACGAAGGCATATTTCCGGAGCAGCGAATCCATCCGTAGTTTCGGGACGCCTTCCCCGTGCAGCATCTGTACGAAGGGAAGGCGGAGCAGGACCGGAAGCCACGAGAATTCGACGCGGCGAAGATCGATCGAGCACCGGCGGCGGCGGACTTCCGCTGCGATCGTTCCGAGATTGCGCAGAAGGGCTGTGAAGAACTGGCCGGTGAGGGATTTGCGAACCGAACTCGCGGCCTCGCGTGCCTCCTCATCCGAATAGCGCAGGATCGGCAGGAAATCGAACTGGCGGCCACGAAACGTCAGACGGTGCAACGCGCCAAGCGCAAGATCGCCGATCGAGTCGACGCCGATGAAAAGGATATCCGTATCCGCCGGATGGAAGGTAATGAAATCGCGGATATAGGTTTCCAGCCCGCCCACTTTCTGTCCGCGCGGGTCGAACGGGTGAATGAGACATATCTGGTAGCGCCCTGATGCGCTTGGAGTAGTCTCTGTCGTGGTCACGAGCGCCATCGTGCTTTCCCCATATGAGCGTCGAAGATCTGCGGCACCGACTTGGCGAACAGGCCAGGCAAGATCGCCATGCACTTTGCGTAGCGGGGTGCGAGTCGGCGAGGATTGCGAGACGCGCGCCAGAACCATTCGAGACCGGACTTCTGCGCGAAGCGTGGCGCTCGGGTCTGAGTTCCCGCGATGAAATCGAGGGCCGCGCCGATACACAGAAAGCCGACGCCGGGCAGGAGATCGAGGCAGCGGGCCGAAAATATTTCCTGGCGAGGCGCGCCGAGCGCGACAAAGCAGAGCCGGGCGCCTGAGCTGCGAATGCGCTCGATCGCTTGGTCTGCTTCGGCCGAGTAGGGGTCGAATTGCGGCCCCGGAGAGAACGTGCCTGTGACGGAAAGGCCCGGAAATCGCTCGGTGAGATGGTCCTTCGCCTTGCTCAGCGTCGCATCGTTCGATCCGAACAGGAAGATGGAAAGGTCGCGTTGACTTGCCTGTTGGCAGATCGGAAGCACGAGATCGGCGCCGGTCGTCCGTTGCAGTGGTGTCTTGGCGAGCCAGCCGAGGACGACAATGGGAAATCCATCGGCCGTGACAAAGCGCGCGCGTTGATAGGCTTGTCGGAAGTCGCGCCGTGCCTTCAGCTGCACGACGTGATCGAGGTTGAGCGTGCAGACGGAGAAACTCTGGCCCTGCTCCGCGGCTGAGATGATCGACGACACGGCATCGTCCATCGTCGGCGTGTTGATCGTGATGCCATCGACGCGGAAGCCGAGCGTCCGTTCGGCTTCCGTCATGCATCTCTCCCGATGATTGTGTTCAATTCGAATCGAAGAAACATCATCATCGGTTTTCATCCTCGATGTGGAAGACGTTCGATGCTCGAGTGAGCGAGGTCATGAAAACGAACTAATGCGACGCAACAATGGCGATGCGTTTGCGAACCAAAGAAACATGCGAAGGAGTTGCGCGATGACCACGATGATCTCTCGCAGAGGAACTTTGGCTGCACTGGCCGGTTCCGCAGTCGGTGCTGCGATCCCGTCCTTCGCTCAAGCTGAAATGTCTTCGCTTGGTGCAATCGCTGCACAAAATGGTTTCGTCTTCGGTGCAGCAGCCGGTCCGGTGATCGAAAAGGATGCACCGTATCGCCAGCTCTATGTCGATCATGCAAAGATTATCACCACTGACGTTGCTCTGAAGATGAGCCGCGTTGCTCCGTCCCCCGGCGAAAAGCGTTATGAAGAAGCCGACCGGTTGTTGAAATTCTGCAACGATCACAAAATTCCGATGCGCGGTCATTGCTTGATCTGGAACGAGTGGGTTCCCGCTTGGATCAAGAGCCTGAGTTCGTCCGAACGGGAAAAATTCTTTGATAGTTATATCGATGACGTCGTCGGTCGTTATCGCGGTCAGCTCCATTCATGGGATGTCGTGAACGAACCGTTCTGGCCGGGCCATAAGGCGCCGGGCGGTTATCGCGTCGGTCCCTGGTACGACATGTTCGGCCCATCTTATGTCCAGCGTGCTTTCAAGCGCGCCGGTTCCGTCGATCAGCGCACAACGTTTGTGCTGAATGAGGCGCATACGGAACGCGACGACGATACGGGCCGGCTTATTCGCGAGGGTCTTCTGCGGCTGGTCGATGAACTCAAGCAGGCCGGGGTTCGGCTGCAAGCTGTGGGGCTGCAAGGCCATCTCCAGCCGCGGTATCCGCACGACCCGGCCCGCTTCATGGATTTCGTGCATGCGCTCGCCGAGCGTGGTGTCGACATCTATATCACCGAGTTCGACGTCCGGGACGATACGTTCCCAGACGATGTCAAGGCGCGCGATGCGATGGTGGCGGAAACCGGCAAAAAATTTCTGTCGCAAATGTTGGCAGTTCCAGCGGTCAAGATGGTGATCGCCTGGCAGTTGGCCGACAACTACTCCTTCTATCGCGATGTCGAGCGGCAGAGAAATCCGTCCTCCCAGCGCACGCCGCGCCCCTTGCCTTTTGACGAGAACATGCAGCGCAAACCGTTATGGTATGCGATGGCGGATGCGTTCCGCCAAGCGAAGCGCGTCTAGTCCGGTTACTCCGCGGGCGTCAGGTCCGATCGCGTGGTGAACTTTCGGACCAGCCACGGCGCGTAGCAAAGAGCCAGGACTGAGGCATAGATGCAGCCGCCCAGCGCGATGTGAAGAATGAGAGACAAGAGGTCACGCGCCGGCGTAATGACCGTGAGCGCTGCCGCCATCACCATTGCCGCGATCGAAATCCGTATCAGGTGCACAAACGGAACGATCAAGCGAAAGCGCACAAAGCCGATGCTGAAGCTGAGGATCGCGGCCACGAGCGTCGCTGCGACGCTCGCGACGGCGGCGCCCAGGATGCCCCATAGCAGGGTTCCCGCGATTCCGATGATGACCGCAGCCGCAGCTTCGGTTGCTGAGATGAGTGCCGACAGCCGTGTTCGGCTGTGAAGCAGAAAGACTTGATCGCAGAAATGTGCGCGTATGCTGCGGATGCCGCCGGCGGCCACGGAGAGCGGCAGGATGGCCAATGTGGTCGCGCGGAACGATTCGGCGATCATGATCATCACGATATCGTGCCGGAGCACGAAGACACCCACTGAGGTCGGTATCATGACAGCGAGCAACAGGGCGCCGTTATCGGCAAGTTGCTGCATGGCGGCCGTGCTGCCTTTCTCCTCCATGCTCTTCACCGCGATAGGATAGGCGGCAGCCGTGACCAGCATCGCAGCAACCGCAGCTGCTCGTTGTCCGAGGCCGTAACCGACTGCAAACAGGCCGGCGGCCGCGACCCCGATCAGATCATTGACGATGAAGCGGGGAGCGTTCAGCCCGAGCCAGCCGAGTGAACCGCCGATGAGCAACGGAACGCCATACTGCAAAGCTTGCTTGAAGATATCGCGATCGATAGGGCGGAAGCTGCGCCCATATTGGAGCGCGGGCAGGACCACGACGACGGCCAGCAATTGCGCGGCGGCGTACCCAGCCAGGACCCATTCCGGGGCGGCGTCGACGAGCTTGATCAGCGCCCAGCCGATGACGAACCCGGCGGCAGGCCCGATGATCTGCTGCGCGGAATAGATGCCGATCTGGTGCGAGATACGCGCGCGTTCGCTGATGTAGAGCGATACCGCGCGCGTCATGACATAGGCGACCGTCGCGACAATAAGCGTCTTGTTGGCATCGGGAGCGACCACGCCGACCAGGATGATCGTTGCGACGACGCTTTGTACCAGTACCGAGAGCGTAAGGATGACGTTTTCGGTCCGATGGAAACGATCTTTGTCTTCGGCGCCTTGGAACCTGCCGTAGAAGCGCAGTGCGTACTGCGACCACCAGGCCAGGCAGCCGATCTGCAGAAGCTCGTGGATCGCGATCACCAATGTAATGATGCCGAGCGAGTGTTCATTGACGAGATGGGTCCACACCACCATCGCCACGAGCTGCATGAACGGGCCGACGATCTGCGCCGGAAGATAGAGCAGTGAATGCCGGATCATCATCGCCTATGCTCCCAGCCAGCGTACCACGCGTGGCGGTAGGCCAAAGCGGATCGCAACGAGCGCGGTCAGGGTGAGGCCGGTAGCGGCGACGTAAGTGATGGCCGAGTCAATCACGGGATTGATCCGCGCGGCGTGATCACGGATCATCATGACGATGAAGATGTGCCAGAGATAGATGAAATAGCTCCCGGAACCAATAAAGGCGAGCCACTGGCTAGAACTGATCGTGGCGAGAAGGAGCAGGCAAAGCGCCATGGCATAGGCCAGAAAGGCTACCGAGTCGTAGGCTGCGGCATCGCCGAGGTTGCCGACACGGATCGCCGCGTAGATTGCGAGGCCGATGATTGCTGACGGCAGCAGAAGAAGCACGAATTTGCCGAGCGTCTCGTCGATCCGCGTGAGCGCGACGAGTGTCCCGGCTGCCATGAACGCGAACCAGAACGGAATATCGCGCAGTCGAGCTTCCTCGATCAGGTCGTGCGAAAAGCCAAGCCGCGCCAGCAGCGGATCGAGATAAGCGCCGCTGACGATCCCAAACAGGATCATCAGCGACAGAGCGACGGCCAGTCCGGCGTCGCGGACATCATCCGAGGCGCGATCGCGCAGGCGGAAGACCAGGCCGAGCAGCAGCGTGCAGCCGATGTAGATCGGCACATAGTAATAGACAAGAACGTAGCCGAGCAGGTAGCGGGTCGCCCCCACCCATGCGCGATGATCCATGACGGGATTGTGCGCGGCCATGTACACATAAGCTGCACAGAAGGCGATCGTGTAAGGGATCAAGGCAGCCTTGATCCGCTTGAGAACAGGCACGCGCATGCTGCGGCCGCTGAGGTAGCCCGACACGAACAGAAACAGCGGGACAGCAGGGCGAAGCGCAGCATCGATCACCTTGCCCCAGCCGGAGTCGAGAGGCTGCGATAGGGCATGGATGCCGATCACCATGAGGATCGCCAGTCCACGGATGTTGTCGATAGCGAGATCTCGCTTCCGACTGTCTGCGGCGTCACTGGAATATCCGATGGGAATACCTGAGCTGTTGACGGACAGGGTCATCGGGGGCCGCCTCCCGGAGCGGTCGCGCGCAAGGAGATGCCACTGCCATGACGTTGATCATAGAGATCGGTGAGCGCGCGGCGGATTGGTGTTTCGAAATAGCGCAGGGAGAGATGGCTCAGTACGATAAGGACGACGATCGCCAGCGGAATGAGGACAAGCCGAGCGTCCGCCACGAACGGGGACACGTAGCGACCAAGAATACTTAGCACGAGGGTCGCGATCGGAATGTGCAGCATGTAGACCGGATAGGTCAGGTCGGACCAGCGTTCGAAGCGCATCCGCGCAAATGCTGTCGATTGCTCCGTCAGGTCGGCGCGAGCGCCGAGAATGGCGATGGCATAGACGAAAACGAGGCCAAGCGACGACGGCAGAAATCCGCCGGCGACAATAAAGACGAGCGTCAGCAGCGTGAACGGTGCGGCTGCCATCGGCCGGGCAATTTCCGTGCGGAATAGACAGAGCGACACGCCGAGCGCGAAGCTCGGCAGAGCACGGAATGCGCCGCCGTGATTGATCCAGTCGGTCCACGGTCCGGCGTCAGTCGTCAGAGACACCGCGCTGTTCGCGCAGAGCGCCAGAACGGCAATCAGCGGTGCCAGCACGCGTCGTGTGGCTGCTGCTGCAGCAAGCAAGGGAAACAGCAGATAGCAAATCATTTCCGCGGACAGCGACCAGCTTGGAAAATTGAATGTCAGCCGTTCGCCGATGACCGCGTGCAACATCAAGAGTTGCGCAGGGATATCAGACAGCGGATAGCGGGCCGGATTGTCACCGTGCGCAATGCCGAGTTGGAGAGCCATTGCAATCGCCAGATAGAAAGCCAGCGTCAACAGGTGCAGCGGGTAGATTCGCGCAACGCGCCGCCAGAGGAAGCGCGCGATCCCGCGGGAATTGCCGACCTTGTCGAGATACTGCTTGGCGATCACGAAACCTGAGATCACGAAGAATAGATCAACGAACAGGTTGAAGTGCTGGACGTGATCGAACACGGCTTTCGCCGCCGGATGGCTCTTTGCATACTCGCAGTAGTGCAAAATGACGACGGCTGCGGCCGCGACGATACGAAGGCCGTCAAGGTGCCGGGTATCGTTGGTGGCGCGTTGCAGCGGTGACGACATCGCGAGTTCGGCCTAATGGATGTTGTTGCCGGATGCGGGTGTACGGATCCGGGACGCGCGCGCGGCGCTTGCGGGAAGCGATGAGATCATCTGACTCACGGCCGCTCGATCGGCGTCAGCCAGGGCATTCCAGCGTGTGAGATTATGCATGCTGCGTTCTTTGAAGCGGGCGCGCCATCCGTCCGCCGTCAATGCGGCTGCGATCGTGCGGGCTGCGGCGACCGGATCTTGCCGATCGATGAAGATGCCGGAGGTGCCGAGAACCTCCCGAAACACCGCGTCGTCAGGAGCGATGACGGGCAGGCCGGCGTATTGCGCTTCAAGCAATGGCAGTCCGAGCCCTTCCTCGTGGGAGGTGCACAGCAGCGCATCGGCCTGCTGCAATAGTGATCTCACTTGTTCGTTTGAGCAGTAGCCTCGCAGCGAGATGCCATTCTCGCGCTCCAGCGCTTGCCAATGGTCACCCCAACCGTTGCGGCCGGCGATCTCCAACGTCGCGTCGGCAAAGCCGGACTGTCGGAGGGCCTGGAGAATACGTGCGCCATACAAGTAGTTCTTGCGCGGCTCCACGGTGCCGATACTCACCAATCGCAGCGACGTTCCGCTCGCGCGAGGCTCATCCCGGCTGGCTGCGTCGACGCCGAAGACGTTGCGGACCTTCGGCCGGTAGGTGATGATTTCGGCATCGCTGCGACAGAATTCGGACAGTTTCCTCGCCGTATCCGCTGAGTTGACGAGAAATCGCGGGTAGCGTTTGACCGCAAGCTTGAACGGCTTCGCCATGTAGAGCTTGGCTCTGGCGTTGAGGTCGTCAGGTCGCGTCATCAGAAACAGGTCGTGAATGTAGGGAATGACCCGTTCGGCGAACGGCCATAACAGCGGGCTTGGCGGGAAGCCGGGGCACAGCAGGATCGCCGACGGATCAGATAACCGCAGCGGCAAGGCGAATGATTGTTTCATGACCATGGCGCCGACACCATCCGCGGTGATGGGTGTCAGCTGCAGCGGAGCAAGCGACGACGGTGAGAACAGCTCGATTGTGATCCGTTCGATGCCGGTGACGCGCCGGCCGAGATGAGTGTGATCAACATAGACAGTCATGACGCGCTCCCGGCGGCCGTCTGGCGGATCGGCATGCGGCGATCGATGGAATGTTGGGGTTGCATGGCTCGCCGGGGCTGTCGTGCCTGTCTGGGCAGAAGCGTGGTGATCAGGATGATAAACTGGGCGAGTTGAATGTTCTTTGAGGAAAAACTCACCGAACTCGCAGCGATCACGGCGATCAGGACCATCTGCGCAATTACCGCTCTGTCCGAGACGAGATAGATCTTGGTGAAGAAAGCAACCAAAGCCGTTGTCATCAGCGCCGTCAGGATCAGGCCGAATTGAACGATTGACGATACCCAGAAATTCTCGATGCCATAGTCGAGCCCCATCTGGCTTTGCAAGGCATTGGCGCGTGCGACGCTCGGACCGAAAATGATTTCGTTCCAATCGAAATGGGAGAGGAGGTTGAGCGTGGCGACGCGTGCGAGCGCGCTTCCCTTGTCCGATGAAAATCGCAGCAGCATCTTATCGAACAGGCCGAGATCAAGCAGGGCAAAGATGGCAGCTAGGCTCGCGAAGATGACGGCGATGGCGAAGATCAAGCCGGCCAGCGGGAAACGTTCGCCGCGAAGCATGCGCAGCAGGGTGAACGCAGCCGACAGCGCAAAAACGATGAGAGTTGTGACGAGAGCGGTGCGGCCGCCGAACACCATGAGTGAGCCGAGACAGAACGCGATCAAGGCCAATCGCAGCATCGGCTGCGGGCAGAGCGACGGCTTGAGCAGCAGTGCGAGGACGTAACCTGCGATCAGGCCCGAGGCCGTGAGAGGGTGGCCGAGTAGCGCCGCCGAGCGCCATTCTCCCACCACCAGGATATTGCCGAGAGTGAGCGGGATGATCCGGCTTCCGGCAAAGAACTCATAGTAGCCGATGAGTACGTTGAGCAGAATGAGCCCGTGCACCAGCCACACCAGCAATCGTCTGATCGACGGATTGGTCCGCCAAATCACGATGGTCAGTAGGAGCGGCAGCAGAAAGGTGTCGACGACCGTAGTGAACGGCCGCTGCAGGAGAACCGTCTGGACAAGCAGGAGGACCCAGCAGATCAGGTAGAACAGGATCGTGACGGAGCCTGCGAAAATTTGTACCAGTTCACGCACCGGATTGCCCGAGCGCAGCAGAATGAGCCCGAGTGCCAGCACGGTGAAGTAAGTTGCCGGATGCAGCTTCTCATAGAAGTTGCCACCTGCAGTTACATACTGGATTTTCCAATGCGTCAGCAGCGCGGACGAGATGGTCAGCGTTGCCAGGATCGCCAGGGCTGTGCAGCCGGCGATGCCGAGTTCCAGCAGGGTTGCTTCCGGCCGGACTGTACGACGGCGTTGCCACTGACCCTGCGGGGAGACAGCGTGGGTGCCGGTCCCAGGTGAGGGCAGGCGCGAAGCGCTCCTCACGTGGTTGCCCCCCGCGTCAAGCCGCGATCGACGTACGGCTTAATGTAAGCTGAGCTGCTGTAGTAGTCGTAGAAACGCAGGCGATGCAGATCGACCCGGGTCAACACCGTTCCAAGGATTCGATCGCGCACCGGCTCCAGCAGATCGAGGGCATGGATCGCCGCGTCGAGCGGTGTCTTGTCCCAGGCGAGAGCCAACAGGATTTGATCGGCATGTTCGGCGAGCGCGCGGCCGTCGACCAATGGAACCAGCGGCGGCGAATCGAGGATGATCAGCTCGTAGTGCTGTCGCAGGTGCTGGAAAACGTCGCCGATCTTGTCGGAGAACATGAACTCGGTGGTGAGATGGCTGTATCCGCTCGGCGGTGCGGGTAGGACCGAAAGACCTGTGCTGCGATCAATCAAGATGGCGCGCTCGATGGGCTCGTTGTCGAGGGCGACCTGCAGCAGGCCGCTCCCGGCCCGTGGACAAAGCGAGCGGGTGGTTTCCGGATTCCGGAGATCGCAGTCCACCAGCAGCGTACGGATGCCGAGGGACGCCAACGAGAGGGCCAGGTTGACGGCAACCGTGGTTTTCCCCTCGTTGTCGATCGCCGACGTCACCAGGATCACCTGCACCGGCTTGACACGCAGGGCCCGCTGAATCGACAGCCTGATGGCGCGCACGGATTCGGCGAAGAACGACGAGGGCTCTTCGGTCGAATAGCGCATCAAGGGCGGTTGCAGGGGCGGAGGCAGCAATCCGGTCGCGCTTGGATCATGGCGCTGAAGGGATTCGCGCCCGCGCTTTGCGAGCCGGGCGAGATCGCGAGCATCGACGAGCGGCACGGCGGCCAGCGCCGGCAAGCCGAGTAAGTCCTCGGCCTGGTCGAGGGTCTTGACGCGTCGGTCGAGATAGTCGGCGAGGAAGGCTCCGGCGCAACCCACGCCGAATCCAAGAGCAAGAGCGATGCCGATGATCAGCGTCGATTTCGGAAACGAGGGAGCAAGCGGAATGCTTGCGCGCGTGACCACCCGCGAGTCGGGCATTTCGAGGCTTTCCTGCGCGCTCGCTTCCTTGTAGCGGGCAAGATAGGATTCATAGAGGGTGCGGTTGGCCTCCGCCTCACGGCGCAGCTCGTGCAGCTGGACCTGCGCCTGATTGGATACGGTTGAAACGCCCTGCAGCTCGGAGAGGCTGGCTTGCAGAGATTCTTCACGGGATTTCGCAACGTCATAATCGTGGCGGGTGGCTTCCAGGATCCGCTTCACCTCCTCGGTGATGAGGCGTTGGGTGTCCTGAAGCTGGGCGCGGACATTGGCCACCAAGGGATGCCGCGCGCCATACTTGGTCGAGAGGTCCGCCTCACTCTTGGTGATATCCGCGTATTGCGTGCGCAGCTTGGTAATGATGTCGGAAGAGATGGCCGCATTGATGGCGCCGGGATCGCCTCCGCTCTTTGCCATCTTTTGGGTCTGATCGAACTTCGCGCGCGCTTCGGCGGTCTGCACCCGCGCCTCGATCAGCTTGTTGTTGAGGTCGGTGATCTGCTGGTCGTTGACGGTTACGCCTTGCGAGACGGTGAGATTGTTGGCGGAGCGGAAATCCTCGACCGCTTTCTCCGAAGCGGTGACCCGCTTGCGGAGCGTCTCGATCTGGGTGTTCAGCCAGGTCGAGGCGATGCGGGTCGCTTCGTACTTCGAACGCACCTGTTCGCCGAAATAGGCGTCGGCGATGCTGTTGGCGATCGCCGCGGCTTTCCTCGGACTTTCGGACTTGACGTTGATGTCGACCAGGAACGTCGTGCCCTGGCGAACCACCTTCAACCGCGGCTGAAGCGAATCGACGGCGCGTGACGTTGCGATCTCTTGCGGATCGACATCGCTGGATGATGCGCTTCGGAACAAACCCTTGATCGTGCCCATCAAGGTGGGCGGCGGGACGAATTCTGCGTCCTCGAAGAGCTTCATCTTGATGACGGCCTGGCGCAGAATGGCGACTGACTGAATCAGCAGTGCCTGACTCTCGATCGTGGCGTCGTCGGTTCCGAAGTTGGAGAGCACTGTCTGGGTCGTATCGACGATGTTCGCCCGCCGAGGATCGACCAGAACCGTCGCCGTCGCGGTGTATTGTGGGGTCGCCGTCAAGACGAAGATGAGAGCCGCAGCGGCAAGGGCCGCAGGGATCGCGAGGACGATGCGCCAGCGTCGTCGCAAAATCTTGACGATCTCCCGCAGATCGACCGGCCGCAGGCCGTCGTCGCGCGGGGCCGGCTCGAACTCCTGGACCGGCAGATAATCAGAATTGTGCCGTAGCATTTAATCCAACCAGATGCTTGTCGTAGCTGAAGCCGGGCGTGTTGCTGTCGCGCTGCGAGTAACGATGAAACAGCGAGATCATTCCAAATCGGCTCGGCAGGTATTTGATCCGCGAGTCGATGGTGGTGACCTTGTCGTTGCGTAATTGTCCGTGGAACCGGTCGTCTTCATAAGCGCCCGCAACGGACACGACGACATTGCGCAGCAGTTCGTAATCGATGCCGAGCTGAAATGCGTTGGCTTTTACGCCGGTCGCGCTGGTGTCCGATGTCTGGGTAACGATCTGCTCGGCCTTGAATGTCACATCCAGTAGCCGCGTCGGCCGCCACGTCAGAACAGCCCGATAGGCGGGGCCCTCGATCGTGCCGATCGCGAGGTCTTCGAAGCGCTGCTGTGCATAGCCCACACCGAATTCTCCGGTGATGAGATGGGTCAATGCAATATTGAGACCAGTGAGCGCTCGGTATCCGCGCGAGTTCAGACTCTGGGCCTCGGTTCCGCGCAACTCACGTTGATTGTATTCGGCTGACGCGAACCAGCCGAGGTTCGCGGAAAACGCATACTCTGTGCGGCCATGCAGGGAATAGATCTGTCCATCGCGCGCGTCCTGCGAGATGATGGTGCCGTCCATCGCGCGCGTTGATCCGTAATTGTACGAATCGACGCCAACGCCCATCGAGGCCGACCAGCGATTGAACTGCTTGCGAACTGTGACGTCGCCGGAAAGCAGGTCGTACGGCGTTGGTTGGATAGCATTCACCGGAGAACTGAGCGTTCCGACTCCCTCGTTGAGATGCGATGCCTGGAAACTGGTCAGAATGGCGAGGTCGCGGGTCACGTCGATCCAGCCGCTGCCGCGAATGCCGTAGTTCGTCTGATTGAGGCTCGTGTTGCTATTATAGAGAGTGGACTGCATGCCGACCTTCAGATCGATGCCGTGCCGCTCCCAAAGTGTGTGTGCCCGCAGCGTTGGTTCCACGACGGCTGCGATGTCGCTTCGCTGCATTGTCGAAGATGAGAATACGTTGCTGTCGTAGAATGTTCCCGCGGTCAGCGACGGATTGAACATCCAGGATCCCGAGCGGATGCCGACGGGTTCGTAACCGGGATGTTGACGGGTCTTAACGGGAGTGTCCTCCGGCTCGGGCCGTTCCACGGTCTCCGGATCGTCGAGCTGTGGCAGCGTGGTTCTTTCGAACACGCGCTGAGCGCTCCAAGGTGAAGACAACAGCTCACTGAACAAGGGGATCACCTGCGCATCCGCTCTAGACGTGAGGCCGATGAAGATGACCACGGTCAAAGACTGCCAGATGAAGATCAATCTGGTGTGACTCGATGGTCCCGTTACGCCAGCCACCATTAACTGCTTCCTGCGCAAGAACGCTGAACACGAACGCAAGAATCGACGTGCTTTGTTACAACTAGATTAGATTGTTAAGAGGATCGGCCGGAGCTCGTTAGCTCCGTGCGATGGCGACGCACGATGTCGTCGTTGCACATTCTTTGACGAAGAATGCTGACAAAAGTTGCAGGCAACCACTTTCTCATCGAACGCTCCCCTGACTCAATGATCGAGATGGCCGATGCGATGACGCATCCGAGAAGAACTTGCTCTCGCTTCGCAACGTGAATGTTGCTTTGCAAAGAGACCACAGTATGGCGGACGGATGAGTGAGCGTGCACAGTCCTCGTGCATGTTCACTTGCAGTGCGCGAAAGAAGTTCCGCGCGATCAGAAGTAGCGTTCGGGGATGCGGATGTTATCGCCGGGATACACAAGCACTGGAACATCGAGCGGATAGATATCTTCTACTGCGGAACCGGCACGCCGTATCGCGACTTTGCTCTCGTTGGCGCGATAGGTGTATCCGCCGGCGCTGGCGACCGCATCGAGCACCGTTAAGCCGGACTTATAAGGATATTCGCCGGCGCGTTTGACTTCGCCCAAGATATAGAATGGGCGATAGGCTGCGACCTCGACATTGACGCGGGGATCGCGAAGCATGCCTTTCGCAAGTGCTGAAGCAATGGCGCGTTCCAACTGACGCGTCGTGAGACCTGCAGCTCGAACGCGTCCAGCAAGCGGAACAGAGACGTAACCGCTGCCATCGACTTCGTAATCGCCGCTGACGTCTTGTTCGCCGTAAACCTTCAGGCGGATGCGATCGTTCGGCCCCAGCCGATAGGAGAGGGAACTGTGATCCGGTTGTGATGTTGCGGCGCGCGTCCGAGTGTTCGGGGGCAGCCCTGTTTCGGCTGCAAATCCACTGGTGGCAGCGGCGATAGGCGTGGCGGCGAGAAGAAGACCGAAGCAGGACGGCAGCATCAATCGGCGGATCATCTTCATACTCACTGCTACTGACGGTTCTGAACACAGGAACCACTCTTAGAAGAACGGCGGCATTAACAGCGGCAATGTAGGCAAAAGAATGTAACGGCTGCTCAGCAACAGATGCTTTGCATCGACTGACTAGAGAAACTGGATAGATGTGTCTTCCAGGACAACACATGTGAGCGTGCCTGAATAGAAGGCACCCGTATCGATGTTGATCCGGTTCTTATGGATTTCGGGATGCATGACGGGCGTGTGACCGTGCACGACGACATACCCGTGATTGACCGTCGATGTCAGGAACTCGTCGCGAATCCAAGTGAGATCCTCTTGTGTTTGTGCGGCGAGCGGCACTCCGGGCCTGATCCCTGCGTGGACAAAGAGATAGTTACCGCAGCGATACATATTCTTGAGGCAGCGAAGGAACAGCGTGTGCGTGCGCGGAAATGCGGAACAGAATTCTCCATGCAGCGTGTCGAGGGATGATTGATCCGCATCGAATGCGACGCCGTAGGAGTTGAGCGTCTCAAGTCCGCCGAGCCGGGCCCAGTCGTACACCATGGTCGGATCGATGATGAAACGTTCAAGCAGTGCTTCATGGTTCCCGCGCAGGCATATGGCGTTTCGTCGCACGAGGCGTCGGCAAAGAATGTCGATCACATCCTTCGAAGCAACACCACGATCGATATAGTCGCCGAGATAGACTTCAATGGCGTGCTGAACCGGTCGCCGGAAGCAATCGTCGTCGATTCGTTCGGTCATTTCTGCGAGCAGGTCTGCGCGCCCGTGAACATCGCCGACAGCATAGATGCGTGTGTTCCGAGGTGTCGATGCCGCCCAGGCGCTGAGATCGATGGACGAGCCTGCTTGCGAGTTTGTCATTCGATCTGGCGCAAAATGCAGCGGCCCTGCCTGCGGAACCAGCGCTCGGTTGCGCGAATCTCAGCCAGCCTCAGAACAACAGCCATCTAACGAGGACGATGATGGCGATCCAGACGGCTGCATTGATCAACAGAATCCGGTTTCGCAGGCGGCGATCTGGATTTGCCGCTGACGACGTCGCGATCTCGTTGGTGTTGCCGGCTGTCATTCCGGAGTTAACCGATGAAACATCGTCAGCGCGCCCATTTTGCGGCGTGCTGCTGTCGAGTTTCTGAAACTGAGTGCTCATCGTGAGATCGCAATGTCTTTTATTGAAGCAGTTCCAAATGAACCGATGTGTCTTTCGATTTCCAGTGACGATGATTCATTATGACGAATTGCATGTCTGATTCAACTGACATGCAGCTCAGCCAATGGGCATTCTCTCCTAAGTCATTTGCGGCACGATTCATTTTTCAACGACGACATACACGTGACGACATTAGGTGCAGTGCAATTGCTGCGCTCGCGAAATTTTTCGCTTTTCCGCCAAACTTCGTTCAAGAAGATTAGAGAACGTGTTCGCGTGCGAACGTTCACTGCATCGGGACAGGTAGAGGAACGTTTGCGAATTCGATCCTGCCTTCGGTCTGTGCCTCTCTTCTTGCTCTTGGATGGAACCGAGCGATGACCTCTCTCGTATCACCGCCCGTCGATCAGGATAATGTTTCCCGTCTGTGGAAGCTCTATCGTCCGCGGATCGCTTATTCTTCTGACTATGCTAGGCGCGCCCGTCAGGCGCGTTACGCGCCGCGTGTATCGGGAGTCGAACCGGCCTCATCGCTAGGCAAGCGGATGGTGGATGTCACCGGTGCTGCGTTGGGACTTCTCTTCCTGTTGCCTATCTTTGTGGCTGTGGCGATCGCGATCCGGGCAACATCGCGCGGCCCGATCTTCTTTCGTCAGTACCGCTACGGCTATCGCAACCGTCTGTTTCGCATCTACAAGTTCCGGACCATGTACGTCGAGCTTGGCGATTCGTCGGGACGGCAGCAAACTGCGGTCGGCGACGTCCGGGTGACACGCGTGGGCCGTATTCTCCGCAACACGAGCCTCGACGAAATCCCACAGCTGATTAACGTGCTGAAGGGGGAGATGTCGTTGGTCGGGCCGCGCCCGCATGTCCCGGGAATGCTTGCCGCCGGAGTTCTGTACGAGGATCTCGTGCCTTATTATTTCCAGCGCCATGCCGTGAAGCCGGGGATCACGGGCCTCGCGCAAGTCAGCGGCTATCGCGGCAGCACGGCGACCGCCCAGGCTGCGATCGCCCGCGTGGACCATGATCTCGATTATATCGCGCACCGCTCGTTGCGGCTTGATGCGACCATTATCCTCCGCACGATCCGCAGGGAGTTTCTTGCGGGAAGCGGGATGTAGATTTGCCATGTGCTTGAGACCAAATTGGGCGCGTCCAGAGGAGAGGGGAACTCATGACATCCAAGACCTCCGTTATTCCCGTGCTGCTGTCCGGCGGAACGGGAACCCGCCTCTGGCCGTTGTCGCGCGAGAATCATCCGAAACAATTGCTGTCGATTCTCGAGGACAAGACGCTTTTGCAACAGACGATGCTGCGCGTCGATGATCCCGCCCTGTTCGGCGCGCCGATCATCGTGACGAATGTCGAGCATCGCTTCCTGGTCGCCGAGCAGCTGCGGGCGATCAGGAAGGAGGCGGCCATGGTGCTGGAACCGTTCGGACGCAGCACCGCGCCGGCGATTGCCGTTGCTGCGCTGATCGCACTGAAGAACGATCCGGAGGCGATCATTCTGGCGATGCCGGTGGACCACATCGTCCGCGATGTGGCCGCCTTCCGCCAGGCGGTGGTCACTGGTTTGCCGGCGGCGCGGGACGGGCGTTTCGTTCTGTTCGGCATCCGGCCGGACGCGCCGGCGACCGGGCTTGGCTATATTCATATGGGTGAGGCGCTCAGCGCGTCGCCGGGCATTCACCAGGTCGGCGGCTTTGTTGAGAAGCCCGATCTGCAGAAAGCCGAAACGTTGCTCGCAAGCGGTCAGCACCTTTGGAACAGCGGTATTTTTCTGCTGCCGGCGCAGGCGTATATCGACGAGTTGGAGCGGCTCGCGCCGGAGGTGCTTGCTGCCTGCCGCGCCGCGCTCTCTGACGCAGTCGGCGACCTGGATTTCCTACGGATCGGCGAGCAGGCGTTTGCCGCATCGCCATCGATCTCAATCGACTATGCAGTGATCGAGAAAACGGACAAGTCGGTCGTCGTGCCGGTCGATATCGGCTGGAACGACGTCGGCAGCTGGCTGGCGCTCTGGAAGATGGGCGTGAAGGACGATGCCGACAACGTCAAGGTCGGCGAGGTCGTCTCCGAGGACGTCAAGGGATGTTATTTGCGCAGCGAAGGCCCGCTGATCGCCGCGCTTGGCGTCGAGGATCTGATCGTCATGGCTGCCGAGGACGTTGTTCTCGTTGCGAAGCGGGACCGCGACCAGGACGTCAATAAGTTGGTCGCGCGGGTACGCGCCAACGGCCATCGGTCGGCAGTCGAAACCCCCGCGGTGCATCGGCCTTGGGGATATTATCGGTCCGTTCACACCGGCGACCGCTTCCAGGTCAAGCGCATCACCGTCAATCCGGGTGCGAAACTGTCGTTGCAGATGCACTATCACCGCGCCGAGCATTGGATCGTGGTCAACGGCACGGCGCTCGTCACACGGAATGACGAAACCGTTCTGCTTCGCGAGAACGAATCGATCTTCGTGCCGCTTGGCTGCACGCACCGGTTGGAGAATCCCGGCAAGGTTCCGCTCAATCTGATCGAGGTGCAGTCCGGTCCTTACCTGGGCGAAGACGATATCGTCCGGATCGAGGATGTTTATCAGCGTGTTTGAGGTGCCAATGCCCTCAGCTTCAGAAGGGGACCGACACGCCGGGCAGGGGCAGCGATCATGGGCGCGTTGAAGGCTACCAAGAGTACCCTCAAACAGGCATTCCCGTCTGCGTGGCTGCGATGGCACTTTTTCCGCCGTCCACGATCGGCTGAAGTGGAGCTGCATTTCCTCAAGAAGATCATCCCCAAACATGCGGTGACCGTCGATGTCGGGGCCAACTATGGTCTTTATACCCGCGAGTTGGCACGCCGGTCGCGACAGGTTCATGCCTTCGAGCCGGCGCAGGCGATGGTCGATCTGCTCCGCCGCACGGCGGCGGATAACGTGAGCATCCATCACGTCGCGCTGTCGGATCGCGAAGGCGTGGCCACGCTGTGTGTGCCGGTGAACTCAGACGAACCGGTGCACAGCCTCGCCTCGATCGAGGCCGGCGTGGGGACAGATGCGGGCACCTGCCTGAATGAGGTCGTCAGAACGGTGCGGCTTGACCAGGCTGTTCAGGATGATGTCGCCTTCGTCAAGGTGGATGTCGAAGGCCATGAGCTCAGCGTTCTCAACGGCGCGACCGGTTTGCTTCAGCGCAGCCAGCCGGTTTTCCTGGTCGAGGCCGAGGAGCGCCACCGCGCCTCGACAACGGCTGCTGTCTTCGCGTTCTTCGCGCGTTATGGCTATCGCGGCTATTTCCTTCGCCAGGGAGACGTCCGCCCAGTGACCGAATTCGATCCGGGGACGATGCAGGACGCGAGCGCCTTGCTTGCCAACGGTGGGCGTAAGGAGGGGCGCGACTACATCAACAACTTCTTCTTCTTTCCCGCGCACCTTGACGGTCGCGCCATTCTGCTCGGTTAACGGCGGCTGCGTACGCACGCGCTCGCTCGTTCGGTTTTCCCTCGCTACAGCCAGTATCAGTAGGAGCACGCATGCGGATTTCGATGATTGGTGCAGGATATGTCGGATTGGTTTCGGGCGCGTGCCTGGCGGATTTCGGGCACGAGGTCGTTTGCGTCGACAACGACCAGGAGAAGGTGGCGCTGTTGAATCGCGGCGAGACGCCGATCTACGAGCCGCAGCTCGGCCAGATCATCGCTGCCAACGTAACCGAGGAACGGCTGCGTTTTACGACCGCGCTCGGCGAATCCGTGGCTGACGCCGACGCGGTGTTCATCGCCGTCGGCACGCCTTCGCGGCGCGGGGACGGGCACGCGGATCTTTCATACGTCTATTCGGCGGCGCGCGAGGTTGCCGCTGCCCTGTCGGATTCGACCGTCGTCGTCACCAAATCGACCGTTCCGGTCGGGACCGGAGACGAGGTCGAACGGATCATCCGCTCCGAGCGCAAGAATATCGAAGCGCCGGTGGTCTCGAATCCGGAGTTCCTGCGCGAAGGGGCTGCTGTGCATGATTTCAAGCATCCGGATCGGATCGTCATCGGCACCGACGATGAGCGGGCGCGTGATGTGATGCGCGAGATTTATCGTCCGCTCCATCTCAATGCGTCGCCGCTCATGTTCACCGATCGTCGGAGCGCCGAGCTGATCAAGTACGCGTCGAATGCCTTTTTGGCGACCAAGATCACCTTCATTAACGAGATCGCAGACCTGTCGGAGAAGATCGGAGCGAACGTGCAGGACGTCGCGCGCGGCATGGGGTTGGACAAGCGGATCGGCCCCAAATTCCTGCATCCTGGGCCAGGTTTTGGCGGTTCGTGTTTCCCGAAGGATTCGACGGCGCTGGCGAAGACCGCGCGGGATTACGAAGCCCCGCTGCGCCTCGTTGAAACGGTCATCGATGTCAACGACCATCGCAAGCGGGCCATGGCGAAGAAGGTCGCCACCGCTCTCGGCGGCAACCTGCGCGACAAGACGATTGCCGTGCTGGGGCTGACGTTCAAGCCGAACACGGACGACATCCGCGAATCGCCGTCGATGCCGCTGATCACGGCGTTGCAGGATTTCGGCGCGACGGTGCGTGCCTATGACCCGGCGGGAATGGAGCGCTTCCGGCAGACGGCGGATCACGTCGAATTTTGCGCAAATGCCTACGAATGCGCCGCCGATGCGCATGCGATCGTCATCGTCACCGAATGGGATCAGTTTCGCGCGCTCGATTTCAAACGGCTTGCCTCGGTCATGGCCTGTCCGGTCATCGTCGATCTCAGGAACGTCTATGAGCCGGATGAGGTGACCCGCAGCGGATTTCTTTATAGCTGCGTCGGCCGTCCGCTTTCGCTATCCTACTGACGCTCGCTATCGGGAGCCCTTTCCCGCAAGCGGCCAAGCAGGGATCGCTTCAGATGCTGGTGGGCTTCTTCAAATCGCGCACGTTCCGCACCCGCTCCGATGAGCGGGATCGGCAGACCGATGCCGCCCGCGTGGCGAAAGTCGCGGAAGCGCTTGAGGAGGCGCTGAACAATTCCCGGGCCGAGCAGGCAGGCCTCGATCGACGATTGAGCGATGTGACGACCCGCGCGGCGATCTCGGTCGGAAACGATGCCGACGAGTACTTGACCCGGGACGAGGCGGCGACCGATAGCCTCAATGCGCTCGATACCGAAATCAAGGCCGCGCAGCGCCGGCTTCAGCAACTGCAGCAGGTGATCGCTCAGTTCGAGGCCGTGCGGGAGGAGCTGTGGTCGCGCTTTCCCGAGGCGAGGGAGACCACCAGATCGCCGGCTATTTCGCGTGAGCCATGAAGTCGCGCTTGATCTTCTTCGCCAGCGACCACTTGTGGACTTCGGTCGGGCCGTCATAGATGCGGAAGGCGCGGACTTCCCGGAAGACCTGTTCGACGATGGTGTCCTGGGTGACCCCGGTGCCGCCCATCACCTGAACGCAGCGATCGGCGACGCGGAACAGGGCGTCGGAGACGGCAACCTTGGCCATGGAGCTCTCGGCCGTGCCGAGGGAGCCGGCGTCCAGCACATCGGCGCACCAATCGATCATCAGTTCGGCTTGCTTCAGATCGATCAGGTTATCGGCGAGCTGGAAGCCGACGCCTTCGTGATCGATCAGCAGCTTGCCGAATGCCTGCCGTCCGCAGACATAAGCGGTCGCGATCTCATGGGCCCTGGTGGCTGCTCCGTGCCAACGCATGCAATGCGATAGCCGCGCCGGGCTCAGTCGGACCTGGGCATATTTGAAGCCTTCGCCGCTGGCGCCGAGCATCTGGTCGGCAGGGACGCGCAGGTTGTCGATGGTGATGACGGCATGGCCACCGGGCATTGATGAGTCGATGGTATCGAGCACGCGCTCGATGCGGATCGCCGGATTGGGCAGATCGACCAGGAACATGCAGGCGCCTTCCTCCGACTGGGCCATCACGATGCCAACCTTGGCGCCATCGGCGCCTGTGATGAAGGCTTTACGGCCGTTGACCACCCAGTGATTGCCGCTCCGATGCGCCGTCGTCTGCATCATCGAAGGATCGGAACCGGCGCCGCCCTCGCTGGCCGGTTCGGTCATGAAGAAGGCCGAGCGTGCGTGCCCTTCGACGAGCTGTTTCAGGAAATGGTGCTTTTGCTCGGGGGTGCCGACCTTGCCGAGCAGGTACATGTTGCCTTCGTCCGGAGCCGCGGTGTTGCAGGCAAGCGGTCCGAGCGGCGACAAACCGGTCTTCTTCAGCACATGCGCGGTCTCGCGCTGGGTCAGATGATCGCCGTCAGGCAGGATGTGCGGTGTCAGCACGCCGGCGGCGCGGGCTTTGGCACGCATTTCCATCACGAGCGCATCGGTCGGCCCATGGCTGGAGCGGCGCGGATCCTTCTCATAAGGAATGATGGTTTCGCGCACGAAGGCTTCGACCCGCGAAGCGATCTCTGCCGCGCGCTGGGAAACAGAGGCTGATGGATGTGACATGGCGTCTCCGATCGGTCGGTTGCGCGGTGACCGCGGAGGTCACGGGCGGAATGGGATTCAGATGCGGGTTGCGAGGGAGCGTTTCAGGAAGGCGACCATTTCCCTGGTGATGCTCGCATGGTCGACTGCGGTGGGATTCAGCGTCCATTGCACATTGATGCCGCGCAGCGCGGCGAGGAGCAAAGCGGCCTCCACCTGCGGCGTGATATCGGCGCGGATTTCCTTCTTGTCGATGCCGATCTGGATTTCCTTGGCAATCCGCGCGATCGTCACACGATTGTAGTTCTGGAAAACCGGGCGCAGTTCGGAGTCCGGTAGCAGCGCTTCCTTCTGCATCAAATTCAGGGTCTTGGCCATTTCAAGATTCGACTGCGCGAACACCTCGACGGCTTTGATCAGCGCGTCCAGCCCGCGCTCCGCAGGCCGTCCAGTTCTCAGCCGTTCGGCGAAGCCTTCATAGATGTAATCGACGACCGATTTCAGCAGGCTGGTCTTGTTCTTGTAGTAGTGGGCGGGTAGGCCCTTGCTGTAGCCGGCGGCCTCGCCGATGCTGGCGACGGTCGTGCCGCGGATGCCCTTGGTGGCAATGAGGTGGACGGCCGCCTGCAGCAGCGCCTGTTCGGCAGCTTCCCGCCGGTCGGCTTGCCGTCGGCGTGTGCGGGGTGAAGGGGGCGAGTTCGCTTTCAAAGTTGCCGTCTGTCAGGATATAAGATTGAACGCATGAATATGGCTTTGCCAAAAGGCCCGCAAGAGCACTGGCCGCCGGGCTCTTCGGGCCAGTCCCGGCCAAATCCCCTGGCCGCGGCCTGACGTGTTGGTGGCAGGCAGGCCAGTGTGCTAGGTCTCGACCAAGAATAGGGTGCTGGCCGCTGGCGCCTCCTGGTATGGCGATGGACGAAGAAGTTCCCAAATCGGCGGCTGCGGCCGAGCCGGAAAAGCAGGCCCGCTCCCACGCGGTGCGCCGCGACGAGGCCGAAGGGCGGCTGCTCAAAGCGGCCGCGCGGCTGGTGGCCGAGCGTGGGCTGGACGGCTTGACGCTGGCTGAAGTGGGTGAGGCCGCGGGCTATAGTCGCGGGCTGCCGCGGCATTACTTCGGCAAGAAGAATGATCTCATCGCTGCGCTTGCCGGATTCATCGTCGATTCCTTCGCGCAGAATCTTGCCAAGGCCTCGCCGCGCGAGCCGGGAATGGAGTCGTTGTTGTTTGCGGCCGAATCCTACTTCGACGGAGCCGGGCAGGGATCGCGGGCGTTGCTCGTTGCGATTATCGAGTCGCTGCGCGAACCGGCGCTGCAACCGGCCATGTCGGCGGTGACGGATCGTTCGGTCAGGCGGATCGCATCCAACATCCGGCAGGGAATCAAGCTCGGCAACATCCGGTCCGATATCGACGTTCAGGCCCAGGCGCAGCTCGTTCTGGCGACGCTGCGCATGGCGGTGATGCAATGGCTGATCGATCCCGATTCGATGGAGATCGGGGCTCTGCGCGATGCGTTCACCGCCAATCTGCGCCGGGCGCTGGCACCGCCGGCATAAACTCCACGGTAGCGGACCGGCGCGACGGAGCCGGTCCATCCGATGATCGTGGATCCGCTTAGCGTCCCAGCACGCGCCGGGCGATCGTCTGGCGATGCACCTCACTCGGTCCCTCATACATGCGCATCAGCCGCGCGCGTTGCCAATGCGCGTTCAGCGGCAGTTCGACGGTCATGCCCAGTGCGCCGAGGGTCTGCATGGCTTGGTCGCAGGCCTCGTAAGCCATTTCGGTGGCGAACACTTTGATCATCGAGGCTTCATGGCGAACGTCCTCGCCGCGATCGGTCTTCTGTGCGGCGTCGTGCACCATCAGCCGGCAGGCATGCAGTTTGATGGATGTATTGGCAATCCACCATTGGATGGCTTGGCGGTCGGCGAGCTTGACGCCGAACGTTTCCCGTTGCTTCGCGTGCTCGCACATCATCTCGACGGCGCGGCGAGTCATGCCGATGGCGGTGGCGCCCATCTCGAGGCGGCGTGTGAGCAGCCGGAGTTGCATCGGCGCGTAGCCGAGGCCGATCTGGCCAAGGACCGAATCCTCGGGAATGCGGCAGTTTTCGAACAGGACCTCATAGGTCTTGACGCCGCCGAGCATCGGAATTTCACGCTCGATGATGAACCCGGGTGTGCCGCGTTCGACGATGAAGGAGGTGATGCCGCCGCGGCGCTGGCCGTCGCCGACACGCGCCATGACGATGACGAAGTCGGCCGTCTTTGCGGAAGAAATCCAGATCTTGCGGCCATTGATAACCCACTGGTTGCCCTCCAGCACGGCGCGGGTGGTCATCCCGGCCGGGTCGCCGCCAGCGCCCGGCTCGGAGATCGCGATCGCCGATGTCATGCGGCCTTCGATGTAAGGCTTCAGGTAGCGCTGCTTCTGCGCGGGCGTACCGACCGCTTGCAGCATGCGCAGGTTCGGGGAGTCCGGTGGCAGCGTGAAGTTGATGCAGGTCCGGCCCATCTCCTCGTTGACGGCGGCGAGAGTCACCGCCGGCAGGTCGTGGCCGCCCAATTCCACCGGGGCGTCGAGGCCCCACAGTCCGAGCTTGTGCGACACCTGACGTAGATGCTGTACTTGGGCCTCCGTCAGCCCGGCGCGATCGCCGCCCGTGCCTGTCACTTTCAGGGCCTGGGGTTCGAGCGGGATCAGTTCACGGTCGACAAACTTGGCGACCGTCTCCTGAATCATCCGGGTATCGTCGTCTAACAACATTGTTTCTTGTCCTTTTTGGCTCTCGACATTCTTTTTACTTGCTGGTTGAATAGCAAGTAAAATCCATAACAGCGAAGTCCGTCTGGAGGACGAATATCAGATGCGTGAATTCTCCGAAAACCTGCTCTCCGGCAAGCGTGTCTTGATTACGGGCGGCGGGACCGGCCTCGGCAAGAGCATGGGCCGACGGTTTCTGTCTCTGGGAAGCGAACTCGCCATCTGCGGACGCCGCAAGGATGTTCTGGATGCGACCGCCGCGGAATTCCAGCAGGCATTCGGCCGGACGGTACAGACCGTGGCGTGCGATATCCGCGATCCCGAAAGCGTCGAAGCGATGCTGGATGCGGCGTGGGCGGCGGCGCCGATCGATGTGCTGGTGAATAATGCGGCGGGCAACTTCATCGCCCAGACGCACAGGCTCTCCGCACGCGCGCTCGATTCCGTGCTCGGCATTTGCCTGCACGGTACCGCGTACTGCACCACCGGCATGGGACGCCGCTGGATCGAGCGTGGCCGGCCAGGAACAGTGCTCAGCGTGCTGACGCTGTCGGCGCTGTCCGGTGCGCCATTCACCGTTCCCTCAGCGATGGCGAAGGCCGGCATCGATGCGATGACGAAGAGCCTCGCGGTCGAGTGGGGGCCGAAGGGCATCCGTCTGGTCGCGGTCGTGCCGGGAAGCTTTCCAACCGATGGTGCGACATCGCGACTGAATCCGACGGTGGGTGCAAACGGGACGGATGCGCCGGGGGTGCCGCTGCAGCGGCACGGTGACCATGTCGAGCTCGCGAATCTCTGCGCGTTCCTGGTGTCTGATCTCGCCGCCTACATCACCGGCGAGAGCGTCGTGATCGACGGCGGTCGCCGATACCTCGGCGGGGCGCGCGGCGGCGTCGCTGAAATGCTGGCCTGGTCCGACGAGGACTGGGCTCGCCGGCGGGCACAGATGCCGGCGCGTGGCGCGAAGGCGTCGTAGCGGCTCCGCCGGAGCCGGTCTTCCCATCCTTTTCCATCCCACTCGCGCGTCGGCGGAGCGTTGTGTCCGGCGGCCACGGATCAACGACAGGATTACGATCTCCATGGTTTCGAAATTCACCTTGAGTGCGTCTGCCCTCGCTGTCTTTGCAATGGTGCTGCTGCCTCACGCAAAGGTTCAGGCGCAGCCCTATCCGAGCCGACCCGTGACATGGGTGGTGCCGTCGCCTGCGGGCGGCGTGACTGACCTGTCGGCCCGTGTCATCGCCAAGACGCTGTCGGCGAAGATCGGTCAGCCTGTGATCGTTGATCCGCGGCCGGGCGCCGGCGGTATCGTCGCCACCGAATTCGTCGCCGGCGCGAAGCCGGACGGCTATACGCTGCTCTATGCCACCTCGGGTACGATCGCGACCAATCCGTGGATCTACAAGAAGCTGTCCTACGATTCGTTCAAGTCATTCGCGCCGATCCATACGCTGCATGAAGCCTCGCCCATTCTGGTCGTGCCAGCGTCAAGTCCGTTTAAGACCGTGGACGATCTCGTGAGCTATGCCCGCGCTCATCCAGAGAAGATCAATTTCGCATCGGCCGGCGCCGGGACGGGGCAGCACTTCGCTTTCGAGCTGTTCCGCAGTGCCGCAAACTTCCAGGCGACCCATGTGCCTTACCGAGGTTCGACGCCAGCGCTTACGGATCTGACAGGGGGCGTTGTCGATGTGGCTTTCGAGTACTACAGCCCGCTCAAGACGCTTCTGGAGGCGGGTAAGCTGCGGGCGCTCGCGGTGACCGGATCGCGCCGCTCGCCGGTGATGAAGGACACGCCGACCCTGGTCGAGCTTGGCTATCCTTCTGCAGTGTGGAGCGGCTGGTCCACCGTTGTCGCTCCCGCGGGCACGCCAGCGAACGTGATCGATGATCTTGTCAAGGCATTCGCCGAGGTGATGCAGGCTCCGGAGGTTGTGGCCTATATCGAATCGACTGGCAGTCAGCCGCTTCCGTTTCAGGCGAAGGAGGGCGTCGAGGCCTTCCACCGCGCCGAGAGCGAGAAGGTGCGGCGGCTCGTGGAAGCAGCTGGCATCACCGTCGAGTAGAGGGTCGATGAGCGAGCGGTTAGCTTCGCGCGCTCATCCTTGCTCGGGTTTTCCATACGGCATCCGCCATGCGTAGCGACTGCCGCCTTGAGGCACGCGCAGCCGATAATCCGGTTGTCACAATTCTGTACTAAGCCGCCAGTCGCGTGGGTGTTCCCGGCGGACGACGTCCCTTGCCCGGTTGGTTTCCGAGCGGAAATGGGGCAAGCAGTGAAATTGTGAGCAGGATGAGTCGGGGCCATGAAGGGGACGTTCACTGCTGCGGGGGCGATCACCGCCTTGCTGACGACCGCCTACCCCGGGCTTGCCGCCGACCAGCCTGTCCGTCCCTTCCTCAAAAGCCCGCCTGCCACCAGTCATGATTGGACCGGCACCTATTTCGGCGGTCAGGTCGGCTACGGTTTCGGCGCCCTCGGGTCGGGTACCCACCCGCTGCCGCTCCAGGCCGTGTTTCTGCCGCACAGTCTATTGGGGCTAACCGGCGGTTTTCAGGCCGGCTATAATCGCCAGCTTTCCAACCGGTTCGTGCTCGGCGCCGAGATGGACGTCGCCTTTCCAGGGCCGCTGGATCAGGCACAGCATCGACTGACACCCTTCAATACCAGCCTTGACTATCTCGCGACCGCGCGGGGGCGCATCGGCTACGCTTTCGGTGCGCTGATGCCATACGTCACCGGCGGTGCCGCCTGGGGCCAGACTCACGTGGTGATCAACGATGCGGCCGGCAATGCACTCGGCAAGAAAACCGGTACGCAGCTTGGTTGGATTGCCGGCATCGGTGCCGAATACGCGTTCGACCGCAATTGGAGCGGCAAGGTCGAGTACAACTACGTGGATCTCGGCAAGCGCACCTACAGCCTGGCGGATGTGGGATTGCCCGACGTGACGGCGGCGCCGAGGCTGCACCTGTTGAAGGCCGGCCTGAACTACAAGCTATGGGACACGCTGCCTCTTGGCGGATCAGGCGAGCCGGTGTTCAAGGCGCCGGAAATGCCGCAATCATCGAACTGGAACGTGCACGGCCAGACGACGCTGATCACGCAGGGCTACCCGTCGTTCCGGGCGCC
This sequence comes from Afipia sp. P52-10, assembly GCF_000516555.1. Classification (NCBI taxonomy): domain Bacteria; kingdom Pseudomonadati; phylum Pseudomonadota; class Alphaproteobacteria; order Hyphomicrobiales; family Nitrobacteraceae; genus Afipia; species Afipia sp. P52-10. Next base: position 290,893 of record NZ_AZSJ01000003.1, on the reverse strand, counting down.
GTATCAAGGTGCCAACAGCTTGCCGGGCCGCAGCCAAATTCGCGAGACGTGGACCACCAGCGCATTCATCGGGCTGCGGTTGTGGGAGGGCGGCGAAGTCTATTTCAACCCGGAGATCGCGCAAGGTTTTGGGCTCGCCAGCACGCTCGGACTTGGCGGGTTCTCGAACGGCGAGGCGCAGAAGGGCGGGACCGATTATCCGCGCTTCCGTCTGCAGCGCTATATCTTCCGCCAGACCTTCGGCCTCGGTGGCGGGCAGGAGGAAGTCGCCGACGGGCCTTTCCAGTTGGCCGGCAAGCGCGACATCGATCGCATCACCGTGACGGTCGGCCGGTTTGCGGTCGGGGACTTCTTCGATGCCAACGCCTATGCGAAAGACCCGCGCACCGACTTCATGAACTGGGCGATGTGGGCATCTGCCGCCTACGATTTCCCGGCCGACCTGCCTGGCATGACGCGCGGCGCCGTGGTCGAGCTCAATCGCAAGGATTGGGCGGTGCGCGCCGGCGTCTTCCAGGTGCCGAGCAAGCCGAACAGCGACGTTCTCACGTCGAAAACTGGCGGCGCCGCGGTCGAGTTTGAAGAGCGCCACACGGTCTTCGTGCAGCCCGGCAAGGTCCGCATTGGCGTTTTCGCCAACAAGGGGATCACCGGCAGCTATCGGGACGCGTTGGCTGCGGTGGTGGCCGATCCGGCCCTCGATATCAACGATTTCACCGCGGTCAACCGTCGCCAGCGGTCGAAATACGGCTTCTACGTCAACCTGGAGCAGCAGGTGATGACCGACATCGGCATTTTCGCCCGCGCGAGCTGGAATGACGGGCGTAACGAAATCTTGTCCTTCACCGACATCGACCGCAGCCTGTCGGGGGGTGTTTCGGTCAAGGGCAGTTACTGGGGCCGGCCGGCCGACACCTTCGGCCTCGGTGGCGCGGTGAATGGCCTGTCGGCTGCGCACCGCGACTATCTGGCGGCTGGCGGCATCGGGTTATTGATCGGCGACGGGCGGCTGAACTACGGCACCGAACGTATCCTGGAGACCTACTACGCCTTCGCGTTGAGCAAGGCGATTACTCTGACTGCCGACTATCAGTTCATCGCCAGCCCGGCCTACAACAAGGACCGCGGTCCGGTCTCGATCATCTCGGGCCGTCTGCACGGCGAATTCTAGCCTTCCATATCCGCAGTTCGCTCGCGCCCTGCACCGCGCCGGCGGCAGCTGTGCCATCCGGCTTCGCCATTGATCCTGCGGCGAACGCCGGGCATGATCCGCGGAGTTCGGGCTGCTTGGGGCTGGCCCGGACGGACGGGAGATCAGACGACCGATGGCCGCAGCTTGCGAACGGCCCGCCGCAGAAGTGGGCGCGCACCATGAGTAAACCGATCGTCGGTGTGATCGGCAACGCGCAGATCGTCGAAAAGCGCTTTTCCGTTCAGGCGGTCGGCGAGCGTAACCTGCGCGCGGTGGCTGAGGTCGCAGGGGCGATGCCGTTGATGTTTGCCAGCGTTCCGGACGTCACCGACATCGGTGCACTGCTGGATGCGGTCGATGGCATTTTGCTGACCGGAGCGCGAGCGAACGTGCATCCGACCCGTTTCGGTGTCGAGCCGGATCCGAAGCACGAGCCCTACGACAGCGCCCGCGATGACGTGGCGCTCGCGTTGGCGGAGGCGTGTGTCGCGCGCGGTATCCCGATCTTCGGCATCTGCCGTGGTCTGCAGGAGCTGAACGTTGCATTCGGCGGCTCGCTGCATCCGGAAATCCGCGAACTGCCGGGCCGCATGAACCATCGCATGCCGCGGCTCGAGACGGGCGAGGTCCATCCCGATCCGGCGGTCGTTTTCGCTGATCGCCACGATGTCGCGTTGGTGCCTGGTGGAGTGTTCGCCAAGCTGTTCGGATGCGAAACGATCCGCGTCAACTCGCTGCACGGGCAGGGCATCCTCAAGCCCGGCGAGCGCGTCGTCGTCGAGGGTGTGGCCGAGGACAGCACGATCGAAGCCATCCGCATCGCCGATGCTCCCGGATTTGCGTTGGGCGTGCAATGGCATGCGGAGTACGACCCGCAGCGCAATCCCATCAACCGGGCGCTGTTCCAGGCATTTGGTGAAGCGCTGGCGGCACGGAGACCGGGATAGAGCCCTTTCCGGCCGAGTGTTCGGTTCTCTTTCGGGTCAAAATCGCAAGCGTTCCGCCGCTCGGCGGGCCACGTCAGTCCGCGGCGATCGCGTGGCTCGCGTCGTTCGAAGGCGTCGCCTTCTTCAGCAGGAAGACCAGCGGCATCGCTGCCAAGGCGAGGATCATCATCAGCTTGAAATCGTTGATGTAGGCGATGATCGACGCTTGTCCGTTGACGAACTGGTCGAGCACGGCACGTCCGCTCGCAGTCCATGGGCTCATCAGGTTCAGTACCGTCGGATTGTCGAACGCGCGATTGTAGGGATTGACGTGCTCACCGAGGATCGCGTGATTGACCTGCACGTTGCGCGACAGCAGGTATGTGACGATCGAAATGCCGACCGCCGAACCGGTATTGCGCGACAGGTTGTACATGCCGGTTGCTTCGCCACGATGTTGCGGCGCCAGGGTCGCGAAGGTCACCGTCGTCAGCGGCACGAACAGGAAGCCGAGGCCGGCGCCCTGTATGAAGCCGACCGAGGCGATCGTCCACTGGGAGACATCGGGCGTCCAGCCGGTCATGTCGTACATCGACCATGCCGTCAGGCCGAAACCGATCAGCAGCAGGATGCGGGTGTCCACCTTGTTGATCATGCGGCCGACCACGAACATGCAGACCATGGTGCCGAGCCCGCGCGGTCCCATGACGATACCGGCGGTGACGATCGGATAGCCCATCAGCGTCTGCAGGTAAGGCGTCATCAGCGCCATCGAGGCGAGATAGGTGATGCCGATCATGAAAATGAAGACGATGCCGATCGCATAATTGCGGTCGAGGAACAGCCGCGGATTGATGAACGGCGTCTTCGACGTGAAGACATGCACCATGAAGATGTACAGGGCCGAGACCGCGATCACGGCCTCGATGATAATTTCCAGCGAGGAGAACCAGTCAAGCTGACTGCCGCGGTCGAGGAACACCTGCAGCGCGGCGATGAAGACGCTGAGGCTGCCGAAGCCGAGCCAGTCGAACTTGCTCGGCGCCTTGCTGCGGGTCTCATACATGAAATAGGAGATGCCTGCGAAGGCCAGCGCGCCGAGCGGCAGGTTGATGTAGAAGATCCAGCGCCAGTTGAGCTGATCGGTGAGCCAGCCGCCGATCACCGGGCCAAGCACCGGCCCGACCATCACCGCGACGCCGAATACGCCCATAGCGGTGCCGCGCTCCTTCAAGGAAAAGATGTCGAGCATGACCGCTTGCGCGATTGGCACCAAGGCCGCGCCGAAACATCCCTGCAACAGGCGGAAGATGACGATCTGCTCGAGCGTTTGCGCCGCGCCGCAGAGCATCGAGGTAATAATGAAGCCCGCAACCGAGATCAGCAGCACCCGCTTGCGGCCGAACCGGCTGGTCAGGTAGCCGGACGGCGGGGTCATGATCGCTGCCGCCACGATGTAAGAGGTCAGCACCCAGTTGATCTGTTCGCTGCTGGCGGCGACGCTGCCCTGCATATGCGGCAGCGCCACGTTGGCGATGGTGGTATCCAGCGCCTGCATGATGACCGCCAGGATGATGCAGCCGGTGATCGCGATGCGATTGATGCCGGCTGGAACGACGCCTTCGTCATATACGGCGCCGGCCATGATTTAAGCTCCCGCGTGTCTGAACAGCCGCGCGATCGGCTCGGGCACGCCACGCGCGTGACCGGTATCGACGCCGAGCTCCACGCTCATGCCGACGCGAAGTTGCGGCTTGTTGGGATCCGTTTCGACCCGCACCCGCATCGGGATGCGCTGCACCACCTTCACCCAGTTGCCGCTCGAGTTCTCGGCCGGCAGCAGCGAGAAGCTCGACGCCGACGCCGGGCTGATGCTTTCGACCGTTCCATTCCACTGGACGCCCGGATAGGTGTCCACCTCGATCGTCGCCTTCTGGCCCGGCTTCACATAGGTCAGCTCGGTCTCCTTCGGGTTGGCTTGCACCCAGACGTGATCGGTGGCGACCACGGCCAACGCGCTGGTGGAGGCGGCAAGATATTGTCCCGGTTGCAGCGAAGCGACCTTGGTGGCGACGCCGGCGATCGGCGCGCGAACCACCGTATGGCTGAGCTGGCGCGCGGCTTCATCGCGCACGGCCAGTTGTTCCTTATACTGTGAATAGCTTTCGACCGCCGCATTCGGATCGTTGTTCAGGCTGGCAGCAAGCCCGGCGAGCTGGTGATTCAGCGAGGCCAGCTTCTGCTGCGCGACCTGAAGATTGCGGCGGGCATCATCGAAGGTGGCGCGTGGCGTGAAGTTGTTGGCGGCCAGCTCCTGTTGGCGCTTGAAGGTGACGCTGGCGAAATCGACGTCGGCCTTGGCCTGTTCGATCTGCGCCTGCATGTTGCGGTAGTTCGCCTGCGAGGCGATCAGGTTGTTGCGGGTGATGCTGAGCTGTGCGTCGGCGCGATCGAGCGCGAGACGGAACGCCTTGTCATCCAGCTTGAACAGCACATCGCCCACGGCGACCTTCTGATTCTCCTTAACGTCGACTTCACTAACAATGCCGGCAATATCGTTGGCGACGCCGACCATGTCGGCCTGCACATAGGCATTGTCGGTGGTCATCGTTCGCCCGCCGGTGATGTAGACGTAGCAGAAGACGACGAGCGCGATCGGCAGCAGCGCGAACAGGACCTTGCGGGTCGAGAGTCGCCTGCCACCCTCGCCCGGAGGGGGGGCATCGCCCGGAGCGAGAGTGGCGGCGCTCTCCTGCTCGCTGGCGGGAGATTCGGGGTGTTCGGCGGGCCGGCGTTCGGCAGGAGTTTCGACGCGGGCGGTCTCGGCCTTCGTCCGCGTCAGGTGATGCACGTTTTCGGCATCATCCTGCGCCTTTGCCGTGTTGGCGGTTTCGTTCTTAGCCATTGTTCGCTCGTTTCAGTGATGGTTGGGAGGCAATGGCGTTTGTCAAATTCACTTTCAGGGTCGTCAGCGTCTTCAACAGATGCTCGCGATCCTTTTCCGAGATATCGGCAAGCGCCTCGCTGCGGGTGAGGTCGCCCAGTGCCTTGAGCTTGGTCAGTTTGGGGCGTGCCTTCGGAGTCAGCCACAGCAGCCAGATGCGGCGGTCGGTCGGATGCGGCCGCCGCTCGACCAAAGAAAGCTCCTGAAGTTTGTCGACCATGCGGCCGAGTGTAATCGGTTCGATCTCCAGCAGCTCGGCCAAGCCGCTTTGATGGATGCCTTCGTTGCGTTCGAGATATGCGAGCACCTGCCACTGCGAGCGGGTCAGCCCTGAGCCACGCGCATGCTGCTCGAAGCGGCGGCGGAGCAGGCGCGCGACATCGTGCAGAACGAAGCCAAGTGTCGAATGATTGGAGTTCATGGAGCGGGGTCCAAAGATCGTAAGCATGCTTATAATAAGGGAACTTAGAGCAATCAAGGTCGATGCGCGCGCGAACGGGTTACAAATTGTTGAGATACGTGCTTCAAGCTGAATGGCTGCCATGCGCCGTCGATGCAGACTGCCTGGGCAGTCTCGCAAATGTGATCGGGGTGGCAGTCTTGGCGAGCGAGCTCGCAGAGTCTATCAGAGGCGATCCCGGCCCAGGGCTCTGACCGCTATGGTTGCGGCGGCCGTGCGGTTCTCGACGCCGAGCTTGGCGTAGATCTGCTCGAGATGCTTGTCGATGGTGCGCGGGCTGAGCCCCAGAATCTGCGCGATATCGCGATTGGTTTTGCCGTTGCTAAGCCAAGATAACACCTCAGCCTCGCGGCTAGTAAGGCCAAGCTCCTTGCGCAATTCGCTTTGCGGGCGCGCAGCCTCCGGCGTCAGGCGGAGCAGGTGTTCCCCTGCCGCTGGCCGGCCAAGATAATGGAGGACGAAACGGCTCCCGCGCATCTCCCATCCGCTGCCGGGCTGTTCGTGCTCGGCGTTGCGGGCCCGTTCGAGCCAGTTCAGTTGCGCGGCTGGCAGAACTGCCGTGCCGGTCCGGCCATCGTCCTGGAGCAGTTTGTGCGTCTGTGGCGTCGCCCAGATCAGCCGGGCCTGATCATCGACGGCGAGCAGGAAGTGTCCCGCCGCGTCGAGCGCGGTGCGAGCGCTGGTCGCGAGCCGGGCGTTGGTCAGATGCACGCGAATGCGTGCCAGCATTTCCTCGATCTTCACCGGCTTCGTCACATAGTCCACGCCGCCTGCTTCCAGCCCGCGGACGATATGTTCGGTCTCCGAAAGCCCGGTCATGAACACGACCGGCACGTCACTCAGCCGGCTCTCGCGCTTCAGCCGGCGACAGGTCTCGAAGCCGTCGAGACCCGGCATCACCGCGTCGAGAAGAATGATGTCCGGCGTGATCTGCTCGGCCACCTTCATGGCTGCCGAACCATCGAGGGCGACCATCACCGTCATGCCCGCCTGATCGAGCGCGTCGGTCAGCATCCGCAGGGTCTCGGGCGAGTCGTCGACGACCAGGACGACATCGCTCTGCTTTCTGTCATTCATGGTGTTGCAACAGTCTCAGACGCGCGAGGAACTCGGGAAAATTGAAATGATCGATCAGGACGCGGACCTGTTCGACGAAACCACGGCATTCGGGTTGGTTGCGATCAATCGCGTCGAGATGGGACTGGATGGCCCTGATGTGTCCCATCTCGCCGAGTCGAATGAGCTCAATGATCTGCGCCGCCGATGGATGAACCAAGTGGGTCGGTTGCTGTTCAGCGCTTTCCTGTTTGTCCCCGCCATTGGTCCAATCGATCGCCAGCAGCTTGCCGATCTCGCCGAGCAGCCGCGGAATGTCGATCGGTTTCATCAGATAGCCGTCGTGCAGCCGCTGCGCGAGCGAACTGCCATGCGCCTCCAGCGCACTTGCCGACAGCATCAGCACCTTGGCGTTGCGATGATCGGAAGTCTTCAGCGCTTCGGCCACCGCCCATCCGTCCATCTGCGGCATCGAGATATCGAGTATGAACAGATCCGGCTGGCAGTGCTGGGCGAGGCTGAGGCAGGCCGCCCCGTTGGGTGCGCTCAGCAGGATAAAGCCGAGTGGCGCCAGCACCTCGCCAAGCATATCGCGCTGCGCCGGATCGTCGTCGGTGATCAGGATGGTCTTGCGTGGGCCGAGATAGCCGGACACTTTGGCATCGACGGGCGGTGCAATCTGGCCCGGTGACGTGACTTCCGAAAGCAGCATCTTGAGGCGGAAGGTGCTGCCAGCGCCGACGGTGCTGGTGACGCTGATGTCACCACCCATCACGCCGGCGAGCAGTTTGCTGATCGTCAGGCCGAGACCGGTGCCGGTCTGCGGCTGCGATGTGCCGAGCGCGCCGCGCTCGAACGGCTCGAAAATGCGCTCGATATCGTCTGGCTGGATGCCGGGTCCGGTATCGCGAATTTCGAACTCCACCACCGGGTCGCGGTAGCGGACGATGAAATGCACGCTGCCGCGGGCGGTGAACTTGATGGCGTTCGACAAGAGATTGATGAGGACCTGCCGCAATCGCTTTTCGTCGGTGTAAACGGCGTGCGGCAGATAGTTCGGACGCTCGAAGATGAAGTCGATCTGTTTGGCGTTCGCCTGCAGGCGAAACATGCCGACGAGTTGATCCAGGAAATCGCCCAGCAGCACTTCGTCGCGGGCGAGGTAGAGCCGGCCGGCTTCGATCTTGGAAATGTCCAGAATGCCGTCGATCAGGCCGGACAGATGGTCGGCGCTGCGCTTGATGACGCGGATTTGGCCGCGCGGCTTCGCTTGCAAGCCGTCGTCCTGATCGAGCAGCTGCGCATAGCCGGAGATCGCGTTGAGCGGCGAACGCAGTTCGTGACTCAGTCCGACGACGTAGCGGCTCTTGGCGAGGTTGGCTGATTCGGCGACCTCCTTGGCACGCTGCAACTCGGCATCGGTGCGCTCGTGCGCTTCGATCTCCTGCATCAGCAACGTGGTCTGCCTGCGGGTCTCGGATTCGGCGGCTTCTCGATTCTGCCGCGCCAGCACGAACAACCACGCCACCACACCAATGACGATCGCAAGCGCGAAGAATACCTTCCAGAGCGCGTCGGCAATGGCGGTGGCGCTGCCGTCTGCTCCGGGCTCCGAGGAGACCTGCACGTAGATCAGACCGAGAGTCAGGCCCACCAGTCCGGCGGACATCAGGAATACGAACAGGTAATGCACGAGCTGCGATGCGACCTGTGCATCGACCGGTGAGGGGATCGCCTTGGCGAACGTGTTGGTCAGCTGCGTCGAGATACGTGCATGCGGCTTGCAGAGATCTTCGCAGCGGGCGTCAAGCGAACAGCACAGCGAGCAGATCGGTCCCGAATAGGCCGGGCACGAGGCCATGTCCTCGGGTTCGAAGGCGTGTTCGCAGATACAGCACTGGATCGACTCCAGCCCCTCCCAGCTCTTCATCGGCTTGCGTGCGATGTAGTAGCGGCCGCGGGTGACGAGCGCGATCAGCGGCGCGGTGACGAAGGCGGTGCCCAATGCGACGAACGGCGCCAGCGCCTTGGTGGTCGGCCCGAAGACGCCATAGAGAGCCGCGGCCGAAGTCGCGGTCGCCACTGCCATCGTGCCGACGCCCACCGGATTGATGTCGTACAGGTGCGCGCGCTTGAACTCCATCTGCGCCGGTCGCAATCCCAATGGCTTGTTCACGGTCAGGTCGGCAACCAATGCACCGACCCAGGCGATGGCGACGATGGAATAAAGCGCGAGCGTCTGCTCGAGCGCCTTGTAGACGCCGATCTCCATCAGCAGCACGGCGACGATCACGTTGAACACCAGCCACACCACGCGGCCCGGATGCCGGTGCGTCAGGCGCGAGAAGAAGTTCGACCATGCGATCGACCCGGCATAGGCGTTAGTGACGTTGATCTTCAGCTGCGACAGGATCACGAAGGTCCCGGCCAGCGCCAGGGCGAGATCCGGCTGCGACAGCACGTAACGGAAGACGGCGTAGTACATCTCCGTCGGCTCGGCCGCGTGCTCGGCGCTGATGCCGTGGCTCAGTGCGAAGAAAGCCAGAAAAGAGCCGGCCAGCAGCTTGAGCGCACCGAGCACGATCCAACCGGGACCGGCGCTCAACAGCGCCAGCCACCAGGCCGTCTTCGACGTCCGGCGATCACGCGGCAGGAAGCGCAGGAAGTCGACCTGTTCGCCGATTTGCGCCACCAGCGAGAACACGACAGCCGCAGCCGTGCCGAACAGCAGAATATCGAATGCTCCTGATGGATTGCCATGCTCGCCGGTGAAGCGGGTCCATTCGGTGAACGACTCGCGATGGTTCAAGGCGATCGCGGCGAAGGGGAGGATGTGCAAGACGATCCAGAGCGGCTGTGTCCAGAGCTGGAAGCGGCTGATCCGGTTGATGCCGTGCGTCACCAACGGGATGATGGCTATCGCACTGATGAGATAGCCGATCGGCCGGGGAATGCCGAAGCACAGCTCCAGGGCCATCGCGAGGATCACCGCCTCGATGGCAAAGAAGATGAAGGTGAAGGTCGCATAGATCAGCGAGGTGATGGTCGAGCCGATGTAGCCGAACCCTGCGCCGCGGGTAAGCAGGTCGATGTCGACGCCGCATTTGGCGGCATAATAGGCAATCGGCAGACCGCAGCAGAAGATGATGACGCTGACCACGAGGATCGCCGCCGTCGCGTTGGTGAAGCCATAGTTGAGCGTGATGGTGCCGCCGATCGCCTCCAGCGCCAGAAACGAGATCGAGCCGATCGCGGTGTTGGCGACGCGGGCGGCCGACCAGCGTCGTGCGCTCTTGGCCGTGAAACGCAGAGCGTAGTCTTCCAGCGTCTGGTTGGCTACCCACTGGTTGTACTGGCGCCTGACGCGGTCGATGCGCTGCGGCCCGGTCACACTCTTTGAACTCCCCCGAGGTCCATACGTAGAACCTAGCTCGCGATTTTGCGGTGCAGTATACGCGATCTTGCGTATCTGTGCAGTGCACAAATTGCGCCAACGTCTGCCCATTCGGATTGCAGTGTGTCCTCCGCAACGAAGGGGTGGGTCATGTCGGACGAGAACAACAACGAGGTCATTACCAGCGGCTTGCGGTCGCCGCTGCGCAGAAAGCTCTTGATGGGGATGGCAGCGCTGCCGGCGGTTTCGCTGCTGGGCGGCCGGCCGTCATTCGGCGCCGGGCCGGCGACGTCGGTGGTCAACACCACGGGTCTTGCGGTTTCCGATACGGAAGTGACCGTCGGCATCCTGCACTCGGTCACGGGTACCATGGCGATCAGCGAGACCGGCTCAGTGCAGGCGGAGAAACTCGCCATCGAGCAGATCAATGCCGCAGGCGGCGTGCTCGGCCGCAAGATCAAGTTCATCCAGGAGGATGGCGCCAGCGATTGGCCGACCTTCGCCGAGAAGGCGAAGAAGCTGCTCGTCAACGACAAGTGCGCGTCGGTGATGGGCTGCTGGACCTCGGCCTCGCGCAAGGCGGTGCTGCCGGTGTTCGAACAGTACAACGGCATGCTCTACTATCCGACGTTCTATGAAGGCCTCGAGCAATCGAAGAACGTGATCTACACGGGCCAGGAGGCGACGCAGCAGATCATCGCCGGGCTCGACTGGGTGACGAAGGAGAAGGGCGCCAAGAGCTTCTATCTGCTCGGCTCCGACTACATCTGGCCGCGCACGTCGAATAAGATCGCCCGCAAGCACATCGAGAACCATCTGAAGACCAAGGTGGTCGGCGAAGAATACTTCCCGCTCGGTCATACCCAGTTCAACTCGGTGATCAACAAGATCAAGCTCACCAAGCCGGACGTGATCTACGCGATCATCGTCGGCGGTTCGAACGTCGCCTTCTACAAGCAGCTCAAGGCCGCGGGCATCGATCTCTCCAAGCAGACGCTGCTGACGATCTCGGTGACCGAAGACGAGATCGACGGCATCGGCGGCGAGAATATCGCCGGCGCTTATGCCTGCATGAAGTATTTCCAGTCCCTCGACAATCCGAACAACAAGGAGTTCGTGGCGGCCTTCAAAAAGATGTGGGGTGACAAGACGGTGATCGGCGACGTCACCCAGGCGGCCTATCTCGGCCCGTGGCTGTGGAAAGCGACGGTGGAGAAGGCGGGCTCCTTCGATATCGACAAGGTCGCGGCTGCTTCGCCCGGCGTGGAATTCAAGGGCGCGCCGGAAGGTTACGTCCGCATCCACGAGAACCATCATCTCTGGTCGAAGACGCGGGTCGGCCGCGCCAAGGCCGACGGGCAGTACGAGTTGATCTACGAGACCGCCGAACTGGTCGAGCCGGATCCGTTCCCGAAAGGCTACCAGTAAGCCTCCCTCGACCGGTAAGGCAATCGTCGCATCGCGCTGGGGCGCAAGACTTGGCGCGTCAGACTGGCGCGTAAGAGTTGGCGCGATGCGGCCTTCCTTTCACACGGAGCTATCGATGTTCGGCGACTATTCGATTGGCGATTTGTCCTCAATCTTCGTCATGCAAGGTTTCGCCGGACTGATCCTGTTCTCGGTGTTCGTTCTGATGGCGCTCGGGCTCGCGATCATCTTCGGCCAGATGGGCGTCATCAACATGGCGCATGGCGAGTTCATGATCCTCGGCGCCTACGTGACCTGGCTGACCTCGAACCTGTTTCAGGAGCATTTGCCGGGCCTGTTCAACGGCTATTTCTTCGTGGCGATGGCCTTCGCCTTCGTCGCCGCCGGCGCGCTCGGCATGTTGGTGGAATGGGCGCTGATACGTCATCTCTATAAGCGGCCGCTCGACACGCTGCTGGCGACTTGGGGGCTGAGTTTGATCCTGCAGCAAACCTATCGTTCGGTGTTCGGCGCGCGTGAGGTCGGCGTCGAGCTGCCGCAGTGGATGATGGGCTCAAAGCAGCTCACCGACACGGTTGAGATTCCCATCAACGGCATGTTCGTGATGAGTCTGACCGTCGTCATCACGCTCGTCGTCGCCTACGTGCTGTTCTGGTCGCGCTGGGGCAAGCAGGTTCGCGCCGTAGTACAGAATCGCGTGATGGCTGGCGCCGTCGGCATCAACACCGAGAGAGTCGATCGCTACACCTTCGGTCTCGGCTGCGGTATCGCCGGCATCGCCGGCTCCGCTTTCACGATGATCGGCTCGACCGGGCCGACCTCCGGCCAACTCTATATCGTCGATACCTTCCTCGTTGTCGTGTTCGGCGGCGCCGCCAGCCTGCTCGGCACCATCGCTTCTGCCTTCACCATTTCCCAGGCGCAATCGACCATGGAGTTCTTCATGTCCGGATCGATGGCCAAGGTGCTGACGCTATTGGCGATCGTTGGAATTCTGATGCTGCGGCCGCAGGGTCTGTTCGCTCTCAAGGTTCGCAAGTGAGGATCGTGTCATGATGGACAGCACACGCTTCCTCAAGCGCGCGGACTGGATCGGCATCGCTGTGCTCGCGTTGCTGCTGGTGGTGATCCTGCCGCTGACGCTCGATATCTTCCGCCTCAATCTCGTCGGCAAGTATCTCACCTACGCCTTCGTGGCGATGGGGCTGGTGCTGTGCTGGGGCTTCGGCGGCATTCTGAGCCTCGGGCAGGGCGTGTTCTTCGGCCTCGGCGGCTATTGCATGGCGATGTATCTCAAGCTGGAAGCCTCTAGCATCGAGAACACCAAGATCCAGTCCACGCCCGGCATCCCGGACTTCATGGACTGGAATCAGCTCACCCAGCTGCCGTTATTCTGGCAGCCGTTCCACAGTCTGACGTTCACGGTCCTTGCCATCGTTCTGGTGCCCGCGTTCTTCGCCTTTGTCATCGGCGCGGCAATGTTCAAGCGGCGGGTCGGCGGCGTGTACTTCGCGATCATCACCCAGGCGATCGCCGCAATCCTGACAATCCTGATCGTCGGCCAGCAGGGCTACACCGGAGGTATCAACGGCATTACGGATTTGCGCACGCTGAAAGGCTGGGACATCCGTACCGACAGCGCCAAGCTGATCCTCTACTTCGTCTGCGTCGCTTGCCTGTTCGGGTGCATCGTCGCGGCGCAGTTCATCCGTCATGCGAAGCTCGGCCGGATTCTCGTCGCCATGCGCGACAAGGAGGACCGTGTCCGCTTCTCCGGCTACAGCGTCGCCAACTTCAAGATCTTCGTGTTTTGCCTCGCGGCGGTGTTCGCGGCGATCGGCGGGGCGATGTTCACGCTTCAAGTCGGCTTCATGTCGCCGTCCTTCGTCGGCATCGTGCCATCGATCGAGATGGTGATCTACACCGCCGTCGGCGGTCGGCTATCGATCTTCGGTGCGGTGTACGGCGCCTTGCTGGTGAATTTCGCCAAGACCAGCCTGTCGGAATCCTTCCCGCAGCTCTGGCTGTTCGGTCTCGGCGCGCTGTTCATCGCCGTGGTGCTGGTGTTTCCGAACGGTCTCGCGGGGATCTGGCGCGATTATGCGCAGCCATATCTCGATCGCCTGCTGCAGAAGCGGAAGACTTTGCCCGCGCGCTGGAATGACAGCTCCGTCACCGACGGCGCCCCTGCGGAATAGGAGAGGCCATGATCATCGGATATCAGCCGCCGGACTTTTTGCTCGCTGTCGAGGGCCTTACGGTTTCATTCGATGGGTTCAAGGCGGTCAACGATCTCTCCTTCTATGTCGAAGAGAACGAGATTCGCGTCATCATCGGTCCGAACGGCGCCGGCAAGACCACGGTGCTGGATCTGATCTGCGGCAAGACCAAAGCCACCTCCGGCTCGATCCGCTTTCGCGGCCAGGAGCTGACGACGTTGAAGGAGAACGACATCGTCCAGGCGGGAGTCGGGCGCAAGTTCCAGACGCCGTCGATCTATGACGACCTGACGGTGTTCGAGAATCTGGAGATATCCTATCCGCGCGGCCGCACGGTGTTCGGCGCGCTGGCGTTTAAGCGCGATGCGGCGGTGCGCGAGCGGGTGGAGGAGGTCGCCGAGATGATCTTCCTGAAGGACCGTCTCGACACGAGCGCTGATCTTTTGAGCCACGGGCAAAAGCAGTGGCTGGAGATCGGCATGCTGCTGATCCAGGATCCGGAGCTGTTGATGCTCGACGAGCCGGTCGCAGGCATGAGCGTGAGCGAGCGGGTCAAGACCGCCGAACTGCTGCAGCGGATCATCAAGAACCGCTCCGTGCTCGTCATCGAGCACGACATGAAGTTCGTCGAGGATATCGCCCACAAGGTGACGGTTCTGCATCAGGGCAAGATCCTGTCGGAAGGCTCGATGGAGCACGTCAAGACCGACCCGAAAGTCATCGAAGTCTATCTCGGACATTAAAGCATGATCAGGAAACGTGGGAGCCGGTTTTCCGGAAAGATCATGCTCAAGCGAAGAGAAGCGTGATGCTCGATATCACCGATTATCATGTCGCCTACGGTCAAAGCGAAGTGCTGCATGGCCTGAACGTCAGCGTCGCGCCGAACGAAATCGTCGCCATCATGGGGCGCAACGGCATGGGCAAGACCACGCTGATGAAGGCGCTGATGGGAATCATTCCCGCCAAGAGCGGCACGGTGCGGATGAACGGCGCCGAGGTCGGCGGGTTGAAGAGCTACGAGCGGGTTGCCAAAGGGCTCGCCTATGTGCCGCAAGGCCGGATGATCTTCTCGACCATGACCGTGAAGGAGAACATCGAGACGGGCCTCGTCGCGTCCGGTGGATCGAAGGTGCCGGACGACATCTACGAATTGTTTCCGGTGCTGCTGGAGATGAAGAACCGCCGCGGCGGGAATCTCTCGGGCGGCCAGCAGCAGCAGCTTGCGATCGCGCGCGCGCTGGCGACCAAGCCGAAGGTGCTGCTGCTGGACGAGCCGACCGAGGGCATCCAGCCGTCGATTATCCAGGAGATGGCGCGCACGCTGAAGCGCATTCGCGACGAGCGAGGGTTGTCGATCGTCGTCTCCGAGCAGGTCTTGAGTTTCGCGCTCGATATCGCCGACCGCGTGCTGGTGATCGAGAACGGCGAGATCGTCCGCGACGAGCTGCGCGCCAGTGTCGATGCCGAGCAGGTCGCGAAATTTCTCTCAGTCTGAATCGTCGGTAACCCAATCAACGGTAATCCAAGGGGAGCTTGCTATGCCTGACACACTGATCAAGGTCGACCTTACCAAGTCGGCTTACGAGAACGACATGGTCCACAACCGCTGGCACCCCGACATTCCGATGGTGGCGTGGGTCAATCCCGGCGACGACTTCATCGTCGAGACCTATGATTGGACCGGCGGTTTCATCAAGAACAACGACTCGGCGGACGACGTGCGCGACATCGACCTGTCGATCGTGCATTTCCTGTCGGGCCCCATCGGCGTGAAGGGTGCGGAGCCGGGTGACCTGCTGGTGGTCGATCTGCTCGATGTCGGGCCGTTGAAGGAGAGCCTGTGGGGCTTCAACGGCTTCTTCTCCAAGAACAACGGCGGCGGCTTCCTCACGGATCACTTCCCGCAGGCGCAGAAGTCGATCTGGGATTTCAAGGGACTGTACACCTCGTCGCGGCATATTCCGGGTGTCAACTTCGCCGGCCTGATTCATCCAGGCCTGATCGGCTGCCTGCCTGATCCGAAACTCCTGAAGACGTGGAACGACCGCGAGGTCGGCTTCATCGCCACCAACCCGACCCGCGTGCCGCCGCTCGCCAATCCGCCGTTTGCGGCGACCGCGCATGCGGGCAAGGCGACCGGAGACGCCAAGGCGAAGATCGGCGCGGAGGGGGCGCGCACGGTGCCGCCGCGCGAGCATGGCGGCAACTGCGACATCAAGGATCTGTCGCGCGGCTCGAAGATCTTCTTCCCCGTTTATGTACCGGGCGGCGGTCTGTCCATGGGGGACCTGCACTTCAGCCAGGGCGACGGCGAGATCACCTTCTGCGGCGCCATCGAAATGGCGGGTTGGCTACATATCAAGGTGGACATCATCAAGGACGGCGTTTCCAAGTACGGCATCAAGAATCCGATCTTCAAACCGTCGCCGGTGACGCCGAACTATAAGGACTTCCTGATTTTCGAAGGCATCTCCGTCGATGAGGCTGGCAAACAGCATTACCTCGATGTGCATATCGCCTATCGGCAGGCCTGCTTGAACGCGATCGAGTACCTGAAGAAGTTCGGTTACTCCGGCGCGCAGGCCTACTCGATCCTGGGGACCGCCCCGTGCCAAGGCCATATCTCGGGCGTTGTCGATATTCCGAACGCCTGCGCGACGCTGTGGCTGCCGACGGAAATCTTCGATTTCGACATCATGCCTTCGGCGGCAGGACCGATCAAACATATCAAAGGTGGCATCGATCTGCCGCTATCGCCGGACAAGTAACGGCTCCCTGCGCGACGGATGCGGGACGGTTGTCCTTGCCGCCCCGCATCCACCTTTCAATGATCCAAGCGAGGAGAGCTGCGATGCCGGTCTATGAATATCTGTGCGAGACGTGCGGCCCGTTCACGGAGATGCGGCCGATGGCGGAGTTCGACCGGCCGCAGCCATGCGAGACATGCGGGCAAAGCGCGCCGCGGGTGATTCTCACTGCGCCAAGCTTTGCGTGCATGCCCGCAGACAAGCGCGTCGCCCACGCCACCAACGAGCGCAGCCGCAACGCGCCGAAGACGCTTGGCGAGTACAAGGCCTCGCATGGCGCCAACTGCGGTTGCTGTTCATCCAAAAAGCCGGCGCGGTTGATGACGAAGACCCGGAGCGGCGCGAAAGGGTTCCCGACTGCGCGGCCCTGGATGATCAGCCATTGAGCCGTTCGAGGTTTGCTGCGGATGACCGATTGTTAATCGTCTCAAGGAAAGTTGACTTCGTTTTCAGGCGTTTAGCCATATTGATCGAAGTCCCTGCGCGCTAAGGTCGCAGGGGCGCGGGCGTGTCGCTGACCTGGTGGTCAGGCAGGCGCACCGGGTGCATCCTCAGTCGGGGCACAAGGACATCGGTCAATGCGATACGGTCGGGCTCTGCTGCTTGCCCTGTTTGCAGTTGCGTGTGTCGGCGGATATGCCGCCTACGATCGGACCACGCGGGCGAAGCAGCCAGCGGCAAAGGCCGAACAGGCGATTCCGGTTTCGATCGACACGGCCAATCAGGCAAATTTTCCGGTGCTGCTGACCGGTCTCGGGACCGTCACTCCGTTTAACACGGTGACCGTCCGCAGTCGTGTCGATGGCGAGATCGTCAAGATCGCCTTCCAGGAAGGGCAGACCGTGCAGCAGGGCGATCTGCTCGCGCAGATCGACCCGCGTCCTTATCAGGCGGCGGTCGATCAGGCCCGGGCCAAGAAGGCCCAGGATGAAGCGACGCTAAAGAACGCGAAGCTCGATCTCGATCGTTACTCCACGCTTGCCAAGCAGGATTTCGCGTCGCGCCAACAGCTTGATACCCAGACCGCGGCCGTGGCGCAGGGCACGTCGCTGGTACAGGCTGATCAGGCGGCGCTCGATAACGCCGAGACTCAGCTCAGCTACACGTCGATCAAGGCGCCGATCACCGGCCGGGTCGGGTTCAGGCTGGTCGATCAGGGCAATATCGTCAATGCATCGGCCCAGAACGGCATTGTCAGCATCGCCCAGGTGCAACCGATCTCGATCGTCTTCTCCCTGCCGGAAAATCAGATCGACCGCATCAACAAGGCGATGAGTCGAGGAAAGGTGCCGGTGAGCGCCTATACCAGTGACGGCAGCCGCAAGCTGGCCGAGGGGGCGCTTGCGGTCATCAACAACCAGGTCGATACGACGACCGGCGTGATCCAGCTCAAGGCGACGTTCGAGAACACCGACAATGCGCTCTGGCCGGGCCAGGCAGTCTCGGCCAGAGTCCTGGTGGATACGCTCGACAACGTGGTGGTGATACCGCAGACCGCGGTTCAGCACGGTCAACAGGGTCTCTGGACCTACGTCATCACCGCCGACCAGCGCGCCGAGGCGCGGCCGTTGCAGATCGGCGAATCCACCAATGACAGTGCGGTGGTGCTGAAAGGGGTTTCTGCCGGCGATCGTGTGGTGACGGGCGGCCAGTACCGCCTGCAGAACGGCTCGCTGGTCGCAACGGGACAGCCGACAACCGCCAGCAACGATGTGGGGAGCGGTCGATGATGACGGGCGGCATCTCGACGCCGTTCATCCATCGTCCGATCGCGACGTCGCTGATGATGGCGGGCATCCTGTTCGTCGGCATCATCGCCTATCCGGCGTTGCCGGTCGCACCGCTGCCGCAGATCGATTTCCCGACCATCCAGGTCAGCGCCTCGCTGCCGGGTGCGAGCCCGGATACGATGGCCTCGTCTGTGGCGCAGCCATTGGAGACTCAGTTCACGCAGATCGCCGGCGTCAGCGAAATGACGTCCACGAGTTCGCTGGGCTCGACGTCGATTACGATCCAGTTCAATCTGGACCGCAACATCGATGCAGCGGCCAACGATGTGCAGGCCGCGATCAACGCGGCGTCTGGCCAATTGCCGAAGAGCCTGCCGGGGCCGCCGACCTATCGCAAGGTCAATCCCGCCGACTCGCCGATCCTTTTGCTGTCCGCCACCTCCGACACCATGCCGCTCACGGAGATGGACGACAACGTCGAGACCAAGATCGCCCAGCAGATCAGTCAGCTTCCCGGCGTCGGTCTGGTCAATATCGGCGGCCAGCAGAAGCCGGCCATCCGGATCCAGGTCGATCCCGCCAAGCTGGCGACCAAAGGTCTGTCGCTGGAGGACGTGCGGGCGCAGATTGCGGTGGCCACCGTCAACAGTCCAAAGGGAACGCTGGACGGAGCGCAGCGCAGCTTCACCATCTACGCGAACGATCAGATCCTCGCGGCGAAGGATTGGAACGATGTCATTATCGCCTACCGCAATGGTGGCGCGTTGCGCGTCCGCGACATCGGACAAGCCGTCGCCGGGCCTGAGGATGCGCGGCAGGCGGCGTGGGCCAATGGCAAGCGCGGCATCTTCCTTGCGGTCTTCAAGCAACCGGGCGCCAACGTCATCGACACGGTCGACCGCATCAAGGCCGCGTTACCGAGATTGGAACTGGCGCTGCCCCCGGCGATCAAGATCGAGGTGATGAGCGATCGGACCCAGACCATCCGCGCATCGGTGCGCGACGTCCAGTTCACGCTGGCGATCACCATCCTTCTGGTTGTGCTGGTCATCTTCGCGTTCCTGCGCAGCACATGGGCGACGATCATCCCCGCGGTCACGGTGCCCTTGGCCCTGTTGGGAGCCTGCGCGCTGATGTGGATGGCCGGCTACAGCCTCGACAACCTGTCGCTGATGGCGCTGACCATTTCGGTCGGCTTCGTCGTCGACGACGCCATCGTGATGCTGGAGAACATCACCCGGCATATCGAGGAGGGAAAATCCCCGTTCCAGGCGGCGCTGCAGGGAGCGAGCGAAATCGGCTTCACGATTTTTTCGATTAGCCTGTCGCTGGTGGCCGTATTGATTCCGCTGCTGTTGATGAGCGGCATCATCGGCCGTCTGTTCCGGGAATTCTCGGTCGTCTTAGCGATGACGATCCTGGTTTCGGCGTTCGTTTCGCTGACGTTGACGCCGATGATGGCGTCGCGGTTCCTCAAGGCCGCGCACGAGGTCCGGCACGGGCGTCTGTTCCAGGCCAGCGAGCGGATGTTCGACAGGTTGCTCGCCGGTTACGAGAAGGGGCTCGATCTGGCGCTACGCCATCAGTTCGCCACGCTCTGCCTCTTCCTGGCCACGACGGCGGCGACCGTCTATCTGTTCACGGTGATCCCGAAGGGCTTCTTTCCGCAGCAGGATACGGGGTTGATCAGCGGCCAATCGGAAGCCGCGCAGGATATCTCCTTCGCTAACATGGCCCGCCATACGGAAGAGCTCGGCCGGGTGGTCATGGCCGATCCAGACGTGGCGAGCGTCGCCATGAGCATCGGCGGTTCTTCCGGCGGCAACGCCATGAACACCGGCCGCTTCTTCATCACGCTGAAACCGCGTGACGACCGTTCGGCGTCCGCCGACCAGATCATCGCGCGGCTGCGGCCGCAACTCGACAAGGTCGAGGGCGCGCGGCTTTATCTGCAGGCGGCGCAGGATGTGCGGGTGGGCGGTCGCCTGGCGCGTACGCAATACCAATTGACGCTGCAATCGGCCAACTTCGAGGAGCTGAGCGCCTGGGCGCCGAAGATCCTCGACAAGCTGAAAGGGTTACCGCAGTTGCGCGATGTGGCGACGGATCAGCAAACCCAGGGCACGACGCTGACGCTGACCATTGATCGCGACAAGGCATCGCGCCTTGGCATTCAGCCGCAGTTGATCGACGACACGCTCTACGACGCATTCGGCCAGCGTCAGGTGACACAGTACTTCACCCAGACCAACACCTATCGCGTCATCATGGAGATCACCCCCGAGCTGCAGGGGGACGTGGATGTCCTGAACACGATCTATATGAGATCGCCGGTCACGGGCTCCAACGTGCCGCTGTCCTCGGTTGTCCGCTGGACCACCGAGCCGGTGCGGCCGCTGTCGATCAATCATGAAGGGCAGTTTCCGGCAGTGACCATCAGCTTCAACCTGGCGCAGGGAATGTCGCTCGGGCAGGCGACTGCAGCGATCGATCAGGCCCAGAAGGAATTGAATGCGCCGGGCTCGCTGTCGTTCACGTACCAGGGAACGGCGCAAGCTTTCCAGCAATCGCTCAGTACGGTGCCGCTGCTCATCCTCTCGGCGCTGGTGGTCGTCTACCTGATCCTCGGCATTCTCTATGAAAGCTACATCCATCCGCTGACGATCCTGTCGACGCTCCCGTCGGCGGCGTTGGGAGCGATCTGTGCGCTGATGGTCGCTGGTTACGACTTCAGCCTGATCGCGCTGATCGGCGTCATTCTGCTGATCGGCATCGTCAAGAAGAACGGCATCATGATGGTGGACTTCGCGATCAGCGGCGAGCGCGGTCAGAATCTTTCGGCCGAGGAGGCGATCCGGCAGGCTGCCGTTTTGCGCTTCCGTCCCATCATGATGACGACAATGGCCGCCTTGCTCGGTGCCCTGCCGCTGATGCTCGGCCAGGGCACGGGATCGGAGCTTCGCCAGCCGCTTGGCTGGGCCATGGTCGGCGGGTTGATCGTCAGTCAGGCGATGACGCTGTTCACGACACCAGTGGTCTACATTTATCTCGATCGCTTCTCGCAGTGGCTCAAGCAAAAGCGCGCGAAGCCGGAGACTCCTGTGGCCGAGCCGGAGGAGCGGCATACACCGATGGATCGCTCCGTCGCGTCCCGCAATTGACGAGATGTCCTGCGCGGGCGCATGGCCTCGTGGTCCGGGTTAAGGCGTCGGCCGGTCGAGGCATTTTGCCGCCTGTGCCGGGACAGATTTCGATACGGAAATTGCCGGAGGCCGGTTTCATTTGCGGTGATGCGCGCTAGGGTGCGCGGCATTTGCAAGCATCCGCAACGGAGCCGATCGATGCCCCTGCTGTTCGAGCCCATCAAACTGCGCGACCTGACGCTGCCGAATCGGATCATCATCGCGCCGATGTGCGAATTCAGCGCCGTGGATGGCTGCGCGACCGATTGGCACATCATCCATCTCGGCCATCTGGCGTTGTCCGGCGCAGGCCTTCTCATCATCGAGGCGACCGGCGTCGAGCCGCGTGGTCGGATCAGCCGCGAATGCCTTGGCCTTTACTCGGATGAAAACGAGGCCGCGCTAGCGCGCGTGCTGGCAGTGGTCCGGAAATATTCGGCGATGCCGATCGGCATCCAGCTCGCCCATGCCGGGCGCAAGGCCTCGACGGTGAAGCCCGCGGACGGGCGCGGGCCGGCGCCCGAGGATCAAGGCGGGTGGCCGATCGTTGCGCCGTCGGCGGTCGCATTCGGCAACGGCTGGAAGGCGCCGTCCAAGCTCGATGCGCATGGCATGGCCGCCATCATCGGGAGCTTCGTTGCCGCGACGCTGCGGGCGGAGCGGCTCGGGATCGACCTGATCGAGTTGCATTCGGCGCACGGCTATCTCATGAGCTCGTTCCTGTCGCCGATCGCCAATCAGCGCGACGATGCCTATGGCGGCAGCCTGCAAAACCGCATGCGCTTTCCGCTGGAGGTGTTCGAGGCCGTGCGCAAGGCATGGCCGTCGGGAAAGCCGCTGGGCGTCCGCTTCAACGGCACCGATTGGATGGATGGCGGCATCACGCCCGACGAAGCGGTGGCCTATGCGCGCGAGCTTGCCGAGCGCGGTTGCGATTATGTCGACGTCTCGTCCGGCGGCAACGGCTATGCGGAGATTCCGCTGTCGCCCGGCTATCAGGTGCCGTTTGCCGAGCGCATCAAGAAGGAGGTCGGCATCGCCACCATGGCCGTCGGTTTGATTCGCGATCCACACCATGCGGAGAGTATTCTGCGCGAGGACAGGGCGGACATGATCGCGATCGGCCGGGGCATGTTGAACGATCCCCGCTGGCCTTGGCACGCAGCGGAAGATCTCGGCGCCACAGTCGATTTTCCGGAGCAGTATGCGCGTGCGGTGACTCGCTCCGGCGTGCCGGCGCATGACGCTATTCCGAAGGCGGTCGCCGGCTGAGGGCATCTATGTTGCGGATTGCTCGGCTGGGCCGGTCGTCTCCGCGAGGGAGGCTGTTTCTCCCCAGCCCGTACTGGTTCCAACGCCGGACCCTCGAAGGGCCTTGCCTCTCTCGCCCACGCGGGCGATACTTCCCGTATCGTCAACAACGAAAGGAGGTGATCCAGTGTCTTATCTCAAGCGCTGTCACCTCGCTGGGGTCGCCTGACAAGCCGTGTTGATCTGCAACATGTGAGCCTGTGAACGGCGCCCTCCGCGCCAGGACCAGCGAGATCAGGGGAGGCGTGCCGGACTACTTCGGCGCGCCTCCTTTTGCTTCCAGCCTTGGATTTTGGGGACCTTGGATTTTGGGGACCTTTGGCGCGCAAGCGGCCGAGCTCATGCCCTTTCGCAGGGCTGGCATTCGCGTTAACCTCTCTTCGTACGATTCGTAAGGTTGCGGCGACAGCGGCCGGCAGAGTGCGTCTGTCGGCGGGCATCCGGCGATATCGGAGCCATTTGCGCAAGCAGTGATACGCAAGCAGTGATGAGAGTGTTGGCGACATCTTGACGACACGCAATCGACGCCGCCGGAACGGCACCCCGTCGCGCTGGTGATCGAGCATGGCGGGGAAAACAGCAAAGCCCAGTAATGATCTGATGCTGCGGGTGCGCCGTGCGTTCTTCGATCACGGCTACAGCAACCTGTCGATGATCGGTCTGGCCAAGGTGTGCGGTTTCACACGCCGTTCGCTGTATCACTACTTCAGCAGCAAGGAAGATGCTTTCCAAAGCTTGACTGACTTCGACAACCGCATCTCGATCGAGGCGGGCTTTGCGGCGGCACGCGAGGTGAAGGAGAGCGGCGGTACCGCGCTCGATATTCTCAGCAAGATGATGGACGTCCGTTATGGCGACCTGCGCCGCGAAGTCTACGTCTCGCCGCACGCGGTCGAGCTGAATGCCGAGGTGTTCCGGCGCTCCTGGCAGATCATGGTGGGATACGCGATCAAATTCCATGCGCAGCTTGCCGATTTCCTGGTCGAACTTGAACGCGATGGGCTGCTGAAGCTGAAGGATGGAGCCTCGCCGCAGCATGTGGCGAAGCTGCTGGCCAATGGCGCGCGCGGCATCAACCAGAGCTTGCCGCCTTATCCTCCGGACGAACTGGCCCCACGCTATCGGGAAATGTGCGAAGCGATCCTGTATGGCTGTACTCAGGGGCCGAAGCCTGACTGACGCCGTGTCGCTGCTGGACAGGTCATGCCACCGCCGCGAGCCAAAGCCGGTGAGATGTGGATCGGCCGTTGGACGCTTAGACGGCTGTTAGCTCGGCCTGCTTGACGATGACAAACCGGTTGCTGCCCTCTTGCCGTAGCAAGGTCAGGCTGCCGATCGCCAGGTTATCCAGTGCGAGTGCCGCGAACTGCGCCCGCAGAAAAGTCAGCGCCGGGCCGCGTGCCGCGTCGTCCAGAGCGCCTGTCAACGTCATGTGGAAGCGGAATTCCTCGAACACATAGGGATAACCCCAGCGGTCGAGCAGCGCGATCTGGTTCGCGGTGAGCGGGCTTTTGAGTCGGCGATTGCGATCGTGCTCGGTCAGCGGCGCGCGCAGGTGATCGAAAGCGCGGACGCAATCTGCGGCGAGGCTGTTCAGTTCCGCAACAGAGGTATCAGGGACGATTGCGATGAAGCGTCCGATCGCGCGCACCACCGGTGCGATTTGCGGAATCGCCCGAGGCGTCTGCGCGAATGCGCCGAATGCGGCCAGCACATCCGCCTCGCTTGCGCCATCCGCCAAGGCGAATGGCGCCTTCAGCGTGGCATGGAAGCCGTATATCCGCGGCTCCTTGGTCATGCTGCTCCAATCGGGGAACGATTGCAGCGGCGCCTCGGGAAACGGCAGATCGCATGCCGCGTAGGCGTCGTAGCCGATCATGCTGGCGCCGAAGCGATAGAGAGCGCTGGCGGCGGAGGGGACATAATACAGTGCGTAGCGGACAGTCTCGGGCATCGGCTGATTTCAGGCGGCGGCCACTTTACGTGCAATGGCTGTCGAATGGGAGATGCGGTCCGCATCGGTCAGGTGCACGATTTTGCCGGCCGCAATCACGGCGACCACGCGCGGCCGTAAGCTTTGGGCGGCATCGACCAGCAGAATGTCGGCGCGTTTGCCCGCTCCGATCTCGCCGCGATCCGATAATCCCGCGGCCTTTGCCGGATTGCGCGAAATCAGCGCCCAGGCCTGCGGCAGCGGCAGCGCACCTTCGGCGACGAGGCGAAAGGCCGCGAGCGGCATCGCCGGATAGTAATAATCCGATGCGAGGATCGAGCAGAGACCTTTGCGAACCATCTCTGTCGCGCTGGTCCAGCCGGTGTGGCTGCCGCCGCGCACCACGTTTGGCGCGCCGAACACCGTGAATTCGCCGGCGTCCGCGGCCTCGCGGGCGGTGGCTTCGTTGACCGGAAACTCGGCGATGCGGATGCCGAGTTGGCGAAACCCGCGCCGCTTTTCCGCGGTGTCATCGTCGTGCGACAGCGTGGACAACCCATGCGCACGGCTCGCGGCGGCAAGCCGCGCGATGGAAGCCGGCACCTCGTCGGCGCGGCTGGCGACGCGTTCGACCAACCGGTCGAAATCGCCGGCGGAAAGTCCGGCTCGCTCTGCCATCCGGGCGCGCTTCTGCGGCTTGGACGCGTCGGCGGTCATGGCCATGTGGTCGTTGAAAGCGAGCAGATCCACGCGCCGCGCGGCGATCCATCCGAGGATGGTCTGTTCGGCCTCCAGGTTGAACGTCTCGTGCCGAAGATGGATCCGCGTATCGGCGGCAAGGCGCGGCCGCGATGCTTCGATGGCGTCCACCAGCGCGTGCGCGTTTTCGGTGCCGCGCAGGCCAGGCTCCCACGACCAGGTGATGGCGTGAAAGACGGTGGTGATGCCGTTGGCGATCACCTGACGATCGGTGTCGGCAAGTGCGACATCGACCGGGAAGTCCACGCCCGGCCGTGGCATCATCTGCCGTTCGAAGGCGTCGCCGTGCACGTCGACGATGCCGGGCAGCACGAGTAGGCCGCGTGCATCGATCCTGACCGGTGCCGGGCGCACGCTGCCGATATCGGTGATGGCGCCGTCGGTGAGATGGAGCGAGGTTTCAATCAGGCCGTCGCCGATCAGCGATTGGCCCCCTTCGATGATGATGTCGGTCATGGGTCGGTTGCGTGTTGGCGTTTCAGGCGGGAACGGTGCTTGATTCGTATTTGTCGAGGAAGGCCTCGATGGTCAGCTTGCGAAAATCCGGCAGCGCCGCGCGCAGCGCGTCATGGCTCCAATTCCACCAGCCGAGGGCTGCCAAACGTTCGGAGACGTCTTCCGGAAAACGCCGGCGGATGACTCGCGCCGGGTTTCCGCCGACGATCGTGTAGGCGGGGACGTCCTTGGTGATGATCGCCCCGGCTGCAATCACCGCGCCGAGGCCGATGTTGCGGCCGGGCAAAACCACCGCCCCGTGACCGATCCAGACGTCATGTCCGATGTGGACGCGGTGCGATCGGCGCCAATCGAAGAACTCCGCTTCGTCCGGCTCGCCGGGGAAATAGGCGCTGGCGCGATAGGTGAAATGCGCCTGCGTCGCACGTTCCATCGGATGGTTGCCGGGATTGATGCGCGTCATCGCCGCGATCGAGCAGAATTTACCGATTTCAGTGTACATGATCTGGCTGTCATTTACGACATACGAATAGTCATCCATGCTGACTTCCGCCAGCAGCGTGCGCGCGCCGACCTCGCAATAGGCGCCGAGATGGCTGTCCTGCACCAGTGCGGACGGATGGATCAGGGGCGTCGTTGACAGCGCTTTTCCGGCCATGATGTCACTCTCTCGGAGACCCGATGCTCTTGCTCACTCATTCAGGGGAAGTCTGACATCTGCATGACGTTCGTGTGACATCGCCACCTTGATCGCCGCTTTCGCTTGCAGTGTGGATGCCCGCAACGGCTGTCACATCACTGTAGAACTCCCGCGCTAGCCGTTAACCCCGATCATTGGAGACGGGTGACGGAATGCTGGTTATCGATGGACTGACCTGCCGGTTCGGCAGCAAGACTGCTGTAGACAAGGCCTCGTTCTCAATCGAGAAGGGAAGCTTCATCGGCGTGATCGGTCGTTCGGGTGCGGGCAAGTCGACCCTGCTGCGGATGATCAATCGCCTGGCTGAGCCGAGCGACGGACGCATTCTGTTCGAAGGCGTCGATGTCACCGCGTTGCGTGGTAAGGATCTGCGCCAGTGGCGCGCACGTTCGGCGATGATCTTCCAGCAATTCAATCTGGTCGGCCGGCTCGATGTGCTGACCAACGTTCTGATGGGGCGGCTCGCCACCATGCCGAGCTGGCGCTCACTCGCGCAGCTCTGGCCCGAGGGTGACAAGGCGATCGCGATGTCGGCTTTGGACCAGCTCGATATCGCGTCGATCGCCGCCCAGCGCGCCGATCAGCTTTCGGGCGGTCAGCAGCAGCGCGTCGCCATTGCCCGCGCGCTGGTGCAGGAGCCCGATATCATTCTCGCCGACGAGCCGATCGCGTCGCTCGATCCGCGCAACACCCGCATCGTGATGGACGCCTTGCTGCGTATCAACAAGCACTTCGGCATCACCGTACTCTGCAACCTGCATTCGCTGGACCTGGCGCGCACCTATGCCGATCGGCTGATCGGCATGTCGGCGGGACGCATCGTATTCGACGGCGCACCGGCAATGCTGACCGATCACATTGCGCGCGAGCTCTACGACCTCGAGGCCGGCGAAGTGATGGGTGAACTCCCGGATGCTGCATCAATTCCGGCCGCGGTTCCGGCTCTGGGCAATGTCGCTGCCGCCTGAGCGGCTGCATCGCGTCACGCGTACTCTGGTCGCGAAATTCAAACAATCGAGTCACCTGAAGAGAGGATGTCATGATCACCCGTCGCACCATTTTGACCGGCGCAGCTGCGCTCGCCGTTTCTGTCTCGTTGGCAGCCTCGACTGCCTCCGCGCAGGATTGGAAAAGCAAGTACCCGGAGCTGACGTTCGCAATCGTTCCGGCCGAGAATGCCTCGGGCGTGACCGAGCGCTGGACGCCGTTCATGGCCTATCTGTCGAAGGAGCTTAGCGTAAAGGTCAACCTTCGTATCGCCAATGATTATGCTGCGGTGATCGAAGGACAGCGCTCCGGCAACATTCACATCGCGAGCTATGGTTCGGCGTCGTTCGCACGCGCGCGTCTGACCGGTGTTCACACCGACGCCTTCGCCAATGACATCAACATCGACGGATCGACCGGCTACTACTCGGTTTTCTTCGTCAAGGCGAACGGCCCATACAAGTCGATCGACGACGTAAAGGGAAAGAACCTGGGTCTCGTTGATCCGAATTCGACCTCGGGCAACAACGTTCCGCGTTTCGAGCTGAACAAGATGGGCATTCCCGACGCTGAGGGCTATTTCGGCAAGGTGGTGTTTACCGGCAGCCACGAGAACGCCATGCTCGCGCTGTCGCAGGGCACGGTGGACGTTGCGGCCAATCAATGGACCAACGATAACGACTCGACGCTGCAGCAGATGCTCACCAAAGGCATGCTGAAGAACGCGGACGGCTCGGCGATGAAGAAGGACGACTTCCGTATCATTCACAAGTCCGCACCGATCATCAACGGTCCCTATGCCTACAACTCGGATCTGCCGGCTGAACTGAAGGCGGCGATCGCCAAGGCGTTCATGGATGCCCCGACCAAGGACAAGGCCGCGTTCGACAAGCTGTCGGATGGCCAGAAGAAGGGCTTCAATCCCGCCACGACCAAGGACTGGGATGGCACGATCGAGTTGATCAAGTTCGTCGACAGCCTGCGTAAGAAGAAGGCTTCCTGATTTCGCCATCGCAAGGAGCCGGATTCGTACGGGTCCGGCT
This sequence comes from Afipia sp. P52-10, assembly GCF_000516555.1. Lineage (NCBI taxonomy): Bacteria > Pseudomonadati > Pseudomonadota > Alphaproteobacteria > Hyphomicrobiales > Nitrobacteraceae > Afipia > Afipia sp. P52-10. The sequence goes on along the minus strand of NZ_AZSJ01000003.1, from coordinate 262,363 downwards.
CTTCGTTTCTCCTTTCCGATCGTTCGACCATCGTGACCGTCGCCGTCTCCGTTCTTCCTCAGGAGCAGCTTGCTGCCTTGCAGGAAACCTATCGCAAAGCCGTCGCGCGCAAGCGGTGGCGCATGATGCTGTCGGTTGCCGCGTTTGCTGCCGCCCTGATGGCCGCGGCCATCGGTGCAGAAGTCGAACCGGGCGTGCTGGTCGCCAAGATCGGCAATTTCTTCAGCTATTTCGATCGCATTTTTGTCCTCGATAACGGGGCGCGGGTCTGGACCGACGTATCCGAATGGTTCTGGGGCTGGCGCAAATGGCTCGCGCTGCTTGGTGAGACCTTGCTCATCAGCTATGTCGGCACGCTGACCGGCTTCGTGCTTGCCTTCGGCCTCAACTTTCTCGTCGCCGCCAACACGTCGCCTGCGTCCTGGGTTCGCTTTGCGGTCAAGCGCGTGCTGGAATTCAGCCGCACCGTTCCCGCCATCGTCTTCGCGCTGGTCTTCGTCATCGCCTTCGGGCTTGGCCCGATGGCCGGTGTCATCGCCATTGCGATTCACTCCACCGGCGCGCTCGGCAAGCTGTTTGCGGAGATCGTCGAGAATATTGACATGAAGCCGGTCGAGGGGATCCGCGCCACCGGCGCCAACTGGCTCTCCTGCATGCGTTTTGCAGTGGTGCCGCAAGTCATGCCGGGCTTTGCGAGCTATTCGCTGCTGCGATTCGAAATCAACGTGCGCGAGGCTTCGGTGATGGGCTTCGTCGGTGCAGGCGGCATCGGCCAAGAGCTGATCGTCGCGATCCGCAAGTTCTATTACTCCGATGTCAGTGCGTTGCTGATCATGATTATCGTCACCGTATTCGTCATCGATATCACCACCGGGTGGCTGCGTGGCCGTCTGTTTGGCGAGGAGGCGCGCGCATGAGCGTCAGGATGCCGTCGGACCCGCGGCAGGCTGCGCGGTATGCCGGGCTTGCGGTGCGGCCGGCATCGTCGCGATTTGTCGTTCCGACCGTGATGCTGGCTGCGTTCGCGTTGTTCGTGTTCGGCCTGAATGAACTGGACTTCTCGTTCCAGCGCATTCTTGCGGGCGTGCATCAGCTTGGCTGGATCACCTTGATGATGATGCCGCCGGATCCGGGCTCGTCGCTGCCGACCTATCTCGCGGCACTCGGCGAGACGTTATCGATCGCGCTGCTGGGCACGACGACAGCCGCGTTGCTCGCGCTCCCTGTCAGCCTACTCGCTGCGCGAAACATCATTCCATCTTGGATGATTCGTTTTCCGGTGCGCCGCTCGTTCGACACCATTCGCGGTATCGATACGCTGATCTGGGCATTGGTCTGGATCAATGTGGTGGGCCTTGGTCCGTTCGCCGGCGTGCTGGCGATCGCGGTGTCCGACTTCGGTGCTTTTGGCAAGCTGTTCTCGGAAGCTATCGAGGCTGCCGACAAGAAGCAGGTCGAGGGTATTCGCGCCTCCGGCGGCAGCGCGCTGCATGAAATCCGTTTCGGCGTGCTGCCACAGGTGATCCCGGTGATCGCCGGGCAAGTGCTCTATTTCATCGAATCGAATACGCGTTCAGCGACCATCATCGGCATCGTCGGCGCGGGCGGGATCGGTCTACAGCTTGCCGAGCAGATCCGCGTGCTCGAGTGGCAGAAGGTGTCGTTCATCATTCTGATGATTCTGCTGGCCGTGGCCGCGATCGATTGGATTTCATCGAAACTGCGCTTCGCCATCATCGGCCGCGCGGCGGCAATTCACTGACGCCTCCAAGTTAACGCCGCCAACTCAACTATCGACAACGAACTCGATCCGTTCGGCAGCGAAGCGCGAGTTCGTCGTCAGGAGCGGCTTGCCATCGGTATCCACATCGACGCTTTCCACCAGCAGCACGGGCCTGCCGAGTGCCAAGTCCAGCCGGGCGGCATCGGTGGCATTGACGATGGCCGCGGTCAGCCGCGTTGTCGCTCGCCGATAATCCTGAATGCCGAAATGTGACAGCGTCCGCGTCATCGAACGTGTGCGCTGATAGACGGTAGCGGCGTCGGGAAAGCGGTCGGCGGGCAACCAGCTTGTCGCGGTGCTGATCGGTGTACGATCGGCGGAGCGGAGGGTTTCCAGCCGCACCAGCGGAGTTCCGACCTTGACCGCCAAGCGCTTGGCGAGTGCGCGATCGGCCTCGTCCATTGTGTGTGCAATGAGCTGGGCGCGGGCTTCGCGACCGCCGGCGTGGATGTTCTCGGAAAACCGTGTCCGGCTTTTCAGCGGGTAGGCGAGGCGGGGTGCTTCGACATATGTGCCGCTGCCGCGTTCGGCTCGCACGAGGCCACGCTCGGCGAGCGTCGCCAGCGCGCGGCGCACGGTGTGGCGGTTGACTCGGTAGCTCTCGGCAATCTCCATCTCGCCGGGCAGCTTTTCGCCCGACATATAGAGACCTTCGGCGATGCCGCGTTCGATCTGGTCGGCAACCCGCCGCCACAGCGCGACGCCGGAACGCGTATCCTGCGTGTCGCTCATCGCGGCTCCGTCGGCGCGGCGTGGCCCTCTGCAAAAATCATGGTGGCGTCACGAATTCGTCATGGCCTTTGTCTATGAAGTTGTCTAGTAGCATAGACAACTTCACAACGGCAAGGTCGGCGTCGTTCATGTCCATTCAGCAGCAGGTCAAGGCAGAGCCGGCGCGCCGCGAGGCGATGGCGGTGCTGGCGAATTCTCCCACCGAAACGCTGGCGGCGCTGGTCGCGTCGCTGCCGCCGCCCGCCTACGAAACAATCCGCACCGCAGAGCAGGGGCTCGTCATGGTGCGCGGCCGGGTTGGCGGCGACGGCGCGCCGTTCAATCTCGGCGAGGCCACGGTCTCGCGTGCGGCGGTCCGGCTCGCCGGTGGCGAAGTCGGCTTCGGCTATGTGCTTGGCCGCGATGGCGAGAAGGCAAACCTGATCGCGCTCTGTGACGCGATGATCCAGGCGTCGGCGTACCGTGGTGATGTCGAGGCCAAGGTGCTGGCGCCGCTGCGCGAGCAGCTTGCTGCGCGGCGGGAAGAGCGCGCAGCGCAAGTCGCGGCAACGCGGGTCAATTTCTACACGATGGTGCGGGGCGAGGGCTGATCATGGCGATGGTCGAAGAATTAGGCGCGGGTTTCGCCGACAAGGTGATGTCGGCACAGACGACATTCCGCACCGTGATGAATGCGATGGCATGTCCCGGAACCGTGCATCGGATCGATGCGGTTCTCGACGCGCCCGCTCCGATGCTGGCCGGAACGGCAGCGATTGCGTTGACCCTGTTCGATCACGACACGACGCTGTGGCTGGATGCGCCGTTCACAGCCTCAACCGCGGTGGCCAAGTGGCTCAAGTTCCATACCGGCGCGCCGCTGGTGACCAGCCCCTCCTATTGTAGCTTCGCGCTGATCGCGCAGCCGAAGCGGCTTCCGGATTTCGAACAGTTCTGCCTCGGCAGCGATGCCTACCCGGATCGTTCGACGACATTGATCCTGCAGATCGAGCAGCTCTCGGTCGGTCAGACATTCGAATTGAGCGGTCCGGGCATCGACGGCGGCGCGACGCTGCGTGCCGCTGGCCTACCGGATGACCTGGTCGATCGGTTGGCCCTCAATCGCGAGCTGTTCCCACGCGGGGTCGATCTCGTGCTGGTCGCCGGAAACCAGGTGGCGGCACTGCCGCGCACCACTCGCGTCGTTCGCAGGGAGGCTTGAAGCATGTATGTGGCGGTGAAGGGCGGCGAACGTGCCATCGAGAACGCGCATCGGCTGCTGGCGCATGAGCGCCGCGGTGATCCGAATGTGCCGGAGCTATCGCTGGCGCAGATTTCCGAACAGCTCAGCCTGGGCGTTGACCGGGTGATGACGGAGGGATCGCTTTACGATCGCGAGCTTGCGGCGCTGGCGATCAAGCAGGCGCGGGGCGATCTGATCGAGGCGATCTTCCTGCTGCGTGCGTTCCGCGCCACGCTGCCACGCTTCGGCGCCACCGAGCCGGTCGAGACTGGGGCAATGCGGGTGGCGCGGCGGATCTCATCCACCTTCAAGGATGTCCCGGGCGGCCAGGTGCTGGGGCCGACCTTCGATTACACGCACCGTCTGCTCGATCCGGCATTGACCGGCGAAACCGCGCGGCAAGCGCCTGCGGTGGCCGAGGCCGATATCGGTGCAATGCCGCGCGTCACCGATATCCTCGGCCGTGACGGCTTGATCGAACCGTCGCCTGCGGGCGACCCTGAAAGGCCAGTCGGTGATCTGACCCGTGAGCCGTTGGATTTCCCGGCCGAGCGCGACCTGCGTCTGCAGAATCTTGCTCGCGGCGACGAAGGCTTCCTGCTCGCGCTTGGCTACTCGACGCAGCGCGGTTACGGCCGCACCCATCCGTTCGCGGGCGAAATTCGTTTCGGCGAAGTGGAGGTCGAGTTCTTTGCGGAGGATGCAGGCTTTGCCGTGCCGCTCGGTTCAATCGAGCTGACCGAATGTCAGATGGTCAACCAGTTCAAGGGCTCGGCCACGGAGCCACCGTGCTTCACCCGTGGGTACGGTCTCGCTTTCGGTCAAGCCGAACGCAAGACGATGTCGATGGCGCTGGTGGATCGCGCGTTGCGTGCTCGCGAACTGGGCGAGGATGTCACCGCGCCCGCGCAGGACGAGGAGTTCGTGCTGTCGCATTCGGACAACGTGCAGGCCACCGGTTTCGTCGAGCATCTGAAGTTGCCGCATTACGTCGATTTCCAGTCCGAACTCGGCCTGCTGCGCAAGCTGCGCGTCGATTTCGTCAAAGCGGCAGAATCTGCCGCCGTGCAGGAGGCCGCGGAATGAACGCGCCAGCTTATAACTTCGCCTATCTCGACGAACAGACCAAACGGATGATCCGCCGGGCGATCCTGAAGGCGATCGCAATTCCCGGCTATCAGGTGCCGTTCGCGAGCCGCGAGATGCCGATGCCATATGGCTGGGGCACGGGTGGTGTACAGGTGACGGCGTCGATCTTGGGTCATGATGACGTATTGAAGGTGATCGATCAGGGTTCCGACGACACCACCAACGCGATCTCGATCCGCAAGTTCTTCGAGAAGACCGCTGGCGTCGCCACCACCACCAGCACGACGGACGCGACGGTGATCCAGACCCGGCATCGGATTCCGGAAGCGGCGCTGCATGCAGGGCAGGTGCTGGTCTATCAGGTGCCGATCCCGGAGCCCTTGCGCTTCCTCGAGCCGCGCGAGACGGAGACGCGGCGGATGCACGCGCTCGCCGAATACGGGCTGATGCATGTGAAGTTGTACGAGGACATCGCCCGTCACGGCCATATCGCCACGAGCTATGCCTATCCAGTGAAGGTCAATGCCCGCTATGTGATGGACCCGTCGCCGACGCCGAAGTTTGACAATCCGAAGATGAACGATTGTCCGGCGTTGCAGCTGTTCGGCGCAGGTCGCGAGAAGCGGATCTATGCGGTGCCGCCCTATACGACCGTGGTCTCGCTCGATTTCGAGGACCATCCGTTCGAGCGCTACCGGCACAATGCGCCATGTACGTTGTGCGGCGCCGATGATTCCTATCTCGATGAGGTGGTGATCGACGACAGGGGCGGACGGATGTTCGTCTGCTCCGATACTGATCACTGCGAAACACGTCGTGCCACAGGCTGTCGCGGCGTCCAACCGGAGGCAGCAGAATGAGTGCCGTCGATCAACCGCTGCTGATTGCTGATAGCCTCGGAAAGACCTACGGCCGGCATCTGGCGTGTCGTGACGTATCGTTTACGCTTCATGAGGGCGAGGTGCTGGCCATCGTCGGCGAATCCGGCTCCGGAAAGTCGACGTTGCTGCAGATGCTCTCGACGCAGATGGAGCCCACCACCGGTCGCGTCTGCTACCGCATGCGCGATGGCGCGACGCGGGATCTGACGAGCCTCGGCGAGGCCGAGCGCCGTTTTCTGTTCCGCACCGATTGGGGCTACGTCCATCAGGATCCGGCGATGGGCCTGCGCATGAAGGTGTCCGCCGGCGCCAATGTCGGCGAGCGGCTGATGGCTGTCGGCTGGCAGCACTACGGCAAGATCCGCAACACGGCCGAATCGTGGTTGCGCCGGGTGGAGATCGAGGTCGGCCGCATCGACGATTCGCCGCGCACCTATTCGGGGGGCATGCGCCAGCGGCTGCAGATCGCCCGCAATCTCGTTACCCAGCCGCGGCTGATCTTCATGGACGAGCCGACCGGCGGCCTCGACGTCTCGGTGCAGGCGCGCCTGCTCGACCTGTTGCGCGGCCTCGTTGCCGAGCTGGGCCTTGCGGTGATCATCGTCACCCACGACCTGGCTGTCGCCCGGCTGCTGTCGCACCGGATCATGGTGATGAAGGAGGGACGCGTGATCGAGGCCGGCCTCACCGATCAGGTGTTGGACGATCCGCGCAAGCCCTATACCCAACTGCTCGTCTCGTCGATTCTGCCCGCGTGAGGATGAAATGACCGCAATGATCCAGGTTTCGAATGCGGCAAAGGCCTTCACAATGCATTTGCAGGGCGGCGTGCGCCTGCCTGTCGTGGCCAACGTGTCGTTCCATGTCGATGCCGGCGAGTGTGTGGTGCTTGGGGGACCCTCCGGCGCGGGCAAGTCGTCGATTCTGAAGATGATCTTTGGCAACTACCGGTGCGATGCAGGGCAGATCGGTATTCGCCATCACGGTCGGTCCATCGACATCGCGCATGCCGAGCCGCGCCAGGTGCTGGAGCTGCGTCGTGACACGATTGGCTATGTCAGCCAGTTCTTGCGCGCGGTGCCGCGCGTGCCGGCGCTGGATGTGGTGGCCGAGCCGCTGATCGCCGCCGGCGTTGCCCGCGAGGAGGCGCACGAACGCGCGGGAGCCTTGCTGACGCGTCTCAACATTGCCGAGCGGCTCTGGAGCTTGCCGCCGGCGACTTTCTCCGGCGGCGAGCAGCAGCGGGTCAACATCGCGCGTGGCTTCGTTTCCGAACGGCCGATCCTGCTGCTCGATGAGCCGACCGCCTCGCTCGACGCCATCAACCGCGCGATCGTCGTCGAACTGATCGGCGAGCGCAAACGGACCGGCACCGCGATGCTGGCAATCGTGCACGATGACGATGTACGTGCGCGGATCGCCGATCGGCTGATCGATGTTGCCGGGTTCGCGGCCGCGGCTTGAGGAGCATGAGCGACATGTTCGAAATGACGGCCAAGCAAGCAGACCAGCAGACCGACACAGTTCTGGGCAATGCCCGCCTTGTGCTGAGCGACGGGATGATCGAGCGCGGCTGGCTGGCTTTTGCCAATGGGCGGATAGCCGAGTTCGGCGAGGGCGATGCGCCGGGCGCAAGCCTCGACGTGGCGGGCGACATGCTGATGCCGGGCCTCGTCGAGTTGCACACCGACCACATCGAGGCGCATTACGTGCCCCGGCCCAAGGTCTATTGGGATCCGGTGGCTGCGGTCGTCTCCTATGATGGCCAGCTTGCGACGAGCGGGATTACCACCGTGCTCGACTCGCTGCGGGTCTGGCGTGAGGAGGGTGCGGAGGAGGTCGATGGTCAGTCGGCCGTGCTGGCGGATGCGATCGCCAGGGCGCGTGCGGCCAACTTGCTGCGCGCCGATCACTTCTTGCACCTGCGCTGCGAGATTCCGATGCCGAGTGTCGTGGCGGATGCGACCTTGCTGGCCGGGCGCCCCGACGTGCGATTGATGTCGCTGATGGATCATACGCCCGGGCAGCGCCAGTTCCGCGACGAGGAGAAACTGCGGACCTACTATCGTGGCAAGAAAGGCGGCATGAGCGATGCCGAGCTCGACGTGCTGTTTGCCAAACGGTTCGAATACCAGAAGACGTATGCGGCCGCCAACATGCGCGAGATCGTTGCGTTGGCGCAGCGGTTGAACGTGCCGTTGGCGAGCCATGACGACACCACCGAGCAGAACGTCGCCGATGCGATCCGCGACCGTGTGGTGGTCGCCGAGTTTCCGACCACCTTCGAGGCGGCGGCCGGTCTGCATGCCGCCGGCATCAGCATCCTGATGGGCGCGCCGAACGTGGTGCGCGGTGGGTCGCATTCCGGTAACATTGCTGCGGTCGACCTCGCGCGCGAAGGATTCCTGGACATCTTGTCGTCGGACTACATCCCGTCCAGCCTGTTGATGGGCGCCTTGCAGTTGCCGGAGCGCGCACCGGCGATCGACCTGCCGCAGGCGGTGCGGACTGTCACCAAGACGCCGGCTGAGGCGGTTGGCCTGAACGATCGCGGCGAGATTGCGGTCGGAAAACGCGCCGACATCATCCGCGTGCATGTGGCGGGCAATCTGCCGGTGGTGCGCAGCGTCTGGCGCGAGGGGCATCGGGTCGCGTGAGCATGGCCGAAACCATCGCTGACCGTGCTGAGGAAGGGATTGGCCCCGGACGGCTCGTACTGGTGGTGGGCCCGAGCGGTGCCGGCAAGGATACGTTGATCGGACTGGCGCGCGAGGCCTGCCGAGAGCGTCCGGAGCTCGTGTTTCCGCGCCGGACCGTGACACGCGCCGCGTCGGCCCACGAGCGGAACGAGTTCATGTCCGAGCCTGCATTCGATCGGGCGCAAGCGGATGGTGCGTTTGCATTGTGGTGGCAGGCGCACGGGTTGAAGTATGGACTGCGCGCAGCCATCGACGCGGACATTCGTGCGGGCAGGGTCGTCGTGGTCAACGTCTCGCGCATGATCGTCGCAGAGGCCCGCAAGCGCTATGCGAACGTCTGCGTGGTGATGGTCACCGCACCGCCGGATGTGCTGGCGGAACGGCTGGCCACGCGCGGCCGTGCCAGCGACGGCAAGCTGGCGGATCGGTTGAACCGGGCGGTGGGTGGGTCCGAGGTGATTGCCGATGTCGAGATCGTCAATGTCGGTCCACCAGCCGCGCGCGCGCGTGAATTCCTCACTGCGATCGCTGCGGCATAACCGTTGCCGGCGGTGCGGACTTTCCCATGGCCGCGGTCATCGCGGAGTTACTGGGCGGTCGCGGCGTCGGCCTGCGCCGCTTGGGCGCGCGCTTGCGTCTTCTCGAGCGCAGCGTTGAAAGCCTCAACGCGCGGATCGACCTCGATCCGGTTCCACCAGCCGCCGCCGAGCGCCTGAAACAAGGCGACGGTATCGGCCAGGCGTCCGGCCTGCGCCTGCACTCGCGCCAAGGATGCCTGCAGGAAGGCCTGCTGGGCGGTGATCAGCACCGAGATGGCGACTTGACCGCGCTCGATCTGCGCGCGGGCCAGCGTGATGCTCTGCTCGGCCGAGCGCTCAGCGGCAATGGCGGCATTCAAGGTCCGCTCGTCGGCTTCCAGCGCGCGCAGAACGTCGGCGACGTTCTGGCAAGCCGCAAGCACGGCGCTTCGGTACTGCGCGAGCGCCTGGTCGGTGGCTGCTTCCGCCGCGCGCTGCTTCTGTTCGCGGATTCCGGCATCGAAGACAGTCTGGGCCACGCTGCCGGCGGCCATCCAGAACGCCGTGTGCGGTGAAAACAAGCTGGCGATCGTCGAGGCGCTGCTGCCGGCATTGGCGGTCAGCGCGATCTGCGGCAGGCGGGCTGCGATGGCGACGCCGATCTGCGCGTTCACGGCATGCAGGTTCGATTCGGCGGCGCGCACGTCGGGTCGTTGCCGGATCAAGTCGGCGGGCAGGGTTCGCGGCAACGGGCGGGGCAGGCGGAACGACGACAACTGGAATGTCGCCGGCAGCGGATCGCTCGGCAGCCGTCCGGTCAGATAGGCGAGCAGATGCCGCTGCTGATTCAGTTGTTTCTCCAGCCCCGGCAGCAGCAGGCGGGCCTGCGCCACTGCAGTCTCCTGGGCGACCACATCGGGCATGGCGATCTGGCCGCGCTCGTTCTGGATCTTGAGCAGGTTGAGCGACTGGACCTGCAGATCGATCAGCCGCTGTGTCGCGGCGATCTGGCCGCGCAGCGAAGCTTCCTGAATGGCCGCGAGTGCGATGTTCGCGGACAACGTCAGGAACACGCCCTCACGCTGGAAGGCCTGCATCTCCACCTGCGCGTCGGAGGATTCGATCTGCCGTCGCGTGCCGCCGAAGACGTCCGGCACGAAGGACACGCTCACCTGTGCGGTGTGCACGCTGTAGAGGCTGGCCCCGGACGCGGCGTTGGTCGTCACCGCTTCGGTTGGCGTAAGCTGGCGATTGCTGTTGAAGCCCGCGGTGATCTCCGGGAACAGCGCGCCGCGTTGCGCCAGAGCATTGGCCTGGGCGACACGCAATGCCGCTTCCGCCGCATGCAGGTCGGTGTTGTTGGCAAGGCCGTCGTAGATCAGCTCGTTGAGCGGGCGCGAGCGGAAGCGCTCCCACCAGCGGCCCGGAACATCGGTGGAGCTCGCGAGCTTCTCGCCAGGCCGATAACCTTGGGAGGCCGGCGGCTCCGGTGATTTGAAGTCAGGACCGACGGTGCAGGCCGTCAGCAGCATCACCGGCGACAGCGCGCAACCGATCAGGCGCCAGCGCGAACGCGGCAAGCGGCGCGTTGGCGTGGGACCCGCGGCAGAATTCCGAACGAGACACTTCGACATAGGCTCAGGACAACGTTGAAAGCCGGACAATGGTTGGCCGGAAGCCGATTTCAGCGCCGCCTCACCCTAGCGCCACCATCAGCAACAGGCGTGCCATGGCCGCGCCGCTGCGTCAAATTTTCCCAAATCTTTTCAGCGTGTTATAACGAACTATCTGTGGATTGTCAGGGGCTCGGCGGGTTTCCGCCAACTGCCGTACCATCGGGTGCGGTTTTTTGCTCATCGCTATCGGTGTAGCGGCGCCGGTCCAGTCCGTACTTGGTCATTTTGTCTGTCAGCGTACGGCGGGGAATGCCGAGCTTTTCCATGACGATGTTGATGCGTCCGCCGGCCTCGATCAGGCTCTGTTCGATCGTGGCTCGTTCGAAAGCGTCCACCTGATCGGCAAGGGTGAGCGCAGTCTCGGTCTCTACCGGAGCCTGCGTGCGATTGAGGCCGAGTGCATAACGTTCGGCGGTGTTGCGCAACTCGCGGACGTTTCCAGGCCAGTCGTGCCGCAGCAGCTTGTCCGACATCGCGACGCTGAGGGGGCGGAACGGCCGCCGGTGCGCGTCGGCGTAGCCTTGCGCGAAATACTCGAACAGCAGCAGGATATCGTCGCGCCGCTGCCGCAGCGGCGGCACGGTGATTTCGGCCACGCAAAGCCTGTAATAGAGGTCGGAGCGAAAGCGGTTGTCGCTTTGCGCGGCCTTCAGGTCGATCTTGCTTGCGGCGATCGGGCGGAAATCGACGGCGATGCTCCGGTTCGAGCCGAGCCGCTCGATCTGCCGTTCCTGCAGCACGCGCAGCAGCTTGCCCTGCACCGCCAGCGGCATGCTGTCGATCTCGTCGAGGAATAGCGTGCCGCCCTGGGCGTGTTCGATCTTGCCGGGACGCATTTTCACCGCCCCGGTGAAGGCCCCGGCGTCATGACCGAAGAACTCGCTTTCCGCCATCGTTTCGGGAATCGCCGCGCAATTGATGGCGACGTAGTTGTGCTTACTGCGCCGGCCGAAGTCGTGCAGGCAGCGCGCGATCAGGTCCTTGCCGGCGCCGGTCTCGCCATAGATCACCACGCTGACATCGGCGGCCGCGAGTTCGGCGACCTGCGCACGCAGCGATTCGGCTGCACGCGAGGCGCCGATGATGCGCGAGGCGAGTTGCGGCTCGGCGACGGCCTTGCGCAGGCGGCGGTTGTCGAGCACGAGGCGGCGCTTCTCGCTGGCGCGACGCACGATGTCGAGGAAGCGCTCCGGTTCGAAAGGCTTTTCCACGAAGTCGTAGGCGCCAAGGCGCATCGCCTCCACGGCAATCTGGATGTCACCATGGCCGGTGATCATCACCACGGGCAGGTCCGGATCGGCCTCCTGAGCATGCCGCAGCAGCGCCATGCCGTCGGTCCCTTCCATCTTCAGGTCGGTGACCACGATGCCTTCATAATCGGCATTGACGCGATCGATCGCTGCCGAAGCGCGGCTGTGCGCCTCGACCTCGAAGCCGCCAAGGTCGAGCCATTGGCCGATCGCCTGCAGCATTGGCGCCTCGTCATCGACGAGCAGAACCCGGTTCCGGTCAGGCATGCAACATTGCGCTTTCTGGATGGTATCTTGGCAACTCGATGATCATCTCCGCGCCGCCTTCGGCCCGGTTGACGGCGCGAATCTCACCATTGAAGTCGCGGACAATGCCATAGGATATCGACAGGCCCAGGCCCAGCCCTTTGCCGATCGCCTTGGTGGTGAAGAATGGGTCGAAGATCTGGTCGAGGTGTTCCTTCGGAATTCCCGATCCGTTGTCGGTCACTGTGATGCAGACGGTGGTGTCGCTCGCCGTGACGTCGAGCCGGATCGCGGGCTTCTCCGCATGGGCCACCGCGTGCATTGCATTCTGCAGCAGGTTGACGATCACCTGCTCGAGCTGCACCGCATACCCCCTGACGAAGACATGGTGCGGGATGCTGGTTTCGATCGTCACGCCCGCGAGGCGAATCTGGCTCTCGATCAGCAGCATCGCGCCCTGTACCGCGCGTTCGACATCGACGGCCTCGGTCTTGCCGGGATCACTCTTGCGCGCGAACGTCTTGAGATGGGAGGTGATGTTGGCCATGCGCTCGGCGAGGCTGTTGATCAGGTCGAGATTAGCCGCCACTTTGCCGGCGTCGCCGCGCGACGAATAGATCTTCGTGCTGGCGACGAATGTGCGGATGGCCGCAAGCGGCTGGTTGATCTCATGCGCGATCGCCGCCGACATCTGCCCCAGGGCGGCAAGCTTGCCGGCTTGCACGAGCGAGTTCTGGGTATCGCGCAGCTGCGCTTCCGTGCGCCGCCGCTCCTCGACCTCCAGATGCAGCGCTTCGTTGGTCGCTCGCAATTCGCGGGTGCGGTTCGCCACCTCGTTGGACAGTTCGACCCCGGCCTTGCGTGCCGCCACCAGCGCCTGTTGCCGCTGGCGCAGGTAGAACAGGCCGGAGATCGCCAGGATTGACAGCGTCGCGCCGATGATCGCGCCGTCGCGGCGATCGGTCTCGATGGTGGAGAGGTCCGACAGGCGATGCACGGTCCAGCCGAATTCCGGCAGGGCGGCGCTCTGATACAGGAACGACCGTTCGCCTTCGCCGGTTTCGACCCGGATGATCTGACCGTCGCCGCGTTGTTCGAGGACGACGAAGTTGATCGGATCCTTGTGATGCTCGGGATACTGGCCGGTGACCGCGTTGCGCTGGCTTGGCGGCGGTTGGCGTGCGGTGTTGAGCGGGCGGTATTTGAACGAGGCGTCGCTGGCAAGAAAGACGGTGCCGCGCTGGTCCGTCACCAGAACGTCCTCGCCGGCCCGTTCCCAGTCGGCTTCGATGGTATCGAATTCGATGCGGACAACGGCGACGCCGAGCAGCGGCCTGTCGCCGATCGCGTGCGCCACGTAATAGCGCACCCGATCGCTGGCAGGTTCGACACCGAGGAAGGCGCTTCGTCCGGCTTCGACGGCCGTGCGGAAGTAGGGGCGTCTGCTCAGGTTGCGGCCAAGCTGGGGGTCCGGCTTGTCGGCATCGTTGGTGGCGAAGACCTGTCCCGACGGGTTGACGATATAGAGCGAGCGGGTATCAGCCTCATGGCTGATCAGCCGCAGCTTGTCGTTCAACTTCTCGCGCAGCGCGGCGTCGTCCGGGTGAGCGAGTGCCTGTTGCACGTCGGGATCGGAGGAGAGCACCACCGGCAGATGATCCTGCCGGTTGATCTCGGCGCGGACCGCATTGGCGACGAGCTGAACGCGCGGTTCGTTCAGCGCTTGCAATGAGCGCAGGCCGTTCTCTCGCCAGAGTCGTTGCGCGAGAAACGTCACCGCGCAAACGACCGTGAGCGATGCCAAAACGAGAAGAATGGACTGAGCGCGTTTTCCCATCGGTCGTTCAGATGGGCCCGGAACGGGCCAAACAATACTAACGGATCGATCCCCGCATTTGTATCCCATTGCGGCGACGGCGAATGCCAAATCGGTTCCGTTAGTTCTGTAATATCGGATGTTCCAGGCCGGCAAGGCGGGATTCCGGCCCGTTGCGGGCAGGACGGACACGATGGCGTGTACGGCCCGGGCTGGGAAAGGCGCATGCCGATATGAGGTGGGGCGTGTTGTTTCGGCCAGAGAGCGCGGCTACACCAGAGCCGCAGCGGCCGCGGATGGACCCGGCCCCGCCCGCCGGCAGCGGCGTGCTGATACCAACGACAACAACAAGGACCGCCCATGACCGAAACCGTCATCGACACCGGCACCACCGACCTCCTGTGCACCGTCGCCAATGGCGTCGCCACCATCACGCTCAACCGTCCGCAGGCGAAGAATGCCCTGTCGGCGCCGATGTCGGCTGCCCTTCAGACCCAGCTCAAGGAACGCAACGCCGATCCGGCGGTGCGTTGCATCGTCATCACCGGGGCAGGCAATGCATTCTGTGCCGGCGGCGACGTCAAGAACATGGGCGACCGCCGCCCAGCCGACATGACGCCGGAATCGCGGGCGGCTGAACTCAAGGTCCGCCATCGCGCGGTCGGCGGCGGCATCGCCAATTCGGTCAAGCCGACCATCGCCGCGCTGCCTGGAGCTGCCGTCGGCGCCGGTATGGCGATCGCGCTGGCTTGCGATATCCGCATCGCGTCGCAATCGGCCTTCCTCTCGGGCGGCTACTCCAAGATCGGCCTGTCCGGCGACTACGGCATCGCCTGGCTGCTGACACGCATGGTCGGCACGGCGCGCGCACGCGAGATGATGTTCACCTCCGACCGGATCGATGCGACCCGCGCCGAGGCCATCGGGCTGGTCAATCGCGTCGTGCCGGATGCTGAGTTTGCGACCGCCGTTCGCGCGCTCGCGCAGCAGATCGCCGATGGTCCTGCGGATGCGCTGGCTTTCATCAAGCAGAATCTCAACGAGGCGCAGTCGATCGACTATCTCACCGCGATCGACCGCGAAGCGGAGCGCATCGGCAAGCTCTCGTTCACCGACAATCACAAGGAGGCGGTGCGCGCCTTCGTCGAGAAGCGCAAGCCCGTGTTCAACAAGGGCTGAGCGCGTTTTTTAAACATCACCAGCACCTCATGTGTCATGGCCGGGCTCGTCCCGGCCATTGTCGTTTAAGGTGCGCGCGCCGCGCTCGCTCGTAGACTGCGCGTGTTATGCCTGCAGCCTTACATTGATGGCAATGATGCTGCGGCTGCGTGCAGCGGCAGGTCCATCGCGCATCGGTGGCGACTTTCGAATTAGACCTATTTCAATTCGAGCCGGAACAGCTTGAACCTCTCTAATGTGATGCCGAAGGCGTGCACATGCGCGGTCGGACGCTTGATCGTCGAGCACGCTTAGCCCAGAGAGCCATGCGACACATGTATGATCTGGGGACATTGATGACGGATGAGAGTGTGCTGCGCCAGGCGATGTTGGTGCCGCCGGACCGTGTGCTCGCCCGGCTGCCGGCGATGGGCAAGGTGATGGTTGTCGTGCAAGATGGCGGCGTCACGCATGAGCGGATCGGCGTGGTCGAGCGGATCGCGATGGCTGACGGTTGCGTTGCTGTCACAGGTGCTGCTCACGACTGCGTGCTGGACCCGGCCAGGATCGCCTCGGTGGTCGCCGACCGTTCGGGACGCATGAAGGACAAGGTGCTGCCGAAGCTCGAATTCCTCGATGCCGAGGACAACCTCGTTTTCAGCGTGGTCGGCCTCGACGGCATCGCTGGTTTCGATGAGGCGCTCGGCCATTTCCCCGCCGAGCCACGGAACGCACGAGCGAAGCCTGCGGGTCAGCAGGCCGTGCTTGCCGCCGACGATCCCGGCTCACAGCCGTTCGCAGCGGCGCGTGGCGCTGAAACCGAGATCGCGGTCGCTATGAGCAAAGCCGGCCTGATTCAACGCTGGCGCGGGTTCGTGCCGGCCATCAATCCGGCGATGGGCTTCATCAATATCATCGCGCCGGATTTCCATCTCCATATCCGCGGCGGAACAGTGGCGAGCTGGGAGCGGGCCGCTGCCGATGCGGTCGGCGAGGTTCGTCTGGCGGCGCTTGATGGCGAGGGCCGGCCGGTCGGGCTGACGCTGCAGGGGCCGCGTGGAGCGTTTGAACCGGCATGACGGCACACCCGAAGGCAAAGTTTGTCCACGGCCGCGGCGCCTGGCTCGATCCCGTCAGTGGCCGCGAGATCGCTCCGGATGCGCTGTTCCAGGATCTTGCCAACGGCCGGGTGATCCTGCTCGGCGAGCAGCACACGGTCTATGAGATTCATCGTTGGCAATTGCACGTCGCCACCGTGCTGCACTTCCTGCAGCCGAATCTGGCGGTGGGCTTCGAGATGTTTCCACGCCGCGTGCAGCCGATCCTCGACGCATGGGTGGCCGGGGAGCTGAACACGGCGCAGTTCCTCGACAAGGTCGAGTGGACCACCGTGTGGGGTTACGACGCCGATCTCTATCTGCCGCTGTTTCACTTCTGCCGCCAGCAGCGGGTGCGGATGCTGGCTCTGAACTGCCATCGGCCGCTGGTGACGCGGGTCGGCAAGGAGGGGTGGGCCGCGATTCCTGAAGACGAGCGCGATGGATTGACGCCCGCAGCCGATGCAACGCCTGCCTATCGGCAGCACCTGTTCGAGATCACCGGCGGCGGGCGGGCGCCGATGGGCGCCAGAGCTGCGGACGATCCGGCGATGGATCGGTTCGTCCGGGCGCAGCAGACCTGGGATCGCGCTTTCGCCTGCAACATCGCCCGCGTGCTGGCCGAGCCCGATCCGCCGCTCGTCGTCGGCATCATTGGCCAGGGGCACCTGCAATACGGACACGGCACACCTTATCAGTTGCGCGACCTGGGCGTGGCGGATGTGTCGGTGCTGCTGCCGACAAGCGCGGCCGAGCACGATCCGCGCAAGGTGGCGGGGATCGCCGATGCGTTGTTCAGGCTCGACGAGGTCGAGCCGCAGGCGCCTCTGCCGCCACGGATGCAGCAAGCCGTCGATGCGCGCGGCAGCTAGTGGGGCGGGCTCGACGCTCGCCTCCTCGCTGGCCATCAGCGCACAAGGCGAATGCCGAACCCGAGGGCGGCAGCGGATTGTTATGCGTTCGCGCGTGCGCGCATCCTATCCGCAATTCCACGTTCGCTTATGCTTTCGATTCCGGACTGCTTTGCCCGAGGCGCGGCTCTGTCCAAGTCAGGAGCCGGCGAATGTTGGCGCGATGGCGGGCGATGACGTAAATGCCGCCTGCAACCACCAGCAACCGATACGGCAACGGTTGCTCCAGACTGAAGATGAGGATGATCGCCGCTAACGCGGCGGTCATCGAACCGAGGGAAACAATCCGAGAAATCGCCAGCGCGACGCCGAAGGCCGTCAAAGCGCCTAAAGCGACTGGCCAGGATATCGCCAGCAACACACCCAATCCGGCCGCGATCGATTTGCCACCCGCAAAATTCAACCAAATCGGGCGGCTATGTCCCAACAACACGGCAAGCCCGGCCAGGCAAGCGGCCCATGGTGCCCAGGTTTGCTGATCAAGCATTGCCGGTGGCGTCACGGACGGCAATGTATAGAGCCAGCGGACAAAGACGATCGCCGCCGCACCCTTCAGGACGTCAACCAGCAGTACCGCCAGCGCTGGCCACTTCCCCAGGGTTCGCAATACATTCGTTGCTCCGATGGAGTGGGAGCCATGCTCTCGGATATCGATGCCCTTGAGCAATTTCCCTGCGAGATAGCCTGTCGGCACGGAGCCGAACAGATAGGCGGCCGTCAGTCCAAGCGCATTCGCGATCCAGAAAACCATGCGATGTCATCTCTCGACGTTCTGCTTTCAAGCAATCAGCAAACTCTCATCTGGTTGCAGTCCGGATCGAACCACGCGCGGCGCTTTGCGGCGACGTCGCATCAAACGCGTGGAGCGATATTTGCGTCCAGTGGGTCACGCGCCGCAAGGCCGACATCCAATCCAAAAGCTCTATTCAGTTGTTATGGCGCTGGTGACGCTTTTCGATCTGCAGCACCCACTCGGCGGCCTTGAGCAGTTCCTCACGCGCCTTCCAGTCGGCCTTTGCCCACCACCGGGTCAGAAGCTGTTGTGCCTTGTGGGTTGATTCAGAGGCGCCTGCGCCGTCGCGCAGGTCCTGCATCTGGGCGATCAGCCGTTCGCGCTGCCGCATGATCCGATCCGCCCGTTGACGCGCAACCGATCGTGGCGACGGAGTGGATGATGCCTGGCTTGTTCTCTGCACGGCTGAGCTTTTCTTTTATGGTTGTGCCTTGCGAACCGGTTTTGTCTTGCGGACGTGCATGGGCAAATCCGTGGGCAAGTCCATGTGCAAGTCGTTGCCGCACGGTCAGTGTTCCACGCCGCCGAAAGCGCGATGCTGCGACGGTTCGCTGTGCGCCGCCAAAGCCTAAAAAGACTCGGCGACGGCCTCCCTTTCGTCACAGCATAATTCAGAAGAACGCATTTCGCATCAGTTGTTTATTCGGGCAGCCTCCACCTTTCGCCTAATACGATTGACGAAAAGACAAAGCGCCCCCGCCCGCTTTAGGTCGAACTGGGGTTCATGCGCCCCAAATCAGAAATCAATTTGGGGGAGGCTAATGACGGTTACCGGCGCAACTATGGATACGTCCCGTAAGGGACAGGGGATGACGAAGGACGAACGTTTCGTCATCGTCGCATCGTCCCTCGGCACGGTCTTCGAGTGGTACGACTTTTATCTCTATGGATCGCTGGCGGCGATCATCGGCGCGCAGTTCTTCTCCGCCTATCCGCCGGCAACGCGCGACATCTTCGCACTCCTGGCGTTCGCTGCGGGCTTCCTGGTCCGTCCGTTCGGGGCGATCGTGTTCGGCCGCGTTGGCGATCTGGTCGGCCGCAAATACACGTTCCTCGTCACTATCGTCATCATGGGCCTGTCGACATTCCTCGTCGGTCTGTTGCCCAATGCCGCAACCATCGGCATCGCCGCGCCGATCATCCTGATCACGCTGCGGCTGCTGCAGGGTCTGGCGCTCGGCGGCGAGTATGGCGGGGCCGCGACCTACGTCGCCGAACACGCGCCGCCAGGCAGGCGCGGCTACTACACCTCGTTCATTCAGACGACGGCAACGCTTGGCCTGTTCCTGTCGCTGATCGTCATCCTCTTCACCCGCACCATCGTCGGTGAGCAGGACTTCGCGGCGTGGGGTTGGCGCATCCCGTTCCTGGTATCGATCCTGCTGCTCGCGATCTCGGTGGTCATCCGGCTGAAGCTGAATGAATCGCCGATCTTCCAGAAGATGAAGGAGGAGGGCAAGGGCTCGAAGGCGCCGCTGACCGAATCGTTCGGCAACTGGAGCAATGCCAAGATCGTGCTGCTGGCGCTGCTCGGAGGTGTGATGGGGCAGGGCGTGGTCTGGTACACGGGCCAGTTCTATGCGCTGTTCTTCCTGCAATCGATCCTGAAGGTTGACGGCTACACCTCGAACCTGCTGATCGCCTGGTCGCTCTTGCTCGGCACCGGCTTCTTCATCGTGTTCGGCGTGCTTTCCGACAAGATCGGCCGCAAGCCGATCATCATGGCAGGCTGTTTGATCGCGGCGCTGACCTTCTTTCCGATCTTCCGCATGATCTCGTCCAACGCCAATCCGGCGCTGGAAAAGGCCATCGAAACGGTGAAGGTACAGGTCGTTGCCGATCCGAAGGGCTGCGGCGATCTGTTCAATCCGGTCGGTACGCGCGTGTTCACGGCGCCTTGCGATACGGCGCGGGCGTTCCTTGCGTCGTCGTCGGTGAAGTACGAGACCGTCGCCGGTCCTGCGGGCTCGCCGGTGAAGATCTCGATCAACGGCAAGGAAGTCCCCTACACCAACGCAGCGACGTCGAACGCGCCGACGCTCGCGGCCTTGCAGGAAGCGGGATATCCGAAGGCGGCGGATGCGGGCATCGTCAAGATGACCCATCCGTTCGATATCTTCCGTCCGCAGGTGGCGGCGATCATCGGCCTGTTGTTCGTGCTGGTGATCTTCGTGACGATGGTCTACGGGCCGATCGCCGCGATGTTGGTCGAATTGTTCCCGACCCGAATCCGCTACACCTCGATGTCGCTGCCATATCATATCGGCAACGGCTGGTTCGGCGGCTTGCTGCCGGCGACTGCGTTTGCGATCGTGGCTTCGACCGGCGATATCTATGCCGGCCTGTGGTATCCGATCATCTTCGCGGTGGCGACCTTCATCATCGGCATGATCTGGCTGCCTGAAACCAAGGACGTCGACATCACCAAGTGATGTCGGCCGGCTGGGGCCTCCCGCCGGCGTCCCGATCGTATGTTCACCGGCCCGGAGCGATCCGGGCCGGTGAATCGGGTGGCATGGACGCCACCGCTTCTTCTCAGACCCGCGTGAGGCCGATTTGGATAAGCTCCGTTACGTGTCTCTCCACACCGCCGGCGCGGCCGTTTTCATCTTCGTGCTGAACTTTCTCGTGCTTGGCACCAGCCTGCAGACCGCGCTGATCTGGGCGATCGGCTTCGGCGCGATGGCTTTCGTGCTGGCGCGTCAGCACACGCGCGGCTGACACGGTCACGGGCGGGTTTTCGGCCGCTTCTCGTCATCCATTGCTCGTCAATGCGTTGCGTGTCGGCTCGTCCGCGTGCCGGCGGCGCGCGTTTACTCCGCGTCGGCGCCTTCGATTTCAGTTTGGAATTGAAGTAATAATAAATACAGAGTCGGACTATCGATAAGTTCTATTGTGATAAGCTTCGATATTGCCTCAGTATTGAGGCGTTTTAATTGACGATCTTTTTGCGGCCGCAGAAAAGTTCCCGCCGTCTATTGGGCATACGGGGACTGAGATGTTTCGAAACAACAAGAACGACACCAGCGCGCACGGCGCGCGCGGGGCATGTGTCGCATTCGCCTTGCCGCTGCTGTGGAGCGCTGCGGCCGACGCGCAAGCGGCGTCCGAGCGACATCAGCAGCAGCGGCAACCACCGCGACAGGAGCAGCAGGCATCGCAAAGCGAGCACGACGCGGCCGCCGCGCGCGTTGCGGCAAGCTACGGCGTGATGCTCGACACCATCAGCGTCTATGCCGACCGCAATGCGCGGCAACTGCTCGACCTGCCGCAGAGCGTCACCGTCATCGGCCGTCAGGAACTCGACGAGCGCATGGTCCGCGACGTGCAGGATCTGGTGCGTTACGAGCCCGGCATTTCCGTCTCGAAGACGACGTCGTCGGTCGATCCGTTCGGAAATCTTGCAGGCTTCACCATTCGTGGCGTCTCCAACAACCGCGTGCAGATGCTGGTGGATGGCACCCGTGTCATCGAAAGCATTGTCGATGGCAACCGCGACTTCGTGAACATGGCGAATTTGAAGGCGGTGGAGATCATCCGCGGACCGGCCGGCGTGATGTGGGGGGCGGATGCGCTCGGCGGCGTCGTCGCTTTCGTCACCAAGGACCCGGAGGACTATCTGAAGGGCCGCAACTTCGGCGGCCAGCTCGACACCAGCTTCGACTCCTACGACAAGAGCTTCTTCAAGACCGGCGCTAGCGCGTTCCGTTTCGGCGATTTCTCAGCGATGATCAGCGCCTCGCATCGCTCCTACAACGAGGGTAAACTCAGCAATGCCCGCGCCGATGGCGGAAGCTGGGGTTGTCCGCGCAATCCGGAAGCCATCCGCTGCAACGAGCTCAACCCGCTCGATGGCAGCGACTATGATCTGCTCGGCAAGCTGGTCTGGTCGCCGAGCAAGGAGCACGAGGTCAAATTCACGGCCGAGTACCTGAAGAAGGACGCGACCGTCGATCAACGCTTCGATCTCGGGGCAGCTGCGGGGGGAATCACCAACCTCAGCTACATTCGCAACCAGATCCAGACGCGCGAGCGCTACACCCTCAATCACCGCTACACGCCGGGGCTCGGCTGGCTCGATCAGGTGAAGTGGCAGGTATCGCATTCGCCGCAGGAGCGGCAGTTCACCGGCGACCGCCGCCGCCGTCTCGCCAACGGCCAGCAGGACCGGTTGGATTATTTGTTGAACTACAAGGAGCAGTTCACCGAGGGTGACATCCAGCTCAACTCGTCGTTCAACACCTATCTCGCCACCCACAAGCTCACTTACGGTGCTTATGCCAGCGTTGCCGAGACCGATTATCGCCGCCGCGACATCCTTACCAACCTGACGACCGGCTCCACGACCATCACCAATGCAGGCGGCTTCAATTTCGCCAATGCGACGACCAAGCGGATCGACGGCTTCATCCAGGACGAGATCGGCTTCTTCAACAACCGCTGGGTGCTCTCGCCCGGCGTCCGATACGCCACCTACGAGCTGAACCCGCGGCCGGACCAGTATTACGTCGCGCGTCCGGGCAAGGAGCCGCGCGATATCTCCAGCGAGAAGCTCGTCAAGCAGCTCGGTTCGGTGTTCAAGCTCGACGAGCACATCTCGTTCGTCGCGCGCTATGCGGAGGGCTTCAAGATGCCGACCGCGCAGCAGCTGTTTACCTCGCTGCCAGGCGGCGGTGGCGGCAACAGCGACCTGATTCCCAATCCGGACCTGAAGCCGGAGCAGGTGAAGAGCTACGAGATCGGCGTGCGTGGCCAGTTCGCGAACGGCTTCTTCTCAGTGACGGCGTTCAAGGCGGATTACACCGACTTCATCCAGAACTTCGTGCAGGTTCCGAGCACCACCAATCCCGGGCTCTTCGACTACACCTACCGCAATCTGGCGAGCGTCAATCTCTGGGGTGTGGAGATCGCCGCCGAGCGCCGTCTTTCGGCGAACTGGATCGTATCCGGTTCGATCGCCTACATCGACGGCACCCAGGTCGCGACCGCCGGAGCGCGGACCACGCCGTTCGACAACACGACGCCGCTCTCGGGCACGTTCGCCGTACGTTATGTCGACCCGGAGATCGGCCTCGACGCACAGCTCGTCTCGACCTGGTCGAGCAAAGTGCTCGAGCGGTCGAGCGCAACGCTGTACCGGCCCGACGGCTATATCGTGTTCGACGCGATCGTCGGCTGGTCGCCGCAGGTCGTGAAGGGGCTGACGCTGCGCGCTTCGGTGCTGAACATCGCCGACACCCGCTACTTCCGCTCGCTCAACGGCGCGACGACGTATTCGATCGTTCCCGCGTCAACGGCAGTGGCGATTCAGAACCCGCTCGAGCTTCAGACGGCGCCCGGCCGCACCTTCAAGGTCGGCGCGAACTATCAGTTCTGAGCCGCCGCGAGCGACCATGGATGGATCGGATGCAACGCATCCGGTCCGAACTATTCCGGCAAACGAGGCTGTAGCCGATGCGTGACATCATCAAGCAGATCTGGCGTTTCCTGCGCATCGCCCATGCCGGCCCTGGCAAGTGGCTCAGCCTGTTGCTGCTGGCGATCGTCATAGCCTGTCAGTTCGCGAGCATCCGGATCAACGTGCGTCTGATCCAGTGGAATGCGGACTTCTTCAATGCGCTGCAGAAGCTCGACGTATCCGCCGCCGTCACCCAGATCGGCGTGTTTTTCGCGCTGGCAGGCGCTCTTTCCGGGCTTTACCTCTCCGGGCGCTACATCCGCAAGGTGTTGCAGTTGCGCTGGCGGCGGCAGCTGACCGAGACGCTCGTGGATCGCTGGACCGCACGGAAGGCATTCTGGCTGCTCAGCCCGGCGCTCGTTCGTGACAAGGTCATCGACAATCCGGATCAGCGCATCGCCGAAGACTGCAATCTCTTCACCGAGTTCATTCTCGGCAGGGACGAGGGCATGCGCTCCGGCATCCTCGACTTCGTCATGAGCCTGGTTGCGCTCTATTCCTACGCGACCGTGCTTTGGCAACTGGCGACGTTCACGTTGTCGTTCTCGCTGTTCGATCTCGCGATCGATATCCCGCGTTACATGTTCTGGATTGCGCCGGTCTACGTGGCGGTCGCCGTGCTGATGACCCATGCGCTTGGCCGGCCGCTGGCAGGTTTGCTCGCGGAGGAGCAGAAGCGCGAGGCCGACTTCCGTTCGATCCTGATGCATGTCCGGGAAAATGCCGGAGCGATCGCCTTGTCGAACGGCGAGGCGGCCGAGCGCCGGCTGGTCGCGCAACGCTTCGAGGAGGTCGGGACGATCTGGCATCGGGTGATCCGGCGCGAATTCATCTTCGGCCTGTTCTCGCGGCCGTACTTCCAGACCGTGCTGCGGATTCCGACCTTCCTGGCGCTGCCGGCGTTTCTCGCCGGAAAGATCACGCTTGGCGGCCTGATGCAGCTTGCCAACGCGTTTTCGCAGGTGGTGACGACGCTGTCGTGGTTCGTCTTCAACTACAAGTTCCTGTCCGACCTGGTGGCGACCACGCGCCGGCTGCAGCGTTTCCTCGATGCGATCATGGGCGTGCCGTCCGAGCTGCCGCGTCCGCAACGGACAGTGCAGGGCGATGTGTTGCGCATGGCGGGCGTCACGATCCGCGCGCCCGATGGTCGCTCGCTCCTGCAGACCGGAGATATCACCGTTCGCCGCGGCGAGCGGGTCTGGCTCAGCGGCGCCTCGGGCCTTGGCAAGAGCACGCTGTTCAAAACCCTTGCGGGCCTCTGGCCCCACGCGGAAGGTGACATCACCTTCCCGCACGGGCGCGTCTGCATCCTGCCGCAGCAGGTCTATCAGCCGCTCGACAGCCTTGCCGCCTCGGCGGTCTATCCCGCCTTGCCCGGTTCGCTGTCGCAGGCCGAGGTTGAGAGCCTGTTGCGCAAGGTCGGCCTCGGTCATCGCCTCGCGGCGGAGGAGGGGATTGTCAGCGGCCTTTCGGTCGGCGAACAGCAGCGGTTGGCATTGGCGCGGGTGATCGCATCGAAGCCGGATTGGGTATTCCTCGACGAGGCGACCAGCGCGCTCGACACCGACTCCGAGCGCATGCTGATGGAGTTGTTGTGCACGACGCTGCCGCAGGCGGCCCTCGTCATCATCGCCCATCGGCCGCCGCAAGGGATTGCTCATCTGCGCTGCCTTCAGCTCGGGCCAGCGCCGGATGACGAGGCGCGTGTCGGTGCCGAAGTGATCTGCGCATTCAGATGAACAAAGGATCCAGCACCTTCGACAGTTCGGCAAAGGTTCGTTGCGCCAGCAGTCCGGGCTGGTGGATCGTGGTGTCGATCTGCTGGCGGATCATATCGGGGGTTGCGATGCAGGTTTCGACGATTTGCAGCATCTCGTCGGCGGACTTGGCGGCAAGCTGCGGCATGAACAGCTCCGAGGTGGCATAGGGCAGGGCGCGGCTGACGATCGGCACGAGCCCGGCCGACAGGTAGTCCACCAGCTTCACGTCCGATTTCGCATCGAAATACTGCTGCGCTTTTGCCGGCAACTGCATCGGCAGCGGCGCGATGGCAATGCCGCCGGCGCGGCTGCGCAGGTAGTTGCGGAACGACAGGAAGTCGAGGTGGCTGATGTGGTGCGCTTGCGCGAATGCGCTGCGGATTTCCACGTCGAACCGGCCGATCAGGACGGCCTCGTAGCCGCTGCGATTGAGCAGCTCCGCGAGCCGTCGCACGAAGTCTGGGTGCTCGCGCAAAAAGAACGGCACGTCGCTGGACGTCCAGACCAGTTGCCGGTTCTCGCCGTTGTGCTGTGGCGGTCCTGCGTCGGCGCAGCCATTCTTCAGCACGGCGATCTTGCCTTCAGTCGCTGCCACCTGCTGCCGCAGATGCGCCCGCAGCGCCTCGCTTGCGACGGTGACGCAGGTTGCGTTCTGCAGACACCAGATGATTCGGTTATGGGTGGCGCGCTTCGAGGAGGCGACGAAATCGGGAATCTGTGTCAGCAGGTCGTCGAGGTCGTAAACGATCGGCACATGACGGTGCGCCTTCAGGAACGAGAATTGGGCCGACGAGATGTTCCGCTGACACCAGATATGCGTAAACGCGTACGGACCGGGACCGGTCAGCGTCATCGCGCGGTCGGCGATGCGGTAGTCGGCGATCACGCCGCGGCCGAGCAGGGCGTTCAGATAGGGTTTGATGCGGATGTCGCCGATAAAGCCGTCGGAGAACAGGGCGAGGATTCTGGCGGGTTTGCGCTCGCCGGCATGCACATAAGGCTTCTTCGTGAAGATCATCCGCTGAAAGGGCCTGCGCCTTGATCGGTGTGGAACTGGCAAGGATCAAAGGCCGAAAATCCCAGCATCGTCAATCGATTCGCCGGCATTTATATTGGCCCGATTCACGGTAATTGTTTGCGGAAGACGTCGGCTGCACTCTTGTTCATTTGCGAACATGGCTTAAATGTCTCTCGCCCTGCCGGGCGGGCCTTCTCACCTTTGGGCTCTGGCTTCCCCCAGCCGGACTCTGACGAACCAGCGCTGACTTCCCATGCAATCGATCATTTCGGTCTCGGGTCTGTCGAAGACCTATGGTTCAGGCTTTCAAGCGCTGAAGACCATCAACCTCGACATCCATCGCGGCGAGATTTTCGCGCTGCTCGGGCCGAATGGCGCCGGCAAGACGACGCTGATCGGCATCGTCTGCGGCATCGTCAATCCGAGTGGCGGCGTGGTCACCGTCGGCGGTCACGATATCATCGCCGATTATCGGGCGGCGCGTTCGCTGATCGGCCTGGTGCCGCAGGAACTCGCAACCGATTCGTTCGAGACGGTGTGGGCGACGGTCAGCTTCAGCCGCGGCCTGTTCGGCAAGCCGGCCAATCCTGCCCACATCGAGAAGGTGCTGAAGGACCTGTCGCTCTGGGACAAGAAAGACAACAAGATCATCACCCTGTCCGGCGGTATGAAGCGGCGTGTGATGATCGCCAAGGCGCTTGCGCATGAGCCGAGCGTCCTGTTTCTCGATGAGCCGACCGCCGGTGTTGACGTCGAATTGCGCAAGGACATGTGGGAAATGGTGCGTGCGCTGCGCGCCTCCGGCGTCACTATCGTCCTGACCACGCATTACATCGAGGAAGCCGAGGAGATGGCCGACCGGATCGGCGTCATCAACAAGGGTGAAATCGTACTGGTCGAGGAGAAGAGCGAGCTGATGCGCAAGCTCGGCAAGAAGCAGCTGACGCTGCACCTGCAGAAGCGGTTGGATGCGGTGCCGACGGCGCTCGCAGGGCATGATCTGACGCTCGCCGATCAGGGCAACGAGCTGGTCTACACCTACGACACCCAGGGCGAGCGCACCGGCATCACCGCGTTGCTGGATGACCTCAGCGCCGCGGGCATAGGCTTCAAGGATCTGCATACGACGCAGAGTTCGCTCGAGGATATCTTCGTTGATCTAGTGAGGCAGCGGGCATGAACTGGCGGGCGGCTCTCGCAATCTACAAGTTCGAGATGGCGCGCACCGGGCGTACGCTGCTGCAAAGCATCGTCTCGCCGGTGATCTCGACCTCGCTCTATTTCGTGGTGTTTGGCGCTGCGATCGGCTCGCGCATCACCGAGATCGAGGGCGTTGCCTATGGCTCGTTCATCGTGCCCGGTCTGATCATGCTGACGCTGCTGACGCAAAGCGTGTCGAATGCTTCGTTCGGAATCTATTTCCCGAAATTCGTCGGCACCATCTACGAAATCCTGTCGGCGCCGATTTCGCCGATCGAGATCGTGGTCGGCTATGTCGGCGCCGCCGCCAGCAAGTCGATCATTCTGGGGTTGATCATCCTGGCCACCGCGGGTTTCTTCGTGCCGTTGCAGATCGCTCATCCGCTCTGGATGATCGCGTTTCTGGTGCTGACGGCCGTCACGTTCAGCATGCTCGGTTTCATCATCGGCATCTGGGCGGATGGCTTCGAGCAGCTGCAGTTCATCCCGCTGCTGATCATCACGCCGCTGACCTTTCTCGGCGGCACGTTCTACTCGATCAATGTGCTGCCGCCGTTGTGGCAGACGGTGGCGCTGTTCAATCCGATCGTCTATCTCGTCTCCGGTTTCCGCTGGAGCTTCTACAACATCGCCGACGTCGGCGTCGGCGTCAGCCTGGGGATGACGCTGGTGTTCCTGTGTCTGTGCCTTGGCATCGTGTGGTGGATCTTCAGCACGGGCTATCGGCTGAAGCGCTGAGGCCGATTAAGACCATGATCTTCGATCTGGACCCTCATGGTGATGAGGTCTGCGAGACCGTCTCGAACTATGAGGCCAAGCCGGTGCCAACAGTCATCCTTCCGAGACGCGCGGTTCGCGCTGCTCAGCATCAGGCAGAGACGTAAAACGGTTTCTCGCGCCTCTGCATAATTGCCCTGCAACGCCCATGTTCCCGATGACAGAGGCGGCGTTAACCCGTAAGTTTCGCTGCGTTTTCGGGTGTGCCCGGCTGGCCGGGCCGTATCCCAATAGCTAACCGATGCGGGTGGAATGGATGACGGACGTTGCGGACGAGGTTCTTGGTGGCACCCATAGCTCCCATTGGGGCGCCTTCAGCGGCAAGTGGGAGGGCGATACCCTGGTCGTCACCCCGCATCCGAGCGACCCCGATCCCAATCCGATCATCCAGAATTTTCCGTCCGCGCTGCGGCACAAGGTGCGAATCGACCGGCCCTACGTCCGGCGCGGTTGGCTGGAGCGAGGCCCCGGCAAGGACGACCGTCGCGGCCGCGATGAATTCGTGCCGATGGAATGGGGCGAGGTGCTCGATCTGCTGGCCAAGGAACTCGGCCGCGTGCGCGATACGCACGGCGTCGGCGCCATTTTCGGCGGCTCCTACGGGTGGTCCAGCGCTGGCCGCTTCCACCACGCCCAAAGCCAGATTCACCGTTTCCTGAACACCGCGCTCGGCGGTTACGTCCGCTCGGTCAACAGCTACAGCGCCGGCGCCTCAAACGTGATTCTGCCGCATGTGCTCGGCGGCTACGATGACGTCACCCGCCGGAACGTCGCCTGGAGCGACATCGTCAAGTACACCGACATCGTGCTCGCTTTTGGCGGCATGGCGTCGAAGAACTCCCGCGTGGCCTCCGGCGGAATAACCCAGCATACCGAACGGGTGGACATGGCCAAGGCGCGGGCGCGCGGCACGGAATTCATCGTCGTCAGCCCGCAGCGCTCCGATCTGCCGGCGGATGCGCAGGCCGAGTGGCTGGCGCCGATTCCGGGGACCGACACGGCGTTGATGCTGGGCATGGCCTACACGCTGGTTGCCGAAGGCCTGCACGACCGCGCTTTTCTCGACAGCCATTGCGTCGGCTGGGACGTGTTCGAGGCCTACCTGATGGGCCGCAGCGACGGCGTGCCGAAGACGCCTGCCTGGGCAGCATCGATCTGTGACATTCCCGCGGCCAAGATCGAGACGCTGACGCGCCGCCTGGTCAACAAGCGCGTGCTGATCGTCGCCTCGCATTCGATGCAGCGCTCGGAGCACGGTGAGCAGCCGGTGTGGATGTGCGCGGTGCTGGCGGCAATGCTGGGGCAGATTGGCCTGCCGGGCGGCGGCTACAACTATGCGCTCGGTGCCGTGGCGAATTACGGCAAGAAGTCGAACGCGGTGCCGGTCGCCGCCTTGCCGCAGGGCCGCAATGGCGTCAGCGACTTCATTCCGGTCGCGCGCATCTCCGACATGTTGCTGAACCCCGGTCAGCCTTTCGACTACAATGGCCAGAAACTCACCTATCCGGACATTCGCCTGGTGTATTGGGCCGGCGGCAATCCGTTCCACCACCATCAGGATCTGAACCGCCTGCGCCGCGCCTTCTTCGGGCTTGAGACGCTGGTGGTGCATGAGATCGCCTGGACCGCGACCGCGCGTCATGCCGATATCGTGCTGCCGTGCACGATGACGCTGGAGCGCGAGGATATCGGCGCGACGCCGACCGACCAATTGATGATCGCGATGCAGCGGCTGGCAAAGCCGTTTGCGCACGCGCGCGACGACTACGACATCTTCACCGATCTTGCCGAACGGCTCGGCAAGCGGGAGGCGTTCACCGAAGGCCGCACGACCAAGGACTGGCTGCGACACATCTATGCGACCACGCAGAAGGCGCTCGCGGCCAAGAACCTGCCGGCACCGGATTTCGACAGCTTCTGGCGCGACGGTGAGCTTGAACTGCCCGCGGCGCCTGAGGATGGTGGCATCCTGCGCGCGTTCCGTGATGATCCGGAAGGAAAGCCGCTGCCGACGCCGAGCGGCAAGATCGAGATCTTTTCGAAGACGATCGCGAGCTTCGGCTACGCTGACTGCCCTGGCCATCCGACCTGGCTGCCGCCGACCGATGTGCCGGACGCGGAAGCGCCGTTGCATCTCGTGGCCAATCAGCCCGCATCGCGGCTGCACAGCCAGTTCGACTTCGGCGGTCACAGCGATGCGGAGAAGCGGCGCGGCCGCGAGGTGATGAGCATCCATCCCGATGACGCCAAGGCGCGCAGCATCAAGGATGGCGACATCGTCAAGCTGTTCAACGCGCGCGGCGCCTGCCTCGCCACCGCGCATGTGACGGACGATATCCGTCCTGGTGTCGTGCGGTTGCCGACTGGAGCATGGTACGATCCAGAAGACGCGAACGAGGACAATCCGCTGTGCGTGCATGGCAATCCGAACGTGCTGACGCGCGACATCGGCACCTCGTCGCTGGCGCAGGGCTGCTGTGGTCAGCTCACCACCGTTCAGGTCGAGCGCTTCACCGGCAACCTGCCGCCGATCAAGACGTTTGATCCACCGGCAACGAGCAGCTTGCGCGTCGTTGCATCGCGCGGATGATCGTAAACGGTCTCTTGTCGCGATCGTAGACGGGCGCTGCGGCGTGGGCGGCGCTCATTTTTGGCAAGGTCGCGACCGGCCTCACGGTCAGTTGATCGACGTTCTGATCGTATTTCTACGGATATGAGGATAGGCCCGAGTTTAGTTAATCGGATTCAGAATTGATTCAAAAGTGGCCCGTAAATCCTCGCAAATGATCAGACGAATTCGAGATTTCTTGGCAATGAAACGGATGTCTGCGTTCGACGTCCTCTTGATCGTTGCCGCTGTCGTGGTCGCGCTGGCATCGATCATCAGCGGATATTCCCAGCTTTCCGGCGGCTGAAAGGCCTTTTCCCGCCGTTCCTGCATATTTTCACGAGAATGCAGCCGCCGCGTTAGGCTTAACGCGATAGCGCCGTGTGGTCGATTGCGCTAGGTTCCACGAACAACAACGAGGAAACTTCCATGACCTATGACTGGCCAGCGCTGGTTGACGAATTGTCGTCGCTGCTCAAGCTTCGCACCATTCCCTTCGGCATGAAGATGTTTGAGCGCCGCGAGGATATGGAAGCGATCCCGAAGATTCGCCGGCCGCAATCGATTCACACCCTCGACCAGATCGTCGGTCAGGCCTCACGGCTCGGCTGGACGGTGGGCATCACGTCGGACGATCTCGTCGGTGCGCAATGCCGCGCGGTGGTTGGTCTCGGCAACGCGAAGACCGAGGCCTGGCAATCCGGCCAGCACATGAAGGGCGTATGGTTTTCCACGCTCGAGGACGCGACCGCGCACCAGTCGGCGATGCATTGCGTGCCGGACGGCAAATACGATGCGCTCGCGGTGGCGCCGCTGTCGAAGGCGCAGCTCGATCCGCCGGACATCGCGCTGTTCTATGCCACGCCGGGAGCCATGATCTATTTCATCAATGGCCTGCAGTGGGCGGGCTACAAGCGATTCGATTGGAGCGTGGTCGGTGAATCGGCGTGTGCCGATTCATGGGGACGGGCGCTGACGCTGCGGCAACCGAGCCTGTCGATTCCCTGCTTCGCCGAGCGCCGCTATGGCGGGGTGCTGGACGAGGAGATGCTGATGGCAACGCCGCCGGAATACCTCGTCAGCGCGATCACTGGCATGAAGGCGCTGTCGAAGAACGGCTTCCGCTACCCGTTCCCGCAATATGGCGTGCAGCAGGACGTGCGTGCCGGCATGGCGGTGAGCTATCCGGGGCGGAAGTAAGTCTCTCCGCGCGTGCGGGTCTCCGCAAGAGTGGGGACCTCGTCATCCAAGCCGTGGGAGATTGAGCCGGGGAGACACGGCGGGCGCCGTACTCCACTGGAGCTTGTCGCCGGTCTCGCCGAAAGCGAGACCGCACATAGCGAGATCCTATAACGGGACGGTGTGGGACGGCGGCGCTGACCGCCGCCGCTTGCTTCACGGTGCTTGCTTGCCGTTATGCCGATTCGCGTACGCGAATGGCGTTACTCACCAGCGTCTTACCGAGTGACCAGGCCGCGCCCGGTACGCGGTGCGCGCTTTCGATCACCGCATCGAACGAACGCTCGATCCAGGCGCAATCGTCTTCAGTGATCGTCAGCGGCGGCAGGATCTTGATGGTGTGGCTGGCGTGGCCGGAGACCTGCGTCAGCACCTGGTGATCCTTGAACAGCGGAATGGTGATGAGCTGGCAGAACAGGCCGGCACTGGCGGTCTCCAGCATGTTCCACGAGGCGCGCAGTGCAAAGGATTTCGGCGGCCCGAACTCGATGCCGATCATCAACCCCTTGCCGCGCGACGTCTTCACCAGTTCGTAACGCTCGACCATGCTGGCGAACGCGCGCTGGATGCGCTCGCCGCGCACGGCTGCGTTCTCGATCAGCTTCTCCTGTTTGATCACATCGAGCGTAGCGATGCCTGCGGCCATCGCCAAGTCGTTCTTGGAGAAGGTGGAGCCGTGCACCACGGCACGATCCATTCGATCGAAAATCTTGTCGAAGATCGCCTTGCGGGTCAAAAGCGCGCCGACCGGCACATGGCCGCCGGACAGCGATTTCGACAGCAGCACCATGTCGGGCTCGACGTTCCAGTGTTCGACCGCGAGGAATTTGCCGGTGCGCCCGAGCCCGGTCTGAATCTCGTCGGCGACGAACAGCGTGCCGTATCGGCGGCATAAAGCCGCAGCTTCCGGCAGGAAGTGATCGTCGGGGATATTCACGCCCTTGCCCTGGATCGGCTCGAAGATGAAGGCTGCGATCTGCTTGCTCGCGAGCGCCTTCTCCAGGGCGGCCAGATCGTTGAACGGCACCACGGTACAGCCCGGCAGCAGCGGCTCGAAGCCGGTGCGGAAGTTCTTGTCGTCGGTCAGCGACAGCGAGCCATAGGAGAGGCCGTGATAGGCGTGGCCCATGTAGAGAATGCCGGGACGGCCCGTCGCGCCGCGGGCAAACTTGATCGCGGCCTCGACGCATTCGGTTCCCGAGTTGGCGAAGAACGCCTTGTCGAGGTAGGGCGTATAGGCCAGCAGCCGTTCGGCCAGAATGCCGGCCAGCGTCGACACGTCCATCTGCACGAGGTTCGGCAGGTCACTGTCGAGAATGCTCTTCAGCGTGTCCCGCAGCACCGGGTGGTTGCGGCCGATGGCGAAGACGCCGAACCCGCTCAGCAGGTCGAGGTAGCGCCGCTCCTTGCGGTCATAGAGGTATTGCCCCTGGCCGCGTTTGAAACCAACGTCGAATCCGATCGTTTTCAGAACGCGGACCAACTGCTCGTTCAAATGACGCGCGTGTAGTGCTCCGCGTTCGGTCTCCCGCTCCTCGATCATCCGGGGCAGGTCCGGCTGTCCACCCGTCATTGCTCACACTTTTGCTTTGTTGTGGTCCCACAAGGTGTAATTAGCATCTAGTCAGATAATGTCGAAAGCAGGTATCTTTCCAGCGCTTTCGAACGATTATTGAGAAATCGGCTCAAGTAAATAGGGCACTTGCGATCATGCGCACGTTGGTCTTGTCAGGTACGATTTTGCTTGCCGCCACCGCCACAGCTGTCGCCGCCGATCCGGTCGGTGAATGGCTTGTGAAGGATGGCAGCGCGAGAATCAAGATCGTGAGCTGTCCGCCTGCCCTCTGGGGCATCATTTCGGCGGAAAAAAGTCCGGGTCGTGACGTCAACAATCGCGACCCGTCCATGAAGGGACGTCCGATGCTCGGGATTCCGATCCTGATCAACATGCGTCAGACGGAACCGAATCTCTGGACCGGGAAGATCTACGACCCGCAGGGAACGGCGCTGATATCCGGCGGCGGCATCTATGATGCGAAGATGAGCCTCAACAAGCGGGACATGCTCGAGGTGCGCGGCTGCTTCAGCGGCGTGATCTGCGACGGCGAGGACTGGAAGCGGATCACCGACCCGAACACGCCGCCGCTGCCGCCGGCCGCGAGTGCTGCTCCTGCTGCCGGTCAGGCGAAGGGCGGCACGCCGCCCAGCCAGCAGACCAAGGGTGTTGCGATGTCGAAGAGCGCGCCGGGTGCCGGCGCTGCTGCTGCGGCGCCGCTCGATCCGGTCTGCTCAAATATCTCCAGCCTCGTCCCCCGGCACTGACGGCTCACGCGGCTTGCCCATCAGGGCAGGCTGGAACAGCACGGCGGCGCAGAGCGTCGTCAGCAGCGAGAGCGCCAGCAGCTTGCCCATGCTGGCGGTTCCTGGATGGCTCGAGAACCACAGGCTGCCGAATGCGGTCGCCGTCGTCAGGGCGCTGTAGAAGATCGCCCGCGTCAGGCTCGACTGCAGCAGGTTGGAGCTGCCCGCACGCCATGCCACCACGTAGTAGATTTTGAACGCGACGCCGACGCCGAGCAGCAGCGGCAGCGCGACGATGTTGGCGAAGTTCATCGGGATGCCGATCAGCACGCAGATTTCCAGCGTGAGCGCGCCGGCGAGAATCAGCGGCACCAGCGTCAGCAGCACGTCGCCGACCCGGCGTAGCACGACCCACAGCAGGATCGAAATCGAAACCAGCGCCCATAGCCCGGCGTGGATGAATGCCATCGAGATCGTGTTGCCGGCTTCCAGGATCGAGATGGGGCCGCCGATCGCGGTCGGCTCCACGGCCAGCACGGCGGAGGCGAATTTGCGCAGCGTTTCGTTGTCGTTCGGATCACCCTTCGGTGACGCCTGAACGCGAATACGGCCATCCTCCGTCATCCAGTCGGACACCAGATCCTTCGGCAGATTGTCGAACGTCACCGGCTTGGCCTGCAACGAATTGGACACTTCGTCGAGCACGACGCGGAGCGGCGTGACGAACACCGACTGCGTCTCCTCGCGCTGGGCCTCGCTGCTTTGGGCGAGCTTCTCGAGGTTGCCTGCCAGCCGCTTCAGCGCGTCGGCGCCCTGACCGCTCTTGCCAGTCGCCGCCTGATTGAGGCTCTTGGCCGCGTCGTTCAGGGCCTCGATGTTTTCGGCGTCGGTCGGTCGGTCGAGCTTGGCTTCCTTGAACGTCGGCTCGAGCACCGTGGCCGCCTGCTTGATGGCGGCGAGCTTCGTCGGCTGATCCTGCGGCACGAAGAAATCGAGCGACATCACGCGATCGACTTCGGGCACCTTGCGGAGCCGGTCCTCGGCTTGCGCCGCGGCCTGTCGCGACGGTGTGATCACATCGATCGCGCTGGTGTCGGTCTGCGGATCGCGGCGGATGTCGAGATAGGTAGCAACCGATTCGACCTTCGCGCTGCGCAGGTTCATCGGGTTGAAGTCGAACTGCAGGAAGTAGAGCAGGGGCAGGCCGACGATCGCGGTGCCAAGCGTGAGCGCGACGATGGCGATGCGATGCCGCTCCATGAAGGCATCGACCGGGGCCATGATCGCATAGCCGAGTTCGGCCTTCTCGCCTGGCGGGTTGAACAGCGCGAGCAACGCGGGCAGCACGGTGATGCTGCCGATGAAGGCGATCAGCATGCCGGCGCCGGCGATCTTGCCAAGTTCGGATACACCTTGATAGGCGGTCGGCAGGAACGACAGAAAGCCGAGCGAGGTTGCCACCGCTGCCAGCGACAGCGGCACTGCGCTGTTTTCCGCGGCCTTCGCCAACGCCTTGTAGAGGTCGTCGATCTCGTAGCGTTCGGTCCGATAGCGAATGCTGAACTGGATGCCGAAGTCGACGCCCAGTCCGACAAACAGCACTGCGAAGGCCACCGAGATCGGGTTGAACGAGCCGACAAGCCATAGGCCGACGGCCGTCGTGATCGCCAAGCCGATCGTCAGCGCGATGGCAACGGCAGCGATGATCTTCGGCGAGTGCAGTGCGAGCCACAGGATGAACAGCACGATGATGCAGGTGATGATCGAGTTCATCACGATGCCTTCCTGCGTGCTGCCGAATTCGTCGTTGGCGATCGCCACAGGTCCGGTCAGGCGAACGCGGGCCTGGTACTTCTCGGCGAGCTTGAGGTCGGCGACCTCGGCGCGGATCGTATTCTCGGCGGCGCGGCCGGGTTCGAGTGCCTGGAAGTCGAGCACCGGGCGGATTTGCAGGAAGGCGCGGGTGTCGGAGACCGGCAGCGGTCCGCCGTTCATCAGGGCGCGCCAGGAGAAGGTCGCGGTGCCTTCCTTCAGCACCTTTTCGATCGCCTCGGAGAACGCGTTGAGCGGCTTGGTGAGGTCGTCGATCTTGAGCTCACCGCGTCGGAGGCCGGCGAGCACGGTGGTCAGGGCTTCGGTCAGGCCACGCAGGCTGGGATCGGTGGCAAGGCTGCCGATCAGCGGTTCGGACTGGGCGAGCTGACCCGTGAGCTGCTTGACCTCCTCGGTAGGCAGGAACAGCAGGCCGTTCTGTTGGAAGAACGGACTGCCGGCGACGTTGCGGACCGATTTGAACTCGGCCTCGCGGCCGGTGAGTCGTTGTTCGAGTTCGGTGACCGCAAGTTTGGTCAGTTCGGGAGTCGGTGCCTCGACGACGGCGACGATCGAATCCTGGGTACCGGGGAAGGCTTTCTCGAACGCGATCTCGCGCTTGCGCCAATCGAGATCAGGAGAGATCAGCTTGGAGATGTCGGTGTTGATCGCGAAGTTTTCCGACGTGTACCAGACCGAAAGGGCGGTCAGCGCCAGCGAAAGCAGGACGACTGTCTTCGCAAACCGCGTACATGTCGTAACCGTCTGAACAACAAAGTTTTTTAGCACGTCTTCTACCTTGCTCCGGTCCTCGGCGGAACGGATGATGGCGCGTTTGATATCGAGCTCGGATCACACTGCTGGTTTCAAAGAGCCTTGGAGTCGTGAGCGTCCCAAGGAGTCGTGAGCGTCCCAAGGGTCTGGCATAAAACTCGCCCGTACCGGTCCGGTGCCGTAGTTGCTTGCGATTGTGTGCAAAATCAAGTTCCCGAGGTTCACAGTGGCGTGGATCGCAACCGATCTTGCAACGACGATGCTTTCCCAGCCGACGCCGGTTTTTATGAGGTACTCGGCCGCAAATTGTGACCGAATTGCGGTTGGGGGCATCAGAGGCGGCCGACGTTCGCTGCCGGGGCAGCCGCTGTCTATCGTGGGCGGCATGTGACTTCCAGACGCTTGCCGGGTTCATAACGTCGCGGTTCGTGATCGACCCCTCAGACCAAGCCATTGCAACTATAAATTGATATGATCTTCTATGTGCAACCAGGTGCTGTATTCCTGAGGGAAAGGCCTATCGCGGGATGATGCCGCCGCGCGTGAGCGAGGACCCTCAGGGAGAGAGGCGTGGCCTATGGATGACACCTTGAAATCATTGCAGCTTTGCAGCGCAAATTTACCAACATTCTAGGCCCGGAACCGACGGATATCTGCTATGCGACACAAAATCGCCAGTCTGCGGTAAGAAACCTCCGCCGCTCGTGGACGTCTTCTTGGTCTTGGAACGCCGCTGTTCCAGACCGGCCGGCTTCGCGAAGAGGTTCAGAGGTCGGTGTCACGAGTGATCTCACCGCAGCTTGGCAGCGAATTGAACCCAAGTGGGGTTGAAGGCGCTAACGTTGCGGGGTTGCCAAGGGCGCATCCGCGTCTGAGGTTCTCGTCGAGAAGTGATCGAGGTTTTGAAACGAATTGGTCCGGTAGACGTCGCGGTCATGCCGGGCCAGCAAGAACATGTTGAGTTTCGGCAGCCCGTCGAACTCACGCGAGCATGATTACCGGTCGTGCTCACAAACAGTTAGGTTCGCCCGTTCAACGGACGTCCGGAAAGATATGCAGTAATGGCCATACCGTTTTTCAAAGAGATCAAGATCGGCGGCTACATGCTCAAGCAGAAGCTGCGGGGCAACAAGCGCTATCCGCTGGTGCTGATGCTTGAGCCCTTGTTCCGCTGTAACCTCGCTTGCGCGGGCTGCGGCAAGATCGATTATCCCGATGCGATCCTGAACCGCCGGATGACGGCGCAGGAGTGCTGGGATGCGGCCGACGAGTGCGGCGCACCGATGGTTGCCATTCCCGGTGGCGAGCCGCTGATCCACAAGGAGATCGGCGAAATCGTGCGCGGCTTGGTGGAGCGCAAGAAGTTCGTCTCGCTCTGCACCAACGCGCTGCTGCTCGAGAAGAAGCTGCACCTGTTCGAGCCGTCGCCATACCTGTTCTTCTCCGTTCACCTGGACGGCCTGAAGGACCATCACGACAAGTCGGTCTGTCAGACTGGCGTGTTCGATCGCGCCGTGTCGGCGATCAAGGCGGCGAAGGCCAAGGGCTTTGCCGTCAACGTCAACGCGACCATCTTCGACAATCATCCGGCCGAGGAGATCGCCAAGTTCCTCGACTTTACGCAGGAACTCGGCGTCGGCGTGTCGATGTCGCCGGGCTACGCCTATGAGCGCGCGCCGGATCAGGAGCACTTCCTCAATCGCCAGAAGACCAAGAAGCTGTTCCGAGACGTGTTCGCGCTCGGCAAGGGCAAGAAGTGGAACTTCATGCACTCCGGCGTGTTCCTGGACTTCCTCGCCGGCAACCAGGAGTTCGAGTGCACGCCGTGGGGCATGCCGGCCCGCAACATCTTCGGCTGGCAGAAGCCGTGCTACCTGCTCGGCGAAGGCTACGCCAAGACCTTCAAGGAGCTGATGGAGACCACCGACTGGGATTCCTACGGCACCGGCAAGTACGAGAAGTGCGCTGACTGTATGGCCCACTGCGGCTACGAGCCGTCGGCAGCCAATGCGGCGTTCGCCAATCCGCTCAAGGCGCTCAAGGTGGCGATGTTCGGCATCAAGACCGAAGGGCCGATGGCGCCGGAAATCGACATGTCGAAGCAGCGCCCGGCTCAGTACATCTTCTCTGAGCAGGTGCAGAAGAAGCTGTCAGAGATTCGCCGGGACGAGGCCGCTGCCGCTCTCCAGAAGAAGGCTTCGACAGCGGCGTAAGCTCGCGATCGCCTGGTTGAAATCCCGGGCGGTTCGCATCAGCTGCGGAAGGACCGAAGGCTTGCGCGCGATGCCGCGCAAGACCTTCCACGTATCGACGTCGCCATTCGGCTTCAGTGCATTCAATGCGAGCTCTGGCAACGCGCGCGAAGCGGGATCGCTGATCACGCGCAGAGCGGCGAACGGCAGGCCGATCGCAGCCGCATAGGCGGCCGCGATATGGCTCTCCATATCGACCGCGGTGGCGCCGGTGCTGTCGCGCAGGGCCGCCTTGTCGTGCGGGTGAAGCACGACATCCTCGGCACCGGCGATGATGCCCTGCGTGATCTTGCGGCCGCCGAGATCGAACTGCGCGACCAGTGTCTCGCTCAGCATCGAGGCGGTAGCCCAGCGCGCGGTGGCTTTTCCTTCGGCGGCAATGGCGATTTCGGTCGCGACCACCACGTCGCCTGAGCGCAGCGCCGGATCGAGGCCGCCGGCAACACCGAACGAGACGATGCCGCGCACGCGTGCGGGATCGAGACGGCCGAGTTGCAGGCGCAACTGCTCTGGATTGCTCGCGGCGCAGATGACCGCCATGCCGGGGCCGGCGGCGATACGCGCCTCGCGCGGCAGTCCGGTCACCACCAGCAGGGAGCGTTCCCCCGCGGTCTCAGCCCCCGTCATCACATTCCCACTCCGACCGTACGACTGTTGGTGCTTTGCAGGTTTCGGTAGCGCGCCAACGCCCATAGCGGGAAGAACTTACGATAGCCGTGGTAGCGCAGATAGAACACCCGCGGGAACCCGGTCGCGGTGTAGCGCGCCTCATCCCATTCCCCGGCGTTATTCTGGGTTTTCATCAGATACGCAACCCCCTTGGCGACGGCGGGGTCGTCCGCCTGGCCTGCTGCCATCAGCGCCAGCAAGCACCATGCCGTCTGCGAGGCGGTGGAGGGGGCCGGCTCGTAGCCCTTGTAGTCGAGCTTGTAGCTCTCGCCATCCTCGCCCCAGCCGCCATCGGGGTTCTGGATCTGCTTCAGCCAGCTGGCGGCCTTGACGATGGCCGGGTCCTTGTGGCTGACGCCGGCCGCGTTCAGCGCGCACAGCACCGACCAGGTTCCATAAATGTAGTTCAGGCCCCAGCGGCCGAACCAGGAGCCCTCGGCGAGCTGGGTCTTGCGCAGATACGCGACCGCCCGTGCCATGGCCGGGCTGGTCTCCACCGTCTTGCCGAGTTGGGCCAGCATCGAGACGCAGCGCGCGGTGACGTCCTCGGTCGGCGGATCGAGCAGCGCGGCGTGGTCGGAGAACGGGATATTGTTGAGGTAGTGTTCGAGGTTGTCGGCGTCGAACGCGGCGAAGCCACCGTCCTTGCTCTGCAGGCCCTCGATCCACTCCACCGCGCGATCGATCGAGCCGTCGAAGCCCTTGTAGCCGTCGGCGCGGCGCGCGCGATCCATCGCCATCACCACGACCGCGGTGTCGTCGAGATCGGGATAATGCGCGTTGGCATATTGGAACGCCCAGCCGCCGGGCCGCACGTCCGGACGCTTCTCCGCCCAGTCGCCCTTCACGTCGAGCACCTGCCGCGGCTTCAGCCAGTCGAGGCCGCGCTGCGCCTTGCGCACCGACTCTTCGTCGCCGGCCTCCATCAGAGCATGACAGGTCAGCGCGGTGTCCCACACCGGCGAGACGCAGGGCTGGCAATAAGCTTCGTCGCCGTTGAACACCAAGAGCTTGTCGATGCCACGGCGCGTCGTCGCGCGCGGCGGATAAGTCTCGTCGTGACCGAGCGCGTCATACATCATCACCGCGTTGACCATCGGCGGAAAGATTGCGCCCATGCCGTCTTCGCCGTTCAGGCGCTCGGCGATGAACGCGAGCGCGCGGTCGATGGCGCGCTGGCGGATCGTCTTCGGGAAGTACGGCTCGACCACCCGCAGCACGGCGTCGATGCCGTTGAACAGCGCGAACCAGGCTTTGCTCTGGTGCGGCGCGCGGGCGGGCGTGCCGATCGTCTTCGGGTCTTCGTGGAACAATTCGTCGATCCGCACGCCTTTCGGATTGCGCGCGAGTGGCTTCAGCGCCGCCAGCACCATCAGCGGCACCATCGTCGTACGGGCCCAGTACGAGACCTTGGTGAGGTGGAACGGAAACCAGCGCGGCAGCAGCATGATCTCGATCGGCAGCACCGGGACGCTCTTCCAGGTGAGCTGGCCGAAGAAGGTCAGCAGGAAGCGGGTGAACACGTTCGACTTGATGGCGCCGCCATTGGCGAGAATGGCC
The DNA here is from genome assembly GCF_000516555.1 of Afipia sp. P52-10. Lineage (NCBI taxonomy): Bacteria > Pseudomonadati > Pseudomonadota > Alphaproteobacteria > Hyphomicrobiales > Nitrobacteraceae > Afipia > Afipia sp. P52-10. Next base: position 221,061 of record NZ_AZSJ01000003.1, on the reverse strand, counting down.
TCGCGCGCGCGCTTCATGTGCGGCGCATCGATGTCGTGGCCGATCATCTTCAGTGCGAAGTAAGCCTTGACGCTGGCGCTCATGTCGAAGGCGCCGTCCTGGAATAGCGGCCAGCCGCCATGCGCGCCCTGGATGCGCATCAGATAGTTGGCGATCTTGCGCTCCAGTTCGGCGTCCACCGGTTCGGCAAGGTAGTGACGGAACAGCACATACTCCGCCGGAATGGTCGCGTCGGCTTCGAGCTCGAACACCCAGTGCCCGTCGCTCTGCTGATGCGCATGCAGTGCGCGTGTCGCGCTGGCAATGCTCGCCTGCAGCGCGGCACGATCAGGGGTGGTTTGCGTGAGCGTGTCCATCGTCGCTTGTATCAGCCTCTCGTCTTGTTACGTCACTTCGTGGTCCTGGTGATTGCGGTTCGCAAGCTGTCCCGCGTGTCAGGATCACGCGTTGATGATGTGCTCGGCGGCCTTGTCGCCGGACTGGATCGAACCCTCGATGGTCGAGGGCAGCCCGGTGTCCGTCCAGTCGCCGGCGAGTACGAGGTTGCGCCATTCTGTGGCGGTGCCGGGGCGCAGCGCATTCTGCTCCGGAGTCGCGGCGAACGTCGCGCGGCGTTCCCGCACGATCTGCCAGCGTGGCAGGTCGCCGGTGACGCCAGTGGTCTTCTTCAGGTCGTCCCAGATGTCCTGGGCGAGCTGTTCGCGCGGCGCGTTCATCAGCCGGTCGGCGGCGCTGATGGTGATCGACAGCCGCTGCTTGAACGGGAACACCCATTCCACCAGACCGTTGACGACGCCGAGGATCGGCGGCGTGTCCTTTGGCGGATCGCAGCGGAAGTGGCCGTTCAGGATCGAGACGAACTGCGTCGGTGCGCTCAGGCTCGGCAGCAGCGTCGTCGCCTGCCGTGCGGGCACCGCGAGCACAACCTTGTCGTTCGCGCCGAGCGTGACCGTTTCGTTGCCGAAGGAGAGCGCGGTGACGCGATCGCCGTTGAGTGTAATGCGGTGCAGCTCGTTATCGAACTGCACGGTGGCGCCGCGCTCGCGCAGCTGCTTCACCGCGGGCTCCACCAGCACGTTGCTCAAGCCCTCGCGGGCGATCAGCGGCCGGCAGGCCTGGCCGCCTGCCAGCAGCGTGCCGCGCATGATGGCAGCGGCAAGCCCGGCGGAGCCGAGCGGCGGATCGATATTGAGGGCCGCGAGCAGAAGCGGCTGCACCAGCCGTTCGTAAAGCGGGCCTTCGCACTTGATCTTGTCGCCGACGAGATCGTTGTTGCCGGCCCACAGCAGCGGCGCCATCGCCATGTAGTCGCCCGGCGTGGTGTCGGGCACGCGCTTGCCGTCCTGGAAGATCCAGAGCGGAATGCGGCCATCGTTCATCTGCAACAGCCAGCGCTTGTTGCTCTTCAAGTCCATGAAGGCGAACTGGGCGTGCTCGGGACCTTCGAGGCCGCCCTCGGCGCCGATCGAACGGGCGTAGTTGAGGACGCTCTGGTTGCCCGACAGCACCAGGTGATTGCCGTTATCGATCACGAGATCGGTGGCCGCGTCATAGAATGAGCGGCAACGGCCGCCGGCTTGCGGCGTTGCCTCATGCACATGCACGCCGAAGCCGGCGTTGGAAAGCCGAACGGCGGCTGCGAGGCCGGACACGCCGGCGCCGATGATGTGGACTGTGGGTTTCATCAGATAAATGCGTAACGTAACAGAATGGCGATGCGGGTGAGCTTGTTGACGCGGACCGGTTCGCGAGGCGAAGCGAATCCGCGGGCAACGAGCAGGTCGAGAATGCTCCCGTAATACTTGCCCATGATGCGTGGCGCCTTCACGGTGCGGCGCGGATTGCGGTCCATGATCGCATGCGCCTGCTTGTAATGTTCGCGGGCGCGGATCACGAGCGACTCGCAGACCTTCGGAATCGATGGGCTTGCCGTCACGACGGCCGGATCGAACGAGGTGATGCCGACGTGGTACAGCGCCTCGCGCGGCAGGTAGAGGCGGCCGATCCCCGCATCCTCGTCGATGTCGCGCAGGATATTGGTCAGCTGCAGCGCCCGGCCGAGGTGATAGGCAAGCGCCACGCCGTCGGTGCGGGGCATACCGAACACGTTGACGGACAGGCGGCCGACGGCGCTGGCGACGCGGTCGCAGTAGAGGTCGAGGGTGGCGAAGTCCGGCGCGCGGATGTCTTCCTTCGCGTCCATCTCCATACCGTCGATGACGGCGAGGAAGTCCTCGCGCTGCAGGTCGAACTGCTTGATCGTCTTCGGGTAGTCGGCGAGGTGCGCAGGCGGCTGGCCGGCGTAGACGGCTTCGATGTCCTTGCGCCACTGCGCGAGCTCGCGCTGGCGCTGCTCGTGCGGCCGGTCGGAGTCGGCGACGTCGTCAACCTGGCGGCAGAAGCTGTAGATCAGGAACATGGCGTCGCGTTGCGCCGCGGGCAGGATGCGCATCGCCGCATAGAACGACGACGGCGAGGCGGAGGCCTGATGGGCCTCGGCCTGGCTCTGAGCCTGATCGGTGTCGTGCAGGGCGGTCATGGCGTTCAGGCGGCTCGCGAGGTCTGACCCGGCGTGGCAGCGCGCCCGGCGCGGCGCAAAAGTCCGCCCGCCAGGCTGGTCACGCTGGCGCCGAGCAGCTCCCACTTGTTCAGATGCACGCGCTCGCGGAGCGGATCGCGCACCTTGAGCATATCGACGATCTTCTGGGCGTAGGTTTGGATCACGCCGATCTCGAGCGCCAGGCGGGTGTTCTGGACCTGCGGCGCCAGCACGAGGCTGTCGTGCAGCAGCCGTTCGGCGCCGAGCGCGAGATCGTGTAGGCATTTGCGCAGCGCGGGGGAGGCCTGGTCTTCTCCAATCGCTTCGACGCTGACGCCGGCGGCATCCATCACATCCTGCGGAAGATAGACGCGGTTGAGGGCGCGATAGTCCTTGCCGCAGTCCTGCAGGTGGTTGTTGATCTGCAGCGCCGCGCACAGCGCGTCGGAGGCGACCCAGGTGGCTTTGCTTTCGCCATGCACGTCGAGCACGAAGCGGCCGACCGGCATCGCCGAGTAATTGCAGTAATGGATCAGCTCGTCCCAATCCTTGTAGCGCAGTTTGGTCACGTCCATGCGGAATGCGGTCAGCACGTCGCACGGATGCTGCGACGACATCCCGCGCTCGGCCAGCGCATGACGCAGCCGCACGGCCTCGGCCTGCCCTTCGCCCGTGCCCTTCAGCTCGGCTTCCAGCCGGTCGAGCTGGGCGAGCTTTTCCGCAGGCGTCAGCGAGGCATGGTCGGCGATGTCGTCGGCGATCCGGACGAACTCGTAGAACGCCAGGATCAGCCCGCGGTGGCGGGCTTCGATGACAAAGGAGGCGACGGGAAAGTTTTCGTCCTTGTGTCCCTTGCCTGATCTGAGTTCGCGCGCGGCCTTCATGAAACGTTGCTGGTCTGACTGAGTTGATGGATTGGACAGCCGGCTGCCCCGAAAGCGCCGGGTTTTAACGGTTTGTCGGCTGAGAAGCGAGTGACGTATGTCACAGTTCGGCCCGGAAATAAACCATGGCTAACGCCGCGCCCAAGGGCCCGGAACCGCTTCGATAGCGCATTTTTGAGGAAAGACGATGACTTTTGCTCGCATATTGCTCGCTTTGTCGTTCATTTCCGCGCTGGCCGTGAGCGCTGGCGGTCCGTCCAACCAAGCTTTCGCGCGCGATCGGGCCAAGGATGAAAGCGCCTGCGGCCGCGACGCGAGCCGCGTCTGCCGTAAAGTCATCAATGATGGCGATATGGCCATTCTTGATTGCCTGAAGCAGAACCGGGCCAAGCTGCGGCCGGTGTGCGTGAAGCATCTGCAGGACAACGGCCAGCTTTAACCGGGCCGCGCGCCGATCAGGAGCGAGGAGATGTGGTCAGGGCGGTGGTGATCAAGGATCGCCCCTGGCGCGGAGGACGGCGGCTTCCGGCAGCCATGCGGCCGAGCGCGAGAGCGACCCAGCCGCAGCGTGAGAACAATCTAATTGGCCAGACATACGAGCCAGATATACGAGAGCGGCCCGCCGGATCGCTCCGACGGGCCGCTTTGTAGACCTCAAGTTGCCCCCAACTTGGGCCCCAAGCCGATGTCAGGCCGCCTGCCTGTGCATGGCGCCATTGGCCGAAGCGGTACCGCGAATGGCCTTCACGGACCGTTCGATTGCGGCCCAGAGCCGGCCGATCTCGCTGGCGGCGCGGCTGTCCGGATCGTACTCGCGGGCGCCTTCGCCATGGCTGAGTGCGAGCACGTAATTGGCGCGGTTGGTGACCTGGCCGCCCCAGACCGGGGCGCGCATCTTGGCGAGGCTTTCGCGGGCGATCGTCACCAGCGGACTCTCGACGTCATCGCGGCGTGCAGGCGCGCCGTTCATCACCACCGCGTAAGGCTTGCGCGCCGAGCGGCAGGTCGAAATGGTTTCCACCACGGCGTCGATATCGAACACGCCAGGCCGCGCCGGGATCACCACCAGCGTCGCGTGGCGGATCGCGTCGTCAACGACGGCGGCGATGGTCGGCGGCGTGTCGATGAACACCCATTCGTAGCCGTCGCGCTTTGCGGCTGCGACGATCTCGCCGACCGAGCGCACAGCGGTCTTGATCGGCGGTTCGCCGGTGCCGCGTAACCGCTGCCAGAGGCTCAGTGAGCCTTGCGGGTCCGCGTCCACAAGCAAACAGGACTTCAGAGTTTTGTGCGCATGTGCAGCAAGATGAGCGGCGAGGGTGCTTTTCCCAGAGCCGCCTTTGCGCGACGCAAAGACGATAACATTCACGGGCGAGCCTCCATTTGTGTGCGGAGGCGACGCTGAATCAAAATATTGATTCGCGAAAGCAAAAATATTCAATCAGGCCGTGCAAGTTACGGGACTCGTTGCAATTCTGCCGCACGCGCGCAGGAGATCGATCGGACCCGTGAGGCGGTTGCGGAGGCGCGATCAAGCGCCGCTTGACGCCCGGCGGTATCGATTTCTACCGTCTTTTGAATCGCTTGCCGCACCTGCACGGTGACTTCCGACAATTCGAGGAATGATGCGAACGAAGCCTTTGCATGGGGCCTGCACACTCGCTGCATCGTCCTGGCGATGGAGATCAGGGATGACTTTTCTCGCAGGAGTTGTCTTCGCAGTCGCGGCGTTTGCGGCTTGGGCCGGAAATAACGTCCATCGCTCCGCGGTGGCCGATCGCGTGTGCAGCAGTGCGGGCCTGCTCTGCGACAATCCGACGTGGCTGTTCGTGGCGGCGCTTCTGCTCGGCCTGGTCGCGATCTACCGCGCGTCCGTGCGGCCGTGATGATGCGCAAGATGCGGGGTGGAATGGCTCAGCCGCGGCGGCTTTGCCACTTGCGCTCGATCCACTGGAAGATGCGCACCAGTGGCGGCTGCAGGAATGGCAGATCCTCGGCGATGATCATCAGCCCAAGCGGCAGCATCCAGATGCCAAGGACCGGCAGGAATGAGAGCAAGCCGCCGATGATCAGCAGCAGCGAGACGACGATGCGCACCGGCAGCACCGCCGGCTGGCGCAACCAGCGCAGGAAGCGGGCGAGCCTGTCGGGGAGTTGCTGTTCGATCCAGATGAAATAGCGGTCGAGTTCGGCTTTGGTCGCGGCGTCGCTCAAGCTGGTTCCTGCACGTCATGGGCCTGCGCCGCAACGGCGCCAGAGCCCTCATATGGGGTCGGCATTGGGGCTTTCCAATGGAGGTGGCCGGAATGCTGTTCCCGATTGGGTGGCGAGTTCGTCGCGGTCGTGCAAGGGCGGTATAGGTTCCACCGTGAAGGGCCGTGGTCATGAATGATCATGGTCATGCCCGGCATGCGGATGAGCCTGTTCGCGGCGCTCGCGGCGGTAACGGCCCATCCAGCCGCGCAGTTCGACGGGCGATAGCCCGGACGTCGCGCCGAAGTCCTTGTAGAGCGTGTTGACGTTGACGATGATCCGCTCCGGATCGAGCCAGCCATCGAACGGCGACAGATCGATATCGTAGGCCGCGTCGGAGACGCTCAGACCGGCGTCGTAGCGTTTGCGCGCTTCGCGCGTCAGATACTCGAAATAGGCTTTGAAATCGCGCAGCGCGCTCTTCTGGACGATCGGCCCATGGCCGGGGACGATGGTCTCCACGTCCCAGCTCATGATCAGATCGCACGCCTTGATCCAGTTGGAGATCGGGCCGGCCCAGGCGGGCGGGTGACCGTTGGAGAAGACGATATCGCCGGTGAACACGGTCTTGTCCTGCGGGACGTGAACCAGGATATCGCCGCGCGTGTGCGCTGGTCCGACTTCCACGAGCTTCAGCGCCTTGTCGCCGACCTTGAGGTCGAGTTCGCGCTCGAACGTCTGCGTCGGCATCGTCAGCACGATGCCCTCGAAGTCGAAGTTGCCTGCGAGGTTCTCGTGCTGGAACAGGCCTGCGTCGCCGAGTGCTTGCCAGTTCTTCAGCTCCTGCCGCCGCGCCTCGACGTCGATGTCCTTCATCTCGTCGTAGCACTTCTGCGAGGCGATGATCTGTGCGCCTGCGACAAGCTGGTTGCCGAAGGTGTGATCTGCGTTGGAATGGGTGTTGACGAGGGTGCCGATGGTGGCGGCCGCCGGGACCGAGGCGCGCATGGTGTCGAGCATCGCGCGGGTCAGCTTCAGGTCATAGAGGGTATCGACCAGCAGCGTCTGGCCGCTGTCGGAGATCAGCCCCGCGTTGCTCCAGCCCCAGCTTCCGTCCGGCTGCAGATAGGCGAAGCAGCCGTTGCCGAGATCGTGCAGGCCCTTGCTGTAGGTCCATCCCGCCATCGCGTTTCTCCCGCCTGGTTTTGCGGCATCATTCCATTGCTTGGCAGCTGCAGCAAGGTAATGCGCCGCGCGAAGGCGCCGTCAGGCTTGCGCCGGCGGAATGGGTTCATCGCTCGCGCGTCGCTTGTGTCGATGCGCGCGCTGTCCCACCTTGCGCGCCCAATCATGAACGCAGTCACATCGCAGGAGGAGAGTTCGATGAAGGCCTTGCGCAGCCACAATCCCGGCGGACCGGAAACACTGGTGTTTGAGACGGTTCCCGATCCCGTTCCTGCCGCGAACGAGGTGCTGGTGGCGATCAAGGCCTGCGGCGTGAACTATCCCGACGTGCTGACGATCCAGGACCTTTATCAGACGAAGCCGCCGCGTCCGTTTGCACCGGGCGGCGAGATCGCCGGCGTGGTCGAGCAGGTCGGTGCGGGCGTCACCGCGTTCAAGGCCGGCGATCGTGTGTTCGGCTCGATCGGCCATGGCGGCATGGCCGAGAAGATCGCGACGCCGGCGGACCGGCTGTCGCCGATCCCGGAAGGGATGTCGTTCGAAGACGCGTCCGCATTCTCCTCCATGTACAACACGTCATACATGGCGCTGAAGGATCGCGCCGACATCAAGCCCGGCGAGCGGCTGTTGGTGCTCGGCGCGGCCGGCGGCGTTGGCATCGCTGCGGTCGAACTCGGCAAGGCGTTCGGCGCGTATGTGATCGCGGCCGCCTCCTCGCAGGAGAAGGTGGATGCGGCAAAGAAGGCCGGCGCCGACGAGGGTATCGTCTATCCGCGCGGCCCGTTCGATCGTGCCGGACAAAAGGCGCTCGCCGATCTGTTCAAGTCGGTTGCGGGTGAGAAGGGCTTCGACGTCGTCTACGACCCGGTCGGCGGCGACTACGCCGAGGCGGCGCTGCGCTCGATGGCCTGGGGCGGGCGTTTTCTGGTGGTCGGCTTTCCGGCGGGCATCCCGAAGATCGCGCTCAACCTGCCGCTGTTGAAGACCTGTCAGATCGTCGGCGTCTATTCCGGCGGCTTCAAGAAGGAGCATCCACAGAAGAGCCGCGAGAACACGCAAGCGATCATCGCGCTCTATCAGCAGGGCAAGATCAAGCCGCTGGTCTCGAAAGCCTACCTGCTGGAGAAGGGCGGTGACGCGATCGCAAGCCTCGCCGCGCGCGAGGCGCTCGGCAAGGTGGTGGTGAAGGTGGGGTAAGCCCAGCTCTCGCCCTGCCTGTGCGGGGATGACAAGTTGCACGACAGGTTGGATGCGCCGGGACGCATCCACCCTCCGCCATCATTCCGTGGCGCGAGTACATCCACACCCTCAGCCGTCATTCCGGGGCGATGCGAAGCATCGAACCCGGAATCCATAACCCCTGCGCGGATGGGGCATGCGGCCGTCATTCAACAATGCGCTTCCTTCACCCTCCCCGCACGGGGGGAGGGACGAAGAGGCGCCGGGGAAGGGAGGGATTTCACTGGCGCGGCGCCTCTTGACAATATTCCTAATAGCTCTATATTCCTAGCTATCCCGCCCCGGTGCGAGGGGCGTTCGCGATCGTCACGGCCGCGGGGCGGGATGCGGTGGCCCCGCGCGGTGTTCGATCCGCCGGTTGCCGACTGTGGCAGGTCCACAGGCGGCGGCAGGCGGTGACGACCACGCCGCGTCGGAGGACGGCCCAAGTCGCATGATCCTGGCGCGGCGGCCCGCGCCTTCGACTGACGGTGGTGCCAGCACCGGACACCGGGGGTCATGCGAAGCAAGCCGTAAAACCATCGCGTGCGGAACGCCGGACGCATCCGGCGTGACCGTGGTGNCTAACTCGTGTGCTTGTTTTCATTGCACGCGAGGCTGCGGGCGCGCTTGCGCGTCCGGCGTTCCGCGCGCCCTCGTCATCGGGGGCGGAACGTTGCCATGCCGGGAGCCGGGTAAACCGGAGCTCGGTGCCCCAAACCTCGGGCGCAACGCGCCGCGAGATTGCGAACGTGCATCTGTTATCGGGAGAGGCGATCAGTGCGAGCGCGCAAGGCAGAATGCGACCACTTCCTCCAGCGCCGACTTCATCGGCGAGGGCGGAAACAGCGCCAGCGCATCGACCGCCATCGCGCCGTAATGGTGCGCGCGGGTGATCGTATCGTCCAGCGAGCGGTGCTTGGTCATCAGCCCGAGCGCGTGGTCGAGATCGTTATCGCCGATCTCGCCCTTCTCCAGCGTCTTGATCCAGAATGTGCGCTCGGCGTCGTTGCCGCGGCGGAACGCCAGCACCACCGGCAGCGTGATCTTGCCCTCGCGGAAATCGTCGCCGATGTTCTTGCCGAGCTTGGCGGCCTTGCCGCCGTAGTCGAGCGCGTCGTCGACGAGCTGGAAGGCGATGCCGAGATTCATGCCGACGGAGCGACAAGCGGCCTGCTCGGCCTTGGGCCGGTTGGCGAGCACCGGACCGACCTCGCAGGCGGCTGCGAACAGCTCCGCGGTCTTGCCGCGGATCACCGCGAGATATTCGTCCTCGGTGGTGGCGGTGTTCTTTGCCGCGGCAAGCTGCATCACCTCGCCCTCGGCGATGGTGGCGGCTGCTGCCGAGAGAATGTCGAGCGCGCGCAGCGAGCCGACCTCGACCATCATGCGGAACGCCTGGCCGAGCAGGAAGTCGCCGACCAGCACGCTCGCTTCATTGCCCCACAGCATCCGTGCCGAGAGCTTGCCGCGCCGCATTTCGCTCTCGTCCACGACGTCGTCGTGCAGCAGCGTTGCTGTGTGCATGAACTCGACCGAGGCGGCGAGCTTGATGTGGCCGTCGCCCGTGTAGCCGGCGAGATGAGCCATCGCCAGCGTCAGCATCGGCCGCAGCCGCTTGCCGCCGGAGGAGATCAGGTGGTTGGCGACCTCGGGGATCATCGTCACCTCGGAGCCGGTGCGCGACAGAATGGTCGCGTTCACGCGCTCCATATCGCCGGCAACCAGAGCGACGAGCTGGTCGATGGTTGCATTGGCGGGACTCTCAAAAGGAACGATTACGGCCACGCAGGGTCTCCGTGCATTCAGTTGCGCAAGCATAGAAATTGCGGAGCCATGCGGCAAGGCGGAAAGCCTTTCTCGCCTTTTGGACGCCGCTGGAACGCCGTTCCGGAACGCGATATCTGTGCAGCGGAAGGCTCTTTATTATCCGGGCAGGTTCGAAACAATAACCGAATAGCCAGGGGAGTTAGAATTTGCGTGAATTGATCCGGGTCAACGATCCTGTGCTGGTGTCGGCGGTGAGCGCATTGCTCGACGGCGCGGGCATTCACTATTTGGTGCTCGATCAGAACATGAGCGTGATCGAAGGATCGCTCGGCATTCTGCCGCGCCGGATCATGGTCGAGGACGGCGATGTCGCGGCGGCCCGGCGCGTGATCGCCGATGCCGGCCTCGGCCACGAATTGCGGCCGGAATGAACGAGGCCCGCGACGATCTGACCGACGATGCCTTTCTTGGCGGCCGGCTGCGGCTGTTGCAGCCGCGCAAGGGTCATCGCGCCGGCCATGATGCGATGCTGCTTGCGGCCGCCGCCGACGTGCAAGGCGGCGAGCGGGTGGTCGAGTTCGGCGCCGGCGTCGGTGCCGCCGCGCTGGCGTTGGCGCGGCGAACGGGCGCGATCGATCTCACGCTGGTCGAGATGGACGAGCGGCTGGCTACGCTCGCGCGCGAAAACGTGGCACGCAACGGTCTCACAGCCCGTGTGCTGGTGCTCGACGTGGAGGCAAAGGCCGACGCGTTCGTCGCGGCTGGTCTTGCTCCGGACAGTGTCGATCATGTGCTGATGAACCCGCCTTTCAATGATGCGGACCGGCATCAGCCGTCGCCGGACGTCCAGCGCCGGAGCGCCCATCACGCGGCGGCGTTCACGATCGAGACGTGGAGCCGCGCGGCGTTGCGGATCCTCAAGCCCGGCGGCAGGTTGACGCTGATCTGGCGGGCGGACGGGCTTGCGGCGATCCTCGCGGCATTGAGCCGCGGCTTCGGCAGCGTTGCTGTCCTGCCGGTGCATCCGAAACCGGAGATGGCGGCCATTCGTGTGCTGGTCGTTGCGACGAAAGGATCGCGGGCGCCGCTGACGATCCTGCCGGAGCTTTTGCTCGCTGATGCGGCCGGGGCGGCCACGCCGCAGGCACAGGCGATCTCGCGCGGTGAAGCCGTCGTGCAGCTGTCAAAACGCTGACGGCAGATCGCGGCCTGTCGGTGGGGCAGGCCTGCTGTCAGATTGCCTTACTGTTGTGCAGGCTTCTGCCGGCCATCCGCCGGGGTGGTGAAATGGATGGTGGCCAGGAGCACGCCGATCAGCAGCATCAGAAGATAGGCTTTCATCGCAGCACCAGGTTCGGGATCGCCGTTGCATCTCAGAATGATGGAATGCAAAGTCCGTTCCAGATAGTCAAGAAATGGTTACCACGATGTTGACACCCGGATTTCAACGATGAGCGTCAGCGAACCGACGAGCGAAACGCGCGGCTTTGCCGCCACGGTCCAGGGGCTGAGGCGGTTGTTGCCGCCGCGTCTGCGCGGCGATGCACCGGTCGTGCCGGTGGTCCGGCTGTCCGGTGTGATCGGCGCCGTCACGCCGCTGCGACCGGGGATGTCGCTGGCGGGCGTGGCCCGGATTCTCGATCGGGCGTTCGGCATGCGCGGCGCCAAGGCGGTGGCGATCATTATCAACTCGCCGGGCGGCTCGCCGGTGCAGTCGCACCAGATTCACCAGCGCATCCGCCAGCTCGCGTCGGAGAAGAAGCTGCCGGTGTTCATGTTCGTGGAGGATGTCGCGGCGTCGGGCGGCTACATGATCGCCTGCGCAGGCGACGAGATTTTTTGCGATCCGTCTTCGATCGTCGGTTCGATCGGCGTGGTCGGCGGCTCGTTCGGCTTTCAGGGGCTGATCGAGAAGATCGGCATCGAGCGCAGGCTTTATACCTCGGGCAAGAACAAGGCGATGCTCGATCCGTTTCTGCCCGAGAATCCTGACGATGTGGCGCGGCTGAAATCGTTGCAGTACGAGATCCACACGATGTTTATCGATCTCGTCAAGCGCTGCCGGGGCGCCAAACTGCGCGGCGACGAGGACGAGCTGTTCTCGGGTGCCTACTGGACCGGCCAGCGATCGATCGACCTGGGCTTGAGCGACGCGATCGGCGATTTGCGCAGCGTGCTGCGGGCGCGGTTCGGCGACAAGGTGAAGATGCCGGTGGTCGCTCAGCCACGCGGGCTGTTGTCGGGTCTGCTCGGCCGGCGTGGCGCCGGCATGACGCTCGCGGGGCTTGGCGACGCGGCCTCGACGGCACCGGAGGAGCTGATGTCGGCGCTGGAGGCGCGGGCGATCTGGGCGCGCTTCGGTTTCTGAGATCTGTTGTGAATGGAGCAGGCGCGCCTGCGAAGGGATCACGAAAATGTGGGTGCACGCCGCTTCGAAGGCAGGGAAGTCCTTGTTTTACGCAGTTCCAAGACGTTCGGTCGCAGGAAACGGGAGCAGTTTCGCCACATTTGAGCCGCACCCTGACATGGTGGAGAGACCGGCATGAAGCCGGAGCGATGAGGATGCGACGATGCCGCCGCTGATTGCGTGGGGAGTGGGACTGATTGGAGGCGCAGCGCTGGCGCGCTGGGTGGTCAAGGAAGTCCGCCGAATCAATCACGAACTGGAGGAGGCGCGTTTCGGCCGCATGGCTGAGACGATGCGCGCCGAGCGTATTCCCACCCTCCGTCGCGATCCCGCCACAGGGGCTTACCGGCCGGAGTAGGTCCGGAAACCAAAATCCGTCGCGGGCGATGTCACCGCTCGCTGGATGGCTCGCCGTCGTGCCAGGGATGCAACCGCGGCCACCAGCGGTTCACATGCGCGCAGAAGCGCTCGTAGTCCGCGCCGAACGTCCTGTGCAAGGTCGGCTCTTCATAGCCGCGCACGAACAGGTGGACGGCGAGCGCGAAGCAAGCACCGTAGATCAGCAGCGTGACATTGCCGAGGTAAAGCGCCTGGCCGACGATCGTCGCGCCAACGGCGAGATACATCGGATTGCGCACGTAGCGATAGAGCCCGGTGACGACGAGGTGCTTGGTCGGGGCGATCGGCGCCGGTGTGCCGATCCCCTGCAGCGCGAAGCGGGCGAACGAGTCGAGCAGCACGGCGATCCCCGCAACGATCAACAGCAGGCCGAGGCGGGTGGGCGGCAGGCCGAGCAGCGCCGGCTGTTGCTCCCAGCCGGACAGCCAGAACGGGATGACGCCCGCAACCACGCCGGGCGCCGCGACGAGAAACAGCGCCGTGCCGAGGATGGCCGATGCTTTACCCGTAGCCGTGCCCATGGCGATGGCTCCATCTCGCAATGCTTGCGCCGATCCGGCGCCAGGATCGCCGATTTCGCAAGCCGGATTTCGTAAGCCCAGTTTCACAGGCCGATTTCGTGAGCGATGGGCTGCACTTGCCTTGACCCCCCAAGGGGGGGCCGATAGTTTCCGCGCGCTCAAACTCACCCGGTAACCGCGCAAAATCCATGGACTCTCTGCCGCTTCACATGCGCCCGGACAAATCGTTCCAGGGCTTCATTCTCGCCTTGCAGCGGTTCTGGGCCGATCAGGGTTGCGTCATCCTGCAGCCCTACGACATGGAGATGGGCGCCGGCACCTTCCATCCGGCGACGACGCTGCGTGCCCTCGGCCCGAAGCCGTGGAACGCCGCCTATGTGCAGCCCTCGCGCCGGCCGAAGGATGGCCGCTACGGCGAGAACCCGAACCGGCTGCAGCATTATTACCAGTTCCAGGTGATCCTGAAGCCGTCGCCGCCGAACCTGCAGGAGCTGTATCTCGGCTCGCTGGCCGCGATCGGTATCGATTCCAAGCTGCATGACATCCGTTTCGTCGAGGACGACTGGGAGAGCCCGACGCTGGGCGCCTGGGGCCTCGGCTGGGAATGCTGGTGCGACGGCATGGAGGTTTCGCAGTTCACCTACTTCCAGCAGGTCGCGGGCGTCGAATGCGCGCCGGTGGCAGGCGAGCTCACCTACGGCCTGGAGCGGCTCGCCATGTATGTGCAGGGCGTCGACCGCGTCTACGACTTGAACTTCAACGGCCGCGAAGGCGCCGAGAAGGTGACATATGGCGACGTCTTCCTGCAGGCCGAACAGGAATATTCGCGGCACAATTTCGAGGCCGCCGACACCACGATGCTGTTCGAGCAGTTCAAGATGGCCGAGACTGCCTGCAAGCGATATCTCGAAGCCGGCTGGCGCGACAGCGGTAATGGCAAGCAGCACCTGCTGGCGTTGCCGGCCTATGACCAGTGCATCAAGGCGAGCCATGTCTTCAACCTGCTCGATGCGCGCGGCGTGATCTCGGTGACCGAGCGTCAGAGCTACATCCTGCGCGTGCGTGAGCTGGCAAAGGCCTGCGGCGAGGCCTGGGTCCATACCGAAGCCGGACGGGCGGAGTAGCCACGATGCCTGATCTGCTGCTCGAACTGTTTTCCGAGGAAATCCCGGCGCGCATGCAGGCGAAGGCGGCGGACGATCTGCGCCGTCTCGTCACCGAGAAGCTCGTGGCCGAAGGGCTCGTCTACGAGGGTGCGAAAGCGTTCGTGACGCCGCGCCGGCTGGCGCTCACCGTGCACGGCATCCCCGTGCGCCAGCCCGATCTGAAAGAGGAGCGCAAGGGCCCGCGCGTCGGCGCGCCGGACGCTGCGATCCAGGGCTTCCTGAAAGGCGCGGGCTTGTCCTCGCTGAGCGAAGCGAAGATCGAGAAGGACCCGAAGAAGGGCGAATTCTATGTGGCGCTGATCGAGAAGCCGGGCCGTCCGGCGCTCGACGTGATCGCCGAAGTCCTGCCCGTGATCATTCGCACGTTCCCGTGGCCGAAGGCGATGCGGTGGGGCGCGCGCTCGGTAAAGCCCGGCTCGCTGACCTGGGTGCGGCCGCTGCATTCGATTGTCGCCACCTTCGGGCCGGAGACCGAGGACCCGGATGTCGTCAGCTTCACGATCGACGGCATCGAGACCGGTCAGACCACCCGCGGCCATCGATTCATGGCCCCGGACGCCTTCCGTGTGCGTCGTTTCGACGACTACGTGACCAAGCTCGAAGCCGCCAAGGTGGTGCTCGATCCGCAGCGGCGCAAGGACATCATCCTCAATGACGCGAAGTCGCTCGCGTTCGCGCAGGGCTTCGAGCTGGTTGAGGATCAGGCGCTGCTCGATGAGGTCGCGGGCCTGGTCGAGTGGCCAGTGGTGCTGATGGGCTCGTTCGACGCGAGCTTCCTGTCGATTCCGGGGGAGGTGATCCGCGCCACCATCCGCAACAACCAGAAGTGCTTCGTCGTCCGCGATCCGAAGACCGGCAAGCTCGCCAACAAGTTCATCCTCGTCGCCAACATCGAGGCGGCCGATGGCGGTGCGACCATCATCGGCGGCAACGAGCGCGTGATCCGCGCGCGCTTGAGCGATGCCAAATTCTTCTATGAGACCGATCTGAAAACGAAGCTGGACGAGCGGCTGCCGAAATTCGCGCAGATCGTGTTCCACGAGAAGCTCGGCACCCAGGCCGAGCGCATCGCCCGCATCGAGCGACTGGCCGCCGAGATCGCGCCTATGGTCGGCGCGGACGCGGCGAAGGTGCGGCGTGCGGCAAAGCTTGCGAAGGCGGACCTGCTGACGGAAGTGGTCGGTGAGTTCCCCGAAGTGCAGGGCCTGATGGGCAAGTACTACGCGTTGGCGCAGGGCGAAGATGCCTCCGTCGCCACCGCGATCGAGGATCACTACAAGCCGCAGGGTCCAAATGATCGCGTGCCGACCGACCCAGTGGCGATTGCGGTCGCGCTCGCCGACAAGATCGATACGCTGGCGGGCTTCTGGGCGATCGATGAGAAGCCGA
The DNA here is from genome assembly GCF_000516555.1 of Afipia sp. P52-10. Lineage (NCBI taxonomy): Bacteria > Pseudomonadati > Pseudomonadota > Alphaproteobacteria > Hyphomicrobiales > Nitrobacteraceae > Afipia > Afipia sp. P52-10. The sequence continues at coordinate 205,390 of NZ_AZSJ01000003.1, read as the reverse complement.
CCGGCAGCAAGGACCCCTATGCATTGCGGCGTGCGGCGCTGGGCGTGATCCGATTGATTGTCGAGAACGGTCTGCGGCTGCGGTTGTCCGCACTGGCAACGTCAGGACTCAACGGACTTTCGCGGAAAGCCGATAGCCACACGATCACGCCTGATCTGCTGGCGTTCTTCGCCGACCGGCTGAAGGTGCAACTGCGCGAACAGGGCGCACGGCATGATCTTGTTGACGCCGTGTTCGCGCTCGAAGGCCAGGATGATCTCTTGATGGTCGTGCGCCGTGTCGAGGCGCTGGGCAAGTTCCTCGACACTGACGATGGCAAGAATCTGCTCGCCGGCTTCAAGCGTGCGGCAAACATCCTGCGCATCGAGGAGAAGAAGGACAACACGGCCTATGCCGGTACGGTTGATGGGGCGCTGCTGAAGCTCGACGAAGAGAAGGCCCTGGCATCCGCGATCGCCAGCGCCAAGGGCGATGCTGCGGACGCCGTCGCGCGGGAAGACTTCGCTGCGGCGATGGCGGCGATGGCGAAGCTTCGGCCTGCCGTCGATGCGTTCTTCGACAAGGTGAAGGTCAACGATGACGACAAGGCCGTGCGCGCAAATCGTCTCAAGCTGTTGAACGAGATTCGCGCGGCCACCCGCACGGTCGCCGACTTCTCCAAGATCCAAGATTAGAGTTCTCGAAAACAGGACACTCCGGACCTGAGAGCGCGACGCGATCTGAACGGATCGTCGTCGCCCTCTGGTTCTGTAGACCTTCGCCATCGACCTCACGATGTTCCGTCACGCGCGCGCATTCGCCGCGAGCCGGAGGCACAGGGGCAGCCGGAGTAAAAGGGACGCGTCCCGGACAGGGGAAGCCCCGCGCAGCGGGGGCCGACGCGGGGCTCCATCGCTGGGGACCGCGGGGAGGGGAAACCCGCTATCGCGCCAGACGATGTTTCTGCATTCGCATCATCGCGTGAACGTCATCAGTCGATCACCTGCATCACCCGTCGCGAGCGGGGATCGACCAGCACGGTGCGATCGTTCACCACCGTATAGCGGTAGGTGGTCGCGCCGTACTGCTGCGGAACGTCGTAATAGACGACGCCTGTGTCAGGCAGTGTGGTGCCGACCACGACCCGTTCCGGGACGGTGTAGGACGGAATGCGTTCCTCGACGACATAGCGGCGGAAGGTCGGAATCTGTTCGTTCTCGATGACACCGACCACGGGGCCGCTCACGCCTACTGTCCCGCCGTACTGGGCGAGTGCAGGAAGCGGAGCTGCTGCCGCCGTTCCGGCAATCAGGGCTGCGGCAAAAATGTGATTGCGCATGGTGATCTCCTTCGCAAGCAACGCCCCGCAAGGCGAACGTTAGCCCAACCTTGCATCCCAAGAGCTTCTATCCCGAGACCCAGCATCCGAGACCTTGCATCCCAAGCCTCGCATGACGGGGTTCGCGGTTAATGCATCGTCGGTGGCATCGTTCCGGAGGAAGCCGATGTTCCAATGCGGAAATTTTCAGCGCATGCGGAACAAAGCGGTGAAGGAAAGTGTCTGCTTGTGCGGTTCCGAAGCGCGTCTCTTGTTTGTGACAGAGCTCATGAACGATCTTTGTTCCTGCGATCGTCCGATCGTTGCGGAAAGCTGCGTTTCTGATGTCCCGCATCGTCTGTGGCCGCGATAAGCTGCCACCGCGATTCGTGCTCTCATCGCCGTGTCATGAATGGAGACAATCCGTGACCATCAGCATTGCCAATCTGCAGCCCGTCGTCGCGCTCGTTGCCGGCGTTCTCATTCTCATCATGCCGCGGCTGCTGAACTACATTGTTGCGCTGTATCTTATCCTGGTCGGCATTCTGGGTCTCGGCATCCTGAAATAGGGCTGGCCGAGGCGGGTTCGGTTTATGTTCGGTCCCGGATGGCTGTGAAAGATATCTCGCCGCTTGCACTGCAGCAGAAAAGGGTGTTGTAAGCGACTGCCTGTTCCCGAAAACGCTCAATCGTCACGGACGCCATGGCCAAAGCCTCGAAATCTGCTTCCCGCTCCAAAGCTGCCGTTTCCAAGGTTTCTCCGAAGAAAGCCCCTGCTGCTGTCAGGCCAGTGCCGAAAACCGCCGTCAAAACGGCGACGAAGGCGCGGGCGCCCGTTTCTTCCAAGAGTGTTTCCACCAAGACTGCTCCGGTCAAGAATGCTTCCGCCAAGAAACAATCTGCCGGGCCAGCCGCAGCCAGCAACAAATGGGTCTACACCTTCGGCGACGGCCGGGCCGAGGGCAAAAGCGCGATGCGCGAATTGCTTGGCGGCAAGGGCGCGAATCTCGCCGAGATGGCCAATCTCGGCCTGCCGGTGCCACCGGGCTTCACCATCCCGACCTCGGTGTGCAACTACTTCTATGACCACGCGAAGTCCTATCCGAAAGATCTGAAGGCGCAGGTTGAGAAGGCGCTGGCGTATGTCGGCAAGCTGACCGGCAAGACCTTCGGCGATCCGAACAACCCGCTGTTGGTTTCGGTGCGCTCGGGTGCGCGGGCCTCGATGCCCGGCATGATGGATACCGTGCTCAATCTCGGCCTCAACGACGAGACTGTGGAAGCGCTGGCCGCATTGTCCGGCGACAAGCGCTTCGCCTATGACAGCTATCGCCGCTTCATCACGATGTATTCGGATGTGGTGATCGGCTTCGAGCATCACCACTTCGAGGAAATTCTCGACACCTACAAGGATTCGAAAGGTCACGTGCTCGACACCGACCTCACGGCCGAAGACTGGGTCGAGATCGTCGATCAATATAAGGATGCGGTGCGCAAGGAGACCGGCGAGGATTTCCCGCAGGACCCGCACGCGCAGCTTTGGGGCGCGATCGGCGCGGTATTCGGTTCGTGGATGAACGCGCGCGCGGTGACCTATCGCCAGCTGCATGCGATTCCGGAATCGTGGGGCACCGCCGTCAACGTGCAGGCGATGGTGTTCGGCAATATGGGCGAGACATCGGCGACCGGCGTTGCCTTCACGCGTAATCCGTCGACCGGTGCCAAGCAGCTTTACGGCGAATTCCTGATCAACGCCCAGGGCGAGGACGTGGTCGCCGGCATCCGCACGCCGCAGGAGATCACCGAGGCGGCGCGCAAGGATTCCGGCTCCGACAAGCCCTCGATGGAAGCGGCAATGCCGGACGCGTTCAAGGAATTGACGCGCATCTATACGCTGCTCGAGAAGCACTATCGCGACATGCAGGATCTTGAGTTCACGGTCGAGCAGGGCAAGCTGTGGATGCTGCAGACCCGCTCCGGCAAGCGGACGGCCAAGGCGGCGCTCCGGATCGCGGTCGATCTCGCCAACGAAGGCTTGATCTCGCGCAAGGACGCGGTCCTGCGCGTCGATCCGGCATCGCTCGACCAGTTGCTGCATCCGACCATCGATCCGGCCGCCAAGCGCGACGTGATCGCGACCGGCCTGCCGGCGTCGCCGGGCGCAGCCTCAGGCGAGATCGTGTTCTCCTCCGACGAGGCGGCGAAGCTGCAGGCCGATGGCCGCAAGGTCATCCTCGTGCGCGTCGAGACCAGTCCTGAGGACATCCACGGCATGCACGCGGCCGAGGGCATCCTCACCACCCGCGGCGGCATGACCTCGCACGCGGCGGTGGTCGCGCGCGGCATGGGCAAGCCCTGCGTCTCCGGTGCCGGCACCATTCGCGTCGATTACGGCCGCGGGCTGATGACGGCAGGTGGGCGATCGTTCAAGGCCGGCGACGTCATCACTATCGACGGCGGTGTCGGCCAGGTGCTCGCCGGGCGTATGCCGATGCTCGAGCCGGAACTGGCCGACGAGTTCGGCACGCTGATGGGCTGGGCCGACGAGGTGCGCAAGCTGAAGGTGCGCGCCAATGCCGACACGCCGGAGGATGCGCGCGTCGCCATCAAGTTCGGCGGCGAGGGGATCGGCCTCTGCCGCACCGAGCATATGTTCTTCGAGGAGACACGCATCCGCACGGTGCGCGAGATGATCCTCGCCGACGACGAGCAGAAGCGGCGTGCGGCACTGGCGAAGCTGTTGCCGATGCAGCGCGCGGATTTCGTCGAACTGTTCGAGATCATGCAGGGGCTGCCGGTGACGATCCGTCTGCTCGATCCGCCGCTGCACGAATTCCTGCCGCACACGCAGGCGGAAATCGAGGAAGTGGCCCGGGCGATGGAGACGGACCCGCGCAAGCTGGCCGACCGAGCGCGCGACCTGTCGGAGTTCAATCCGATGCTCGGCTTCCGAGGCTGCCGCCTCGCGATCGTCTATCCCGAAATCGCCGAGATGCAGGCGCGCGCGATCTTCGAGGCGGCGATCGTCGTCAACAAGCGCACCGGCAAGGCCGTCGTTCCCGAGGTGATGGTGCCGCTGGTCGCAACCAAAGCCGAGTTCGACATGATCAAGGCGCGCATCGATGCCACGGCGCAATCGGTGATGCGCGACCAGGGTGCGCAGATCAAGTACGAGGTCGGCACGATGATCGAGCTGCCGCGTGCAGCCTTGATGGCCGGCGAGATCGCCAAGACCGCGGAGTTCTTCTCGTTCGGCACCAACGACCTGACCCAGACCACCTACGGCATCAGCCGCGACGATGCCGGCAGCTTCCTTGGCGCGTATGTTTCGCGCGGCATCCTCGAGATCGATCCCTTCATCTCGCTCGATCGCGACGGCGTGGGCGAACTCGTCAAGATCGGCGTCGAGCGTGGCCGCAAGACGCGCTCCGGATTGAAGGTCGGCATCTGCGGCGAGCATGGCGGTGATCCGGCCTCGGTGACGTTCTGTCACGAGATCGGACTGAATTACGTGTCGTGTTCGCCTTATCGGGTTCCGATCGCGCGGCTCGCAGCGGCGCAAGCGGCGCTCGGTAAGAAGGCCGAGGGTCAGGCGTAGAGTTCCACGACGATCGCAAGCAATTCTTCGCAGACGCGCAGCGTTCGAACGACAAAAATCAACGCGCCGCATGAGAAACATGCGGCGCGTTTTTGTTGACCGGATGTTTACCAAGTTATTTTCCGCCCGATTCACCAGCACTTTCGATGTGATGGCGTGGCGTTCCGACTCTGCTTGCGTGTGGTTCGCATGCATCGGCGATTAACCGCCTCGCAACTCTAATGGGTTACTAACGCATTCGATCGAATTGCACGCAAGGGCGCGGTTCGATGTGTGCGAGTAGCGTAAGCGTTGCGTAGGCGTATCGATGTCTGTTTTGCAGAACGGGCCGAAGGGCGCATGGGCGTCCTTCGGCTTTGCACTCACAGTCTTTGGCCTGCTTCCGACGGAAGTCGGATATCAGGACATTGCCTCGCTGTTGGCGCGGCAGCCCGGCGTTACCGAGCGCTGGCAGAAGCACGTGATCGCTTCGCCATTCGGCACCATCCACGCGGCGACCTTTAGTTTCCCGCGTCCGATAGGCTCCTGGATTCCGCATGCGCCGAGCATGCAGCTGGCAAGCCTTGCCGCAAATCCGGACGTAACCGGTTCGATCGCCCGCAACCCGCTGGGAGACGTGATCCGTCCGCCGCAGGCTTCCGATTTTCCGGTTGTCGACCGCAGCGCCAAGGGCGATCGGCTCTCGTCGAAGGGAGACCGGTTGTCGCCGGCCTCGAACGATCCGACCGCCGGACAGGCGGAACCGGCAGCGAACGAGATGAATGCGGCACCTGCTGCGCCTGCCAATGAACCGGTCCCCTCGCCGGACGCGAAAGCGTCAGTGGCCGATACATCGACGCCGCTCGACCCTGAACTCGAGGCCGCGCTGCAATCCGCGCCGCTGCCGCAGTACCACAGCACGAAGGCGTCCGCCGTCGATCCGGTGCTGAAGGACGATGCCGTTCGCGAGGTGGTGCAGCCGAAGGATGGTTTCTCGGTGCAGACCGTGCATCTGTACTTCGGTCACGAGTCGCTTGGGTTCTCCGGCGGCACGCTCGAGCGCTGGCAGCCGGGCGAGGAGCCGCAGCTTATCATTCCAAACCCGGTCGATACCGACCTCAAGCAGTCGGCGACGAAGCCAGGTGCGCCGGCTGCCGGCAGCGATGAGGGCGCCACCGTCGCGCCGAAGGGCGAGGTCGCCGCAGCCCCGCAGCGGCCGAAGAGCCCGGCGGAGCGGCTCGGCCTCGATACCAAGGCTTATAACAAAGCTGCGAAGTGTCTGGCGGAAGCCGTCTACTTCGAAGCGCGCAGCGAGCCCATCCGCGGTCAGATCGCCGTCGCGCAGGTGGTCGTGAACCGCGTGTTCTCCGGCTACTATCCGACCAACGTCTGCGGCGTGGTCTATCAGAACAAGCATCGCTATCTCGCCTGCCAGTTCACCTTCGCCTGCGACGGCATCCGCGATGTCGTCACCGAGCCGGAGCATTGGGTGCGGGCGAAGAAGATCGCCAAGGAAATGCTCGATGGCCGCCTGTGGCTGCCGGAGGTCAATCGCTCGACCCATTATCACGCGACCTATGTCCGGCCGTACTGGATCCGCGAGATGAAGAAGAACTACAAGACCGGCCTGCACATCTTCTATCGCCCGCGCCAATGGGGCGACGGCAGCGAGGTGCCGAGCTGGGGCAGCGCCGCCGAGACCGCGGCGATCGCAGCGAAGCTCTAATGCCTTGAGGGTGCGGATAGCTCAAGCGTGATGGCTAGGTTTGCCCAGCCATGACAATCAGAGCGCGATGTCGAGCGCCACGTCGAGGGTTGGTGCCGAATGCGTCAGCGCGCCGGAGGAAGCGTAGTCCACGCCGGTCTTGGCGATGTCGGCGATCGAGCTCTCGGTGACGCCGCCAGACACTTCCAGCACGGCGCGGCCTGCGGTCATCTCCACCGCCCGCTTCAGCGTCGGGATATCCATGTTGTCGAGCAGCACCACATCGGCGAGGCCGGTGTCCAGCACCTCGCGCAATTGGTCGAGCGTATCGACCTCGATCTCGACCTTGACGAGGTGACCGGCGTGCTTGCGCGCCTGTTCGAGCACGGGCCGGACGCCGCCGGCGACCGCGATGTGGTTGTCCTTGATCAGGATGGCATCGTCGAGACCGAAGCGATGGTTGAAGCCGCCGCCGCAGCGCACGGCATATTTCTCCAGCGCGCGCAGGCCGGGAGTTGTCTTGCGTGTGCAGCAGATGCGCATTGTGCTGCCCGCCGTCTGGCGGACATAGGCGTTCGTCAATGTTGCGACGCCGGAGAGGCGGCCGACGAAGTTCAGCGCGGTGCGTTCGCCGGCGAGCACGGCGCGGGCAGGGCCGGTGATGGTCAGGACGTGCAGCCCCTTGGCCACCGTGGCGCCGTCGCGCACCTGCGCGGAGATGGCGATATCCGGCCACAGGCGGCGGAAGGTCTCCACCGCAAGCGGCAGGCCCGCGATCACGCCCGCCTGCCGCGCCACCAGCGTCGCGCGGGTTTGGGCGGTCTCAGGGATGGTCGCGATCGAGGTGACGTCGCCGGCGCGGCCGAGGTCTTCCTCGAGGGCAAGGCGAACGGCACTTTCGATCGCCAACGGCGAGAGGAAAGCCTCAGGATGCAGCACGGAAGCGGGTGTCGTCATGGGAATACTCAAGCCATCGCGTGCAGACGCGGTGCGATGCCCGCGGCAACGTCCGCAGCGATGGCGCGGGCGTCGTTCAGTGTCATGCGCGTGCGGACTGCAAGCGCAGGGTTTTCGGAAGGATAGTCGGAGCGATAGTGGCCGCCGCGGCTTTCGCGCCGCGACCACGCCGCGGTCGCGACGATCAGTGCGGTGGTCGCCATGTTGCGCAACGCGATGTTGCCGACCGATTGCTCCATCATTGCGAAGGTACGGATTGCGTCGGCGAGATCGTCGCCGTCGCGAATGACGCCGACATGCGACGACATCAGCGCGCGCAGGCTGGCCTCGGCGGATGGTGGCATCGCACAATTGCGCGGATTCTCCGGCGCCGGAGCGGGCTGCGCGGCGAAGCTGCGGCCGTCGATGTCTTCGGCGATGCGGGCGGCGAACACCACGGCTTCCAGCAACGAGTTCGAGGCCAGACGGTTGCCGCCATGCGCGCCGGTGCAGGAAACTTCGCCGCCGGCCCACAGTCCATCGATCGAGGTGCGGCCGCGCGCGTCCACCGCGATGCCGCCCATGTGGTAATGCGCGGCGGGTGCGATCGGGATCGGCTGCTTGGCCGGATCGATGCCGCCTGCGATGCAGCTTGCATAGACGGTCGGAAAGTGGTCGGCGAAGTGATCGCCGAGCGCCTTGGTGGCGTCGAGGAACGCGCCGCGGCCAGCGGCGATCTCGGCAAACACACCGCGGGCGACGATGTCGCGGGGGGCAAGTTCGGCGAGCGGATGCAGCGCCTGCATGAAGCGCACACCCTTGGCATTGATCAGCGTCGCGCCTTCGCCGCGCAGCGCCTCGGTGGCGAGCGGAGCGGGATCGCGGCCGACCATGATCGCGGTCGGATGGAACTGGACGAATTCGGGGTCGGCGATCACGGCACCGGCGCGGGCGGCGATGGCAAGCCCGAGCCCGCTGGCCTCGCGTGGATTGGTGGTGGCTGCATAGAGATGGCCAATGCCGCCGGTGGCGAGCACGACGGCCCTCGCGGCGACGGTGACCGGCGGCAGTGCCGGATCATGCGCATTGCGCAGCTGCAGGCCGTTGACCGCGTTATCGTGGGTCAGCAGCGCTTCGGCGGCGTAACCTTCGATCACGCGGATCGTCGGCGTGTTGCGGACCGCGTCGACGAGGGCGGCGATGATCGCCTTGCCGGCCATGTCACCGCGCACATGCACGATACGGCGCGCCGAGTGGGCCGCTTCCTGCGCCACTGCCAACTTGCCTTCGAGGTCGCGATCGAACGGCACGCCGTAGCGCAGCAGATCGTGGATGCGCGCCCCGGCTTCGCGGGCGAGGCCGAGCGCGATCTCCTCATCGACCAGGCCAGCGCCGACTGCGATGGTGTCGGCGGCATGCGCCTCGGGCGTATCGCCTTCGCCGACTGCGGCGGCGATGCCACCCTGGGCCCAGGCGCTCGAGGCGCCTTCGCCGAGCGGCGCAGCGGAGATGACGGTGACGGGACGCGGCGCAAGCTTCAGCGCGCAGAACAAGCCGGCGAGACCGCCGCCGACGATGACGACGTCATCGACAGGCATTGAGAGAGGAGCATCGGCACGTTGGCTCATGGCGCGTCCTGCTGGCTGCTGGTCGTGTCCTGCCGGGTGGCATCCGCGTCTGCGCGGGAGGGCATGGATGGCCGGGGCGAACCCCGGCCATGACGGCATCGTGCCTTTGCGTCTCAGCTCTTCAGGTGGATCATCCGCTCGACCGAGCGCCGCGCTTTCTCGGCGATCATCGGATCGATCACGATCTCCTCGCGCATATTGACGAGGCTATCGAGGATCTTCGGCAGCGTGATCCGCTTCATGTGTGGGCAGAGGTTGCACGGACGAACGAATTCGACCTCCGGCAGCTCGGCCTGCACGTTGTCGGCCATCGAGCATTCGGTGACCATGACCACGCGCTTCGGCCGCTTGTCGCGGACCCAGTTGATCATGTGCGCGGTCGAGCCGGTGAAGTCGGCTTCCGCGATCACGTCCGGCGGGCACTCCGGGTGCGCGATGATCTGCACCGACGGGTCGGCGTCGCGATACATGCGCAACTCGTCGCCGGTGAAGCGCTCGTGCACCTCGCAGGCACCCTTCCAGGCGATGATCTTCACCTTGGTCTGCGATGCGACGTACTTCGCCAGATACTGGTCGGGCACGAAGATCGCCGTGTCGACGCCGAGGCTCTCCACCACATGCACCGCATTGGAGGAGGTGCAGCAGATATCGACCTCGGCCTTCACGTCGGCAGACGTGTTGACGTAGGCGACCACCGGTACGCCCGGGAATTTCTCGCGCAGCAGCCGCACGTCCTCACCGGTGATCGACGAGGCGAGCGAGCAGCCCGCGCGCGAATCCGGGATCAGCACGGTTTTGTCCGGCGACAGGATCTTCGAGGTTTCGGCCATGAAGTGCACGCCGCATTGGACGATCACGTCGGCATCGACCTTGGTCGCCTCGCGCGCGAGCTGGAGCGAGTCGCCGACAATGTCGGCAACGCAGTTGAAGATCTCCGGCGTCTGATAGTTGTGCGCGAGCACGACAGCGTTGCGTTCCTTCTTCAGGTCGTTGATGGCCTTGACGTAGGGCGCCATCGTCGGCCATTCGACCGGCGGAATCACGCTCTTGACGCGCTCGTACAGATGCGCGGTCTCGCGCTCGACGGCGGGCGTCCATTCGACAGGCGGCATCGGCAGCACGCGGGATGGACCGCGCGCAACCGGGGAGGTCCGCGGAAAGACGGTGGGCTTCAGGTCTTCCGGACCGAAAATTCCAGCGATCGGCATGACGCATACCCTTCCTTGACTGCTGCCTTCTATAATGCTCAATGTGAGCATATCTTGAGCCTGATAAATCCGGCCAACGGGCCGGCATTCCCAACTCTCGACGTGCGTTAATTCCCCGGACTTCGCGAACGACGACGACCCTGCCGACGTTCGCTCGACACGCTTATTCTCATGTCGAGCAAAACGAATATAACACGTCCATGACGTGTCCGCCAGAGGGCGGCTCAGGGAAAAGGCGGAGGCTGCCTTTCCGATTTGCATTGCTGCGTTGCGGTCGCTGTTTTGCAACAAAGGGATGATTGGGATTTCGCGGCAGGTAAACTAGGTTGTGTACCTTCCTTCTGACGCAGCTTCACGAGGTCCGCCATGTCAGCCGCCGATCATTCCCCGGTCGTCCCGCGCGCGAATTGGCGAACTCCGCTGGTGGTCGTCATTTGCGGCTGCATCATCGCGATGCTGACCTTCGGCCCGCGTTCGACCTTCGGCTTTTTCATGCAGCCGATGAGCAAGGAGTTTGCCTGGGGCCGCGACGTGTTCGCGTTCGCCTTTGCCTTCCAGAACCTGCTCTGGGGCATCGGTCAGCCGTTCGCCGGTGCGATGGCCGATCGGTTCGGCACCGTGCGGGTGATCGCGATAGGCGGTCTGCTTTACGCGGCCGGTCTCGCGCTGATGCGCTACTCCGATACGCCGCTGGCGCTCAACGCGACCGCTGGCGTGCTCATCGGTTTCGGCCTGTCGGGCTGTTCGTTCAATCTGGTGGTGTCGGCGTTTGCCAAGGTGGTCCCGGAGCGGTGGCGGGCGATTGCGCTCGGCGCCGGCACGGCGTCGGGCTCGTTCGGCCAGTTCCTGTTCGCACCGTTCGGCGTTGCGCTGATCGATAACTTCGGTTGGCAGATTGCGCTGATGGTGTTCGCCGCGCTGATGCTGCTGGTGGTGCCGTTGGCGCTCGCGCTGGCGACGCCTAAGGCGACAGATGCGGGACAAGCGGGCGGCACGCCGGCGGAGCAGCAGTCGTTCAAGCAGGCGCTGTCGGAGGCATTCGGTCACCGCTCCTATGTGTTGCTGGTGCTCGGCTTCTTCACCTGCGGCTTTCAGCTTGCTTTCATCACCGCGCATCTGCCTGCGTACCTGATCGATCGCGGTCTCGACGCCCATGTCGGCGGCTGGGTGTTGGCGACCATCGGCCTGTTCAACATTGCAGGCTCGCTCAGCGTCGGTTGGCTCGCATTGTACATGCCGAAGCGCTTCATCCTCTCGGCGATCTATGCGACGCGGGCTCTGTCCACGATCTTGTTCATTTCGCTGCCGATCACGGCGACGTCGGCCCTGATCTTCGGCGTCGTCACCGGGCTCACCTGGCTTTCCACGGTGCCGCCGACCTCGGCGCTGGTCGCGTTGATGTTCGGCACGCGCTGGTTTGCCACGCTTTATGGTGTCGCGTTTTTCAGCCACCAGGTGGGCGGCTTTCTCGGAGTCTATCTCGGCGGCGTGGTGTTTGAGGCGAGCGGTTCCTACACGCCGATCTGGTGGCTTTCGATCGGGTTCGGCGTTGCCTCGGCGCTGATCAACTTGCCGATCGTCGAGAAGCCGGTGGAACGTGCAGCGGCGCAGCCTGCGTAACGCGCATGATTGTCGGCCGTTCGGGCTGGTTTTCCAGCGCGGCCGTGCTCGTGTAAAACCACACAACGATTGCCGGGCCGGTTCAACGACGGCCCGAACGACATGAAGGGAGCGAGGCGTGGCGACATTCAAGGCGCTGAGGATCGACAAGGCCGAGAAGGGAACAACCGCACAGATCGCGCAGTTCGACGAGGCCGACCTGATGGACGGCGACGTCACCGTGCGCGTCGAGTGGTCGACCCTGAACTACAAGGACGGCCTCGCGCTCACCGGCAAGGCGCCGGTCGTGCGCCGCTTCCCGATGATCGCCGGCATCGACTTCGCGGGCACCGTCGAGCAGTCGTCGCATCCCGATTGGAAGGCGGGCGATAAGGTCGTCTGTAACGGCTGGGGCATGGGCGAAACGCATCTCGGTGCTTACGCCGAAAAGGCGCGGGTCAAAGGCGATTGGCTGGTGCGGCTGCCGGACGGCATGACCGCGCGCGAGGCGATGGCGATCGGCACGGCGGGTTACACGGCGATGCTGTCGGTGATGGCACTGGAGACGCATGGTCTCACGCCCAAGTCCGGGCCGGTGGTGGTGACGGGCGCTGCGGGCGGGGTCGGTTCGGTCGCAACCGCCGTTCTCGGCAAGCTCGGCTATCATGTCATTGCCTCGACAGGCCGGGCCGCCGAGGCCGACTATCTGAAACATCTCGGCGCGGCCGAGATCATCGAGCGCGCGGAATTGTCCGGGGCGGCCAAGCCGCTCGGCAAGGAGCGCTGGGCAGGCGGCGTTGACAGCGTCGGGTCGAACACGCTGGCGAATCTCCTGTCCATGACCAAGTATGGCGGCGCCATCGCTGCCTGCGGTCTCGCGGCGGGAATGGATTTGCCGTCTTCGGTGGCACCCTTCATTTTGCGCGGGGTGTGCCTTTTGGGCATCGATTCTGTCATGTGCCCGATCGAGAAGCGCCGGGCCGCCTGGAGCCGCCTGGCGCGCGATCTCGACAAATCGAAACTCACTGAAATCACTAGCGAAATCAGCCTCGATCAAGTTGCCGGCGCTGGTGCGAAAATCCTCGCCGGCCAGGTCCGCGGCAGAATCGTGGTAAAAATTCCCTGAGGATGTTCAGACTTTATCGACGAAGCTGCGCCAATGTTGCCTTGGTTCGTATGGTAAGCATCGGGTTAAGCGGGCCCGGGCGGTGGGTTGTTGGTCGGAGTAGCAGCATGGTTTCGCGTTTTGTGTTGGGGGCGCTGGTCGCTGGTGTGGTCGCGGGTCCGGCCGCCGCTGAGAACTTGAGCCCGGAACAGGCTCGCCAGTTCGTTGCCGGGAAGTTGTTCGCTTTCACCTGTTTTGATGGCACGCGCGGGTCCGGCCGCATTCAGCACGACGGCTCGGTCGCAGGCACGATCCAGTTCGGCGGCTCCGGCCCGGTGCGTTACGCACGGTTGCCGGTGAACACGATCCGGGTCGGTTCGACCGCGGTTTGCGCCTCGTTGAAGGGCCTGCCGTTCGAGCCATGTTTCAACCTCGACAAGACCAGCGAGGCGAGCTTCCGCGGCTCGGTGTCGGGCATGAGCTTCGCCTACTGCGAATTCCGCAAGCACGGTAATTCGGTGATCATGGCGCGGGCGCAGGCGCGGCCGCGCGCGCGCCGTCCGGCGGCCGTCCGCTCTGCCGACGCCTCGAAGATCGAGGTGGTCTCCAAGGTCGAGACGCCGAAGGTCGAGTCGGAGCCGCTTGATTTGCGCCGCTCGACGGATTGACCGGATCGGCGTCCAAATCCCTGGTGCAAAGCAAACGTGTCGGAAAGTCCGGCACGTTTTTTGTGAGTCGACCATGAAGCGAGTGTTCGCAGCAATTCTGACGGCGGTGCTTGCCTCCGCGGCCCATGCAGCCGTCCCGGAGGAGGGCTACCTGGCCGCCCGCGACAGCTATATCGCCAAGTTCAATCCTGCCGGCGATGCGGGAACGGTCAGTGACGCGGTGGTGAAGGACGAGGAGCGGGCGCGCGCCGATCTGGCCGCGAGGCTCCGCGCGACGATCGGCCCGCTCAACATCAAGGGCTATGCGGGCGAAGGCTCGCTGACGATTGAAAGCCTGTTCAAGGGTGACCTCGGTTTCGGTGCTCTCGACGGCTTGGCATTCACCGCGCAGCCGGATGCCAATCTGGTGGTGACGACGCGGGGGCTGTTCGAGCGCTGGGTGCGCGATCACAAGGACTGGTGGGGATCGGCGCTCGGCAACATCCCGCAGGACCCGGTCGCTGCCGTCAAGACGGAGGCGTTCTACACCCAGGCGATCAGCGCCGATGCCGCGGTCTCGAGCTTCGGCGAACTGCCGGTGACGAAGCCTGCCGATACGGTGGCCTTTGCGATGCTGGCGATCCGCCGTCAGGACATCGGGCCGGCGGCGCCGGAGGAAATGATGGTCAGTGTGGTCGATGGTTCACGGCTCTATGTGGTGAGCGCGCCGATCGCAGCGACCGTGCCGCTGATGCCGGCTTGCGAAGCTCTCTGGAACGAAGCGCAGAGCAAGGCGAGCAAAGTGCTCGATGCGTATGCGGACTCCGGCCGCAAGGACGAGAAGCTGTTCGATGAGTACAACCGGGTCCAGGAGCAGGGCGACGCGGCGATGCGCCAGTGCTTCGCCGAGCGGGTGCGCTCGGACGCGGCTTACGGCAAGCTGGTCAAGCAGGCGCAGGACATCGTCGATCAACTGACGGCGAAATAAACGTCCGTCGGCCCCATACTGTCGCCAATCCTCAGAGGAGCGCGGAACGCGCGTCTCGAACCATGAGGCCGCGGCATCACCTCATCCTTCAGGATGCGGCGGGAGCCGCTCATCAGGATGAGGAGTGCGATCAGCTCGAAACCGATGGTGCTGTAGGCTGCGGCCTGAACAGAATGCGCTGGTAGAGCCAGCCGATCGCCACCAGCACCAGTCCGAGCCCCATGAAGGACAGCGCGCGCCAGACGCCGGTCAGGTTCGACATGTCGAACAGGAACGCCTTCAGCACCGTCAGCCCGATCACGATCGCCGAGGCGAGCCGTGCGCGTTGCGAGGCGAAGACGAGCCCCGCCACCAAGAGCGCGACGCCGAACGCCAGCCACGCAAGCGAATAGGCATATTGCTCCGCGTCCGAGGTGTCGCCATAGGCGAGCACCGGCCCCTGGAAGAAGCGGCGGATCTGCAGCGTCACGTAGACCAGCGCCAGCACCAGCGCGAAGCCTGCCAGGGTGTTGGCGTAGCCTGCCGCGCGGCGGCCCGCGACGGCATAGGATAAGCCGAGCATCAGCAGCGCCGGCAATGCGTAGGCAAGCAGCAGCAGATTGATGAGCGAGCCGCCGATCGGATTGGGCCAGAACAGCGGCATCTCGAGCAGGAACAGGCCGAACACGGTGAACAGGCAGGCGATCACCGTCAGCACCACCGCGCCGACATTGTGCACGATGCTGCCGGTGCGGATGCGCAGGCGCTCGAGCCCGATCGCCATCGCCAGCATGGTGCAGACCTGCAACGCGACCTCGGTGAGGCCAGCGCCGATCCGATACACGTCGCCATGGTTGACGAGGTGGCGGATCTCCATGAAGGCCAGCAGCACGGTGAGCAGGATCGCGGCGGATTCCACCATCCGCAATGGCGCGTCGTCGCCGCGGCGGCGCAGGTACGAACTGCCGAGCCAGAACGCGAGTGCAGGCACGCCGTAACCATAGAGCAGCCAGTTGAAGATCGGCGTCGTGCCGACGCTGTCACCGGCGATACGCGGCTCGTAGCCGATGCGCGTAACGACGATGGCCGCGAGGATCGCCGCGAGCCAGCGCAGGAACGGCACCGGGCGCTGCAACGAAACCCATGCGGTCGCGAGCGACATCAGCGCCAGCGCGATGGTGAGCCAGCCCTTGTCGAAGGCGAACGTCAAGGCGAGTGACAGCGCGGCCAGCGTGCCGGTTGCGAACAATGCCGCTGCGATGAGCTGGCCGGGGCGAGCGTCGCGCTTGCTCAGGATCTCGGTCGCGTAAGCGAACAGCGCCGCGAGCACGACGGCGGCGATCGCGAACGGAATCGAGCGGTCGAGGTGCGCGATCTGCGCGTAGGTCGCGATCAGCAGCGCAATCGGTGTGGCGACGCCCCCCGCTGCCCAGATCACCGGCACTGTTGCGTTCGGCGATCGGCCCTGGGCCAGAAATCCGCTGAGGCCGAAGCCTGCGGCGAACAGCAATGCGGTTGTCAGATGTGTGCTGACCGAACCGTCGATCGCATCCGGGCCGATGCCGGGCATCGCACCGCCCGGCACCACCAGCCAATCCGGGTTGCTGCGCACGACCCAGGACAGGAAGACGAGCCCGACGAACACGGCGGC
This sequence comes from Afipia sp. P52-10, assembly GCF_000516555.1. Lineage (NCBI taxonomy): Bacteria > Pseudomonadati > Pseudomonadota > Alphaproteobacteria > Hyphomicrobiales > Nitrobacteraceae > Afipia > Afipia sp. P52-10. Next base: position 189,070 of record NZ_AZSJ01000003.1, on the reverse strand, counting down.
TGCGGGCAGGGCGCCCGCGACCGCATCGGATCGCCAGGCGGCGGCGACGGTTGCGGCGATCAACAGCGCGAACACGACGATGCTCGCATCCGCATGGCGGTAGGCGACGACCAGGATCGTTGCGGTCAGAAGATAGGCGCCGAGCGCGACCGAGGAGATCGGCTCGACCTTGCCGGGTTGTGTTGTCGGCCCGAACAGGAGGCCCGCGACGACCAGGGCCGCGGCGAGGATGAAGCCTGCGACCACGCTGAAGGCATGTGGTGCGAGCAGGCCGGGAACGCCCATCGCAACGAGCGTCCACAGCACGCCGAGCACGATCGTCGCGATCGCGAGCCAGCGCCATAGGCGGATGCGCGCCAGCGCGAACGAGGCCGCGGTGACCACGGCAATGTAGATGTAGAGCGCCCAGAAGTCGGGACGATCCGAGGAGACCAGCAGCGGTGTGACGAAGGCGCCGACGACGCCGAGACCCGCGAGCGTGGGGCCGTGCAGCAAGGCGGCGGCGAGCGTTGCGAGCGCGACCAGGCCGAGCAGGATGAATGCACTCGCAGGCGCGAGAAAGTCATAGAGCGCATAGCTCGCATACACGGTGCCGAAGGCGACCGAGGTGCCTGCGGCGGTAAGGATCGCCGGGATGTTGGCGATTGGCAGCGCTGCGAGCGGGGCAATCTGCTCCTTGCGCCGGGTCCATTCGCCGGCGAGCAGCAGTGCGAGCGCAAACAGGCCGCCGAAGAACACGCGCATGCCCGGACCGAGCAGGCCCGCCTCGATCGAGTAACGCACGAGAAACAGGCCGCCGAGCGCGAGCGTCAGGCCGCCGACCCACACCACCCAGCGGGTGCCGAGCCGCTCTTCCAGGCCGGGCTTTGCCTGCCGCGCATCCGTCGCTGTGGTGGAAGCCGAGGCTGTTGCGGCGGCGGCAGGAGCCGGCGCCGCCGTCGACGTCTCGGTCCGACTTCGCGCGGGCTGCGCGGATCGTTCAGCCGGCGGGGCCTGCTCCGCCGTGGCCGGTCGCGTCACAGGCTGTTCCGCCGCCGGTGTTTCAGGCGCGATCGGTGGCGCGGTTTGTGTCGGCAGCGATGACGATGCGGCGGGCGCCGGCGCCGTGCGGGCGAGCGGGGCGGCGGCCTCGAGGGCTGCGATACGGGCTTCCGCAGCCTGCAACCGGGTCAGCGCTTTGCGCGAGAAGATCAGGGCCGCGATGGCCAGGCCGCCCATCAAGATTTCGAACATCAATCCTCCAACCAGCGGTCCCGCCACGGCGTTTGCGTGCGGCGGGGCCAATCCTTCATCGGCCGCGCACGCGAAGTCCGGGGGCGGGCCGCTCCTGCAGCACGCTCCGGCGGAAACGGAACAGGGCCGCAGGCCGCCCGCCGGTTTGTGTCGACATCTCGCCGGTTGGTTCGACCAGGGCGCCGGCCTCGACCAGCCGGCGGAAGTTCTGCTTGTGCAGATGGCGTCCGGAAATCGCCTCGACGGTCCGCTGCAGGTCCGTCAGCGTGAATTCGCCCGGCAGCAGTTCGAATACCACCGGCCGGTATTTCAGTTTGGCGCGCAGCCGTGCGATCGCGGTGGCGAGGATGCGGCGGTGATCGAAGCGCATCGGCTCGCCGAGTGGCGGCAGTGTCTTGCGTGCGAGCGCCGCCGGACGGCCGTCGCGCCGGGCTTCCTCGATCAGACCGGCTTCGTAGAGGATCTCGTAGCGGTCGAGCACCCGTTCTTCATCCCACGGGCTGCCCTCGTCGCCGAAATAGAGTCGCACTCTGTCGCGGCGCGCCAACGCGCGCGAAATGCTCGGCGGCTCCGAATGCTTGGCCCACTCGCCGAGCGCTGGCAGGATCTCGGCGTCGAGGATCGCGGGGCGCTCCTTGCGCCAGTCCTCCCACGGAAAGTAGCGATACCACGGCTCGAACGCGGCCCCCGCTGTCTGCGGCTCGTCCGCATCGTCGGTGGTGCGGGTCAGGGCGAGGTAGCCGACTGAGACGACGTGCGGCCCCGTATCGCCCGGGTGAGCGTGGCGGCCGCGATCGCCGAACGAATAGAGCTGTTCGATGTAACCGAGCGATAGACCAGTTTGCTCCTCGACCCATTCGCGCAGGCCGATTTCCAGCGTGCGATGCGCGACTGGATCGAACGGGCCGAACGGCAGGCCTGCTCGCGGCTCGTTGCCGGTGCCGCCGGCCGCTACCAGAATGCGCGGCTCATTCGCCTCGATGGCGACGACGGCGGCGGTCAGGCCGATTTCGATGGGTGTCAGCGGTTTGTCGTTCATCGCGCAGAAACCGCGCGATCAATCGAGGTCGATGCAGAAGGGCCGGCCTTCGATGGTCATGTTGCCGGGGCCGATTTCGTCGAGAGCGCGGATCATGCGTCCGTTGCGGCCGAGCAGCTTGTCGGCATGGGTGACGATCAGCCGGTTGGGATAGGCGCTGGGAGACGCATCGCGGATGCAGCGGGCGATCTGCGATTCCGAGCGGCCGGGATTCAGCGCGCAGGCAATGGCGAAAGCGCTGGCGGTGGAGCGGCTGATGCCGGCGTAGCAGTGGATGACCATCGGCGCGGCGCGGTTCCAACTGCGGCCGAAATCCAGCACGCGTTCGACATGGTCCAGCGCGGGGGCAGTGAATCCTTCCGCCTCGGCGATGATGTCGTCCATCGAAATCACCAGATGGTTGGCCTCCTGAATCGACGGTGGCCGCTGCACCTTGCCGACATCGGCCATCACAGTGATCACATGGCTCGCGCCGGTCGTCTGCACCGTACCGGGCAGATGGGCGAGCGAGCAGACGTGAAGCATGGCGTTTCCTTCTGATGCGCGACGCGAGTTCCGGCCCATGTGGCCGGAACAGAATCCAGGACCGCGAATTATAGGTCGCCCGGTTGCGCGGCGGAAGCCGTCAAACCGGCTTCAACGCTTCGAAACGGGCAAGGAATCGCTTTTCAGCCTTGCCCGCGGCCCAAGGCGTCAGAAAATCCGCCTCCGCCGTTTCGCTCAAATGCGGTGGTTTGCCGAAGAACTTGCGCGCCTCCGCGTCCTTGAAACCGGCGAGACGGGTGGCTTCGAGGTAGGCCGCGCCCGCATCGGCCGCCTTGATCCAGGCGGTGAACTCCGCCGGCAGCACCGGCGGCAGGCCGAATCGCACATGGATTGCCGACAGCAGGCGCTTCTCGACCGCCTTGTAGGAACCGCCGATCACCGCCTTGAACGGCGAGATCATGTCGCCGATGACGTATTCGGGAGCGTCGTGCAGCAGCACAGCGAGACGGATGCGGTCGTCGGCGCGCGGTAACTGCGTGCGCAGGACGGCTTCCACCAGCAGTGTGTGCTGGGCGACCGAGAAGATGTGGGCGCCGATGGTCTGTCCGTTCCAGCGCGCGACGCGGGCAAGACCGTGGGCGATATCGCCGATCTCGATATCCAGCGGCGAGGGATCGAGCAGGTTCAATCGCCGGCCTGACAGCATGCGCTGCCAGGCGCGTTTCTCGGCCCCACGAACGGGTGCAACAGGCGTCGCCGGTTTCGGCGTCATGTCGCGCGTGGGCGCGACTTGCGCTTGGGTTTGCCGCAGGTCGCGTAGCAATGGCAGGTGACGAGATGGTCGTTGACCATTCCGGTCGCCTGCATGAAAGCGTAGACGATCGTCGGCCCGACGAACTTGAAGCCGCGTGACGACAGCTCCTTCGAGATCGCGATCGAGATCGGCGTGGAGGCAGGCACGCTCGCCGTAGTCTTGAATGCATTCACCTTCGGCTTGCCACCGACGTAGCTCCACAGCAGCTTGGAGAAGCCGGGACCTTCGTCCATGATCTTCAGATAGGCTTTCGCGCTTGCCACCGTGCCTTCGATCTTGGCGCGGTTGCGGACGATGCCTGCGTCGTTCATCAGCGCCTCGATCTTCTTCGCGTCATACTTGGCGATCGCCTTCGGCTCGAAGTTGTCGAAGGCTTTGCGGAAGTTCTCGCGCTTGCGCAGGATCGTGATCCAGGAGAGGCCGGCCTGGAATCCGTCGAGGATCAGCTTTTCGAACAGCGCCCGGTCGTCATATTCGGGCACGCCCCATTCGTCGTCGTGATAGGCCATGTAAAACGGATCGTCGCCGGGCCAGGGGCAGCGGTGCAGGCCGTCGGCATGCAGGCGGGCGGTTCTCATCGGCGTGTGATCTTCAAAGCGCGGTCTGTTCTAAAGCGCGGTGTGTTTCTCAGGCAGCCGGATATCGGCCGGATCGACCGGAGATACCGTGATTCCACCCGCCGACAAGGATGCCCCTTTTGCGATCGCGTCGGCAACCTTGTCGAGGCGCAGCAGGGCGAGGCCGCGGCCCGCGGCCGACGATCCCATCGTGCCGACCGTCTTGCCGTCGGCAACGATCTCGCTGCCGGTTGGCGGCAGACCGTCCACCGCAAGACGGATGGTGCGCGTGCGCGCGGTGCCGCGATGTTGCATGCGCGAGACCACTTCCTGGCCGATATAGCAGCCCTTGTCGAAGTTCACGCCGTGGAGGCGGTCCATGTTGGTCTCGTGCGGGAAGGCGTCGCCATAGGCGAAATCGAGGCCGCCCGCCGGCACGCCGCAGGCGATCCGGTGCGCCTCGTAGGCCGCTGCGTCGGCGAGGTCGGCGCCCAGCACGCCCGCGAGCTTGGAGGCCAGCTCCTGCGGCACCAGCACGCGGTAGCCCAGCTCGCTGTTGCGCGGATCGGCGAAGGCGAGATCGGGCATCATCGACGGCCTGCCGTCCCAGGCTGCCAGCACGCCGAGCTGGTCAGTGAGGTTGTCCACCGTCACCTTGGCGCGCAGCTTGTAGAAGCCGAGCTTGGTGGCGAGGGCTGCCGCAAGCGGTTTCGGGCAGTCGAGCAGGAAGCCGCCGCCATGGCCCGCGGGCGCCTCTGTAACCAGAAAGTCCGCGACGATCTTGCCCTGCGGTGTGAGCAGGGCAGCAAACCGCGCGGTTCCGGGCTGCACATCGGCGAGCTCGGAGGTCACCAGATTGTTGAGGAAATGCCGCGCGTCGTCGCCGCTGACCTTGACGACACCGCGATCGGGAAGAAACGCTGCTTTCATCTTGCGATTGCTCTTGCTACTGCGGTGGAACGTAAGGCGCGGAGGCAGAGCAGACAAGGGCCGCTTCGCCGGCGCGAACAGTCGGGACCGGAGAACCTATGAGTGCACGTTACGATGTGATTCTGAAGTCGGGCACCGTCGTCAACCAGGATGGCGAAATCCAGTGCGATCTTGCCATCAAGGATGGCCGGATCGCGGCGATCGGCGGACTGTCCGGCGCCTCGGCGGCCGAGGTGATCGAGTGCAAGGGCCTGCACATCCTGCCCGGTGTGATCGATACGCAGGTTCACTTCCGCGAACCCGGCCTCATGCACAAGGAAGACCTCGAAACCGGCTCGCGGGCCGCAGTCATGGGCGGCGTCACCGGTGTCTTCGAGATGCCGAACACCGATCCGCTGACGATCACCGAGGAGACCTTTTCCGACAAGATCCGCCGCGCGTCCCATCGCATGCATTGCGATTTCGCCTTCTACATCGGCGGCACCCGCGAGAACTACGAGCAGCTTCCCGTGCTGGAGCGGGCGGTCGGCTGCGCGGGGGTCAAGGTTTTCATCGGCTCATCCACCGGCAGCCTGCTGGTGGAGGACGACGACGGCTTGCGCAAGATCCTCAGCGTGATCCGCCGTCGTGCCGCATTTCATGCGGAGGACGAGTACCGACTGAACGAGCGCAAGGGACTGCGCGTCGAAGGCGATCCGCGGTCGCATCCGGTGTGGCGTGACGAGATCGCGGCGCTGACGGCGACGCAGCGGCTGGTGACAATCGCGCGCGAGTACGGCAAGCGCATCCATGTGCTGCACATCTCCACCAAGGAGGAGATGGAGTTCCTGAAAGACCATCGCGATGTCGCCTCCGTCGAGGTGACGCCGCATCACCTGACGCTGACCGCGCCCGAGTGCTACGAGCGGCTCGGCACCCGTGCACAGATGAACCCGCCGGTGCGCGACGCGGAGCACCGGGCCGGCATCTGGAAGGGCGTGGAGCAGGGCGTCGTCGATGTGCTCGGCTCCGACCACGCGCCGCATACGCTGGAAGAGAAGGCGAAGACCTATCCCGCGTCGCCGTCGGGCATGACCGGCGTGCAGACGCTGGTGCCGATCATGCTCGACCATGTGAATGCAGGTCGTCTGTCGCTCGCCCGTTTCGTCGATCTCACCAGTGCCGGGCCGCAGCGTCTGTTCAACATCGCCTGCAAGGGCCGGATCATGGCCGGCTACGATGCCGATCTGACCATCGTCGATCTGAAGCGCGAGGAGACCATCACCAACCAGTGGATGGCTTCGCGTGCCGGCTGGACGCCCTACGATGGCGTCAAGGTGAAGGGTTGGCCGGTCGGCACCTTCGTTCGCGGCAAACGGGTGATGTGGCAGGGCGAATTGCTGACGCCGTCATGCGGCGAGCCGATTCGTTTCATGGAGACGCTGAAGGCCTAACCCTCGCTGCCTTATTTGGCATCTGGATTGGTGCGCCCGAGGTGGGGCGTGCTGTCCGGCTGACGAGGCAAACTGGTTTACTGGCGCGCGGTGGTGATCGAGAACTCGCCGTTCTTCACTCGCGTCGACAGGCCCTCGACGAATTTCGCCACGGCGTCCTCGCCATAGGTGGTGACGAGTTCGGCAAAGGCGGTGAACAGGCTCGCCTGTGCCAGGCAGTCGCCGTCGATTCCCTCGAGGCGGGCCTCGGCCCAGGCTTCGTTCAGATAAAATAGCGCGGCCCGCTTTTGTGCGTCGTCGGCGAGCAGATCGTCGGTGGCGGAAACGGACATGGGCCTCACAGAAGCAGCTGGAAGCGCGGGTTTGCGAGCGATTCCAAAGCGGATGTGAATCCTGTCTAGCATGGGTTGCGGCGACGCCTAGCCCACATCTTTAGGAAAGGTTAATTGGCTTTCGCGGCAATCGGTTAAGAGGTCGAAAAGCGTTTGCCGTCGCTCCCGGGCAACACCTGCAAGACGCGCGAAGATGCGTTCGGGTGCGCGCGAATCACGCACGTCGTTGCCTTGATTCGACCGTGATTCCTAACAGTTCGCGCTCTGTGCGCGCGATGCGGAGACCAGTTCAGGTGACGCAGGAAATTCGGCTTTTATAATTCGCTCGGCGAGCCTAGTTGGCGTAGCGCGCGGTGAGGTCGCGGGAGATCTTCGAGCCTTCCGCCAGGTAGCGCTTGATCGCCAGGGTCGCAGCCGGTGTGCAGGTGCGATAGGTCTGCTGGAAGCCATAATAGCCGCGGTTGAAACTCGCGATCAACCGCGCGCGGCGTTCGCCGGACGGCGTTTCGGCATCCACCAGCGCCTGCATCTCGTCGCGCCACTTCTGGCCTTCGTTGGCGCCACAGATCTCGCGCAGGTAGTGCAGCGAACCGAGGATCTCGGCGAAGCGCTGCAGGTCGCCGTCGAACGGCGCGGCCGCATCCTGCGCCTGCGCGAGGCGCGGGGAGACGAGGCCTGCGCCGACGAGGCAGGCTGCGAGAACGAGAACGAAAGCCGTCTGTCGCATGGTTGGGCGCGGTCCGCAGAGTTGCCGGTCATATGACCGGTCGTCGCAGGCGAGGCAAGCCGCTGCGGCGTCTGATGAGCCTGTTCCGCCGATTTCCGGGCGAAATCAGGGCGCAGCCAACAGCCGCTCGGCCTGCCTGAGGATATCGATCAGCCCGTCGGTGGTGGGAAGGGTTGCGACGTCGCCGACCGGCATCCAGCGGGCGTCCTTGAGTTCGTCGTTGAGCGCGACGTCGCCCGCGCGCCAGCGGGCGGCGAAGGGCAGGATGACGAAATGGCGTCCGCGCTCACCCACCGCCTGCGGCAGGATAATCTCGCGATAGCCGGCGAGATCGATCACGTCGATCGTCAGCGCGGTTTCCTCGAGCACCTCGCGTTTGAGCGCCTCCAGCAGCGTCTCGCCGACTTCCACCCGCCCGCCCGGCAGCGTCCAAAGTCCCTTCGCCGGCGCGCTGGCGCGTTGAACGATCAGCACGTTTGTCTGCCGAAAGATCGCGGCGCTGACCGCCAGTTCGGGTGCGGGGCGGGACATCGTCATAACCTCGCCGACATGATCCGGTCAGCGTCACTCTGCGGCTCGACCCGTGGCGCCACCGCGGCGGCAGCGCCATTGATGACCCCGCCCATCTGGACGACCAGCGGCTTGAGCCAGTCGCTTGCCTGGGCCGCCAGCCGCAGCCGCGTTGCGTCGCGGGTGGTCTCGGTCATGGCGTTGCGGATGGCGACGAGGATTCCGGTCAATGTCTCGCAGAGCCCATCGAACCGCGCTCGGATCTCGGGATCGGCCGCATCGTAGGCGGCGATGGCCAGTTCGCGGCCCGTGAAGTTCGACTGCCGGAAATGTTCGCGATAACTGAGCGGCTGCCAGCTCAGAAAATCCTCGGCGCATTCGGGCATGGCCGGGATCATGTCCAGCAGCATGATCGCTTCGTTGAAATGATTGAGGTAATCGGTCGCAAGCCGCGTATGGGGATTGATGTGGGCGGCTGCCAGCGCCTGCGCGCTCAACGCGTCCGGCCCCAGGGCAGGGGAACACATATCAACAGGGGCTGATCTCATCTGCCGCATTGTTGGGCTTTGTGGTTAATTCCCGCTGAAATCCGAGACTCCTCTCGGCCAGTTTGGAAAATTTGTTCGATGTGTGGGCGGTTCGTCATCGTGTCGTCACCGGAAGCCATCCGGCAGATGTTCGGCTATCCACATGGTCCGAACTTTCCGCCGCGCTTCAACATCGCGCCGACCCAACCCGTTCCTGTCGTCCTGCAGGAAAGCGGCGGGCGGCAGTTTCGCTTGATGCGCTGGGCCTTTCTGCCGGCCTGGGCGAAGGAGCCGGCGAAGTTCGGACTGGTCATCAATGCGCGCGCCGAAACCATCGTCGAGAAGCCGGCGTTCCGCAACGCGATCCGCCACCGCCGCTGCCTCATTCCTGCTGACGGCTATTTCGAATGGCAGGACATGGGCACGCGCAAGCGGCCGCTCTACATCCATCCCACAGCGGGCGGGCCGATCGCCTTTGCCGCCGTCTATGAGACCTGGGCCGGGCCGAATGGCGAGGAGGTCGACACCGTCGCCATCGTCACGACGGCGGCGAGCCCCGATCTGAGCTCCTTGCATCATCGCATGCCGGTCACGATCGCGCCGGAGGCGTTCCCGCGCTGGCTCGATTGCATCGACAGTCCGCTCGACGAGGCGATGGCGTTGCTCGCCGCGCCGCCGGTCGGTACGTTCGCCTGGCATGAGGTTTCGACTGCGGTCAATCGCGTGGTCAATGACGATGCGGGACTGATTGCGCCGATCTCCGCCGAGGAGGTCGCGCGAGAGGCGGCCGAGGCGAAGGCGGAAGCAGAGGCGAAACGCGCGCGCGCTCGGGTTTCGCGCAAACCGGTGTCGAGTGATCAGGGATCGTTGTTCTAAAGCGTGATCCGGAAAAGTGTGAAGCGGCTCTCCGAAAAAGATCATGCTTGAACAATGAGCTAAAGCGCGAGGATGATTCATCTCAATCTCGTCGCGCGATAGCGCATCGACCCGAAAAGTGTGTGCGGTTTTCGGACAAGCCGATGCACAAAAACGAGAGCTGGGACGCCGGACGATCTCGTAGTATCGGGCCGCGCTTTGGTGATGCGGCCATTCGCACCGATGCTGTGGCCGGTCAGATCACCTTGCCCGGATTGAGGATGCCGTTCGGATCCAGCGTGGCCTTCAACGTCCGCATCAGTTCGAGCGCCACCGGGTCCTTCACATGCGTCAGCTCTTCGCGCTTCATGAAGCCGATGCCATGCTCGGCCGAGATCGACCCGCCATAAGCAAGGACGATGCCATGCACCACCTCGTTCATGTCGTGCCAGCGATCGAGGAACGCATCCTTGTCCGCACCAGCAGGCTGACTGACATTGAAGTGGATGTTGCCGTCGCCGAGATGTCCGAACGGGCAGGGACGGCAGCCGGGGATCAGCGCGACCACCGCCGCGCTCGCCTTCGCCAGGAATTCCGGAACGCTGGCGACCGGCACCGAGACATCGTGCTTGATCGAGCCGCCTTCCGGCTTCTGCGCGTGTGGGATGAAGTCGCGAATGGTCCAGAACGCGCGGCGCTGATCGAGGCTCGCGGCGATCGCCGCGTCGTCGACGATGCCCTCCTCCATGCCGCGCGACAGGATTGTTTCCATCGTCTCGCTCAAGGATGCGCCCGGCGAGGTGAGCTCCATCAGGACGTACCAGGAGTGACGCTCCTGCAAGGGCGCGCGGATGCCTTCGCCATGGCGGACGCAGAAATCGATGGCGATGTCCGGCAGCAGCTCGAAGCTCGTCACGCTGTTGCTCGCCTCGGACCGGGCGATGCCGAGTAGCGCAAGCGCATCCTGCGGTGACTTCAGCCCGACAAACGCGGTTTCCACCGCGCGCGGCTTCGGGAACAGCTTCAGCACGGCGGCGGTGATGATGCCGAGCGTGCCCTCCGCACCGACGAACAGGTTGTGCAGATTGTAGCCGGTGTTGTCCTTCTTCAGCTTCGACAGCGCGTTGAGGATGCGGCCGTCGGCCAGCACCACTTCGAGACCGATCACGAGGTCACGGGCGACGCCGAAGGCGAGCGCGGTGTTGCCGCCGGCATTGGTGGAGAGATTGCCGCCGATGGTGCAGCTTCCCTCCGCGCCGAGCGAGAGCGGGAAGAAGCGGTCGGCCTCGCTGGCACGCTCCTGGATCGTCTGCAACACGACACCGCTCTCGCAGGTGACGGTGTTGGACTGGGTGTCGAGATCGCGGATGCGGTCGAGCCGGCGCAGCGACACCACGACTTCGCCGTTGTGCGGGGTCTGGCCACCGACGAGGCCGGTGTTGCCGCCCTGCGGCACGATCGCGGTGCGGGTCTGGTTGGCGAGTTTGCAGATCGCGGCGACTTCGGCCGTCGTGCCCGGACGCAGCACCAGCGATGAGCGGCCCTGATAGAGCATGCGCTCTTCCGTCAGGTAGGGCGCGATCTCGTTCGGATCGGTGACCGCGTATTTGTCGCCGACGATGGCGGCGAAGCGCTGGAGCAGCTCAGGCGACAGGTCCGGCAGCACCGGCTCGATCTTGTTCATGGCGTCTTCCACATCGTCTTCGGTTGGTCTGAGCTTAAATGGCCGCGCGGCGCAACCGGTCGTTGATCGCCTCGCCGAGGCCTTCGTCCGGGATCGGCATCACGGCAATCGTCTGGGCGCCGTTGCCGTCCAGCTCGCGCAAAGCACGGAACAGGGTGGCGGCGGCCTCGACCAGGTTGCCGCGCGCAGACAGATTGATCACGGCCGAAGCTTTGTCCATCCCCGGAATCGCCGCCGGGCCGAACGCCAGCAGGGCTTCGCCGGGGCCGACCGCCGTCGCATTCAGGCGAACGGCTGCGCGCGGCGCGTAATGCGACGCGAGCATACCGGGAGCAAGCGGCTGTTCGCCGCCGTGGTGTTGCGGCAGTTCGGCGAGCGGCCGATCGAGAACGGCCTCGATGTCCCCGCGCGGGACTCCGCCGGGGCGAAGCAGCAGCGGCCGCTCGAAGCAGCCGACGATGGTGGATTCGAGGCCGACGGGAGTCGCGCCGCCATCGACGATCAGGTCGATCCTGCCCGCAAGATCCGCCTGAACGTGCGGGGCGGTGGTTGGCGAGACGTGACCCGACACGTTGGCAGATGGCGCAACAACGGGCTTGCCGAAGGCGGCAAGGATGGCGCGCGCCACCGGATGCGCCGGAATGCGGATGGCGACGGTGTCGAGGCCGGCGGTGGCGAGGTCGGCGACGTCGCATCCCGCCGCGCGGGACACCACCAGCGTCAGCGGGCCCGGCCAGAATGCGTTGGCAAGCGCCTCCGCCGTCGCGTCGAACCGGCCGATTCGCCGTGCGGCATCCAGATCGGCGACATGGGCGATCAGCGGATTGAAGGAGGGGCGGCCCTTGGCCAGGTAGATTCGTGCGACCGCCTCGGCCTGGGTCGCGTCCGCGCCGAGCCCGTAGACGGTTTCTGTGGGAAACGCGACCAGACCGCCAGCAGCAAGGCAGCGCGCGGCTGCGCCGGTGGCATCAGCGCCAGCAATCACCATGCGGGTTTCGGTCCGGACCGTCATGTCACAGGGTTTCCATAGAAGTTGCGACTGGTTGTGCCGGATGCCTTGCAGTGGGGCAAGACGGACGCTATAAGCCGCCCACTAAATCGGAGTGTGGCTCAGTCTGGTAGAGCACCTCGTTCGGGACGAGGGGGTCGCAGGTTCAAATCCTGCCACTCCGACCATGTTATCAAGGGCTTAGGCCAGGCCGCCCTTAATTCCCGCCCAGGTTGTCTGAATCTCTGAAAATAAGTGGCTGGTTCAAAGCCGAGCGCGTGCCTGTGCTGACGCGTTAGCGCTTGGCCTCGGCAGGCCCTCGGCAGGCTTATGCCCTGTTCGGGTGTTGGCCCATGGCGCACGGGAACCTAGCGTCATGCCACAGGAAAGAGCCGATCGGCTGGTTCTGCGGCCGATCCCGTCACCGGAACTGGGCGCGGCAGGCCGGACTGAGCTTCTTGATGTTCTGCTCCATGCAGGCGGTGATCTTCGGCACGTTAGGGACGAATTGGCGGCAGAAACGCATCGCATCGGCGCGGCAGGCCCGCCGTTGCTCGAGCGTCCCGGCAGCGTGAGCCAAGGATGATCCGGCCAGGACACAGGCGAGCGCGAGGATCGGCGTGGTGAAGGGCCTCATGACAGAACTCCCTTTAGATGCATGTCTATCGGTGCCGCGTCCTGCGGAGCCCGTCCATCATAGCGAGGGGCCATGGCTCGCCAAGGGCTCCCGAAGGTCCACAGCATTCGGTTGACAGCCGGCCTTAATATCTGTTTGTTTGCAAACAAACATATTGCTCGTTCGGTTCCCATTCGTTTTGATCCGAGGTGCTGCATGACGATTGAACGGTTTGACGTGGTGATCATCGGTGCCGGCCTCTCGGGCATCGGCGCGGCCCGCTATCTGAAGACGCGCCTGCCGGGCAAGTCGTTCGTGGTTCTCGAGAGCAAGCCGCGCATGGGTGGTACCTGGGACCTGTTCCGCTATCCCGGCATCCGCTCCGACAGCGACATGCACACCATGGGTTACGCGTTCAAACCCTGGAAGCATCCGAAGGCGATCAGCGATGGACCCTCGATCATCTCCTACATCAAGGAGACCGCAGCCGAGAACGACATCGATCGCCACATCCGCTATGAGCAGAAGGTGATCAGCGCCTCGTGGGTGTCGGAGACCTCGACGTGGACGCTGGAGCTTGAACAGGCCGACGGCAGCCGCAGCCAGATCGCCTGCGCCTTCATCTTCTCCTGCGCCGGTTATTACAATCACCATGAGGGCTACCTGCCCGAATGGCCCGGCTATCACGATTACAAGGGCACGCTCGTTCATCCGCAGTTCTGGCCGGAGGACCTCGACTACGCTGGCAAGCGTGTGGTCATCATCGGCTCGGGCGCGACCGCGGTGACGCTGTCGCCCGCGCTGGCGGAAAAGGCGGCGGAAGTGATCCAGTTGCAGCGGTCGCCGACCTACGTGGTCAGCCGTCCCTCGGAAGATGCGTTCAACACCTTTCTCAAGCGCTTCCTGCCCGATCAACTCGCCTATCAGGCGACCCGCTGGCGTACCATCATTGCCGGCCGGCTGCGCGCGAAGCGTTTCGCCAAGGACCCGCAGGGCATGAAGAAGATGCTGGTGGACCTCGCGGTGGCGGAAGTCGGGCCGGACTGTGATCCGAAGCACTTCACGCCGGACTACTGGCCGGGCCAGCAGCGCATCTGCCGCGTGCCCGACAGCGATATGTTCAAGGCAATCCGCTCGGGCAAGGTGAAGATGGTCACCGACAAGATCGAGCGTTTCGACGCTACCGGCATCCAGCTCGCCAGCGGCCAGCATCTCGACGCCGATATCATCGTCACCGCGACGGGGCTCGTGCTGCAGGCGCTGGGCGGGGTCAAATACGCGGTGGACGGGCAGCGGATCGAGCCGGGTAAGCTCTTGATGTTCAAAGGCTTCATGTACTCGAACATGCCGAACCTGATCTACTTCACCGGCTACTTCAACGCGTCATGGACGCTGAAGGTCGATCTGGTCGCCGACTACGCCTGCCGGCTGCTGAAGCATATGGACGAGACCGGCGCGAAGCAGGTCACGCCGCGCGCCGACAATGCGGTGTTCGCAAAACCGGGGATCCCGAACCGCTTCATCTCCGGCTATATCCGCCGCGCGGCGGGGCGTGTGCCCAAGATGGGCGCCGAGTTTCCATGGTTCACCGAGCAGAATTATTTCTGGGACCGCAAGACGCTGCTGCGCGGCAAGGTCGATGACGGCACGCTCGACTTCTCGGGACCGAAGCCGGTCGTCCTGCCGGACCTGCAGCGGGCCGAGCCGGTGCTGCAGCAGGCTGCGGAATAGGTGAGCCGGCCTGAGGCCGCTTTCATGTGGTGCATGAGGCTCGCTACGGGCGAACAGGTGCAAATGGATGGCGATGGCTGTCGCTCAACGCAAAACTGAGGTGGGCCGCACCCATGCGGAGCGGCGGCGCGAGGCGGAAACGCGGATCGTGCAGGCGGCGTTCGATATCGTCGCCAAGCGCGGCGTCGATCAATTGACGCTGGCCGAGGCCGGCGAGGAGGCCGGTTACAGCCGCGCGCTCCCGGCGCACTATTTCGGCAACCGTGACGTGCTGCTCGCCGCCGTCGCCGAGCATGCCGTGAATCAATACCGCCGGCGCGTGGTCGAAAAGAATCTGCCGACGGCTGCGGGCCTTGAGCCGATCCTGACGGGCATTGCGTTCTATCTGGACGACAGCCGCAGCTGGCCGAAGCGGCTGAAGGCATTTCACGAGGTGACGAACGCGGCGCTGCGCTGGCCATTGATTGCCGAGGTGACCGCCAAGCTGAATCGGGAGCAGGTGGAGCGTTTCGCGCAGCAAATCCGTGCGGCGCAGGCGCTCGGCGAGATCAGGGCCGATATCGATCCGGTGGCCGAGGCGATCACCGTCAGCGGCACGATCCGGGGCATCATGGCCCAATGGCTGGTGGCGCCGGACAGCATCGATCTCGATGCCGTCCGTGACGGCTTTATCGCAGGCCTGCGACGCAACTGGGCCGCGTAGCGGCGGAACCGGCCCTCGACGCCGGACGAGCCGCCGCTCATAAGCCTGCGCGCGCGACGAATCACCCTTTCACCGACGCCTTGTATCGCCTAAGGGAGCCGCAATCTTCGTGAAGTGCGTGTCCCATGATTCGTCTCGACAACATCAGCAAGCAGAACGGCCATCAGATTCTCTTCATCGAGGCGTCCGCCGCGCTCCAAAAGGGCGAGAAGGTCGGCCTCGTCGGTCCCAACGGCGCAGGCAAGACCACGCTGTTCCGGATGATCACGGGCCAGGAGCAGCCCGACGAAGGGCAGGTCTCGGTCGATCGCGGCGTGACCATCGGTTACTTCAGCCAGGACGTGGGCGAGATGTCCGGCCGCAGCGCCATCGCCGAGGTGATGGACGGTGCGGGGCCGGTCAGCGCGGTTGCTGCCGAGCTGCGGGAGCTCGAAACCGCGATGGGCGACCCTGCGCGCGCGGACGAGATGGAAACGATCATCGAGCGCTACGGCGAGGTGCAGGCCCGCTTCGAGGAGCTCGACGGCTACGCGCTCGACGCGCGGGCGCGCGAGGTGCTGGCCGGGCTCGGGTTCAGTCAGGAGATGATGGAGGGCGATGTCGGCAAGCTGTCCGGCGGCTGGAAGATGCGCGTGGCGCTTGCCCGCATCCTGCTGATGCGTCCGGATGCGATGCTGCTCGACGAGCCGAGCAACCATCTCGACCTGGAAAGCCTGATCTGGCTGGAGCAGTTCCTGAAGAACTATGAGGGCGTGCTGTTCATGACCTCGCACGACCGCGAGTTCATGAATCGCATCGTCGACAAGATCGTCGAGATCGATGCCGGCTCGCTGACGAGTTATTCCGGCAACTACGCTTTCTACGAACAGCAGCGCGCGTTGAGCGACAAGCAGCAGCAGGCGCAGTTCGAGCGGCAGCAGGCGATGCTCGCCAAGGAGATCAAGTTCATCGAGCGCTTCAAGGCGCGCGCCTCGCATGCGGCCCAGGTGCAGAGCCGCGTCAAGAAACTGGAGAAGATCGAACGGGTCGAGCCGCCGCGGCAGCGTCAGACCGTGGTGTTCGAATTCATGCCGGCGCCGCGCTCCGGCGAGGACGTCGTCAGCCTGAAGAACGTGCACAAGAGCTATGGCACCCGCAGCATCTATCAGGGACTGGATTTCCATGTCCGCCGTAAGGAGCGCTGGTGCGTGATGGGCGTCAACGGCGCGGGGAAGTCCACGCTGTTGAAGCTCGTTGCCGGTGCGGCCGAACCGGATGCCGGCACGGTGGCAGTGGGCGGCAGCGTCAAAATGGGATACTTCGCCCAGCACGCGATGGATCTGCTGGACGGCGAACGCACCGTCTTTCAGTCGCTGGAAGACTCGTTCCCGCAAGCAGGCCAAGGCTCGCTCCGGGCACTCGCGGGATGTTTCGGCTTCTCCGGCGACGATGTGGAGAAGCGGTGCCGGGTGCTGTCGGGCGGCGAGAAGGCGCGGCTCGTCATGGCGAAGATGCTGTACGATCCGCCGAACTTCCTGGTGCTGGACGAGCCGACCAACCATCTCGACATGGCGACGAAGGAAATGCTGATCGCCGCCTTGGCGGAGTTCGAGGGCACCATGTTGTTCGTCTCGCACGACCGGCACTTTCTCGCAGCCCTGTCGAACCGCGTGCTGGAGCTGACGCCGGATGGCGTGCAGCAGTATGGCGGCGGCTACACCGAATATGTCGCGCGCACGGGTCAGGAGGCGCCGGGACTGCGTCCGCTGTAGGCCATTCCGCGCAGGCCATTGCGAGGCGCATCGCGCATCGCTACGCTCCCCGCGCAACAGGGAGGCACAAGGCATGCAGATCACGTTCAAGGGCAAGCGGGTGGTCGTTTGCGGCGGCAGCAGGGGCATCGGTCGGTCGATTGCGCTCGGCTTTGCCGAGGCGGGCGCCGCGGNTTCGATCTGCGCGCGTGGTCGCGGCGCGCTCAATGCGACCGCCAAGGAGATCGAGGCGTTCGGCGTACCGGTCCATGCCGGCGAATGCGATCTCGCGAACAAGGAGGCCATTGCTGCCTATATCGATTCGGCCGCGAAAGCGTTGGGCGGCATCGATGTTCTCGTCAACAACGCCTCCGGCTTCGGTTCGACCGACGACGAGGCAGGCTGGGCGCGCAGCATGGAGATCGACGTGATGGCGACGGTGCGCGCCTCGCATGCCGCCATTCCGCACCTGGACCGTAGTGGCGGCGGTGCGATCCTCAACATCTCGTCGATCTCCGGTCTCGGCGCCAGCGCCCGCTCCGCGCCTTATGCGGCGGTGAAAGCCGCAGTGATCAACTACACCATGTCGCAGGCGGCGATGCTCGCGCCGAAGAAGATTCGCGTGAACGCGATCGCGCCGGGCTCGATCGAGTTTCCCGGCGGCATGTGGGAGCAGCGCAAGACCAGCGACCCGAAGCTCTACAATGGCGTGCTGCATTCAATCCCGTGGGGCCGGCTCGGACGGCCGGAGGAAATCGCCAACGCCGCGGTGTTTCTTTGCAGCGCCCAGGCAGGCTGGATCACCGGACAGACGCTGACGGTGGACGGCGGGCAGATGCTCTGACCGCACCAGAACAGCCCCTCTTGCGGAGGGACTGTTCTTCTGGAGCGTCGCGATCAGGACGTATGGCCGGGGTCGATATGGTTTGGCGTTTTCTTGCGCCGCTGCGGTGTCATCCGTGCCGGATCGGGTTTACCGGGCTCGCCGCGCGGGCCCAGCTCGGCGCGCTGCATGTCGTCTTCGGACAGGCGCGGCTGGCCATCTTCAAGCTGACCGCCGCCATCCATGAACTGTTGCTCGAAATTGCGTTCGCGTTGCATCTGCGTCCTTTTCTCTCTGGTCGTTCCTCAATGTGTCGTTTCTCCACGAGGCCGGCCGATCGAGGCGCCGTTGGTCCAGCAAGCCTGGATGTCATCCGGCAATGCGCGCTTGACCTTTTCGATCTGTCCGGGAGAGACGTAGTGGCTCAGCGTGCCGAACACGGCGTCGATTGCGTCCGGCGCGGCGACCGGTCTGATATCCGATAGCCAGCGCTGCACTTCGGCGACGAACTCGTCCCTGTTCCATTTCGCCGGCTGCTTCGCAGGCTCGTACTGATCGTAGTAGACGCCGCGGATCAGCAGCGGCAGCTCGGCGCCAAGGTGAGCCGCGAGATCGACGGGAAGGCGGTCACGCAGCTTGTGCAGGACGACGGACAGTACCTTCCACGCGACCTGCCGGTCCGGGCCGACCTTCGTCTCGATTTCCTTGAGCCAGATATGCGTGGTTTGAAGCGTCTTGTCGAAGACATCCAGGCCAGACGCGCTCATGCTGCTCTCCAAGTCTCGTATTAAGGTCTCGCACTTCCTCGTGTCCGGTTCGAACGCCGCGCGCATGCGGTCGTTCCAGAGCATGTCGATGTTCCGATATGGTGCGATTTCGCAATGCAGCGTACATGCGACCGGTGATTGGTCTGACGCCGTGATCAACGGGCCAGCATGCGTCGAACGTCGGTGGAGGGCATGCCACGATCGCGGAAACCGGCAATGCAAATCCGCGCCTCCATTCGGAACGGACGGAATGCTAAGCGACGGTTGGTCGCAGCCACATCCGCACGATGTGAGCGGCGGCCGTCACCTCATTGCGCGTGTCCGCGTCAACGTTTTCAGCGAAGGTTTCCATGGACTTTACAATTCCCGAGGAGTGGGTCGCCTTCGGCGATGCCCTGATCCGCTTTATCGATCGCGAGGTTGTGCCGCTCGAGCAGAAGCACCGCGCGCTGCTCGCCAGCGACCGCACAGTGTTCGGCGAGGACGGCCGTTATGTGCCGGAGGTGCTGGCGCTGCGCCGCAAGGTGCGGATGATGTCGGCGGAAAACGGCTTCTACACTGCGCTCAGCGCCGAGCAGCTCGGCGGCGGCGGGCTGCCGGCGCAGGCTGCGGTCTACATCCAGGACCGGCTGAACGCGCATATCGGTCCGACCCGGCATCTGGTGCATACGGTGGTGCTGCCGTCGCCGTTCACCAACGGCCTGTCGCCGGTGCTGCGGCATCTCGATCCGAAGGTGCTGAAGCGGTACCAGGACGGCATCGCCAGCGGCGACAAGACGCTATGCTTTGGCCTCAGCGAGCCCGATGCGGGCTCCGACGTGTTCGGGATGAAGACGCGCGCGGTGCGCGACGGCGACGACTGGGTGATCACCGGCACCAAGCAGTGGATCACCAACGCGCCCTACGCTGACTATGCGATGGTGTTCGCCGTGACGGAGGAGAGCAAGGCGAAGGAGGGGCGCGGCGGCATCACCGGTTTCTTCCTGCCGACCACGACGCCCGGCTTTTCGGTGCCGAGCGTGATCCCGACCATGGGCCATCTCGGCGCGGAGATCGGCATCGTCACCCTC
The DNA here is from genome assembly GCF_000516555.1 of Afipia sp. P52-10. Classification (NCBI taxonomy): domain Bacteria; kingdom Pseudomonadati; phylum Pseudomonadota; class Alphaproteobacteria; order Hyphomicrobiales; family Nitrobacteraceae; genus Afipia; species Afipia sp. P52-10. Next base: position 169,515 of record NZ_AZSJ01000003.1, on the reverse strand, counting down.
GACAAGGTGCGGGTGCCGGACAGCCATCGCTTGGGTCCAGTGGATCGCGGCTTGTCGGTGGCGCTCGACGGCGTCAATGCCGGCCGCCTCAGCATGGCGGCGTCCTGCACGGGCCTGGCGCGCTGGGCGCTCGATCAGGCGCTGGCCTATTCGAAAACCCGCAAGACCTTCGGCAAGCCGATCGCCGAGCATCAGGCCGTGCAGATCATGCTGGCCGAATGCGCGATGGATATCTACGCGTGCAAGTCGATGATCCGGCACTGCGCCTGGCTCGTGGATGAGAAGCAGCCGGCGACGAAGGAGGTTTCGATCGTCAAGGCGTCGGCGACGGAAATGCTCTGCCGCGTCATGGATCGCTGCATCCAGATCCATGGCGGCATGGGCCTCACCAACGAGCTGCGGTTGGAGGAGGGCTACCGCTTCGCGCGCACCATGCGCATCCCCGACGGTACCTCGGAAATCCAGCGCCGCACCATCGCGCGGCGCCTGCTCGATGGCGACACCGCCCTCTGATCGCGCGTTGGCAGCAGCACGGCAGCGGCGACGGCTCTTACCTCCGGGTGAGAGCCGCAACGTGTGGCGAGGCGGAAGAATCTCGCTACACTGCGGCCATGTCCCGCATCGCCGCATCCCCGCTTCCCTTGACCCAGACCCAAGCCAGGCACATCTGGCTGCACGCGCAGCGGCTGACCAGCCGCGCGCCGTTCGGTGAGGGGCCGGAGGCGGTTGCGGCCGCCGTCGCCCATCTCGGCTATGTTCAGATCGACACCATCAATGTCATCGAGCGGTGTCATCACCACATTCTCTGGAGCCGCATCCCGTCCTATCGGCGCGAGCACCTGCATCGGGCGCAGAGCGTCGACAAGAGCGTGTTCGAGTACTGGACGCATGCTCTGTCTTACGTGCCGACGCAGGACTTGCGTTTCTTCGTCGCGGCGATGAAGCGGCGCAAGCGTGAAGCGGGCACGCGTTTCAAGACGGTGACGCCCACGGACCTGCGCAAGGTTCTGTCGCGTATCCGCAAGGATGGCGCGCTGACGATTCGCGATATCGACGACGACGTGCTGGTGGAGAAGGATCATCCCTGGGCCAGCCGCAAGCCTTCGAAACGTGCCTTGCAACTCGCGTTTTACAGCGGTGTGCTGACCATCAGCGCGCGCGAGGGCATGCTCAAGACCTACGAACTGCTGCCGCGTCATTTCGGCTGGACGAAGCTGCCGAGAGCGGCCTCGGCGAAGGAGACCGCAGATTACATGCTCGACCGCGCCTTGCGCGCGCAAGGGGTCGTCAGCCTGGATTCGATCTGCCACCTCGATGCCAAGAGCAAGCCTGCGGTCCGGCGATCGATCGAAGCGAGGCTCCGCCGCAAGGAGCTGGTTGCGGTCGCGCTGGAAGGCGCGGAGAAGCAAGAGCACTGGGCCAGCGCGGAGCTCGTCGAGGTCATGGATGCTCCGCTGCCCGAGTTGGTGCACATCCTGTCGCCGTTCGATCCACTGATCATCCAGCGCAAGCGAACGAAGCTCGTGTTCGATTACGACCATCGCTTCGAGGCTTATCTGCCGAAGGAGAAGCGCCAGTTCGGCTACTTCGCCCTGCCGGTGCTGGTCGGCGACACCATCGTCGCGGCGCTCGATCTCAAGGCGGACCGTGTGAAGGGCAAGCTTCTGCTGCAGAAGTGGAACTGGGTCGGCAAGGGCGAGCGCAAGGTGTTGCGGCGGCAGATCGAGGACGAGCTGCATCGGTTCGAGCGGTTTCAGCTGCCTGACTGAGCGTTCCGGCCGGCGCCCCGGCAACAGGGCGGCGGGGTCCGAGCGCTAAAGCGCGATGAGATTTGGATAAATCATCCCCGCGCTTCAGCTCATTATCCAACCATGATCTTTTCGGAAAACCGCTTCGCACTTTTCCGGATCATGCTTTAGGTCGCATCGACCCAAATCAAAGCGTCCGATTCTTCCGAGAACCGGACGCTGATCTGCGCTGGTCGTCAGCTGCTGGGGTGCTCAGGTCGCCGCGAGGCCCGCCGGTTTCTTCGCCAGCGCCATTTCGCGGCGGACCAGCGAGAACGCGCCCAGCGTCACCAGGACCACCAGGAGCTGAATGCCGAGCGCCTCGACGGTCGGGTTGAGGCCGAGGGCTTCGAGCCAGGAGGCATGCTCGACCGGCGTGAAGGTGATGATGTTCTGCTCCTGGAATTCCTGAATCGCGTCGCCGATGAACTTCACACCCATCACGAACAGGAACAGCGAGGTGATGATGAACAGCGGGCGCAGCGGAATGCGGCGGGCGATCCCGTTGATGACATAGAACAGCGCGGCAAGCAGGACGACAGCGATGGCGAGGCCGGCGAACAGGCCGACGCTCCATCCGCCCTCGGCGCCTGCCAGCGCGGTGATGAACAGCACCGTTTCCGCGCCCTCACGGAACACGGAGAGGAAGGCGAGCACGCCGACCGCCCAGGCGGTGTCCTGCGCCAACGCCTGGTCCGCCTTGGTGGAGACGAAATCCTTCCAGGCCTGCGGGTCTTGTTTGATCATCAGCCAGCCGGCGACATACAGCATGATGACGGACGCGGCGATGATGACGAAGGCTTCGAGCAGATCGTTGTGATTGCCGGAATTGAAGACGGCGAACGCCCAGGCGGTCACGATGCTGGCAGCGACGGCGGCGAGGGCGCCGAGATAGAGCGCCTTGACGCGGTGCGCTGAATCGACTTTGCGCAGATAACCCGCCAGAGCGGCGATCACGAGCATGGCCTCTAAGCCTTCACGCAACAGGATGACGGCGGCCTGGACGAGAACACTGGACATAGCGCTTCTTCAATGACTACGAGGGATCAGGAGGCGTCTTGATATACCGGAGATGCGATGGAGAATACCTGCCGGCGATCAGGAATGCGGGATTGAACTTAGAATCTGTCTATGCTTCCGAGCCTATGCTCCGGCGGCTGCATGCGCAGGGGCCGGGCGTTGCGCATCTGAGAATCCAAGGCGCATGGCGTGCGCCGTAACCTCGTGGCGATAATCGCGCAGCATCAGCTCGAAGGCGGCGAACGCCTCGATGCGGAACTCGCTCAGCACCTTGTGCGCCGGCAGCCGCCGATCGCCGATCGCGCGCTTGAGATGGTCGAGCCGTTCCGATTGCTCGGCCCAGAGCTGATCGATCAGCGCCAGCATGATCCGCCGCAGCACTTCGCCGATTGCTTGCCGGCCGATTGCAGCCACCTTGCCGTCCATCCACTGCCTCGCGGTCGCGCTGATCTCCGCCCGCAGCGCCGCGCGGTCCGGATCGGCGGGAACAGGGATCGCCAAGGTGAGGATCGCGCGGATCGAGGCATCGAGGCCGGCCGCGTCGCAGGTGCTGCCGGGCCGGGCAAACGTCGCCATCAGGTCATCGATGGTGTCCTCGCGGAGCCGGTCGACCAGCGCGAGCGGGTCGCCATCGTCCCGAACCGATAGTCTTCGATCGTAGATCACGCGCCGTTGCAAATCGATCACCTGATCGAAGCGCGCAAGCGATAGGCGCTGCTCGAGACTGGCCGCAGCATGCCGCGCCTGTGCCGTGGCGATGCGCTCGGCGAGCGGCGGGGTTCTGGTGTTTGGTCGCTCGTTGGTTGTTTGCAGCACGGCGTCGTCGGGAGCGGCGTGGATGATCGAGCGGCCCGGATCGCCTTGTCGTCCGGCGCGGCCGCGCAGTTGTGCGTCGAGACGGGCATGATCGTGGGGCTCGGTGCCGAGCACCAGCAGTCCGCCCGCCGCGAGAGCGCGTTGCTGCAGCGTCGGGTCGCCGGCGCCGAGCCGGATATCGGTGCCGCGCCCGGCCATCGCGGTGGCGATGGTAACGGCGCCGGGCAGACCGGCGAGGGCGATGATCTCGGCCTCGCGCGCATGATAGCGCGCGTTGAGGACCGTGAAGGTCCTGCCCGCGACCGCGCCATCCGGATCGCGCGGGAGCGGCGTATCGAAGTCGTGCTGGCGCCAGCCATGCCTCGTCAACACAGCGGCGAAAGCCTCCGACCGCTCGATCGACGGCGTGCCGATCAGCACCGGCTGCTGGCGTTGTTTGGCTTCCTCAATCAAACCCAGAATTGCATCGATCTTGGCGACTTGGCTGGCGTGGTGTTCGGTTTCATCGATGCGGATCACCGGCCGGTGCGGGGGAACCGCCAAGGTGTCGAGGTCGTAGATCGTGCGGTATTCACGGGCATCCTGGATGGCGGTGCCGGTCATGCCCGCGAGTTTGTCGTACGCGCGCAGGAACGTCTGGAAGGTGATCGACGCCAGGATGCGGCTTTCCTCGCCGATCGGCTGATTTTCCTTGGCTTCGAGTGCCTGATGCAGCCCATCGTCATAGCGGCGCCCCGGCATCAGGCGTCCGGTCAAGCCATCGACGATGATGATCGCGCCGTCATGCACGACATAGTCGCGGTCGCGCTTGAGCAGGACGCGCGCGCGCAGCGCCTGGGTGACGTGGTGCAGCACCGCCACCGATCCGACATCGAACAAGCCCGCATGCGGCTTCAAGAGGCCCGCCCGCCGCAGGGCGGCCTCCACGGTCTCGGCACCGGTCGTCGAGAGCGAGACGCGCCGCTTGTCCGGCTCGCAGTCATAATCCCGAGAACCGAGCGTTGCGACGATCCGGTCGACGCTGGTGTAGAGCGTCGAATGGTCGCCGAGCGGGCCGAACAACGACAGCGGTACGCGGGCTTCGTCGATCATCACGGCGTCGGCTTCGTCCACGAGCGCGAAGGCGAGGCCGCGCTGAACGGTGTCGGCCGCATCGAATTTCATATTGTCGCGCAGATAGTCGAAACCGAACTCGCTGGCGGTTCCGTAAGTGATGTCGGCGCGGTACGCGGTGCGGCGCGCCTCATCGTCGAGAGCGCTGGTGATTGTACCGACGCTGACACCGAGGGCGGCGTAGACCGGCCGCATCCAGGCCGCGTCGCGTTCGGCGAGGTGATCATTGGGAACGGCGATATGGACGCCGTGCCCGCCGAGCGCGTTGAGGAAGGCGGCGAGCGTTGCCGCCAGCGTCTTGCCTTCGCCGGTCTTCATCTCGACCAGCAGGCCGTCGTGCAGCGCCAATCCGCAAACGAGCTGCGCTGCGACAGGATCTTCGCCGAGGGCGCGCCGCGCGGCCTCCCGCGCCATCGCAAACGCCGGCATCGTCAGATCGGACAGCAAAGTTCCGGACCGCACGCGTGCGCGCAGTTGCTGCGCTTCGTCTGCGAGCGCCGCCTCCGACAGCGCGCGGTAGCGCGGGGCGAGGCGGATGATCGCTTCGGCGGTACGGGTGTAGCGGGCGAGCCGGCGGGTGCGACCTGCGCTGAACGCGCGCTTCGCCAGCGACAGGATCATTTCAGATCGAAACGGACCGGCACCGAGAACGCGAATTGTGTGCCGGGAACGTCGGCCGGCGGCGTCGGTAGCGGCTGCGCCCGTTGCAACAGGTCCAGCGTCTCGCGATCGAGCGCCGCCGATCCGCTGCTCTTCACGACGTTGGAGGAAATGACGTGCCCGGTGCGATCGACCACGAACGAGACCTTGGCGATGCCATGCTCGCGTCGGGCTTGAGCCGCGGCGGGATAACGCTTGTTGCGCTGCAGGTGCATCGCCAGCTTGCGCTTCCAGCTCAGCACCGAACCGGTTCGCACCGCGGCGGCGGTCGGCGCGGTGGTGGTCGATGCGGAGACGAGCGGCGGCGCCGCATTCGGCGTCTTCTCGGCCTCGTCCTTCTTGTCGTCCTCGGTCTTCTTTTCCGTCGGTGCGGCGGTCGCGAGGGCGACGTCCGGGTTCTCGACGGCAGGCAAAGGCGGCGTCGGCACAGGCTCATCCTGCTTCGGCTGCTCGTCCTTGACCGGCTCCGTCTCGGCCTCGCTCTTCAACTCGGCCTTTTCCATCGGCGGCGGCGCGACGTCTGTCTGCATCTGCTCCTCGCCCGGAGCGATGTCGCGCGCTTGCGCGTCCTTGAACGATTCGGTGGTGAAATCCACTTCGACCGCGCTGACTGTATCGAGCACGTCGCCTTCGGTCTGGGTCGTCAGCAGCGCAGCGGCGATGCCGCCATGCAATGCCAGCATGGTCGCGAAGCAGACGCTCCAGCGCAGCAGCTCCTGCTTGGTGAAATGGCCATAGGAGAACGGCACGCTCATTGCGCCGCTCCGCTTTCCAGGCCCACCAGCGCGATCTTGAGGAAGCCGGCGCTGCGCAATTCGTTCATCAGCGCCATGACATCGCCATAGGGGATGGTCTTGTCGGCGCGCACGAAGATGCGCTTGTTGTGATCGCCGGTCACGGCCCGATGCAGCGAGGCGGCGAGAGTGGTGCGCGAGACCGGCGTCTCGCCGACGGCGAGTGAATGATCGGCCTTCAGCGTGACGAACACCGGTTTGTCGGGGCGTGGCTGGCGCTTCACCGTCGAGGCCGGCAGGTCGACCGGAACGTCGACGGTGGCGAGCGGCGCGGCGATCATGAAGATGATCAGCAGCACGAGGATCACGTCGATGAACGGCGTGACGTTGATCTCGTGGACCTGTTGCAGGTCGTCGCCGGTTGATTGCTGAAGTTGAACGCCCACGACGCGCCCTTCGTTGTTCGGTTATTCGGCGGCGCTGCGGCGCGGCATGAATTCGAGCCGGTCGAGATCGCGGCTGACCATCCGCATCAGTTCGGCCGACGCGTCGCTGAGCAGGCTGCGATAGCCGGTGATCGAGCGGGCAAACATGTTGTAGATGACGACGGCAGGAATGGCGGCGACGAGTCCCAGCGCAGTAGCGAGCAGCGCTTCGGCGATGCCGGGGGCGACCACGGCGAGGTTCGTCGTCTGCGATTTCGAGATGCCGATGAAGCTGTTCATGATGCCCCAGACTGTGCCGAACAGGCCGACGAATGGGCCGGTCGAACCGATGGTGGCGAGAATGCTGGTGCCGCGGGTCATGCGTTGGGCGGCGCCGGCTTCGATGCGGCTGAACAGCGAGGCGACGCGTTCCTTGATGCCTTCGTGGTTCATCGCATTGCGCGAACGCTGCAACTCGTGCGCTGCCGCTTCGACGAGCTGGCCGACATCGCTGGTGCTGCCGCGGAACATCTCTCTGGCTTCGGCGAGCGAGTCGGCGTCGCGCAGCGTGCGGATGTCGCGCGTCACCTTGCGCCGCGCGTTCAGCATTTCCAGCGCTTTGGCCAGCCACACCGACCAGGTCACGACCGAGGCGAAGGCAAGGCCGATCATCACCGCTTTGACGATCCAGTCCGCCGCCTTGAACATGCCGATCGGCGACAGGTCGTGCGGCAGCACAGGCTCCGCCTCCAGCGGCACCGGCTGGCTCGCCGCCGGATCGGCGGGCTGGGGCGCGGCGGTAACAGGAGCATCTGTTGCGGGAGCGGTCGGCGGATCGGCACTGACTTGCGCGAGCGATACGCCCGGAGCCGCAAGAAGGCTGATTGCGAATAATCCCGCGAGGCACAGGCGCGACAGTCGCCGGGTGCTCGATCGTCCTGAAACTGTTGCCATTACGTCAAGTTCGCTCGGAGTGGTCACATTGCAGCGACGGCGATGAGCTGGGGCTCGGTCGCGTTCGTCCGTCGCGGACCACGTGGTCCTAACGCGCTCATGCCGCGAAGCAAACAAGCAAGCGCGGGCTGGCTTTAGAATCCCTTTAAGAGGGTGCGATTCAGAGCGTGCCGTTTAGAATGAGTTTAAACTAAGGGTTCCAGGCCGATCGCCAAGCGGATCGTGATGTCCAAAATTTGTTCGCATGCGAGGCTGAAAATAGAAGCTCTATAAACGGAGGTGAGTCCGGGTCCGGTTTGGTTGCGACGGAAAATTGAAGCGTCTATCAGCGTCAATGTGCCGCTACGGTGAATAAGAAATGTCGCGGCGTTCAGTGACTGGGGACGTGGGCTATGACGATCAAGGCAATCCGCTACGCGGCTGATGGATCAGGCGCGCCTTCTTCGGCGATTTCGAAGCTGGCCTGGAGCAAGGCGACCATCGGCATCGCATCGGTGATGCTGATGCCGGACTCCGCCGACGCCCAGCCGGTCAGCAGCGGCGATGATCTGCCCCAGGTGCGGGTGACGGCGCCGAAACGGCAGCAGGCCAAGCGCCAGCCCGTCCGCCGGGCGCCGGTCGCGCGCGGGCCGGCCGTTGCGGCACCGGTTGCCCAAGCTGTCCCCGTCAATCCGGTCGTCGGTGATGGTGCAGGCGTTGCCGGTTACCAGACGCCGGCGCAAAGCGGACTGTCGCGGTTTCCGACGCCGCTCGCGAGCACGCCGCAGACCGTCAACGTGGTCTCGCAACAGCTGATGCAGGATCAGCGGACCACCTCGGTCCAGGAAGCGCTGCGCAACGTGCCGGGCATCACCTTCACTGCCGGTGAGGGCGGCATTCAGGGCGACAACGTCACCATCCGCGGCTACTCCGCGCGCAACGACTTCTATCGCGACGGCATTCGCGATCCGGGTTGGTACGCGCGCGATGCCTTCAGCTTCGATCGCGTCGAGGTCTACAAGGGGCCGTCCTCGTTCCTGTTCGGCCGCGGTTCGACCGGCGGCGTGATCAACATCGTCGGCAAGCTGCCGCAGAACCGCGACTTCACGGTGCTCGAAGGCACCGGCAGCTCGGCGATCGGCGGGCGTATGATGGTCGACTTCAACAAGACCTTCGGCCAGTTCGCCACGCGTATCGCTGCGGTCGGCTATGAGACCGATATCGCCGGACGTGACTTCGCCCACATCAAGCGGTTCGGTTTCGCGCCGTCGATCTCCTATCAGTTCACCCCGCAGACCAAGAACACGCTGAGTTACGTCTACCAGAACGACGACAACATCGCCGACCGCGGCATTGTCATGCTGCCGGGTTCGTATTTCGGCACGGCTTACCGGCAGCCGGCACCGGTGCCGCGCAACACCTGGTATGGTGTTGCCACGCCCGGGCAGAACGATGTCGAGAAGACCGAGGCGCACAACCTGGTGAACAAGTTCGAGCATGAGTTCATGCCGGGCCTGAAGTTCACCAACACCACCGGCGTCTCCTATGTCGAGCGGTTCAATCGCACGCGGCCGGTGCAGCTCTCGAACCTGAATACGGCGACGTCGAATCTCTTTACCGATCCGACCTGGGTAGCGGTTACGAACCCGCCAGCCAACGATCCCAATCGAATTGCAACGCCGGGGCGTCCGCTCACGCCGGGAACGGCGCTGAGCAGTCTCTGGGTGCAGAACACCAATCACTTCCAGAACCAGACCAACAACTTCCTGGTCAGCAACGTCAGCGACATCAATGCGAAGTTCGCGACCGGCTTCCTCGAGCACAATGTGCTGGCTGGCCTCGAACTCAGCCATGAGACGCGCGACAACTATCGCACCACGTTCAGCGATTCTTATCGCGTCAACATCGCCAATCCAAATCCGTGGGTGAGCGGAACGCTCGGCCCGAACACGGCGGCGACCGAGTCGCGCGCCAATGCAGTCGGCGTCTACATTCAGGATCAGTTGAAGGTCACCAACTGGCTGGAACTGCTCGGCGGCGTCCGCTTCGACAATTTCACCGCCAAGAGCAACACCTTCACGATCACGCGGGCGACCGGTGCGGAAAGCGGTCTCGTCAGCCTGAACACGGACAACAACTTCGTCACCTATCGCGCCGGTGTGGTCGTGCATCCGACCGAATGGTCGTCGATCTATTACATGCACGGAACCTCGGCGAATCCGCCGGCAGAGTTCACCACCATCACCAACGGCCTCCAGGCGCTGAAACCGGTGACCTCGGAGATCGATGAAGTCGGCGCCAAGGCCGATATCCTCGACAAGCGGCTCAGCCTCAATGCGGCGCTGTTCCGTATCAAGAAGCAGAACGACTACGAGAATCGCGGCACGTCGGCTGCACCGGACTACGTGCCGGTCGGCACGACCCAGGTGCAGGGCTTCGAGATCGGCGCCACCGGCCGCATCACGCCGCAGTGGAGCGTCTTCGGCGGCTACGCCTATCTCGAATCGAAGGTTCTCGATTCGCTGACCGTCGCCAACATCGGCCACGAGCTTGCGGTCACGCCGAAGAACACCTTCTCGATCTTCACCACTTACGACCTGACGCCGGAATGGACGGTCGGCGGTGGCGCGTTCTTCGTCGACTCGCGCTGGTCGAGCGTGGCCAACGACGCCCGGATTCCGAGCTATTGGCGGCTGGACGCGATGGCGGCCTACAAGGTCAATCGCAACTTCACGGTCCAGCTCAACGTCTACAATCTGACCGACGAATACTACTTCGACACCGTTGCGGGAGCGGGATTCGCGGTGCCGGGGCCGGGGCGCTACGTGTCGCTGTCTGGACGGGCTCAGTTCTGACCAGCGTACAGATGTAGCGATCGGAAGCCGGTGCATGCCCGCACCGGCTTCCTCATTTTCGAGCTGTGGAGTGGCCATGCTGGTGCATATCCCCGAGGTTCTGACCGCCGATCAGGTGCAGCGTTGCCGCGAGGTGATGGCGCGAACGGATTGGATCGATGGCCGCGGCACGGCGGGGCATCAATCGGCGAAGGTGAAGCGCAACCTGCAACTGCCGGAGGATTCGCCGGAGGCACGCGAGCTTGGGCAGATCGTGCTGTCCGCCTTGAATCGCAGCGCGCTGTTCACCTCGGCGGTGCTGCCGAAAACGATCTTTCCGCCGCTGTTCAATCGTTACGACGCGGACGGGCAGATGAATTTCGGCTCGCATGTCGATAATGCGATCCGCACCTCGCAGGTGTTCGGCGTGCGGATTCGCACCGACGTCTCCTCAACGCTGTTCCTGTCGTCACCCGACGAATACGATGGCGGCGAGCTGGTGGTGGAGGACACCTATGGTGCCCATTCGGTGAAGCTGCCGGCCGGCGACATGATCGTTTATCCGGCGACCAGCGTGCATCATGTCACGCCGGTCACGCGCGGCTCGCGGATCGCCTCGTTCTTCTGGACGCAGAGCATGATCGCCGACGTGACGCGGCGGGCGATGCTGTTCGATCTCGACATGTCGATCATCCGCCTCAGCGCCGATCATCCGGAGCATCCGTCGGTGGTGTCGCTGACCGCGCTGTATCATAACTTGCTGCGGCAATGGGCCGAGGTTTAGTCGTCCAGCATGGCCTGCATCGACGTGCTGAGCGCTTCCGCGATCGCGTCATGTGACGCTGGCCGGTAGCGGATCACGGCGGCGAGCTGCTTTTCCTCGGCGAACGCCAGCGCGCGCTCCGGCCCCATCACCATCAGCGCCGTCGCATAGGCATCAGCCTGCATGCACGAGTCGTGCAGGACCGTGGCGGTCACCATGCCGTTGTCGATGGGCATGCCGGTACGGGGATCGAGGGTATGCGAGTAGATCGCTCCCGCATGCTGGAAATGTCGTTCGCAGCCGGAGGTGGCGATCGCGAGACCATGTAGGGCAACGACAATGGGTGGGAGGTTTGCCCCGGCAGGAGTGTCGATGGCGACCCACCAGGGCGTGCCGTCCGGCTTGACGCCATGGCCGGTCAGCTCGCCGCCGATCTCCACCAGCGCGTCGACGATGCCGTACTGGCGCAATGTCCGCGCCACCAGATCGACGGCGTATCCCTTGGCGATGCCGCACAGATCGAGATGCGCCGGTTTGCTCCGCATCAATCGGCGGCTTGATGGATCGAAGGCGAGGTTGCGCCATCCGGACTGGCCCAGCGCCGCGTTGATGTCTGCGCTGGATGGGCGCTCTGGCGGAGCCGGCTGCGGGCCAAAACCCCAGAGGTTGATCAACGTGCCGAGCGCGGGATCGCAGCAGCCGTCGCTCTCTTCGGCAATGCACAGCGCGCACGCCATCACCTCGCAGAAGTCATGGGGCAGGGAGACCCACGCGCCGACGCGGCCCGCGTTGAAGCGGCTGATATCCGACTGCGGCTCCCACGGGCTCATCTGCGCGACGACGCGGGCGAGCCTTCGTTCGATCGCTGCCCGCACCGTGTCGGCGGCGTCGGCTAGGCCAACCCATGTCACGTTCCAGGATGTGCCCATCGTCGTCCCGCGCAGCGACTGCAGCGGGCCATCGGGACGCCGCAAGGCCGAGAGCGACAGCTCGCGCGGGATCGCGACGCGCCGCGCCGCGCTTGGCGGCAATGCCGATGTCGCCGTGGCGGCCGTCACGGCTTACGGAGGCAGGACTTCGAGCGTGCTGCTGTAGTTCGCGCGCCGCGTCGCGTTCTTGATCTTGCTCTTGTCGTCCTGGGTGCTGGCGTGGATCCAGTACATGCCTGGCGCCGGCCACGTCACGGTGAAGGTGCCGGACTCGTCGGTGGTGGTCTTGGTGTCGTTGAGCTTGTCGCGATAGCGGATGCCGCCGGGCACGACTTCAACGGCGACGCCTGCCGCGGGCTGGCCGTCGAGCGTCAGGCGGAACGTAGCCTTTTCACCGGCCACGAGATTATTCGGATGCGTGACCGGGACGAGTTCCAGTCCCGCGCCGGTGGTCTTCAGCACCGTATCGGTCGGCTTTCCCGATGTGACGAACACCTCGATCCGGCCCTGGATTTCGGAAATCTTCACATCGGTCGCGTTCGGCGGAATCTGGCTTTCGATGCTGTCGGCCTTGCCGCGCATGCGCTTCTGTTGGCCGTCCAGCTTGTAGCTGGCGAAGGCGCCCTGGTTCGCCACTGCGATCTTGTAGGTGCCGGGCTGGGTCAGCTTGACGTCGAATGTGTTGCGATAGCGTCCCTTGGCGATGTTCTCAGGTGCAGCAGCCGTGCCGTCCGGCGCGGTGACGGACAGGTTGTCGATCTGCAGCGGCTGGTGCTCGAAATAGAACAGATCGTTGGAGACGGCGGCATCCACCGTCACCCAGTTGTCCTTGCCGGACAGGACGGTGGCAGAGGGCAACAGCCAGGTGCGGTGGGCATAGGCCGAGACCGACAGCGCCGAGGACGCTGCGAGCACGAGAGCGGCGAGTTTCAGATGCTTTTGCATGGGCCGGGTCCTTCTGGCGACGATGCGTCCGACGGTGCGATCAAGGGGTCAGGGTAAAGGAGAGCGCGCCGATCTCGTGCTCGCCCTTGGCTTCGAGTTTCTGCGGCGCCTTCGGCGGCCATTGGAACGGGATGCGCAGCAGCTCGCGGCCGCCGACCTCGCGCGCGGCCTCGACGATCAGGTGATAGTCGCCGGCGGGCAGTTCGGCGAGCTGCTTGGCCTTGGTGTCGAAGGTGAGCTGATGAGTGCCCGGCGCCCGCGTCGGGCTCGACAGCCCGTCGGTCGGCATCGTCAGCTCGCGGCCGGTCCGGCGCCACCACTGGCGCATGTCCTTCAGCCACTTCACGCCCTCGTTGTCCTTCTGCTTCACGTCGTACCAGACCGCGAGGTTGGCGATCTTGTTGCCGTCGGCACTTTCGATCCAGAACGCGACATAAGGGCGGTGATACTCGGCAACCGTCAGGCGCGGAATGTCGATGCTGATGGTCGCATCGTTTGCCGCCGCGGGCAGGGTCAGGAGGCCGGTCAGAGCAGTGGAGATGGTCAGGCGCATGAGGTCTCTCAGTGATGAACCAGGAGCACGAGGAGAACGACGGGAATGACGAGGCCCATGCCGACGACCGGCCAGGTCGCCGGACGCTTGCCGGCATGGAGCTGCAACAGCAACAGTCCGGTCGCGCAGAAGACGAAACAGGCGACCGCGAAGATATCGATGAACCAGCTCCAGGCCGTGCCGGTATGGCGGCCCTTGTGCAGGTCGTTGAGGTAGGCGATCCAGCCGCGGCTGGTGCTCTCATAGGCCACCGCGCCATCGGCCCGGTCGATGCTGAGCCAGGCGTCGCCGCCGGGTCGCGGCAGCGAAACATACACGTCCTTGGCCGACCACTCGGTATCGCGGCCGGCGATATCGACGCCAAGCTGCGCCGAAATCCAGCGCTGGATCTCCCGTGGGAGCGGTTCCTTCGGACCTGCGGGGGGCGATGCCAGGCGGGACACGAGGTCCGCGGGCAACTGGGCATCCTTGGCAACCGTCACGGGATGCGCCTCAATCTGTCCGGCGTGGTTGAGGGTGAGGCCGGTCAGCGCGAACAGGAGCATTCCGATCAGGCAGATGCCGGAACTGATCCAGTGCCACTGATAGACCTGACGGAGCCATGCCGCGCGCCGCTTCTTCTGATCGCTGGTCCTGATTGCGTCCGTCATCGCTGCCGCCCGAGCTGGGTCGCACGCGACGCCGGGTCCCTTTTGCCGGCCTTATTAGAGGAGTGAATCCAGCTTTGCCATAAGCCTAGCTTAGGTTCGTTCTAAACAGGAGGCGCCCGGTTTCTCAGGTTTCCGTAACCCGGGCCGAGCCGCTCGATCACAAGGATGCGATGCCGCCCCTGTCCTTGGCGGATTGGCGTATTATCTCAAGTGCTGGAATCAGGCGTACACGTTCCCAAGCGTCTTTCGTCAAGGAGAGCCCCATGACGACCGCTGATATGACGACCGCCGATTGGACGACTGCAGCAGCACAGATCGAAGCCGCCGCGATGCGGGCCCTGCGCGAGACGCAGGGATAGGACGTCGATCATCAGGCCGACGCCATCGAGCACGCGATGGCGGAAGAACTCGGCAAGGTCGCCGTCAAGTCCGTGATCTACACCTCAGGCGAGATCGATCCCACCCAGTCGCAGTTGCCGCAGACCAAGCCCGGCGAGGTGCTGTTGATGGAGGAAGACCCGCGGCTGCAGAAGATGCCGGAGAAGCCGACGCTGGTCGATTTCTTCCGCCTTCGCTTCAGCCCGGCGAAGCAGCATCTGTTGCAGAGCGCGGCGCTGGCGCGGGAGAAGGGATGCGACGAGAAGGTGGTGATGGCCTGCCTGCTGCACGACATCTCGGTGGTCGGGTTCATCCAGGCCGACCATGGCTACTGGGGCGCGCAACTGGTCGAGCCCTATGTGGACGAGGAGGTCGCCTGGGCGATCCGCTATCATCAGGCGCTGCGGTTCTTTCCCGACGAGTCGGTCGGCTACGGCTATCCGGACGCCTACATCCGTTACTTCGGCAAGGATTTCAAACCGTCGAAGGTGATGTGCGAGGCCTATGACTACGCCCGCAACCACAAATGGTACATGACCGCGCGGCTGGTGACGCTGAACGACCTCTACGCGTTCGATCCGAACAAGCCCATCGAGATCGAGGCATTCACCGACATCATCGGCCGCAACTTCCGCCAGCCTGCGGAAGGCCTCGGCTACGACCACTCGCCGTCGGCGCATATGTGGCGCACGATCATCGCGCCGACCCGGTTCTTGTGAGGCCGTTCCCGCGGCCGTCACGCTTAGCCGCCGCGTCTCCCGCTATCGCGGGAGACGTGACGTGAGCGCCTTTAGCCCTTCACCGCAGCCGTAACCACGACTTCGATCTTCACGCCCGGGCCGAGATCATTGATGCCGATGGTGGCCCGCGCCGGCAGAGCATGGCTCGGCAGCCATTTGGTCCAGACCGGGTTCATCGCCGCCTTCTCGGCAATGTCGGTGACGTAGATCGTTGCGGCGAGGATGTGCTCCTTGTCGGAGCCGTGCTTGTTGAGCAACTCGTCGATCTCGGCGAACACCTGGGCGGCCTGGCCCGCCATGTCCTGCGACAGGTCTTCGGCGACGACGCCAGCCAGATAGAGCGTGTTTCCATGCCGGACAACGCCATGGAGAATTGATGACGGTTCGTGTCGTGTGATCACTGCCATGCCTTTCGTGGGTGAGTGTCAGCCGTTGAGGATGTGACACTTAGCGACACGCTTTCCCGTCAGCAAGCTGTCGACCCGCTCATGCTGTTGATCGTGGCCCGGCTGGGAGCGATGCTTGTCGATCGAGGCTTGGTCGCGCCAGCGCTCGGTCAGGAACACCACACGTCCGTCGCCGCCGATTGGCTGCGAGACCTCCATGCGCAGGCAGCCGTCGTCCTTCAGCGTCGCCTCGCAGTTTTCCAGCAGCCGCTCCATGAACAGCGTCCGGTTTTGCTCCGGCACGTCGTATTCGATGATGATCGCGATATGAGGGGCTTCAGCCATGGTCTGTCCTTGTCCGTGCGCGCCGGTCGTCTGTTGCTGTCTCCGGCTTGTAAGCAAGCGTACGGCCGCGCGGGCCGAAGTAAAATTTATTATCGAAAATGATTGATTGGTGTAATTTATCAATAGCTCCAGGATGAGGTGACGGGACGATGGACATTCCGCTTGCCGTCAACATGCGGCATATCCGGGCATTCCTCGCGATTGCCCAGCACGGCAGCTTCACGCGGGCGGCAGATCACCTCGGTCTGTCGCAACCGGCGCTGACCATCTGCATCCGCCAGCTCGAAGAGTGTCTGGGCCTCGCGGTATTCAACCGCACCACGCGCAAGGTGCTCCTGACGTTTGCCGGTCGCGAGTTCCTGCCGACGGCGCGGCGGCTGTTGTCGGAATTCGAGGCGGCGCTCACCAACATGCAGGCCCATGCCGACAGCCAGCGTGGTCGGGTCGCGGTGGCGTCGCTTCCGTCAGTGGCTGCCGAATGGCTGCCGCGGACGGTGTCGCATTTCGCGCGGACGTATCCACTGGTCAGCGTCGAGATCACCGTAGAGGACTCTCCGGGCGTGTACCGCCGTGTGCGCGAGAACGAAGCCAATTTCGGCTTTGCCGGCCAGTTGAAGCCTGCTCCCGACCTCGCGGTTCGCAAGCTGCAAGCCGAGGGGATCGGGCTCGTCTGCCGTCGCGACCATCCGTTGGCGATGCGGCGGGGCCGGCTGAGCTGGCCGGACCTTGCGGGCTATAACGTGCTCGATTCCGGCAACGATGACTGCATCCGCACGGTGCTCGCCCAGCATCCGCATCTGACCCCGACGCTGACGAGTTCGCAATATCGGACGAACAAGGCCGCGATCCTGGTGGCGATGGTGGAGGAGGGGATCGGCGTGACGGTGATGCCGCTGATGGCGGTGCCACGCGAATACCGCTCCATCCTTGCGTTCCGGCCGCTCCACGATCCGACCGTCGATCGCACCGTCTATCTGGTGCAGCGCCGCAGCCATATGCTCTCCGCAGCCGAGCAGCGCTTCATCGAGACGGCGCTGGCTCCGGTCGTCGGCGCGGCGGCGGACCAGGCCCGGCCGGCGACAAAACCGGTTTCCGTGCGTCGCGTGCGTGCAAAGCCTGGCGCGGCAAGACGGCAGCGGACGTAAACGTCCGGGCTAGACTAGGAACGTCCGGTCTAGGGAGCGGCCTGCGCCGGCGGCGGATCGAGCCGCTTCACCCGCTCGACCAGCATGTGCAGCGAGGTGATGTTGTCGAGCGACGCTTCCGCTGCCTGTGTTTCGTCGTTCGGCGAGCCCAGCGAGATCATCAGCAGCCGAGCCGTCTCGGCGGTTCGTGCCAGGCGCCGCGCTGTGTAGCGCATCAGCGATGGATTGAACGGCGAGAGGTGGCAGACGCAGACCACATCGGCGTCGCTGAGATCCGTGAGCTCCGGCGTGATGTTTTCCGAAGGACGGACGACCAGCCCTTGCCGCCGCAGAACATCGGCGACGATTGCGACGGCTGCGGCATCGAGCTTGCTCCGCCCGGGCAGGATGACCGCGACGCCGGCTGCATCGCGATCAGGCAATCGCACGACCTTCGACGATCGTGCGTTGCGGGCGGGCATGTCCGGCATGGGTTCTGGATCGTCGCGGCCGGCGAGATCGTCGACCACTTCCCTCACGCAATCGAGGATGTTCTCGAGCCGCTTGCTGTCGAGGCGTCCGCGCGCCATGTCGCTCTCGGCAAGTCGCAAAGCGCCGACAAGCACGTCATCATAGTAGCGCAGCAGCGGCATCTTCTTCAGCGTCCGTGTCGCCAGCTCGGAGGCCTCCACCGGATCGTCCGCCAGCATGCGCTGATAGATCATCTGCTGCGGCGTCAGCGGCGGCTCGTCGCCTAGCATGATGTCGATGAACTTCAGCCGTTCGACATGGCGCGAGAGCACCACGAGGCAGATCGTCAAGGGTGTCGAGACGAGCAAGCCGAGCGGACCCCAGAGCCAGGTCCAGAACGCCGCCGAAACGACGACAGCCACCGGCGACAGACCCGAGCTCTGTCCGTAGACGAGCGGTTCGATGATCTGGCCGATGATCGGCTCGACGACCAAAAACAGCAGCAGCGTCGCCAGCACCATCGACCACGAGCCGACCGCTGCCGCCAGCGCCAAGGGCAAGAGGGCTGAGAGCAGCGCGCCGATATACGGCACAAACCGCAGGATCATCGCGAGCAGGCCCCAGAGCGGCGCATTCGGCACGCCAATCAAGGCAAGGCCCGTGCCGATGATGATGCCGAATCCGGCGTTCAGTGCGAGCTGGGTGGCAAACAGCCGCTGCAGCCGGCTGCCGGCATCGTTCAGAGCGACTGTGGTTCGATCGATATCGTGGGCGCCTGCGACGCGGACGAAGCGGTTACGCAGATCCTCGCGTTGAAACAGGAAGAAGATGGTGAACAGGAGCACGACACCGGTGGTGGCCAGCGGCGACACCAGCGGGCTGACGACGGTCACAAGCCGCTGATAGACGCCGGGAACGGGTTGATGGATTTCGACCGGAATCGGTGTCGCACTGGGCGCGAGCTCCCGCACGTCTGCCGGCCGGTCGGGTTTATCCAGTTCATGGCCGAGGTCGTTCAGCAGCACGGTGGCGTTCTGCAGGATGCCCGGTCCGCCGATCATCTCCCGCAGCTTCTGCGCCTTCTCCCGCAACGTCGCTTGATACTGCGGCAACTCGCCGGCGAGCTGATTGACCTGGGTCGCGACCATGCCGCCCAGGCTGAGGATCACCGCGAGCGCGAACGTGACCGCGAAGAGGATGGCGACCGTTCTCGGACAGCGCCAGCGCTGCAGCAGCGTGACGAGCGGGCTGAGGACGAAGGTGAGCAGGACCGCAAGAACGATCGGGATCAGAATTTCCCGCGCCAGATACAGCGAGGCGACGACGACGGCTCCGACAAGAAGATTGGTGAAAGCAAAGCCCGCAGGAACGACCACAGCGTGTTTCCCGGTAAACGGCGGGTTTCCCCGCGGGATTGTCAAAGTCACCAACAGCCATTTCGGTTCCATGCGTCGCCGATGGGCGGACCTTTATCGAACAAGCACCGGAACATTGTGATGTCGGGACATTTAATCCGGCGGAGGACGGGAGATTGTCATGTATGCGTGGTCGGCTTTTCAGTATCTGAACGAGCAGGCGGCAGAAGAGGCCTTCGACATCGCATGGAGCTTTGTGCGTGCGACCTACACGATCGAGGATGAAATGATCGCGCAAGCGTTGCTCGCGACCGAGATCATGCGGTTGCTCGATCGCGGAGAGCGCCACAAGATCCGTCTGGCGAATCTCGCGATCTCGGCCTACGACAGAGCGCAGGCTGATGAAGGCAAGTCCGACTTTCCGGTCATCAGGATCGACTGACGGACCGAAGCGGTGTGATGCGGGGTGGGGGAGCTGTGGGAAAGCTCTTCGTCTTTCTGATCGTGGCAGGCGTCGCGGTGATTGCCGCGGCTCTGACGTTTGCTGTGCTCGCGGTCTAGCGCGTTGGCGTTTACTATTCTTCGTTGTCGCACCCTCTTTTTTCGGCGACGCCGCTCCCTACTTAACCATATGACAACGACGCGGGTGGAACATCCGCGTGCGTTGCGTGTTGCTTGAGCACTGGCGCGTCGCACGATGGTTTTGCGATCACGGCGGCGCGATCAGGTGTGTGAGTATCCGATGCCGCTGGTCCAGTACTTCTCATATGTCGGGGCGATCCTCCTCGCGGTGATGCTGGCTGTCGGTCACTATCTACCACCGCGCCCTGCCGGTTCGGAATCGATCCGTTACGATATCCGCGTCAAAGCTGATCACGGCGGTCAGAAGACGGCGGGTCCCACCACGTTCGCGGATTTCTCGGGAACGCTGCAGCAGCGGCCAGCATCGACCGACGCCGTGTCGCCGACGGTGAGGGACGCAATGGCGAAGGCGCCGGAAGCCTCGCACCAGACCGTCCGCGTCGTCCGCAACACCAGCCGCATTGCGAGGACAACGTCTTCGCGACCGGCCTCCTTGAGGACGGCCGCGGCGCCTCCTCCTCATCCGGTGCAAAGTCCGCGCCGAATGGCGGCTGTCCCGGTCGCGATCGATACCGAGATGGGAGCCGGCTGGCGCTAGCAGCGCGACGATCGGATTCGACCCGCGCGACGGTGCGAACCATTCTGCGGCGCACAATTCGCCGCACGTCTTGGCTTCAAATCCTTGCTATGGTCGAGTAGAGGCCACGAGTTCACGCCAGCACCATAATTGTGTCTGGCGCGGCGGAACACGCGTGCCGATCAATCGTTACGCCAACCGAGCCGGATTGGTTGGTATGTTGGGCAATGATGACTCTCATGAAGCGATTTGTAGCCTCGTCGCGCTTGCAGGACGAGGGATACTCTCGGCTGTTGCTTGAAAACATTGCCGGTTACGCGATTTGCATGCTCGACCCCGAGGGGCGGGTAGTCAGTTGGAACGCAGGCGCCCAGCGCAGCAAATTGTACTCCGCGCCGGAGATCATCGGCCAGCACGTCTCCGTCTTTTATACCCAGCAGGACCAGCAAAGCGGGTTGCCCGCACGCGCCCTCGACATGGCCCGCCGCCGTGGCAGGTTCGAGAACGACGGTTGGCAGGTTCGCAAGGACGGCACCTGCTTCTGGGCCAACACCGTCATCGAGCCGGTCTATGAGACGGATGGTGTGCTCGCCGGTTACGCCAAGGTCTCGCGGGATCTCACGGAACGCAAGCGGACCGAGGAGGCGCTGCGCACCAGCGAGCAGCAGTTCCGCCTGCTGGTGCAGGGTGTCACCGACTATGCGATCTTCATGCTGGACAAGGATGGATACGTCTCCAACTGGAATGTCGGCGCTCAGCGCATCAAGGGTTATGAACCGGACGAGATCGTCGGCCAGCACTTCTCGCAGTTCTATACGGAGGCCGATCGCGCCAACGGCGTGCCGGACAACGCCTTGCGGATGGCGCGGGAGGATGGACGGTATCGCGGCGAGGGATGGCGCGTCCGCAAGGACGGCACGCAGTTCTGGGCCAGTGTCGTCATTGATCCGATCTGGGCGGATGACGGGTCGCTGCTCGGCTTCGCCAAGGTCTCGCGAGATATCACCGAGCGACGGGATGCGGAGCGTGCGCTCGAGCAGGCCCGTGAGGCGCTGTTCCAATCGCAGAAGATGGAGGCGATCGGCCAGCTCACCGGCGGCGTCGCGCATGATTTCAACAACCTGCTTGCGGCGGTCATGGGCAGTCTGGAACGCGCCCTGAAGCGGCTGCCAAGCGATGACACCCGGATCAGGCCCTTGCTCGTGAATGCGCTCGAAGGCGCCAAGCGTGTTCGGCGCTGACACAGCGCATGCTGGCGTTTGCGCGGCGTCAGAACCTGAAGCCGGAGCCGATCGCGGTCCGGTCGCTGATCGATAACATGACCCCCTTGCTGCAACCCTCCCTCGGTCCGCGCGTCTATTTCGAGAACCGGGTGTCGGATCAGCTTCCGTGCGTGATCGCCGATACCAACCAGATCGAGATGGCGTTGATGAATCTCGCCATGAATGCGCGCGATGCAATGCCGGAGGGCGGCGAGCTTGTCATCGATGGATGTGAGGTGGTCGTTGGCAAGGATGACGGAGTGCTGAAGCCCGGCACCTATGTCTGCCTGTCGGTCATCGACCAAGGCGAAGGGATGGATGAGGTCACGCTCCGAAAGGCAATGGAGCCGTTCTTTACCACCAAAGGGATCGGCAAGGGGACCGGCCTCGGGTTGCCGATGGTCAAGGGCTTGGCGGAGCAGTCCGGCGGCCAACTCCGATTGCATAGCGAGAAGGGCAAGGGGACGCGTGCGGAGCTATGGCTTCCGGCAGCGACCGACGCGAGCGTGTCCGTGCAGCGAAGCGTTGACCGGCACACCGAGGGACAGCGGCCCTCGCTTCGCGTGCTTGCAGTCGACGACGACATGCTGGTGCTGATGAATACGGTTGCCGTGCTGCAGGAGCTCGGCCACGAGGTTTTGGAGGCGAGTTCGGCCGTCAAGGCGCTGGATATCCTGCGTTCCGGCAAAACGGTGGACGTGGTCGTGACGGATCAGGCGATGCCGCACATGACCGGACTTGAGCTCGCGGCGGCGATCCAGCAGGAATGGCCGCAGGTGCGGATCGTGCTTGCGACCGGTTATGGCGAGCTTCCGACTCAGTCGCAGCTTCGGTTTGCCAAGCTCTCCAAGCCGTTCATGGAGAAGGATCTCGTTCAGGCGATCGACCAAGCCTTGAGCGTCGGCGCCGATCCGGAACGGGCCAGCGCCTGAGCGGAACGGCGCTGGCGCGCCGCTTGTTGAAACCGTTCCGCTGCTCGCGCGTTGAGCTTCGTTCTTCCTCTGAACCGCCTTGGGGCGCGCGACTTGCAGCCAATCGCGACGAATGCCGCCGTTCACCTGTGCTTGGACATGCAGGCGATGTTCGGCCCCGACGGGCCGTGGCCGACGCCGTGGATGGAGCGCGTGCTTCCGAACGTGGTGCGGATCAGCGAGGCGCTGGCCGAGCGGACGGTCTTTACCCGCTTCATTCCCCCGGCCCATGCCGACGACATGCCCGGCCGCTGGCGGGACTTCTACCGCAAATGGCAGGTGGTCACGCGCGAGCGGATCGACCCGTCCTGCCTCCGTCTCGTTCCCGAGCTGGAACGGTTCATCCCGCCGGCGAAGCTGTTCGACAAAACCGTCTATTCGGCGTTCGCAGATGGCCGGCTGGCGCTGCGGCTGGCGGACCGGCGCGTCAACACCCTGATCGTGACCGGCGCCGAAACGGATGTCTGTGTCTTGTCGACGGTCATGAGTGCCGTCGACTACGGCTTTCGCACGGTTCTGATCACCGATGCGGTTTGCTCGTCGTCGGATGAAGGTCACGATGCGTTGATGCAGATGTATTCGCGGCGGCTGGACATCCAGATCGAGCTCGCCGGGACCCGGGAGGCAATCGAGGCGCTGGCGGGCTGAGGCTTATGGTCGCCTGTCATCTCCGGTTCCGGCATCTATCCCGGAAAGCCGTGAGGAACGAAATCTGCGCTGACGTGTCTTTGCCTCGTGGCGAGACAAGAGAGGAACTTGCCGCGCATCGTCGGGTTCACCTCGCTACGGGAAGCAAGGGAGAGAAGTCATGCGTGTCAGCGAACTGATGTCGACCGACGTCTGCACCGTCGATCCACAACAATCCCTGCAGATGGCGGCGCAGTGCATGTCGGAATTGGATATCGGCATCCTGCCGGTGGGCGAGAATGATCGGCTGGTCGGAATGATCTCCGATCGCGACATCGCGGTCCGCGGCATTGCCGCAGGCAAGGGGCCGAGCATTCCGGTGCGGGATGTGATGAGCAAGGATGTAAAATACTGCTTCGAGGATCAGGAGATCGAGGACGTCACCCGCAATATGGCGGACCAGCAGATTCGCAGGTTGCCGGTTCTCAACCGTGACAAACGGCTGGTCGGCATTCTTTCGCTGGGAGACGTGGCGCTGGCCGAGGCGGGATCGCGAAAGATGCAGCATGTCGGCAATGCATTGGCCGGCATATCCCAGCCGGGGGGCGAGCATTCCCAGTCGGACGGCCGGCTGTAACAACCGGCGCGCGGATTGGACGGCGGCAGACGTGACGTGCCGCCGTCCTTCGCGGACCCGCGGCTCAAACATCAGAGGAGACAGGTGATGGGACAGGCGCTTTACCGGGTCCTGCCCGTTCGCAAGGGCGAATGGGGCATCGACCACGACGGCAAGGTCACCGGATCGTATGCGACCCGCGAGGCCGCCTTCGAGGCTGCGGTCGCTTCGGCCAGTCTCGCCATCCATGAGGGACATCGGGTCGAGGTGATCGTCGACGGACAGGGCGACATGATCTCCGGCAGCACCGCCACCGGGCCGAGTGGATACGACCAGTGAGGATGGCTGCCGGTGGCCAGTTAGGCGCGATGGAATGCCACGCGCAGTTCGTGCTTTGCGGCTTCCAGTTTCTTGCGCCGGGTGGCGGAAAGGTTCTTGCCGGCGCGATTGATGTAGAAGGTGAGCATCGACATCGCCGAGCGGAATGGCGACGATTTGCGGCGGTGGTTGTGCTCGGCCGATCGTTTCAGCGAGGCGGCGATCTGCTTGGGCGATTGCTTGAAGATTTGCTGCTTGAGATCGAGCGCATCGCTCGTGCGCGTGACCTCCGCCGACCAGCGTCTCTTGGATGACTTTTTCGACGATCGGGGCATAGCCAATCTCCCTATCGGTCTAGCGTCGCCGCTTCTTGGATGCCTTCGCTTTCGACGTCTTCTTGGATGAGCGCTTCTTGGATGATCTTTTCTTGGAGGATCGTTTCTTGCTGTTGCTGGTGCGCTTCTTCGGGACTTTCTTGCCTTCCCGACGTGCCTCGGAAAGACCGATTGCGATCGCCTGCTTGCGGCTCTTGACCTTGCGGCCGCTGCGTCCGCTTCGAAGCTTGCCCGACTTGCGCTTTCTCATCGCGCGCTCGACCTTTCGTCCGGCGCCTTTGGAGTAACGCCTTTTCGCTGCTTTCTTCGCCATGCCGGCTCCGTCTGGTTTCGCTCCCGTTCGGTCAATCTCTCCGGCGTCACATCGTTCCCCGAAAGCGCGGGTGCTGTGGAACCATCCTGCGCCACGCTTCGTGATTGAAGAAATTCCTCGGCCAAGGAACAACATTTTCGCCGCGCGAGTTAGCGGCACGGAGGCCGACATGTGCGCCGAACGATCTAAGCGTGCTGTGAGTGTCCTGTATCCTCTGCCAAGGAGCCTGCGCGTGCGGCAATGGGCCATCATCCCGCAATGCGAGGATCCGGAACTGGAGGAGTGGATGATCTCGAGCACACCGGATGCCGGGGCCCGCGTGGATAGCCAATCGGTTGCGGTGCGCGCGTGAGCCGTTCGGCGGCGTCAGACAACCGTGACGACCACGAGCGGAAGGAAAGGGTGCAGGGCATGGGAGCGACTTTTTTCGGCAACGAGACCGCGCCGTCGCCTGACGAGATCGTCGATCGCAGAAAGCCTCCGATCTGTCCGCGTTGCCACATCCAGATGTGGCTGACCGAATTTACGCGAAAGGAATCGGATCAGGGCAGCAAGGAGATCCGCGGCTATCAATGCAAGCAGTGCGGCTTCGACGCATCGACGGAGGTGCTGGTGCCGCTCCGGCCGCAGCGTGAAGCCTTGCTGCGGTGATCGCAGAAGGTGGAGCGGGATACCTTAAAGCGCGGCTGAGCGGACTTATTCACAGCGATCCACAGCAAAGCATCCCGGTGCCGTATTTTTACGCGCGTGCAGGGGAACGAAACACCGCTGCTGGTCTTGGTCTCTTCATGGAGGAACCCATCTTGATGCAGCACTATGTATTCGAGATTACCGACCTCACCTCGTTCGAGGAGACGGCGGGCGAGCTATGGCTTGAGGACGACGCCGTCGCCGAGGAGGGGCGGTTGCTCGCCGCGGCGATGCTGCGTGAGCAACCCTACTTGATGAACCAAGGTCTTTGCATCGTCGCCTTCGATGCAAACGGCTGTGCGGCATTCCTGGAGCCGCTGGATACGGTGCACTGAGCGCGCGTATGAACCACTCAACGGGTGAGCAAGGTCCGCAGTGAGCTTGCTGCCTGATCATAGCCGTCCCACGCCTTGCTCTTGCCGAGCAGCGCCGGAACCGTCCGCACGGTGAAGCGTGTCGGCTCGAGACCCGCCTTCACCTGCGTCCATGTCAGCGGCATCGATACCGTCGCGCCCGCGCGTGCCCGCGGCGAGAGCGGCGCGACAGCGGTCGATTTCTGGTCGTTGCGCAGATAGTCCAGGAAGATCTTTCCCTTGCGCAGGCTCTTGGTCATCTTGATCAGATAGCGTGCGGGGCTGTCGCTTGCCATCTGCGCGCAGACGGCTTGCGCAAAGGCCTTGGCCTGCTTCCAGGTGACGGTGTCGTTCTTGCCATGAGCCAGCGGCGTCACCACATGCAAACCCTTGCCGCCGGTCGTCTTGCAGAAGCTCTCAAGACCCAGGGCCGAGAGCCGCTCGCGCATTTCCTTCGCGGCGTCGATCACGGCATCGAATGCGACATCGGGAGCCGGGTCGAGATCGAACACCAGCCGACCGGGCACATCGGGACGGCCGGGAGCGCCGTTCCATGGATGCAGCTCGATCCCGCCCGACTGTGCGACGGCGATCAAACCCTCCAGACTGTCCACCTGCAGGTAGGGCTTGCGATCGCCGGAGACTTTGACCTCGGTGACGAATTCCGATTGGCCGGGCATCGCATGGCGCTGGAAGAACGTTTCCTTGCCGATGCCGTCGGGCGCCCGCAGGATCGAGCACGGCCGGCCCTTGATGTGGGGCAGCATCCAATCCGCGACTGCCTCGAAGTATTCCGCGAGATCCTGCTTGGTGATCGGCTTGCCGTCGGCGTCCGCGGGCCATAGCGGCTTATCCGGTTTGCTGATGACGATGCCCGACACGGTTGCATTCTTGGTGGACCGTTTTGCCGGCGCGCTCAGTCGCGCGCGCCGGGCAGCAGCCCGTTCGGATTTCGCCTGGTCGGCGAGCGGGTCGGGTTTCGGCGTCGTGCGATGGGCGATCTCGGCGCGCACTTCGCTCGCGGGCTTGTCGAAGCGCAATCCTTTGAAAGCCGCCTGCCGCACCATGCCATCGTCGGTCCATCCGGCGAATTCGATCTCGGCGACGAGCTCGGGCTTCAGCCAGTGGATCGTCTTGCCACCGGATGGAGCGCCCTTGCCGCTGAATGGGCTCTTCGATGCCGCGGCGGCTTCGAGCGCCGGCATGATGCGCCTGACGGTGTCGGCGCTGTAGCCGGTCCCGACGATTCCCGTATAGACGAGACGCCCGTCCTTGTTGACGCCGACCATTAGCGAGCGGAATTTGCCGTTCGTGGTTTTCCAGCCACCGATCACCACCTCATGGCCTGGGCGCGACTTGGTCTTGATCCAACTGCCGCCACGGCCAGACCGGTACGGCGCATCGATTTCCTTCGACACTGCGCCCTCCAGCCCCTCCTTCTGCACATTGGCCATGAAGGCGTCGCCGTCGGCGGCGAAGTGTTCGACGTAACGGATCGGCGCTGCGCGGCCGCGAAAATGCTTCCGCAGCAGGGCGTGCAGCTTCGCCTTGCGTTCGCCCAGCGGCAGCTCGCGCAGATCTTCGCCGCTTGCGAACAGAAGGTCGAAGGCGAAGAAGACGAGATCGTCGGTGTTGCCGTCGTCCGACAGCGCCGCCTGCATGGCGGAAAAGTCCGGATGACCCTGATCGTTCTGGGCGATGATTTCACCGTCGATGATGACATCGGGAAGCTGGGCTGCGGCTTTGGCGATCGTTGCGAAACGATCGGTCCAGTCCAGGGCCTTGCGCGTCTTCAGCGAGACCTCGCCATCTTTGACGCGCATCTGGATGCGGTAGCCGTCGAACTTGATCTCATGCACCCAGCGGTCTCCGTTGGGCGGGCGTTGCGCGGCATTGCAGAGCTGCGGCGGCACGAAGTCCGGAAGATCGTCGGTTTTGATCGCCTTCGCGCGTTTGGCAGCGCCCGACGCTGGGCGGGGGCTTTTGGTGCGAGATGTCTTCGAGGCAGCCTTGAAACCAACCTTGGAACCAGCCTCGGAGGTCGCCTTCGCCGCGGCGCGCGGCGTTGGCGCAGGGCGAGGGCGGCTGGCCCGCGCCTCCGCCGCGGCGCCCTGATTGGAATTCCAGACGGCCGCAGCTCCCGCCGTCTGCCGGCTCATCATGAACGGCTTCGGTGCGCGGCCCTTGCCTTCGGCGATCTGTTTCAACGTGCGCCCGGAGGCGACCGAGCGGTCATCGTCGAGCACCCGCGCCCCGTCGCCGTCCATCGCATACTCGTCGCGGTGCTTGATCAGCAGCCAGTTGGTGCGCTTGCCGCCGGTGCGATCATGCTTCATGCGCACCAGCACCCATTCGCCTTCGAGTTTCTGCCCCATCAGCGCGAATTTGAGGTCGCCTTTGGCGAGACCTTTATGCGGATCGTCGGCATGCCAGTATCCGCGATCCCAGATTTCGACGGTGCCGCCGCCGTACTGTCCCTTGGGAATGGTGCCTTCGAAGTCGCCGTAGTCGAGCGGATGGTCCTCGACCTCGACCGCGAGGCGCTTGTCCTTTGGATCGAGCGAGGGCCCGCGTGTCACCGCCCATGACTTGAACACGCCGTCGAGCTCCAGGCGGAAATCGTAGTGCAGGCGGGTGGCGTCGTGCATCTGGATGACGAACCGCGGCAGTTTCGAACGGGCGACGCGCGCCTTGCCGCTCGGTTCGGAGGTCTTCGAGAAGTCGCGCTTCTTGCGATAGGTCGAGAGCTTTGCAGTGGCCACGGCAGGTCTCGCGCGATGATGATCACACCGACAACGCCCGAAGGGGTCAGGAGTGCCGGCGCAGCTTGGCTTTTTCCGCGGGACTGCGGGCGCTCTTGCGCAAGGCGTCCTTCAGGTCGATCGGCACGCCGTGCTTCTTGAGCAGATCGGCGAAGGCCTCGTCGGCAAGATCCTGGATCGTCGCCATCCGGTCTCGGCCGAGCTGGGCAAGCGCGCTCATCGTCTCGTCATCGAAGGCGATAAGCTTGCGCGGCATGGTCAGCCGGTCCGCTTCTGCCGCGTTGTCGTGCGCGCGGGACGTTTGCCGGCTTCGCGGGCGGGTGCGCTCTTGGCGGCCTTCTGACCTTTGCCCTCGATCGGAAACAGCATTTCACGCTGGCCTTCGACTCGCTTCTTGGCTCGGCCGCGCTTCTTCGGCGCAGCTTCCGTCTCCGCGGCAGCTTTGCCGCCCTTCAGGCTTTGCCGCAGCGCGTCCATCAAGTTGATGACGTTGCCTTCGGTCTTCACCTTGGCCTTGGTGATCGGGCGGCCAGCCTGCTTCTGGTTGATCAGCTCGATCAGGGCCGCCTCGTAATGGTCTTCGAATGCCTCCGGCTCGAAGTGGCCGGACTTCTGATCGACGATATGCTTGGCGAGATCGAGCATATCCTTCGTGATCTTCACATCCTGGATGTCGTCGAAGTAGTCGGCGGACTGGCGGACCTCATAAGGATAGCGCAACAGCAGTCCGACCAGCCCTTTGTCGCGCGCCTCCAGCGCGATGATGTGCTCGCGATTGGTCAGCACGACGCGCGCGAGAGCGACCTTGCCGGTCGCCCTGATGGTGTCGCGGATGACCGCATAGGCATCGTGGCCGACCTTGCCGTCGGGGACGAGATAGTAGGGGCGGACGATGTAGAGATCGTCGATCTCGTCGCGTGGCACGAACTGATCGATCTCGATGGTATGGGTCGATTCCAGCGCGATGTTGTCGAGCTCGTCTTTGCTGACCTCGATGTAGGTATCGGTATCGACCTTGTAGCCCTTGACGATGTCTTCGCTGTCGACATCCTCGCCGGTTTCCGCATCGATCCGCTGATACTTGATGCGGTGGCCGGTCTTGCGATTGATCTGGTTGAACGAAATCTTCTCGGTTTCCGATGTGGCCGGAAACAGCGCGACCGGGCAGGTCACGAGAGAGAGACGCAAGAAGCCCTTCCAATTCGCACGCGGAGCCATTGGTTACTCCAAACTCGGGTTACTCCAAACTCGGCTGCTTCAAACGGGTTGCCGGATCGGGCGAGATGACGAGGCAGTATGACGCGCTTAACGAGGCAATTGTTCAATATCACGATGCTCTTAAGGTTCCGAATCCGATCGTGGTAAACGCCGCGATATATAGCCCATCGTTCCTGTTGTGTTCTGGAACAATGATGTCCGGCAGCGTTTGATCGCAGGAGAACTTCTGTCATTTGCAGCGGACGGATCGATGTCGGAGCAGGATCCGAAGAGCCTTGCCGAACTCAACCGGGCCATCGCCGAGGCGCCGCCTTACGTGAAAGGCAGCGACCACGCAGTCCTCGGCGAGGGGCCCGCGGATGCGGCCATCGTCTTCGTCGGTGAGCAGCCCGGCGATCAGGAGGATGTGCAGGGGCGGCCGTTCGTCGGTCCCGCCGGACAGTTGCTGCGGCGGGCGATCGCAGAAGCCGGCATCGATGGCGACGACGTCTACTTCACCAACGCCGTGAAGCATTTCAAATTCGAACGGCGCGGCAAGCGGCGGATTCATCAATCGCCGACGACCGGAGAGATCAAGCATTATCGCTGGTGGCTCGAGAAGGAGCTGGAACTCATCAAGCCGAAGCTGACGGTGGCGCTGGGCGCGAGCGCTGCCCGTGCGCTCGCGGGCAAGTCCGTGTCGGTGATGCGCGAGCGGGGACAGACGCGCTTCGCCGGCCGCCCGGGTTACGTCACCGTGCATCCGTCCTATCTGTTGCGTATGCCGGACGATACGGCGCGGCGTCAGGGCTATAAGGATTTCGTCGCCGACATGCGCCGTATCCGGAAGATTGCAGCGTAACGACACCGACCCGCGACGCTCTCGCGTGTGGGTGGCTCGCCCCATGGCGGGGAACCGCATCCTATCCGCGCGCGTTTTAGACGCGAATGGAGCGGGTAAGCATGGTCGAACCAGGATCGAACGATGAGTGCGTCGCGTAACTGGTTCTCGGTTCTCGCAAGCGGCGCCTCGCGCGCCGCAGGACGCGCCCCGGTGTTCGCGTTGGCCGTATCGGTTGTCGTGGTCTGGGGATTGTCCGGGCCGCTGTTCGATTTCTCCGACACCTGGCAGCTCGTGATCAACACCGGCACGACCATCGTCACCTTCCTGATGGTCTTCCTGATTCAGAACTCGCAGAATCGCGACAGCGCTGCGATCCAGGTCAAACTCGACGAGCTGATCAGGACCGGTCATGTCCGCAATGCTTTCATCGGCATCGAACACCTCAACGATGATGAGCTCGATGAACTGAAGCGGAAGATCGAGGCGCGCGCCGCGCGGCATGGGCACAGCGACCAGCACGGGCATCGTGAGACCGGAGCGACCGGCGGCAGTGTCGCCCAGACATCCGCCCCGGTCGCCGAGAAGGCCACCCGGTGAGCCGTCGGTGGCCGCCTGGGATGTCCTCCGTCGAAGGATATTTCTATCGACTGATCGTTTGTTGGTGGAATGACCTTCTCCGCTGAATGACTTCCTTGGCAACTTAAACTCAATTTTCGGCGCGTCTGGACCCGCCACCGGGCACCCTTTAGATCACTGCCGACAGACGTTGGCTTCGTCGCCTGAACCAGGACGTTGTGCCGTGCCCGACCTTTCAGCCCTTGCCGGATTTGCCATTGGTCTCGCCTTCGGCGGGCTGGGATTGCTCACGGGCTTCTGCCTGTTGAGCGGACTGCGCGACTGGTGGAACGACAACGATGGCCGCAAGCTGCGCAGCTTCGCGCTGGCGCTCGCCGTGGCCATTGCCGGCACCCAAGCGCTCGCCGTCACCGGCACCGTCGAGATCGGCAAGTCGCTCTATCTGCAGCCGACCTTCTCGGCGCCGCTGATCTTCGTCGGCGGGCTTCTGTTCGGTCTCGGTATGGTGCTTTCGAATGGTTGCGCGGCGCGGGCGCTGGTGCTGCTCGGCAAGGGCAATCTGCGTTCGCTCGTCGTGATTGCGCTGATCGGCATCACCGCGCAGATGACTCTGAAGGGGCTGCTCGGTCCCGCGCGCCTGGCATTCATGCAGTGGACGCAAGTGTCGCCGGACGCGGTGTCCGTTCCCGCCTTGCTGTCGATGCTCGGTCTGTCCGATCTTGCCGCGCGCGTGCTGGCGACGGGTGCGATCAGCGGCGGACTGGCGATCTTCGCCTTCTCGGACGCGACTTTCCGCCGTTCGCTCTCGGCGGTAATCGCGGGCCTTGGCGTCGGCGCGCTGGTGGTGGCCGGCTGGGCCGCAACCGGCTGGTTCGCCGTCGATGAGTTCAACCCGATCCCGGTGACCTCGCTGACCTTCGTCGCGCCGTTGTCGGATTCGCTGCAATATGTGATGCTGTCCACCGGCCTGTCGCTGAGCTTCGGTGTGGCCGTCGTGTTCGGCGTGCTCGCGGGCAGCTTCACGATCGCGCTGCTGACCGGCCGCTTCCAGCTTGAGGGCTATA
The DNA here is from genome assembly GCF_000516555.1 of Afipia sp. P52-10. NCBI lineage: Bacteria > Pseudomonadati > Pseudomonadota > Alphaproteobacteria > Hyphomicrobiales > Nitrobacteraceae > Afipia > Afipia sp. P52-10. Next base: position 137,467 of record NZ_AZSJ01000003.1, on the reverse strand, counting down.
CCTCCGCGCCGCACATGCTGCGCTCGGTCTCGGGCGCGATGCTGATGGGCATCGGCGGCGCAATGGCCTATGGCTGCTCGGTCGGCCAGGGCCTCACCGGGCTGTCGACGCTGGCACTGCCGTCGTTCGTCGCCGCGGCCGGTATCCTGAGCGGTGCCGCGATCGGCCTGCGCGGCCGGGCTGTCGTGCCGGCGCTTGCCGCGCGCTGAGCGGCCTGAATTCAAGTGTCCTGAATGAGTGAGGCGAGCGCCATGGCAGCGTGCTTGTTTGCGCGCGCGAGGCCTATAACATGACGCATCCTTTGCGAACGCGGAGAACGGCGATGCGAACCCTGTACAGTGCGATCGTGGCGGTGATGCTGCTGGCCTTGGCGCCCTTGCCGGGGTTGGCCGCGGAGAGGGAGCATCGCATTGCGATCCAGGTCGATCAGGACGATCCACAGGTGATGAATCTCGCGCTCAACAACGCCGCCAACATCATGGAATATTACAAGTCCAGGAACGAGACGGCGCAGATCGAGCTCGTCACCTTCGGTCCCGGCTTGCACATGCTGCGCAGTGATAGCTCGCCGGTGCGGGACAGGATCAAGCAGATCGTCGATGCGAGCTTCCCGTCGACCATCAAGTTTCTCGCCTGCGAGAACACCAAGCAGGGCATGGAGAAGCGCGAGGGCAAGCCGGTCGGCATGATCTCGCAGGCCGAACTCGTCCCCTCCGGCGCGGTACGGCTGATCGAGCTGCAGGAGCAGGGCTGGAGCTATCTACGGCCCTGAGGGCTCAGCGGCATAGGCCGCCGCCCGAAGCGCCGTCACGCGAGTTCGATCAATCGATCCGCCGGCCCCGGCCGATCAGGCCGCCGAATTTGCGCTGCAGCAGATCCCGCGTCGAGCCTTCGACCAACAGCGCGATGCCGAGCCGGGCGCCGATCACCATGCCGCCGACCGCGAATGGCCATGACAGCGCCAGCATCGATCCGGCGGTGAGCCCCTGGCCGATGGTGCAGCCGCCGGCGAGAATGCCGCCGCTTCCCATCAGCACAGCGCCGAGGAGATGGCGGCGCATCTCGCGATCGTCATCGAAGGCTTCCCAGCGCAGCTCGCCCGCGTGCCAGGCGGCGAGCATGGCACCGATCGCCACGCCGAACACGCTGCCGACGCCGAAGTCCGCGAAAGCTGCCGGATTGAACAGCCCGGCGAAGATCGCTTTGCCGACCGTCGAGACGAAGGTCAGGCTTTGCGGATGCGACGGGCCGGCGAACTCGTCGCGCAGCCAGGTGGTGACCGCCCAGCCGAGCACGACCAGCGCGCCGAGCACGATGCCTGCGCTGAGCAGGCGCGGCGCGCGCCACAGCCGGCGATCACCGAGCGCAAGCCAACAGAGGCTTACGCCGAGGATGGCGGCAAGCGGGATCCGCACGTCGAAGCCGAGCGCGCGGCCGGAGAGCGAGGCCATGTCGGAGCGGATGCCGTCCGGCATCGGCAGCGCCAAGTGCTCCAGCACGCCGACCCGGAAACCGGCGAACGCGCCGCGCAGCGTCGCATAGGCGCAGGCGCCGAACACGAGGATGACGATCAGGCTGCGGAGATCGCCGCCGCCGAGCCGGACCAGCGAGCCGAAGCTGCATGTGCCGACCATCGCCATGCCGATGCCGAACATGGTGCTGCCGAGCAGGATCGAGACCAGCGGCAAGGCGGGTGGGATGTAATTGGTCAGTTCGGGATTCAGCAGCCCGGTGGCGATCAGTCCTTGCGTGCCGAGAACCGCAATGCCGAGCGCCAGCCCGAGAACCCTCAGCCGGCGACTGTCGCCGCCGACGAGGGCATCCTCGATCGCGCCGAATGTGCAGAGCCTTGCCCGGCGCGCGGCGAATCCGGCCGCAACGCCGATCAAAAGGCCGCACAAGGCGAGGATCCAGGCAGATTGCGTCTGCATGGCGTTCACTCCCTGACAGCACGATCCGGACCACATGTCCGATGCGACCGTGCTCGATACGGTATGGCGCGAAGCTTATCCCGGCCGGTGCCGGAAATGCTTCATTCTCCGCTGCTGTCGACGCGGTCTGTCAGTCCTTCGTCTTGGCCGGCGGGGCACAGAAGATGTCGTAGACCACGGAAATCACCCGCCGCACGTCGTCGTTGGCGAGACGGTAATAGATGGTCTTGCCGTCGCGGCGCGTGTCCACCATGCCGTCGTAGCGCAACCGCGCAAGCTGTTGCGAGACCGCCGACTGGCGCAGCGACAGGATGTTCTCCAGTTCGCTCACCGAACGTTCGCGCTCGGCCAGCAGGCAGAGCAGCAGCAGACGGCTTTCATGCGAGAGCGCCTTGAGGAAATTGCTCGCCTTGCGCGCCTTGGTCATGAGCTGGTCGAGCTCGGGCGAATACTCCGCGCCGTCGCGCAATTCGTTCTCAAGTTCAGGGGAGAGGATCGATGCCATGGTGTATGCCGATCGCTATGACGGGGTGAGCTTCGCGCCCGCCGGTCGCGTTGCCCGCAGCTTCGCAACGAGCTGGTCGAGCAGACCCCAGAAGGCGTCGTCGTTGATGTATCCGGTGATGCGACCGACCTCGCGTCCGCCATCCACCACGACGAAGGTCGGTGTGAACAGTACGGGTGTTGCCAAAATCATGCCTTGCGGCGCACGGGCGTCGATGTTGACACGGCGCAGCGGCAGCAGCTTCGCGGTTTCGGTCTTGGGATAGAGCGCGCCGACCTCGTGGTCCCAGCGTTCGCACCATGGACAGCCCGTGCGCGCGAACATCACGAGCTCTGCGGCCTGCGCCAGCGCCGGCCAAGCGACCGCTGCTGCAAGCATGGCTGCTGCGAGCAGAGCTGTTTTTGGGCGCAAGCGTGGCAACATGTGTTACATATACACGAATTCGCATATTTCTTCCAGAGTGCGGGTCTTAGAAAAGCTCGCGTCTGATCAACGCGATAGGGTGGAGACGGCCGTGATTCCGAGCGTTTCTCTCGCAGGCGCGATGACCGCGGGGTTGCTGTCGTTCCTGTCGCCTTGCGTGCTGCCGCTGGTGCCGCCCTATCTGTGCTTCCTTGCAGGCGTCAGCCTCAAGGATCTGACGGATCAGAAGACGGCTGCGCATGGGCCGAACTGGCGGGTGGTGACGCTCGCGCTGGCATTCGTGCTCGGCTTCGCCACGGTGTTCGTCGCGCTTGGCGCATCCGCGTCATTGATCGGCCAGACGGTCACCGCGCATTTCGCCACGTTGAGCATCATCGCCGGCGTCGTCATCATCGTGCTCGGGCTGCACTTCCTCGGCGTGTTCAGGATCGGACTGTTGTTTCGCGAGGCGCGCTTTCAAGCCTCGACCAATCCAGCGGGTCTGCTGGGAGCGTATGTGGTTGGGCTCGCATTCGCGTTCGGCTGGACGCCATGTGTCGGCCCGGTACTGGCGACGATCCTGATGGTGGCCGGCATCGACGGATCGGCCACGCGCGGCGCGTTGTTGCTTTTCGCCTATGCGCTCGGCATCGGCATTCCGTTCCTGCTGGCGGCGCTGTTCATCGGTCCGTTCCTGCGGCTGATGGCGCGGCTGCGCGCGCATATGGCGGCTGTCGAGAAGGTGATCGGCGCCGGCCTTGTGCTGACCGGCCTTCTGCTCTTGACTGGCACGATGCCTGTGATTGCGGGCTGGCTGCTGGAGACGTTCCCCGTTCTTGGATCGATCGGCTGATCGGAGGCAGGCATATGACCCGTGGCAAACATGGCCGGCATGGATTGACGCGACGGCAGGCGATCGCTGCGGTGGGCGCAAGCATGGCCGGCCTCGCCGTCGTGCCCGCGCGCGCTGCGAAGCCGACACTCGGTGATGACGGGCTCTATCAGATGGACTGGTATCTGGAGAGCTTCCTCGATGTTGCCGACGACCTCACCCAGGCGACCGAGAAGGGCAAGCGCTTTGCGATCCTGTGGGGTTTGAAGGGGTGTCCCGCCTGCAAGCGGATGCACGAGGTCCACATGCTCGATCCGACAATCGAGCGTTACATCCGCGACAATTTCGAGATCCTGCATCTCAACCACATCGGCGCGCGCATCGTCACCGATTTCGACGGCCGCAAGCTCGGCGAAAAGGCGTTCGGCGAAAGCTACGGCGTCCGCTTCACGCCGACGATCCAGTTCTTTCCGGAGACGACGGCAGGGCTCGCCGCGAAGAAAGGCCAGGCCCGCGAGGTGGCGCGGATGCCGGGCTTGCTGGAGCCGCCGGAATTCCTGGCGATGTTCCGCTACGTGCGCGAGAAGGGCTATGAGTCTGCGCCGTTTCCCGACTGGCTGAAGAAGCAGGCGTAGCAGTTAGCGCTGTTGTCCAAAACAAAAGTCCCCGCCGAGGCGGGGACTTTGTCGTTTGAGGATGGTCCTACTGAGAATGGCCCTATTTGTTCACCGGCGATTGCGGGTCGAACAGGAACGCCACCAGATCGATGATCTGCTTTTCGGTGAGCACTTTGTTGGCACCGAAACGCGGCATGTTTGAACAGGCCACCACGGCTTGCGAGTCGTAGATCTTGGTGAAGGCCTGCTTGACCTCGTCCGGGTCGTATTTGCGGTCCTTGCCATAGTTGGTGAGGCTCGGGCCGAGCGTGCCGAAGCTCAATTCTGCGGCTTCCATCTGGTGGCAGGCGTAGCAGTTGCCGCCGCTGACGGTCTTCTCGTCGTCGGAGAACTGTCCGCCGCGGCCGTTGTTGGCGATCTTCGCACCTTCCTTCCAGTCGCCGATCAGCTTGCCGTCGGCGGGAAACACCACCTTCGCCAGCTCGCGCTTGACGATCTTGTCGGCCTCGGCCGATGGCGGTTCGTTGCGATACTGGTTGCAGACCTTCAGCGTCTCATCCGGCTCGATGCGCGCCTGCCATTCCGGCGGCGCCTTGCCGAAGGTGGCCTTGACGTATTTCTCCACCAGCGCCGGATCGGGTTTGACCGCAGGCTGCGCGGTTTGCGCGACGGCGGACGAGGCGAGGGTGAGGGCAGCAGCGCCCGCGAGCAGCAGCGCGGCGATGGTCGATGTCTGTTTCATGGTCTGTCCCCTCAGCGCTTGATCGACGGCACGTTGATCTCGCCGCCCATGGCCTGCTTGTTCAGAAAGACGGTCAGCGCGGTGATGGCGTCGGAGCCGTATTCGGGAACGGGCCAGCGCTGTTGCCGGAAGCAGTCCCAGAGCCGGTGCTGCATGGTGCGTAGCGCGCCCTGCGATACGCGGTAGGTCGGCCACGAGCCCATCGTCTCCTGCGGCTGCTTGCCGGGCTTGGAGAAGTTCGGCAGTCCCTGCAGGCGGATGCGCTTGCCTTCGTCGGCATGGCAGGTGGCGCAGGAGAAATCCATCACGCCGCCGCGCCGGTAGAACAGCGCTTCGCCCACGGCCGCCATCTCCAGCTCCTTCGGATGTTTGAGCGGCAGGTCGATCTTCATGCCGCTGGACTTGTTGGCGATGAAGGCGACGAGGTCTTCCATGTCGGATGCGCGGCCGGGACCGGAGAACCGCCGCGCGACCACGTCCTTGGTGTCGAAGCCCTGGACGTTCTGCATGCACCATAACAGGCGCTGCTCCAGGTCCATCACCCGGTCGGCATCGACGAAGTAGCGGGGCAGTTGCGCATAGGCGCCTTCGAGCTTGCCCGCGCCGAGGCCGAGGTCGCAGGTCTCCAGCGAGACGTTCTTGGTGCCGCGCTTCTCGCTCCACAGCGCTTCACCGCGATCCACCGCAAGGAAACCGGGATTCGACATCGGATCGGAGATCATCGCGCGATAGCGCTCGATCTCCTTCTCGGCGGCGTCCTGGGCTCTGACAATGCCGATCGTCAGTGCCACGGAGGCGCAGATTGCGGCGGCACCCAACGCCCAGCCCAGCGCGGTTCGTTTCATCTCGGTTCCTCCCTGCGCGCGATCCGTCTTAAGCGGCTCCCGCGTTCTTCCTCAGCCGATTGGATAGCTTTACATTCAAAAAAAACAATATAATGATATTTGAGGATCATGATAGGACTGACTTGGCAACGTCAAGCGCTACTATCGAAGAACGATGAAGAACTTCCTGTGGAGGACGTCATGGGATTGAAGGCGGTTGAAGCGACCCGCCGCGAAGCGCTCGCACTGGCCGGGCTCGCGGGCTTTGTTGCGGTTCTTGCGCCGCGGATGGCGATGGCCGACGAGCAGGCGGTCACGGCCGAGATTAAGAAGCTCTACGGCGACAAGGCGATGGGCAGCGGCAAGATCAAGCTCGACGTGCCGGAGATCGCCGAGAACGGCCTCGTGGTGCCGATCAATGTCGAAGTCGAAAGCCCGATGACCGACGCGGACTATGTGAAGGCGGTGCATGTTTATGCCGACGGCAATCCGCTGCCCGGCGTCGTCAGCTACAAGTTCACGCCGGCCTGCGGCAAGGCCTCCGCTTCGACCCGCATGCGCCTCGCGCAGACCCAGAACATCGTCTGCATCGCCGAGATGTCGAACGGCAGCCTGCATATGGCGAAGGCCAACGTGAAGGTCACCATCGGCGGCTGCGGCGGCTGACAACACATTTCAGGCGAGGATCGTCCCATGTCCACCAAGCCCACCCCGCGCATTCGTCTCCCCGCCCAGGCCAAGCCGGGCGAACTGATCGAGATCAAGACGCTGATTTCGCATGAGATGGAATCCGGCCAGCGCCGTGATTCCGCCGGCAAGATCGTGCCGCGCAAGATCATCAACAAGTTCACCGCCGAGTTCAACGGCAAGCTGGTGTTCGAAGCGGATTGGAATCCGGCGATTTCAGCCAACCCGTATCAGTCGTTCTTCTACAAGGCGGCGGAGTCGGGCGAGTTCACCTTCACCTGGAAGGATGACGACGGTTCGGAATACGTCTCCAAGAACAAGCTGACGGTCGCCTGAGGCGCCGCATGTCACGGGCTCTCGCCGCAAGGGTGAGAGCTCTTTTGTCCGCAAGCAATTCCCTTCGGCCTGATCACGCAAGGGATCGAGGGTAGCCGATGATTTCGCGACGCGAGTTTCTGCAGGCAACGGCAGCGGCATCGGCGATGCTGGCCGGCAGCGGCGCGGGTCCGCTCGGGCGTCTCGCCGCGCAGCAGCGCCTGAGGCAGGCTGACATCCTGCGTTTCGATCCGCTCGGCACCGTGACGATTCTCTATATCGCCGACACCCACGCGCAGCTGATGCCGCTGCATTTCCGTGAGCCGTCGGTCAACCTCGGTGTCGGCGAGGCGAAGGGACAGCCGCCGCACCTCACCGATGCGGAGTTCCGGAAATACTTCAACATCGCTGCGGGCTCCGCGGACGCGTTCGCGCTGACCGCGGATGATTTCGTTGCGCTCGCGCGCAACTACGGCCGCATGGGCGGCATGGACCGTATCGCCACGCTGGTCGGTGCGGTGCGCGCCGAGCGCGGCGCGGACAAGGTGCTGCTGCTCGACGGCGGCGATGCCTGGCAGGGAAGCTGGACCTCGCTGCAGACCAAGGCGCAGGACATGGTGGACGTGCTGTCCGCGTTGAAGGTCGATGCCATGGTCGGGCATTGGGAGTTCACCTATGGCGCCGACCGGGTGAAGGAGATCGCCGATAAAGCCCCGTTCGCCTTCCTCGCGCAGAACGTACGCGACAACGAATGGCAGGAGCCGGTGTTCGAAGGCCGCAAGCTGTTCGAGCGTGGCGGCGTCAAGGTCGCGGTGATCGGTCAGGCCTTGCCGCGCACGGCGGTCGCCAATCCGCGCTGGATGTTCCCGAAGTGGGAGTTCGGCATCCGCGAGGACGACCTGCAGAAGCAGGTGGATGAATCGCGCGCCGCGGGCGCCGAGATCGTCGTGCTGCTGTCGCACAACGGTTTCGATGTGGACCACAAGCTCGCGGGCAGGGTGAAGGGCCTCGACGTCATTCTCACCGCGCACACCCATGATGCGATGCCGGGGCTGATCAAGGTCGGCGATACGGTGCTGGTCGCGACCGGTTCGCACGGCAAGTTCGTCTCGCGTTTGGATATCGCGGTGAAGGACAAGAAAGTCGCAGACGTTCGTTTCAAGCTGATGCCGGTGTTCGCCGATGCGATCTCGCCGGATCCGGCGATGGCGAAGCTGGTCGAGCAGTTGCGTGCGCCGTTCGCGCAGCAGCTCGCCGCCACCATCGGCAAGACCGATTCGCTGCTTTATCGCCGCGGCAACTTCAACGGCACCTTCGACGATCTGATCTGCAACGCCATGCTGAGCGAACGCGACGTCGAAATCGCGCTGTCGCCGGGCTTCCGCTGGGGCGGCACGCTGCTGCCGGGCGATCCGATCACCTTCGAGCAGATCAGCAACGCCACCGCGATCACCTATCCGAACTGCTACCGCAATCAGATGACCGGCGCCCAGCTCAAGGAAGTGCTGGAAGATGTCGCCGACAACATCTTCCATCCCGATCCCTACTTCCAGGGCGGCGGCGACATGGTGCGCGTCGGCGGCATGGGCTACGCGATCGATGTGTCGAAGCCGGTCGGCTCGCGCATCTCGGACATGACCCATCTGAAGTCCGGCAAGCCGATCGAGGCGTCGAAGACCTACGCCGTCGCTGGCTGGGCCAGCATCAACGAAAACACGCAGGGGCCGGCGATCTGGGACGTGGTCGCCGCCCATGTGCGCAAGCAGGGCACGGTGACGATCGCGCCGAACGCTGCGGTCAAAGTCAGCGGAGCCTGATGGAGAGGTCATTCATGCGCACATGTCCGGCAAACATATTCACATATTGGGATAAATAAGAAGAAAGGATGTGGCATGAGTGACGAGGCCGCTGCTCACCCCATCAACCGTCGCGGATTTCTGCGCGCTGCTGGGCTCGCCGGGGCCGCGCTGCCGGGCCTCGCCACCATGGCGGCGGCCGAGGCGCAAAAGCCCGATCCGCTGATCACCGAGGTTCAGGACTGGCAGCGCTATCTCGGCGACGGCGTCGACAAGCGCCCTTACGGGGTGCCGTCGAAATTCGAGAAGCATGTGGTGCGGCGCGACGTGCCCTGGCTGACAGCCTCGCCGGAGTCCTCGGTCAATTTCACACCGCTGCATGAACTCGAAGGCATCATCACCCCGTCGGGCCTCTGCTTCGAGCGCCATCACAGTGGCGTCGCCGAGATCAACCCTGCCGATCACCGGCTGATGATCAACGGTCTGGTCGAGCAGCCGCTGGTCTTCACCATGAACGACATCAAGCGCATGCCGCGCGTCAACCGCATTTGCTTCCTTGAGTGCGCGGCGAATTCCGGCATGGAGTGGCGCGGTGCGCAGCTCAACGGCTGCCAGTTCACCCACGGCATGGTCCACAACGTCATGTACACTGGCGTTGCGCTGAAGACGCTGCTGGACGAGGCCGGGCTGAAGCCGAAGGCGAGGTGGCTGATGCTGGAGGGCGCGGATGCCGCGGGCATGAACCGCTCGCTGCCGATCGAGAAGGCGCTGAACGATGTGATCCTGGCCTTCGCCATGAACGGCGAGGCGCTGCGCCCGGAGCAAGGCTATCCGCTGCGCGCGGTCATTCCCGGCTGGGAGGGCAATCTCTGGGTGAAGTGGCTGCGGCGGATCGAGGCTGGCGATCAGCCGTGGCAGACCCGCGAGGAGACCTCGAAATACACCGACCTGCTCGCCGACGGCCGCTCGCGCCGCTACACCTTCATCATGGATGCGAAGTCGGTGGTGACCAATCCGTCGCCGCAGGCGCCGTTGAAGGTCAAGGGCCGCAACGTGCTGAGCGGTCTCGCCTGGTCCGGCCGCGGCACCATCAAGCGCGTCGATGTGTCGATCGACGGCGGCCAGAACTGGCAGACCGCGCGTATCGACGGGCCGGTGCTCGACAAGTCGCTGACCCGCTTCTACGTCGATTTCGACTGGAACGGGCAGGAGATGATGATCCAGTCGCGGGCGATGGATTCCTCCGGCTACGTGCAGCCGACCAAGGAGGAGCTGCGCAAGGTGCGCGGCGTCAACTCGATCTATCACAACAACGGCATCCAGACCTGGCTGGTGCGCTCCAACGGGGAGACCGAGAATGTCGAGATTGGCTAAGCTCCAGGTCGCCGCCGGGCTCGCGGCCGTTGCGATCATCGCTGGTCTGAGCCTGGCGCCGGCGCAGCAAAATGCCGCACATGATGCGGCCAAGCTGTCATCGACGAAGACATCGCCTAAGCTTGGCCTCGGCCGGCCCGCGCTGCCGGAGGAGATCAACGCCTGGGACATCGACGTGCGTGCCGATGGTCAGGGGCTGCCGGTCGGCAAAGGCACGGTGAAGCAGGGGGACGAGATTTTTCAGGCGCAGTGCGCGGCCTGTCACGGCGAGTTCGGCCAGGGCAACGGCCGCTGGCCGGCGCTCGCGGGCGGCATCGGCACGCTGAAGGCGGACCGGCCGGACAAGACGGTCGGCTCGTTCTGGCCGGATGCCTCGACGGTGTTCGACTATATTCGCCGCGCGATGCCGTATGGCAATGCGCAGTCGCTGTCGGCGGACGAGGTTTACGCGCTGACCGCCTATCTTCTCAGTATGAACGATGTCATCAAAGACGAGAATTTCGAGCTGAACGAGAAGAATTTCACCTCACTCAAATTGCCGAATGCGGATGCATTTTACGATGACGATCGCGAGACGGCGGAAAAGAAATTCTGGGTCAAGGAGCCGTGCATGAAGAACTGCCGCAGCGCGCCGAAGGTGATCGGCCGGGCGATCTCCATCGACGTCACGCCGGACAGCAAGTCCGGCCCGAAGGTGGATTGAGGGTGACAATGACGCGGTGGCTTGCCGGTGCGGTGACGATGGGGATCGCGTTCGCGGCCTTCGCTCATGGCAATGCTTTCGCGGGCGATGTGGAACTTGGAAAATATCTCTCGGAGGAGTGTGTTACATGCCACCAGGCCTCGGGCAGCGCGAGCGGCGGCGTGCCGCCGATCGCTGGCTTGCCGGAGGATCAGTTTGTCGCGCTGATGAATGCCTACAAGCAGAAGCAGCGCGACAATCCGGTGATGCAGACCGTTGCTGGCCATCTCAGCGCCGATGATATCGCGGCGCTGGCGAGCTACTTCGGCGGGCTGCCGCGCGCGCAATGATTATCGGGTGGTGGCCGGCCGGATGAGGCCGGTCCGGTGTACTTTTGAAAATTCCAGGGGGAGGGTGGCATGGGTCTCAATCGTCGGCAGCTTTTGCGCGGAGGCGCGGCATTTGGCGGCGCGATGATGTTCGGCGTTCCGGCGGTGCTCGGCCAGGCGAAGCCGAGGGTCGTGGTGATCGGCGGCGGCGCGGGCGGTGCGACGGCAGCGAAGTACATCGCCAAGGACAGCGCGGGCGCGATCGCCGTCACCCTGATCGAGCCGAATGAAAAGTATCAGACCTGCTTCCACTCCAATCTCTATCTCGGCGGCTACCGCGACTACGCGTCGATCGTCCACGATTATGCAGCGCTGGCGAAGAACCATGGCATCGACGTCAAGCGCGACCGCGCCACCGCCATCGACCGCGACAAGAAGGAGGTCGTACTCGCAGGCGGCGCGCGGCTACCTTACGACCGTCTCGTCGTCTCGCCCGGCATTGACCTGAAATACGATTCGGTGCCCGGCTGGTCGCAGGCAGCCGAGGAGAAAATGCCGCATGCCTGGAAGCCCGGCGCGCAGACGCTGCTGCTGCGCAAGCGGCTGGAGGAGGTGCCGAACGGCGGCGTCATCGTCATGGTCGCCCCGCCCAATCCCTATCGCTGCCCGCCGGGACCCTACGAGCGCGTGTCGATGATGGCGCATGTGCTGAAGGCTGCGGGCAAGGACCGCTGCAAGATCTTCGTGATCGATCCGAAGGAGAGCTTCTCCAAGCAGGCTCTGTTCCAGGAGGGCTGGGAGAAACACTACGGCACGATGGTCGAGTGGCTCGGCCCGAAGGTGCATGACGGGCTGAAGTCGGTCGATCCGGCGACCAACACGGTGACGACCGGTTTCGAGACCTACAAGAACGCGGCACTGGTCAACGTCATCCCGGCGCAGATGGCGGGCGCGATCGCCCGCGACGCCGGTCTCGCCAATGCCAGTGGCTACTGCCCGATCGATCCGGCCACCATGAAGGCGGCCTCCGATCCGAGCATTCATGTGCTGGGCGATGCCTGCATCGCCGGCGACATGCCGAAGTCGGCGTTCTCGGCGAACAGTCAGGCGAAGGTCGCGGCGATGATCATCCGTGGCGAACTCGTCGCCTCGCGCACTTTCCCGGCGCGCTACAGCAACACCTGCTGGAGTCTGATCGAGACCGACGACTGCGTGAAGGTCGGCGGCGCCTACGAGCCGAAGGACGGCAAGATCGCCGCGTCGTCGACCTTCGTGTCGCAGACCGGCGAGACGGCGGAGGTCCGCAAGCAGGCGCAGGCCGAGAACATGAGCTGGTACGCGGCGATTTCGGCGGACATGTTCAGCTAGGCATCGGCGCGAAGAGGGGCGGTTTTCGGGCAGGTCGAGAGGCAGATACAACAGGACACAGCGCGCCGGCCACTTCTATAAGGACCAAGCGCTCTCGGATGATCGGCCTCGTGCACGGCCTGTCTTCTGACAAGATCGTGCACGAAACTTGAGCGTGGGATCATGGTCCGGTTCGGCGAATTGGGGCATGATCGATCGACACTTCCTGGAGACTGACGTGATGCTTGTTCGTTCTGCCCTTACCCTGCTCAGCGTGTTGGCCATCACCGGAGCCGCCCAGGCTCAGGATGTCGCCGCTGGCGAAAAGTCGTTCAACAAGTGTCGCGCCTGTCATCAAGTGGGTGAGACCGCGCGGAATGGCGTCGGTCCGGTATTGAACGGATTGTTCGGCCGCAAGGCGGGAACGATCGAAGGCTTCACCTACACGGATGCGAACAAGAACTCCGGGATCACCTGGGACGAGGCGACGTTCGCCGACTACATCAAGGATCCACGCTCGAAGATCCCCGGCACCAAGATGGTGTTCGCCGGCATCAAGAACGAGCAGGAGATCAAGGATCTCACCGCCTTCCTGAAGCAGTTCAAGGCCGACGGCAAGAAGTAACGCGGTCGGGCTGTCGGCGGCGCGATCACCTTTGATTTCCTGTTGCCTTGCCCGCGTTCGCGCCCGTGCGGACGCGGGCTTGCTTTTGCGTGGGCTTTCGGGGGTAGGGCTTGCATCGGCGCGCGGCAGTCAACATGGTGTCCGCGCCCGCCGGTGCAGCTTGCGAGCCGGACGGGCCGACACAACAAAATCACACAAGAACAAGCCAAAGGAATATCAATGACTGCTTCAGTACAGGCCGGCGTATCGGGCGTCGCGATCGTTTCGGGCGGCGCGCGCGGCATGGGCGCGGCCGAGGCCCGTTTGCTGGTCAAGAGCGGCGCCACCGTGATTGTCGGCGATATCCTGGAGAATGAAGGCCGTGCATTGCAGGCGGAGCTCGGCGAGGCCTGCGTCTTCACGCGCCTCGACGTGACGGTGGAAGCCGACTGGAAGCGCGCGGTCGAGCTTGCCGTCTCGCGCGGCAAGCTGACCGGACTGATCAACAATGCCGGCGTGTTTCAGTCACGCACGCTGCTGGAGACGGACCTCGCCACGTTCGAGAACGTCGTCCGCATCAACCAGATCGGCACCTTCCTCGGCATGCAGGCCGTGGTGCCGGCGATGGCGGCCAATGGCGGCGGCTCGATCGTCAACGTGTCCTCGACCGCGGGTCTGCGCGGCCTGCCGGGGGCGATGGCCTACACCGCAAGCAAGTGGGCGGTGCGCGGCATGAGCAAGGCTGCGGCGCGCGAGCTTGGCCGCCATAACATCCGCGTCAACTCGATCCATCCGGGGCCGATCGAAACCGATATGCTGAGCACGCGCACCCCGGAGGAGGCCGAGAAGCGCCTGCGCCAGGTGCCGCTGCGCCGCATGGGCCAGCCGGACGAGGTGGCCAATCTCGCCGTGTTCCTGCTGTCGAGCCAGAGCGCCTACATGACCGGTGCGGAGCTTGCGATCGACGGCGGCGCGTCAATTTAAGGCTTCGTTTCCGCCCGGCGCCCGCGCTACGATATAGAAAATAGTGTGGGGGGAGCGCGTGCCAGTCAGAACCGATGTCGCGGGCCATGTCGGTCCGTTCGCTGGACTTGATGTGCCATGGCTGTTGCGGCTGCGGGCCGCGACGCGGCGTGATCATCGGTTTCTGATCTGGGCGCCGTTCGACGCGCCCTCGCGGCCGTGGACCTATGGCGAATTCCACGACCGCGTCGGTGCGCTGGCTGCGGGCCTTGCGCGACGCGGCGTCAAGCCGAGTGAGTGCGTTCTGATCCATCTCGACAATTGCATCGAGATGCTGCTCGCTTGGTTCGCCTGCGTCGAGCTCGGTGCCATCGCCGTCACCACCAACACCCGCTCGGCGCCGGCGGAGATGGAGTACTTCGCCGGCCATTGCAGCGCGGTCGCCGCCATCACCCAGCCAGCTTACGCGGAAACCATCGCCACCCATTGCCGCGGTCTACGTTGGCTCGCGGTGATCGCGCATGATGCAGGCTCCGCGCCTGCGCAAGGGTATCAGCCGCCGAAGAGCGAGGCGTTCGAAGCGCTGTTCGCCGACAGCGCCGACCGGCCGCGCCGTCCCGCCGATCCGTATGCCTCGTGCAGCGTGCAATACACCTCCGGCACCACCTCGCGGCCGAAGGCGGTGCTGTGGACTCACGCCAATGCACTGTGGGGCGCGAAGATCAATGCGGTGCATCAGGATCTGCGTCCCGACGACGTTCACCACATCCAGCTGCCGTTGTTTCATACCAATGCGCTGGCGTATTCGATGCTGGCGACGCTGTGGGCCGGCGCGACCGCCGTGGTGCAGCCGCGCTTCTCCGCCAGCCGCTTCTGGAGCGCGGCCCTGGAGCATCGCTGCACCTGGGCCTCGATCGTGCAGTTCTGCGTCAAGGCGCTGATGGAGCGCGAGATCCCGAAGACCCATCATTTCCGTCTCTGGGGCAACGCGATCTGCGAGCCGCCGACCGATGCGCTGTTCGGCGTCAAGACCATCGGCTGGTGGGGCATGACCGAGACCATCACCCACGGCATCATCGGCGAGGTGCATCAGCCGAACACGCCGCTCGCCATCGGTCGCGCCGCGCCTGAATACCGAATCCGCGTCGTCGATGATGACGGCAGGCCGACGCCGGTCGGCGAGACCGGCAACCTGCGCATCCTCGGCACGCCCGGCCTGTCGTTGTTCAAGGCGTATCTGCATAACGAGGCGGCGACGGCGGAGAGCTACGACGAGCACGGCTATTTCATCACCGGCGATCGCGTCCGACTGCTGGAAGGCGGCTTCTTCCGCTTCGGCGATCGCGCCAAGGATATGCTGAAGGTCGGCGGCGAGAACGTCGCCGCGTCCGAGATCGAGCAGGTGGTGATCACGGTGGCGGGGGTGCGGGAGGCTGCGGTGGTGGCGAAGAAGCACCCGATGCTAGACGAGGTGCCGGTGGTGTTCGTCATCCCGCAGGTGGGTGTCGCCAAAGCGCCGCCGACGTTGCCGGATGACATTCTCGCAGCCTGCCGGTCCGGGCTCGCCGACTTCAAGGTGCCGCGCGAGGTGCGGCTGGTGGACGAACTGCCGCGTTCGACGCTGGAAAAGGTGGCAAAGGCCGAGCTGCGCAGAATGCTCGGATAGCTACACCGGCAGCGCGATCGAATACTTCACTTGGGCAAGCGCGAAGCTCGACTCGATCGAGGCGATGCCGTCGAGCCGCGTCAGCTTGCTCTTGAGGAATTTTTCGTAAGCGGCGAGATCGGCGGCGACGACGCGCAGCAGGTAGTCGCGATTGCCGGTCATCAGGTAACACTCCAGCACTTCGTCCCAGCCGGAAATCGCCTTCTCGAACCGCTTCAGGTCTTCCTCCTTCTGTCGCGCCAGCTTGATCGAAATGAAGACGCTGACATGCAGGCCGAGCGCCTTCTGATCGACCATCGCCGCATAGCGGTTGATGATGCCGCGCTGCTCCATCAATCGCACGCGGCGATGGCATGGCGAAAGCGACAGGCCAACCCGCTCCGCCAGCTCCTGCATGGTGGTGCGGCCGTCCTTCTGGAGAATCGCGAGGATTTTCCGGTCGATGGGATCGAGGTCGGCGGCCATTAACGATTTTTCCTAAGAATATTGCTCTCTCTCGGATTATCTTTCAACATCATCCGAATTTGAAGAAGAATTTGAGAAATCGTCGGGCGCGCGGGCGCGTAGCATGGCGGGCATCGGTCGCAGAAAAGCCGCGCGCATGAAAACGGTGCGGCGCAAAGGGGATTGCGATGCCCGCTCCATCGTCGAACAACGAGATATCGCCGAACACCGCGATCCTGTCCGCGCTGGCGCGCAAGGTGCTCTGGCTGTCGTCCTGGACGATCCATCATGCCAACCATGTGCGGCCGAATGTCGATGGGTTGAAGGTCGGCGGCCACCAGGCTTCGTCCGCATCGCTCGCGACCATCATGAGCGCGCTGTACTTCTCGGTGCTGAGGCCGGAGGACCGCGTGGCGGTGAAGCCGCATGCGAGCCCGGTGTTCCACGCGATCCAATATCTGCTGGGCCAGCAGACGCGCGAGAAGCTGGAGAACTTTCGCGGCCTGGGCGGCGCGCAGTCCTATCCTTCGCGCACCAAGGACACCGACGATGTGGATTTCTCCACCGGCTCGGTCGGGCTCGGCGTGGCGCAGACGCTGTTCTCCTCGCTGGTGCAGGATTACGTGAAGGCGCATGGCTGGCTCGGCGGCCGCCGCGAAGGCCGCATGATCGCGCTGGTTGGCGATGCGGAAATGGACGAGGGCAACATCTTCGAGGCGCTGCTGGAGGGCTGGAAGCAGGGCCTGCGCAACACCTGGTGGGTGGTGGACTACAATCGCCAGAGCCTCGACGCCGTGGTGCGCGAAGGTTTGTGGGAAAAATTCGAAGCGATGTTCCGCAACTTCGGCTGGGATGTGGTCATCGTCAAATACGGCAAGTTGATGCAGGCGGCGTTCGCCGAGCCCGGCGGCGAAGCGCTGCGGCGCTGGATCGATTCCTGCCCCAACCAGCTCTATGCGGCACTGTGTTTCCAAGGCGGCGCAGCGTTCCGCAAGCGCCTGCACGACGAGATTGGCGATCAGGGCGTTGTCACAAGCTTGATCGACCGGCGCAGCGACGCGGAGCTGCTGGCGTTGATGTCCAATCTCGGCGGCCACGACATGGCGAGCATGGTCGAGGCGTTCAACGCCATTGATCACGATCGCCCCGTCTGCTTCATCGCCTACACCATCAAGGGTGTCGGCCTGCCGTTCCAGGGCCACAAGGACAACCACGCCGGCCTGATGACGGTGGCGCAGATGGAGACCTGGCGCGCTGCGCAGAACATCCGTCCGGGCCATGAGTGGGACAGGTTCGAGGGCATGGCGATCGATGCGGAAGTCTTGCAGCGCTTCCTCGATCAGGTGCCGTTCGCGCAAGGCCGCAGCCGGCGTCTGTCCGACGAGCCTATCGCCGTGCCGGAGCGGCTGAGCTTCGCCGCCGCGCCGCGCATGTCCACCCAGCAAGGTTTTGGCCTGATCCTGAACGACCTCGCCCGCGGCGACAGTGCGCTTGCCGACCGCATCGTCACCACCTCGCCGGACGTGACCGTCTCCACCAATCTCGGCGCCTGGGTCAACCGGCGGCATCTGTTCGCCACCGCCGAGAAGGCGGACCTGTTTCGCAAGGAGAAGATCCCGTCGACCTTCGCCTGGGATTTCTCGCCTGCGGGTCAGCATATCGAGCTTGGCATCGCCGAGATGAACCTGTTCATCCTGCTGTCGGCCTTGGGGTTGTCGCATGCGATTAATGGCGTGCGGCTGCTGCCAGTCGGCACGCTGTACGATCCGTTCATCCAGCGCGGCCTCGATGCGCTGAACTATGCCTGCTACCAGGACGCCCGCTTCATGGTGGCGGCGACGCCATCCGGCATCACGCTGGCGCCCGAGGGTGGAGCGCATCAGTCGATCGCCACGCCCTTGATCGGCATGGCGCAGCCGGGGCTGGCCTCGTTCGAGCCCGCCTTTGTCGATGAGCTGGCGGCGATCATGCGCTGGGGCTTCGATTACATGCAGCGGGACGCCAAGGACACCAAGGATGGCGAGGAGGACGGCGGTTCGGTCTATCTGCGCATGTCCACGCGCATGATCGATCAGCCGCAGCGGATCATGACGCCGGAGCTGGCCCGCGACATCGTCGCCGGCGCCTACTGGCTGCGCAAGCCGGGGCCGAATTGCGAACTGGTGATCGCCTATAGCGGCGCGCTCGCGCCGGAAGCGATCGAGGCGACCGGCCTGCTCGGCGAGGACATGCGCGACATCGGCCTGCTGGCGGTGACGTCGGCGGACCGGCTGCACGGCGGCTGGCAGGTGGCGCGGCGGCAGCGACGTCGCGAGCGCACGCCAAGGATGAGCCACGCCGAACGACTGCTGTCGGTGTTGCCGCGCAGCTGCAACATCATCACCGTCGTCGATGGCCATGCGGCCGCGCTCGGCTGGCTCGGCAGCGTGCATGGCCATCGCGTGGAGGCACTGGGCGTCGATCGCTTCGGCCAGACCGGCGCCATCGACGATCTCTATGCGGTGTACGATCTCGACGCCAACGCGATCATCGAGGCCGCCGAGCAGCTCAATCCGGGTCGCCGCACGCGCCATCGCAAGGTGGCGGTCTGACGTTGCGTGCGACTTTGTAACCACGACGAACCGCTTGTGTTCGGCTGGACCGTCCGACTACGCTCCACCCCATAAGGCCACAAGGCCAAGCCCGACATCGAAGCGGGCGATACGACGACGCCGGCCGGACGTTTCGCGCCGAGCGCCGCATCAGCGATCAAATGGGGAGGAATGAATGGTCGGTTCGATCATCAAGCGTGCGTCGATTGCGTTGGCCGGAACGGCGATCATGACATCCGCGGCTGTCGCGCAGGTCAAATTGCCGGCGACGTTGACCATGACGGCCTATGACACCGGTACGTCCGGTTTCAACATCACCGTCGCCATCGGCAAGATGGTCAAGGACAAGTACGGCACCGACATGCGCGTGCTGCCCGCGGGCAACGACGTGGCGCGTCTGCAGCCGATCCGCACCGGCCGCGCGGCGATGGCCGGCATGGGTGCGGGCGTCTACTTCGCGCAGGAAGGCGTGTTCGAGTTCGCGACCAAGGAGTGGGGCCCGCAGGCGGTGCAGATCACGCTGTCTACGGTCGATTGCAACGGCCTGTCGCTGGCGGTAGCCGGCGATGCCGGCGTCAAGACGGTCGCCGATCTGAGGGGCAAGCGCGTCGGCTTCGTGGTCGGCTCGCCGGCGTTGAACCAGAATGCGATGGCGGTCCTCGCCTTCGCCGATCTAAGCCCGAAGGATGTCAAGATCGTCGAGTTCGCCAGCAACAACGCCATGTGGAAGGGCATCATCAACAACGACGTCGATGCGGTTTTCGGCTCCACCATCACCGGCGCGGGCAAGGAGCTGGAGACGTCGCCGCGTGGCATCACCTGGCCGCCGCTGCCCCACGGCGACAAGGCCGGCTGGGACCGGGTGAAGCGGGTGGGGCCGTTCTTCACCCAGCACACGGCGACCTGCGGGGCGGGTATCAGCAAGGACAAGACCGTGCAGATGGGCGCCTACCCGTATCCGATCTACACCGTCTATGCGCATCAGCCGGAAGCCGACGTCTATATGATCACCAAGGCGATGATCGACGGCTATGACGGCTACAAGGACAACGCTCCGGGAGCGCTCGGCATGGCTGTGAAGCTGCAGACCAAGAACTGGTCGGTGCCGCTGCACAAGGGCGCGGTGAAGGCGCTCAAGGAGGCTGGCGCCTGGAGCGACGATCAGGAGAAGCACAACAACGAGCTCTATAAGCGGCAGCAGGTGCTGCAGACCGCCTGGGCGGATTTCATCAAGACTGAAACGCCGTCCGATCCGACCAAGTTCACCGACGAATGGATGAAGGCGCGCAAGGCGGCGCTGTCGAAGGCGAGCTTGCTCGACACGTTCTGACGGGTTGAAGCCGAACGGATCGCAAGCTGTCGTGGCCATGCCGTCGCATCGCGGCGGCACGGTTTCGCGGCGTTGCGCTCAGCGCGTGAGGATCATCAGGCGGAAGGCGCGCAGCAGTTCGCCTTCCAGCGCTTCGTCTTCGAGCTGCAGCGGCCCCGGCGCGATCAGCACCGCGTTGTTCAGCGTCCCGTAGAGCATCTGGAAAGCGAAGCGCACCCGGCGCTCCAGGTGCGGATCGCCGGGGGCGGTGTGCGCGAGCCGCGCGACCAGGCGGTTGGCGATCTCCTGGCCGCGCTTTCGTGAGGGCTCCCAGAGCGCCGGTTCGGTCATGCTGCGGCGAATCGTGGCGCGGATCAGCCCGCGGCGCTTGCGATAGCTGGCGAGCGTGGCGGCCACGACCTCGGCCAGGATGTCGTCGATCGGCTGCTTCGGGTCGGCAGGAGGAGGGGGCGTTGCGGTCTTGTCGCGCTCGGCGGCATCGCCGACAAGGGCGCGGAAAAATCCGTCCTTGTCGGTGAAGCGGCTGTAGAACGAGCCGACCGAACAGCCCGCGGCAGCGGCGATCTCGGCCACCGAGAGTTCATCGAAATCCTTGATCTCGCATAGTTTTTTTCCCGCGCGCACTAAGGCATCGCGGGTCGCCCGGCTGCGCGCCTGCTTGGCCGGCAGAACGTCGGAAAGATCAGCTTCGGCGTGCTTCACGGCCTTGACTCAAATTCGAATGCGAGTTCATATTCATATATCGGCGATGGCGACACCGCCAGCCCTGATTGAACTGACCAGCAAGGCAAAAGAGCAGAAGCAGAAGGAGAGGAGCGGTCCATGGCGTATGAAACGATCACTGTTCGCAAACTCACCGGCGGTTGCGGGGCCGAGGTGCAGGGCCTCAATCTGGCGAAGGATCTCAGCAATCGGCAGTGGGATGAGCTTCGCCAAGTGTTCTTCGACCATGGCGTGATCTTCTTTCGCGATCAAGAACTGACGCCGGAACAGCACATCGCATTCGCCCGCCGTTGGGGGCCGATCGACGTCAACAAGTTTTTCGTGCCGGTGCCGGGCTATCCGGAGATCGCCGAGGTGCGCAAGGAGAAGGAGCAGAAGACCAATATCGGCGGCGGCTGGCATACCGATCACAGCTACGATGCCGAACCGGCGATGGGCTCGATCCTGCTGGCGCGCGAGGTGCCGGACGAAGGCGGCGACACGCTGTTCTCCAACATGTATCTCGCCTACGAGACGCTGTCCGACGGCCTGAAGCAGACCTTGTTCGGCCTGCGCGCAATCCATTCCGCCGAGCATGTGTTCGGCGCCAATGCGATACGCCGCAACGCCGAGCGGCCGAAGCGCAATGAACATCTTGCCGTCGGCGAGGTGTCGCATCCGGTGGTGATCACCCATCCAGAGAGCGGCAAGAAGGCGCTGTACGTCAATTCCGGCTTCACCACCCGGTTCGAGGGGTGGACGGTCGAGGAAAGCAAGCCGCTGCTCGACTATCTCTATCGTCACGCGATCCGGCCGGAGTTCACCTGCCGTTTCCGCTGGCAGTCCGGCTCGATCGCGTTCTGGGACAACCGCTGCACCTGGCACTATGCGGCGAACGACTATCACGGTCACGACCGGCTAATGCATCGCATCACGGTCGCGGGCAGCAAGCTGTCCTGATCTCTCCGGCCGCGATCGGCGGTCCTTCACCTGCGCCTGCATGCTCGAGCGGCATGCAGGCGGTTTTTGCTTCAGTCCTCACCTCTCCAACTTTGGCTTACACCCATGACCAAGACCCTTTCCGACCTGTTTGCCCCGAAAGCCGCCCAGCCCGCCGTCCTGGCGCGAAACGCCAAGCTGCTCGATACGCTGCCATTCAAGGACCGGCAGGATTTCGAGGATGCGGAGCGCGGCTTCATCGCCACCTTGCCTGATGCCGAGATCAAGGCGAACGACGGCCGCGTGGTGTGGAGCTTGAAGGACTATGCGTTCCTGAACAGCGACAAGGCCGCGGACACGGTCAATCCCAGCTTGTGGCGGCAGGCGCAGCTCAATATGCGGCACGGCCTCTATGAGGTGGTGCCGGGCGTCTGTCAGATCCGCGGCTTCGATCTTTCCAACATGACGATCATCGAGGGCGACACCGGGCTCATCATCGTCGATCCGCTGGTGACGATGCAGGTCGCGCGCGCCGGGCTCGAGCTTTACTTCAAGCATCGCTCGAAGCGGCCGGTGCTCGGCGTGATCTACACCCATTCGCACACCGACCACTGGGGCGGCGTGAAGGGCGTCATCAGCCAGGAGGAGGTCGATGCCGGCAAGGCGACGGTGATCGCGCCGGAAGGCTTCCTGGAAGCGATTGCCGATGAGAACATCCTTGCTGGGCCTGCGATGTCGCGCCGGGCCTACTACCAGTTCGGCCGCTCGCTGCCGAAGGGCGAGCGCGGGCAGGTGGATGCCGGGCTCGGCAAGACCTCCTCGACCGGTGCGATCACACTGATCCCGCCGACCGACTACATCAGCCGCGATATGGAAACACGGGTGATCGACGGCGTCGAGATCGTCTTCCTGATGGCGCCGGACAGCGAGGCGCCGGCCGAATTCCACATGTACTATCCGAAGTTCCGCGTGCTCAACATGGCAGAGAACACGGTGCATAACTTCCACAACCTGCTGCCGTTCCGCGGCTCGGTGGTGCGCGACTCGCGGGCGTGGTCGCACTATATCGACGTGGCGCTGGAGAAATTCGGCGCGCAGTCGGATGCGCTGATCGGCCAGCATCACTGGCCGGTGTGGGATGCGCCGCGCATCATCGATTACCTGAAGATCCAGCGCGACCTCTACAAGTTCGTGCATGACCAGACGCTGCGGCTCGCCAATCTCGGCTATACGCCGGCGGAAATCGCCGAAACCATCGCGCTGCCGCAGAGCATCTGCTGTTCGTGGCACGCCCGCGGCTACTACGGCACGCTGCGGCACAATGCGAAGGCGGTCTATCAGCGCTATCTCGGCTGGTACGATGCGATCCCGGCCAATCTCGATCCGCTGCCGCCGGTCGATGCGGCGAAGAACTACGTCGCCTATATGGGCGGCGCGGACGCGGCGATGGCCAAGGCGCGCGAGGATTTCAAGCAGGGCAACTATCGCTGGGTCGCGGAGGTGATGAAGCATGTCGTGTTCGCCGACCCGACCAATCAGGAGGCGCGGGCATTTGCGGCGGATGTCTACGAACAGCTCGCCTACGAGGCGGAAGCGGCGACCTGGCGCAACGCTTATCTCTGCGGCGCGCAGGAGCTGCGTCAGGGCGCGCCGAAGTCGCTGTCCCGCAGTTCGGTCGCGCCGGAAGCGCTGCGGGCGATGCCACTGGATTCCTATTTCGACTTCTGGGGCGTGCGTCTGAACGGCCCGAAGGCGGAGGGCAAGCACATCGTGCTGAACTGGCGCTTCACCGACGTCAAGCAGGACTATGTGCTGAACCTGGAGAACGCGGCGCTCACCCATCGTTCCGGCCAGCAGTCGGATCAGGCGCAGGCGACGATCACGCTGACGCGCAAGGTGCTGGATTCGATCACGCTGATGGAGACCACCTTCAATCAGCAGATCGCCGACGGTGCGATCAAGGTCGCGGGCGATGCGGCGAAGCTGAAAGAATTGCTGGCGCTGCTCGATACGTTCGAAGTTGCGTTTGCGATCGTCGAGCCATAGCCGCAGGCGGGAGCAAGCAAGGCTTCATTCAAGGCCCCGTGCGACACCCGCGCGGGGTCTTGATTGTTCCCCGCCGGACAAGGCGCATCACCGCTTGTCATTCGCGAACCGAGACGAGTCTGCTACCGTCGGTCTGCAAGGTGGAGGCTGGCAATGGCGTGGAAAGCGGTTGTCCGTGCGGACGGCGAGGGCGAGCAGATCCTGTTCAAGGTCGGGCTGATGACGTTCAAGGCAACGTCGGCTGAAACCGACGGCCATTTCGCCTTCATCGAAACCGTGCTGCCTCCCGCGGCCAG
Source organism: Afipia sp. P52-10 (assembly GCF_000516555.1). Taxonomy (NCBI): domain Bacteria; kingdom Pseudomonadati; phylum Pseudomonadota; class Alphaproteobacteria; order Hyphomicrobiales; family Nitrobacteraceae; genus Afipia; species Afipia sp. P52-10. The sequence continues at coordinate 113,503 of NZ_AZSJ01000003.1, read as the reverse complement.
CGTCGAGCCGCATCAGCATCCGGAGGCCGAGGTCTTCTACATCGTCGAAGGCGAGTTCACGTTCTGGATCGGTGACCCGGCGGAGGCAACGGTCTGCGGCAAGGGCGCGTTCCTCAGCGTGCCGCCGCATGTCCGTCACGCCTACAGCAATCATTCGAACCGGCCGGGCAAGATTTTGGGCATGCTGGCGCCTGGCGGCGATGGCGGCCTCGAGACCTTCTTCCGTCAGGTCGGCGTGCCCCTGCAGGCTGGAGATCCGACGCCTGATCTGACGCGGCCGGTCACGCATCTGCATGAGGACATCGCGCGTCGGCGCAAGGCGACACCTTCGGACGAAGCTTAGCGGAGGGATTGCCGGCGACGCATGCAAGGAGGAGCTGCCGTTACGCCGCTCCTCCTGACCTGCAACACTTGCCGTCAGGCATGATTGGGCGCGCGCGACGTTGCCACGTCGAGCACGGTCAGTTCGTGCGCGCGACCATCGCGAGCCGTCCAGGTGATCGACTGTCCCGGCGACAATCCAATCAGCGCCGTGCCGATCGGGGTCATGATCGAGACCCTGCCCTTGTCGATGTCGGCGTCGGCGGGGAACACCAGTGTCACGTGCCGCTCCTGGTTGCCGTCGGCGCGGAACGTCACCGTCGATCCCATCCGCACCACGTTCGCGGGCACGGCATCGGCGGCGACGACATCCGCACGCTCCATCTCCGTCAGCAACTCCTCGGCGACTTCGGGCAAACGCTCTTGCGCCGCCGTCGCGAGACTGACGAGGCGGGTGTGGTCGCTGTCGCTAACGACGATCTTGGGCTTGGGCCCGTACTGCAGATTGCTCATGGTGACGCTTGTGACCTCCTCGAACAACGAAATCCGCGGAGCGACTGTGTCACTCTCGCGCAGGTGGCTTCAGGCAAGGCCCTCGGCCGATGGCGTGCGGGTCTTCAAGCGAAGAACCCAACGAAGAACTTTGGTGATGCCGGTTTGAAAGCGCCTTGGTGAGCAGCCGCGGCGGATCGCCGCTATGGATGCGTCCCCTGAGCTCGGGGCGCAAAAGGCCGAGCTCGGGGCTACGATTCCGCGATCGGGTGAAGCCGGAAAAAGAAGGCGTGCGTGTTGCTCATGGACTTAAAGATGGATTGTTTTCCCGCTTTGTCAAGCAGCCGGACGGAACAGGAACGTGCGGCTAGCGTGAAACAAAAGGCCGCAGCCGGATCAGGTCAGTTCGCCACGGCCGAGTTCCTTCAATGCCTGCGCGGCGGACGCAAGCAGCCGTTTGCGAATCTTCGGCCGTTCGAGCTTGTCCATGCCGCGCAGCGGTTTCAGACCGCGCAGCTTGGCCACCGCGCGATGCTCACAAGCGTCGTTGAGCTTGCCGAGCGTTTCCTGAACCGTCTTGGCGTCGGCCAGCAGCGCCTTGCGCGCACGCGCCTGCGCGGGTGTTGCCCATGTCAGTGACCATTCGAGCGCATAGCGGAAGCGTTTGCCGCGGATCCGGAGCTTGTGGCGCTGCTTGGGTCCGAGCCTGTTCAGTTTGCGACCCTTGCGCCGCAACGTGGTCTGCCATTGGCGCAGGCGGTCGGTGGAAAAGCCGCTGACGGTGTCGGCGGTGTTGGTGCTCTTGGCGGTGTCCATTGATGCAGCGAGCATATCCAGGAAGCGGCGGTAACGCTTGCCTCGCAACGTCCGCTGCACCTGCAGATAGCGGCGCTGGCGTTCGGCGACCCAGCGTCTCACTCGTTCGGAGCCAGCCTGCTTGGGCTGCTGCTCCCGTCGCAAGGCGACGTCGAGATCGCGCGCGGCACCCAGTTTGCCGTTCAGCCAGCTGGCTTCGCGTTTGAGCTGCCGGATCGCGGGGGTCTCGATCACGGGCGCGACGAATCGGATCGCCGTGCGCAGGCGCGTCAGCGCGACCCGCATCTCGTGCAGCGCGTCCGCATCGCCACGGCTGGCGGCCGCCTGTTGCCGTTTGATGGCGGTGAGGCATTGGCGCGCCATGGCGTGCAGCGCATCGGCGCAGCTGAGGCGTGCGGGCGCCTGTTCAGCGCGATCGGTTCTGGACGCGCGCGGCGCACGGCCGGCCGCGGTGCGTTTCTGCGTGCGACGGACTGCTTCTGCGCCGGCCATATCTGACTGCCGTCCAGTGTGGTGCTGGCCTCAAGCGAAAGCACAGACGCGACAGCCGTGTCGAGGCACTTTCTCGTGGTCCGGCCATGTGCCGTCATGTGTCCCGACGGTGGATGCGATGAGCGTCCCCGCGCGCGCGGAACACTTACGCCAACCTGACTGCCACCTTGACGCGCTGGTCGGTTCGGCCAGCGTTGCTGCGGTCGCATGCGGCAATGTGGCAGTCCCTGGGAGGGGAGCTGCCAGACATCGATACCGCTGGGATCGGCAACGCCGCTGCGGAGCGTGCGACCGCTTACTCGGGCTCGATCCCTGCGCGCGTGACGATCTCCTTCATCTTCACGCGCTCGGAGCTGAGAAAGTCGGCGAGCTTGTCCTTGGTGAACGGGATCAGCGTGGCCCCCTGATCGTCGAAATACTTGATCACGTCCGGGTCCTGCATCGCCTGGCCGAACGCGAGGCTCAGCTTGTCAACGATCGGCTGCGGCGTGCCGGCGGGTAAGGCCATCACCGCCCAGGTGCCGAAGTTGACGCCTGGATAGCCGAGTTCGGCGAAGGTCGGCACGTCCGGCACGTTGCTCAGCCGCTTCGCGCCGGGAACGGCGAGCAGCCGCAGCTTGCCGGCCTCGATCTGCGGCTGCACCGTCACGGGAAAGTCGAAGATCACGTCGACGACACCGGCGAGCAGGTCGGTCAGCGCTGGGCCTGCGCCCTTGTAGGGCACATGGGTCATCCTGATGCCGGCTTCGCTCATGAACAGTTCGGCGACGAGATGCGGCGCCGAGTTCTGCCCGGGTGAGGCGATGTTCACCTTGCCCGGATTCTGTTTTGCATAGGGCAGCGTCCTGAACGGCGCATCCGCCCGCGCCACCAGGGTCGGCGGCAGGATCAGCAGACCATGAAACGGCAGCAGCGCCTTCTGCGGATCGTACGACCGCTTCTTGAACAGGTAATCGTAGTTCACGAGATTGGTGTTGGAGCCGTAGAGAAACGTATAGCCGTCGGGCTTCGCGTTCACGGCGGCCTCTGCGCCGACGATGCTGCCCGCGCCCGGCCTGTTCTCGACGATGACCGGCTGGCCGAGCTTGTCCTTCAGCGCCCGCGCCATGATGCGCGCATTGTTGTCGGTCGAGCCGCCGGCCGCGAACGGTACGATCCATGTGATCGGCCGCGTGGGATAGTCCTGGGCGCTCGCCCCGCCGTTCAAGACGAGTGGTAGCAGACAGATTAAGGCTGCTGCGGTTCGCTTCATCGCCCCTTCTCCCGTGGCCATTTCTTGTTGGGTCGGGACTTTATGCTGCGCTGGCGCAAAACGCTGCGACCGCCGCGGAGATTTCCGATAAGAAATAATGACATCGGGCAGGACTGCTGACGCTGTCCAGCTACACTCGGCAACCAAAGCAGGGGGAAATCCATGACCGTTCTCGTCACCGGTGGTACCAAGGGCATCGGGCTTGCCATCGCCGAGCGACTTGCGCAGCCCGGCCGCAATCTGGTGTTGGCCTTCCAGAGCGATGAGCAGGCTGCGGCCGAAGCCAAGGCGCGCTGTGAAGCCAAGGGCGCGACGGTTGTGACGATCCGCACCGATGTCGGCAGCATCGAAGGCTGTGCCGATCTGATGCGCCGGATCGGCGCATTGGGCATCGGCCTGCAACATATCGTGCATAGTGCGGCGATGGTCTATCCGACCGGCATGCTGGATGCCGACCTGGAGAAGTTCACGCGGGCGATGCAGACCAACGGCCTGTCGCTGCTATATCTGGTGCAGAAGGCGATGCCGCTGATCGGCCGCGGCAGCAGCATCGTTTTCATTTCGTCTGCCGGTGCGCGCACGGCGCGTCCCAACTACGCCGCGCTCGGCAACGGCAAGGCGCTGGCCGAAAGCATCATCCGCTATCTCGTGCCGGAGCTCGCGCCGCTCGGCATCCGCATCAATGCGGTGGCGCCGGGTCTCGTGCACACGACGTCGGTCGCGAAGATGAGCGGCAGCGAGGAGACGGCACGCAAGCGCGTCGAGCAGGCCGCGCAGGCCAATCCGTCAGGCCGCGCCAGTCGCGACAGCGACTATGCCTCGGTGGTGGAGTTCCTGTTGCAGGACGATGCGGCGTTCGTGCAGGGCCAGGTCATTCACGCCAACGGCGGCGTTTACGTCGGCGTGTGAAGGTCTGCCCGCTATACAGCCGCCGCAATCACGTCCGCCATCGTCTGCAGCAGCCGGTCGCGATTCTGCTTGATGCGCTCCTTGCGGCCGCCGACCGAGACGGCGATCCGTTGGCCGGAGCGGGTCGGCGGCAGCAGCATCGACAGCATCGCTCCCTCGATGTGCGGTACGCCGTACAACGACGAGAAGCCCTGCCGCTTGACGCTGGCGATGGTCTTCGAAAACTGGTCGGGGTCGATCCGTTCGGTCTTGTTGCGGTACTTGATGTTGATCTGGCGGCAGATGCGATCGACCGCCTGCATCGGCATCGCGCCGAGCAGGACGAGGCCGGGGCTGGTCCGCACCACCAGCCGCATGCTGCCGTCGCGGGTGCCGTAACGTGCATCGTCGATGCCGTGCAGCACCTTGACGTGCTGCACATGCAGCCCGCTGTGCACCGACAGCACCACATGTTCGGTGGTCTGTTCGCACAGGCGCTCGGCGATCTCCATCGCGTGGCTATCTTCGAAGAATGCCGGCTCGACCCAATTGCCGAGCGATGCGAGGTGGGGGGAGGGGAAGTAGGTGCGTTCCTTGGTCGAGAAGATCAAATAGCCCATGCCGACCAGCGTCTTCAGCAGGGCCACCGTGCTCGGGATCGGCCAATCAAGATCGCTGGCGATGGTGTTCAGCCGTAACGGCTGACGAACCGCCCGGAACAGCTCCAGGATCTGGATCACTCGCTCGGCCGATTTGACGGGATAAACTGGCATGACCTCCCTCAGGCTTCGTTCGCCCTTCGTGTTCCGATGAGTCTAGCATCGCGGAAAAACGATCGTAAAGTCCATTTCGCAGAATGAAATCGCTTCCATCGTGCGGCTGCCGGCGAACGATCGGACGAGTCCGCTTGCGCGCCATGCGGCCAAGGTCGCGTTGCAGTGATGCCGCCGGCGCATCTATCCTGTTGTCTGGCATAAATTTTTCCATGCGCCCTATCGTTGAGGCGTAAAATCGTTTAGCAGGTCGGCTTTTCGCGCCCGGCGTTTGAAACCGTCGGTGCGAGGCGGGAGTGGCGGAGGGCCATGCGTACCATCGAGCGAGCGATGTCGGTGCTGGAGGCGTTCACGCAGACCGAACCCAGCATGCCGCTGCATCTGATCGCCACCCGTATTCGGCTGTCGAAGCCGACGACGTACCGGCTGATCAATTGCCTGGTCGATCTGGGCTACCTCGTGCGCCTCAGCAACCAGGACTATTGCCTGTCGCTGAAGGTGCTGCATCTGGCAGGCCAGGTGCGCGGCACGCTCAGCATCCGCGAGGTGGCGCACGAAACGATGCAGAAGCTCGCGCGCCAGACCGACGAGACCATCGCGCTGAACATGGTCGACGGCTTCGATCGCGTCTGCATCGATGCGGTGGATTCGTCCTCCCGCCTGGTCAGCGTCATGCGGCCCGGCGATCGGGCACCGCTCGGCGTCGGCGCCAGTACCAAGGTGCTGCTGGCCTATCTGCCGCGTGCCGAGATCGCCAAGGCGCTGGACAATCTCAGCCGCAAGCGCAAGATCAACAAGACCAAGCTGCGCGCCGAGCTGCAGCAGATCCGCGACCGCGGTTATGCCATCACCCATGGCGAGGTGACGCTCGGCAATGTCGCGGTGGCGGCGCCGATCTCCGATCCCGACGGCCGTGTGCGCTATTCGATCAGTCTGTCCTGTCCCGCTTTCCGCTACGAGCCGCGCAAGCAGGAGTTTCTGCAGCTCGTGGTCAAGGGCGCAGCCGAGATTTCCCGTCGCAACGGCTGCATCGCGTCCTCGCAACGCAAATCCCGCTGACGACCGGCAACTGACGACCGCCATCCACGGCGCACGCGGCATCCGATTTGCGCATGAGAGGGCGTGTTGACCGCGTTCGTTGCGATGCATAGGGTCGGCTGTTGTCACATGACAAGACCAAGGCGAGCCGCAGCAAGGCTCACATGACAAACAGAGGACACGCATGAGTTTGCAGGGCAGGACAGCGCTCGTCACCGGTTCGACCGGCGGCATCGGCCGCGCCATCGCGCGGGCGCTGGCGCGGGAAAAGGCGCAGATCGTCATCCATGGACTAGGCGATCCGGTGAAGACCGAGCGCTTTCGCGCATCGCTGGAAGCGGAAGCTGGCGTGCGGGTGGTTCATATCGATGCCAACCTGGAGCGGGCGGACGAGGCCGTGCATCTGATCGAGGCGGCGACGGCCGCGCTCGGTGGCATCGACATCCTGATCAACAACGCGGGAACGATCCACGGTGCACCGATCGAGAGCCATCCGCCGGAGCGATGGGATGCGGTGCTGGCCGTCAACCTGTCGGCCGCGTTCCACACCATCCGCACGGTGCTGCCGCAGATGCGGGCCCGCAACTGGGGTCGGATCGTCAACATCTCTTCGGCCTACGGGCTGGTGGGCGGTGTCGATCGCTCGTCCTACATCGCCTCGAAATTCGGTTTGGTCGGGCTGACCAAGGCGGTGGCAATGGAGACCGCGAACTCGGCGATCACCTGCAACGCCGTCTGTCCCGGGTTCGTCGCCTCGCCGCATATCAAGAAGGCGATCCAGGAGACGTCCGCAAGGGAAGGGATTTCGCTTGAGGCTGCGGAAGCCAAGCATGTGTCGTATGTGATGCCCGCCGGCAAGGCGCTACAGCCGGAGCAGGTGGCGGAGGTGGTGGCGTTTCTGTGCAGCAGCAGTGCCTCGGAAATCCGTGGCGCGGCGTGGTCGGTCGATGGTGGCTGGACGGCGCGGTAGCGGCGCCTGTGAACGTGTTGTTGCCGCTACGGTGTCGCTCAGGTGGAGTGCCGGCCTGCGTGAGAGGGCGCACCGCGATACTGCGCGTCAAATCCGCTCAAGATCTTAAATCTAAATGGTGACATGAAACGCCACAGCCATTCGGCCTCTCGCTTCAGAGGCCGAATGGCTGCGGGCTTGATCGATGCCGCTTCTATGCTGTGCCTCTGATCGCGCGCGTTGCGCCAATCAGAATGCACGCGCCGACGAATCCCGCCACCAGATAGCCGAGCCAGCCGCCGAAGCTGACGCCAAGGAGTCCGAACAGGAAGCTTGCGACCGCGGCTCCGACGATGCCGAGGATGACGTTCATCAGCACGCCCGTATTGCTCTCCATGAACATGCTAGCGAACCAGCCGGCGAAACCGCCGATGATGATCGCCGCGATCCAACCGATCTGTGCGTCTTCCATGCTTGCGCCTCCCGTCAATGATGGCGGGATAACGGCGATCCGCGGCAACGGTTCCAGTCTCTGGGTTTATTCCAGATTGAAGTTATGCCGGCGGGCGATGTCGCCATAGGCCTTGAGATAGTCGGCGATGATTGTGCGGAAGCCCTCCGGCGTGGTGGATTCCGGCACGGCGCCGTTCTGCCGGATGCGCTCCTGCAGGTCGGGCATCGCCAGCGCCTTCACCATCGCCGCGTTCAGCTTGTCGATGATCGGCTTCGGCGTTTTCGCCGGCGCCATCACGCCGTAATAGGAATAGAGCACGACATCGGGATATCCGAGCTCGACAAAGGTCGGCACTTCGGGCGCCGCCGCCAGCCGCTCCTCACTCGAGATCGCCACCACCTTCATCTTCTTGTCCTGATAGTATGGCAGCGAGTTGATGACGCCGTCGGCATAGACCTGGATGTTTCCGGCGAACAGATCGGTCAGGGCGGTGCCCGATCCCTTGTAGACGACGTCCTGCATCTGCACGCCGAGCGAGTCCTCCACCAGCTTGGTGAAGATGTGCGTCGAGCCGCCGAGGCCGACCGTGCCGTAGTTGAGCTGGCCGGGGCGCGCCTTCGCGTAGGCGACGAACTCCTTGAGATCGTTGATCGGCACGGTGTGGCTGACTCCGAAGGTGTAGGCCATTTTGCCGATCAGCGAGATCGGCGCGAAATCTTCAGGCTTGTAGGGCAGCTTCCGGTAGGTCGCGGGATTGACCGACAGCGTCGTCGTTGCGGTCATCAGCAGCGTGTAGCCGTCGGCCGGTGCGTTGGCGGCGGCTTCCGCGGCGATGATGGTGCCTGCACCGGGTTTGTTCTCGATCACGATCGGCTGGCCGAGAATCTCGCTCATCTTCTGCGCGGTCACGCGCGCCATCGTGTCGGTGGTGCCGCCCGCGGCGTAGGACACGATCATCTTGATGGGCCGGTTCGGATAGATGTCCTGGGCGCTCGCCGCTCCGGCGATAATCGCCGATAGGATCGCTGCCAAAGCCAGTTGCGATTTCACCTGTCTGATCATCGCTTGCTCCCCTCGCTGGTGTTCGGCCGCTCTTGTCGATCGTTGTCGTTTCGTGCGGCGGCACGGGCGGCTGTGAAGGCCGGTTGTGTATTCTCAAATACAAAACCGGTCGTGGCGAGCGGCCATCCCGCACTTTTCTGGTTGTACCTGTGCCTGGCGGCAGCGAACCGCTAGAGTCGGGCATCGATGCACTCATCAGGCGTTGCGTTGACGGCTGCGCGGGTGCCATGGGGAAAAACGTTGAGGGAGGATTTGATGCGGCCGATGCGAAGCGTTCTCGGTATCTGTGCGGTGCTGCTCGTGGGCGCGCTGGCTACGCATCCCGCCCATGCGCAGACTTATCCCGACAAGCCGGTGCGGCTGATCGTGCCGTTCCCGCCGGGCGGTGCCACCGACGTCACGGGGCGCGTCTTGGCGGAGGAACTGACAGCGTACTTCAAGCAGACATTCGTGGTGGAGAACCGTGCCGGTGCTGCCGGCGCGATCGGCATCGATCAGGTCGCCAAGGCGAAGCCGGATGGTTACACGCTCGGCGTCAGCGGCGTCGGGCCGACGGCGATCTTCCCGATCCTCGATCCGAAGCTCTCCTACAATCCGGCTCGCGACCTCGACGTGATTGCGGGGTTGAGTGCCGTCGATCTGATCTTCGCGGCCCGCAACAATCTGCCCGCCAACACGATGAAGGACGTGATCGCCTACGCGCGCGCCAATCCCGGCAAGCTCACCTATGGCACCGCGGGCGTGGCTGGTCCGGCGCAATTGCAGGCGGAGAACCTGGCGCTGCACGAAAACATCAAGATGTTGCATGTGCCGTTCCCCGGCGACTCGCCGGCGCTCGCCGCGGTGTTGTCCGGCGATGTGGACATGTGCTTCGTCGGAGCGGCGTCGGCGATGCCCTTCGTCACGTCGGGCAAGTTGAAGGCGCTGGGTATCGGCTCGCCGGAGCGATTGAAGTCGCTGCCGGAGGTTGCCACGGTGATCGAGCAGACCGGCTTCAAGGACTTCACCGGCTTCACCTGGAACGTGCTCGTCGCGCCGAAGGGCACGCCGGCTGCGATCGCCAATGCGCTGAACAAGGCCATCAACGAGATTTCCGCGAAGCCGGAGATCATCGAGCGATTTGCCGGCGTCGGTTTGCGGACCATGCCGGGCGACGCCAAGGCCGCCGCTGACTTCGTTGCCGGCGAAGCGGCGCGCTACCAGCGCATCCTCGAGGCAACCGGCATCAAGCGGGAGTAGGCGCGGGCTGCTGATGCGCCGCTGATCGCGAGGTTCATGCGTTAACTTTGACGATAGCGCGCGTTGACCTTGCAAAAACGAGAGGCCGCATCGCGGACCAAAGGTTCGACGTGTGATCCCGCCTGCGCGTGTCATGCATCGCGGCCGTGTCCATCTGGTCGCTATGCACTTGTCCGCCCTCATCCTCACAGGCATGCTTGTCCGCAAGCAAGGATTTGGGAGGCTGCCGGAGGATGTCAGCGTTCGATGCTGAGGAACGTGCCGCACTTGTCGATCAGGTGCAGCGTCTGTTGCGCGACAGGAGCGCCGAGGCCGATGTCCGCCGCACGATGGAGACGCCGAGCGGCTACGATCCGCAGGTGTGGCGGCAACTCGCGGACATGGGGCTGCTGGGCCTCATCGTCGATCAGAACCATGGTGGCAGCGGCGGCGGACCGGTCGAGCTCGAACTCGTGATGGAGGCGATCGGCGCGGCGCTGCTGTGCTCGCCGTTCCTGTCGAGTGCGGTGCTCGCGACCGCCCTGTTGAGCGCCTCCGGCGATGAAGCCGCGAAGAAGCGCCTGCTGCCGCCGATGGTGGCGGGCACGACCGTCGCCACCGTGGCCATCACCGGCGAGGGTGGTCTCTGGACAGCGGAGGGTGTCGGCGTCACCGCGACGCAGGCCGGCGATCGCTGGACGCTCGATGGCGTGGCGAGCTACGTGACGCACGGACAGATCGCGGATGTCGTGCTGGTGGTCGCCGCCGTGGGGGACGGCATCGGCGTGTTCGAGGTGGAGGCGAAGGCTGCGGGCCTGCAGATCGCGCCGCTGCCGACCTTCGATCTGACGCTCCGCTTGGCGAAGCTGACGTTTGCCTCCGTCGCCGCGCATCGGATCGGCAATGTGGGCTGGGAGGCGGTGAAGGCCGCGCTGGATGTCACGCTGGTGGCGCTGGCTGGCGAGCAGGCGGGCGGTGCGCGCCGCTCCCTCGACATGACCGTGGAGTACGGCAAGAACCGCATTCAGTTCGGCCGGCCGATCGCGGGTTTCCAGGCGCTGAAGCACATGGCGGCCGACATGCTGCTGGAAGCGGAATCCGCCACCTCGGCCGCGCGCAACGCGGCAAGACGGCTCGCGGATGCCAGCAGCGACGCGGATGCAGCGATCAGCCTTGCGGCGTTTGCCTGCGCCGATGCGTTCACCGCCGTCACCGCGGCGTCGATCCAGATGCATGGCGGCATCGCCTTTACCTGGGATTATCCCGCCCACCTTTATTTCCGCCGCGCCCGCGCCGATGCGCAGCTGTTCGGCAATCCGGCGTTCCATCGCGAGCGCTACCTGACCCATCTTGGAGGCTGACGATGGCTGATGCGCTGAAGCCTGTGAGCGACGATGACCTGCGGCAGGAGGTGCGCGCCTGGCTCGCAGCCAACTGGCACATGAAGGTCGCGGACCTGAACGAGTTCAGGACCACGCCGGCCTATCGCGAGTGGCTCAACAAGGTCGTGGATGCGCGCTGGGCTGCGCCGCGCTGGCCGGTCGAATGGTTTGGCCGCGCCATGTCCGACGAGCAGGGCTACATCATCGAACAGGAATTCAATCGCGTCGGCGCGCCGGGCTCGGGCATGGACCGCACCCAGCTTTATGCCAACACCGCGCTGGCCTACGGCACGCCTGAATTGAAGCAGGCCGTGATTCCCGGCATCCTGCGCGGCGAGATCGCCATGTGCCTGCTCTATAGCGAGCCCGGCGCCGGCTCCGACCTTGCGGCGGTGCGGACCCGGGCCGAAGACAATGGCGCGGGGTGGACCGTCAACGGCCAGAAGATCTGGACCTCCAGTGCGGCGACCGCCGACTACGGCATGCTGGTGGCGCGCACCGATTGGGACAAGCCGAAGCATCAGGGCCTCAGCTTCTTCTTCCTGCCGATGAAGCAGAAGGGCGTCGAGGTTCGGCCGTTGCGCCAGATCACCAATGAGTCGCACTTCAACGAGGTGTTCTTCACCAATGCGAAGGTGCCGCGCGAGAATCTGCTCGGCAAGCTGGGCGAAGGCTGGAAGGTGCTGCAGACCGCATTGGCTTACGAGCGTTCGGCGATGGGCGAGCGCGCGCGGGGGCCGCGCCGTGCCGGCGCCGATGCCGCCGACAGCGACCTGATCGCGCTCGCGCGCAGGAGCGGCAAGCTCAACGATCCGGCGTTCCGGCAGGAGCTCGCGCGCACCATCGCCTATCGTCAGCTCAACGAATTGAACACCGCGCGCGCCAAGGCTGGGCTCGAGCAATCGAGCTCGTCGTCGATCATGTCGCTCGGCAAGCTTGCGATGTCGCGCATTCTGCACGAGGAGGCGCGGTTGCGCACGGCGATGCTCGGCGCGGAAAGCATGCTGCAGGGCGCCGAGCATCCGTTGGCCGACGATGCGAACTTCCTGTCGTTGAACGCCTACTTCACCTCGATCGGCGGCGGCACCGATCAGATCCAGCGCAACATCATCTCCGAGCGGGTGCTCGGCATGCCGAAGGAGCAGGAGGTCGATCGCAACATCCCGTTCCGCTCGGTGCGGACCGAGAAGGCCACCTAAGCGGCGGCTGGCAAAGCGTCAGCGCGGGTGATCGCGGCTGACGTTGGGTTCGCCTGGACGCACCCTGTCGCCGGGCGTTACCGGTTGCGCCGGACCATCACGATCGGGCCCGTTGCTGTCAGGAGTGTCGCTGTCAGGAGTGTCACTGTCAGGAGTGTCACTGTCAGGAGTGTCGCTGTCATTGTCAGCCATGAACGGCTTCAGGGCGCGGCCTCGCTGTTCGGCCATGGATCGCAGTTCGGGTTGTATTCTCCCGCGAGAAATCCAGACAACGGACATGCAAAGACCTTCAAGAAATGTCTTGTCGGAGCAATAATGATTTGGGCTGTTGGCAGTTTCAGCGAAGCAGCACTTATGACCTCACAGACGCGTCATTGGCAGTGAGAGACGAAAACCTTTCCACAGCTTTGTCTCCGCACCATGCATGGTTATTTGCAATTCAGGATGATGAAATTGATGCAGGTTGGCTGGCTGCTTTGACAACTTTCTCACGGAACGGTGGGCGCTTCCCGGTTCGGTGCAAAGCGAGAAGGATGAGCAGACAGACGCGTCATTCAGCGGTCATCGGCGCGGCATCGTCTTGGCCAACGCGACCAGGTTGCCCAGAGCAGGCGTCAGGCCGTGCGCGGGATAGGCGATGCCGAGGCTGGCGTATAATGGCGTGCCGGACAGCGGGATATAACGCACCGCGTCGGAGCGGCTGTTGCTCATCGAGGCGGGCACGATCGAGATGCCCATCGATCCGGCGACGAGGTTGATCGTCGCCGAGATTTGCGGGGCGATCTGCACCACGTTTGGATTGAACCCGGCCTCGACGCAGGCGGTCACCACCGCGTCCGACAGGCCAAGCCGCTGCGACCGCGGATAGAGGATGAACGGCTCGTTCTTCAGGTCCTGCAGGCGCACGCGTCGCCGGGCCGCAAGCCGATGGTCGAGCGGCAGCGCCGCCACCATCGGCTCCCTCAACAGCACGTCGACGGCAAAGCTCGACCGCAGCGTGACCGGCGGCCGCAGGAAGGCGACGTCGATGCGCCCGCGCTCCAGCGCCGCGACCAGGTGGGTCGAGCGCGCTTCCTCCAGCGTGACCTGCACGGCGGGATAGTCGGCGCGGAATTTGCGTAGCGTCGCCGTGACGAGACCGTTGAAGGAGGCCGATTCCGTCAGGCCGACGGCGATATGCCCGACCGAACCGTCGGCTGCGAGGCGAGCGCGGGCGATGGCGCGCCGCGCGCCGTCGAGCACGCCGAGCGCTTCCTGGTGGAAGACGCGCCCGGCCTCGGTCAGCTGCACGCCGCGGCTGGTGCGGTTGAACAGCGCCGTGCCGATCTCGGCTTCCAGCAGCTTCAATTGCTGTGTCAGCGCGGGCTGGGCGATGCGCAGCCGTTCGGCGGCGTGGGTGACATTGAGGGCCTCCGCCGTCGCGACGAAGTATCGAAGATGCCGGAGCTCCATGCCATAAGTTTAAGCTATCGCAGGATGCCCCGCAATCTATTGGCCAGCGGCGCGATTCCGACCTAAGTCTGATCCGCTCGGCCTTGCCGGCATTCCCAGCTGACTCCCGCATGAAAGGAACCATCCATGAGCGATCAACGTTCGCTGCTGGAGCATGCCACGCGCGATCTCGCCGGGTTCGCCAGCCGTCTGCAATTTACCGACATCCCGCCGGACGTGATCGCGCACGCCAAACTTTGCATTCTCGATGGGCTCGGCGCCTCGTTGTATGGCGCGCGCTTGCCGTGGACCGAGCATGTGCGTGATGTGATGCTCGCGGAGGGAGCGTTGCCGAAGGCGTCGCTATGGGGTGCGGGCTGCAAGGCGTCGGTGGCGCAGGCGGCGCTGGTCAACAGCACGGCGGGGCATGGCTTCGAGATGGACGACATCCATAAGGAATCGATCGTGCACCCGAATTCGCTGGCGGTGCCGGCGGTGTTTGCGCTGGCGCAGGGCGGGCAGGCCCCCTCCAGCGGCCGCGACGTTCTCACGGCCATCGTCGCCGGTTGCGAGGTGGGGCTGCGGGTGGGCAACGCCGCGACCATGGCACTGTTCCTGCGCGGCTTCCATCCGCAGGGCACCAGCGGCGTCTTCGTCAGTGCGGCAGCGGCTGGACGGCTCGCAGGCTTGCCGCAGGACCTGCTGCATCAGGCGCTCGGCATTGCCGGTTCGATGGCGGCAGGGCTGATGGCGGCGCAGGAGGGCGCGATGGTCAAGCGCCTGCATGCAGGCCGCGCAGCACAGGCGGGCGTACTCGCGGTGCAGCTCGCGCAGCGCGGCTTCACCGGCATCTCCGACGTGCTCGAAGCGGGCTATGGCGGATTCCTCAGCGCATTGTCCGGCGAGCCGAACCCGCCGAAGTTGCTCGCCGGCCTGAAGCAGCTGTGGGAGACCGCGAACATCGGCTTCAAGATGTATCCGAACGTCACCAGCATCCACACCGCGCTCGACGCGTTGCGCGACATCATGCAGGCGCACCGCGTCACGGGCGAGGCGATCGAGCGGATCGAGGTGCAGTGTCCGCACATGACCTACGTTCACACGGCCTGGCCCTACAAGCCCGCAGGCGTCACGGCTGCGCAGATGAGCATGGTGTTCGGGCTGGCGGCGATGGCGCGGGATGGCGCGGTTACCGCGGGCAGCTACAGCGCGGAGGCGGTGGCCGATCCGCAACTGCTGGCCTTCATGCCGCGCATCGCCGTCAGCGAGAGCGCGGAGCTAGAAGCCAAAGGTGCGGCCTTCCGTCATGCCTGCCGCATGCGCGTGGTGACGAAAACCGGGGATGCCTTCGCCCGGGAGATTTTGAACCGGCGCGGCAGCCCGGAAAATCCAGTGGCGCATGCGGATGTGGTGGAGAAATTCCGCGGCAACGTCGCCCATCTGCCGCGGGAACGATCCGAGCGGATCATCGCTCTCGTCGAGGGCCTCGATCGGCTGGAGGTACTCGACGAGCTGTTCGCATTGCTGGAGGCGGTTTAAAGCCTAGTCCCGAAAGGAGTGTAGTGGTTTCCGACAAAAGCTTGCCCTCGGACGCGGACGAGGATCATGCCTGAACAGAAGATCATGCTTGAGCAGTCAACAGCAAGCTTGTGCGAGGATGAACGTCCGCGTTCTCGCGACATCGGCCCATCCGGCTCCAACCGATAATACGGCTCTAGCCGATATTGGCTCTGAGCTTCGCCCAGGTCTGCCGAACGTCTTCCTTGACGTCATGCCACTTCGCCGACGCCACGTCCCAGTTCACGATCGGCCGGCTCTGGACCACCGCCTCGTTGCTCGTCACGGTCGACGTGGCGGACACGTCATGCACGTAAACGAGGCCGATCGTCATGAGACAGCCCAGGATCATTCCCAGAAACATGCGCATCTCGAACTCCCCTCGCGAGTGCCCGCGCGTGCGGGCCAGCAAATAACGCGCAGAGCATCCGGCAGGTTCCGGCAGGCACCGGACTGGTTCCGTGCTTGGAACGCATCCGGCGGCCTTGGACGCAGCACCTTCAAATCGCAAGACGCTGCGCCTCGATGATGCGATCAGTCGTCGATGATCGCCACCGCACGGCACCAGCCGGCGGAGGCGCGCTCGATCTTCACCGGGAAGCACGACACCGTGAAGCCGGTGGCGGGCAGCTGTTCGAGGTTGTGCAGCTTCTCGATATGCGAATAGCCGGTGTGGCGTCCGGCCTTGTGGCCTTCCCAGATGATGCTGGCGTCGTGGGTCTCGGCATATTTCTTCGCGGTGTAGACGAACGGCGCATCCCAGCTCCAGCCGTCGATGCCGGTCACGCGCACGCCACGCTCTAACAGGTACATGGTTGCTTCATAGCCCATGCCACAGCCGGAATTGACGTAATCCTGGCGGCCGTATTTGGCGCCCGCGGAGGTGTTGACGACGACGATGTTGAGCGGCTTCAGCTCGTGGTCGATGCGCTTCAGTTCCTTCTCAACGTCGGCGGCGGTGACGACATAGCCGTCCGGGAAATGGCGGAAATCGAGCTTCACCCCCGGCTGATAACACCACTCCAGCGGCACCTCGTCGATGGTCCACGACTTCTCGCCGCGGTTCATGGTCGGGTGATAGTGCCACGGCGCGTCGATATGCGTGCCGTTATGAGTGGAAAGCGTCACCCGCTCCACCGCCCAGGCCTGGCCGTCCGGCAGCTCCTCCGGCTTCAGGCCGGGGAAGTGGCGCAGCATCGCCTGCATGCCCTGCTGGTGATCGATGTACTCGATGGTGGGGTGGCCGCCCGGCGGGTCCGCGGGCACGTCGTTCTGCAGCGGCACCGAGATGTCGATCAGCTTGCGGGCCATGGGTGTCTCCTCGCTTGTTTGTTGTTTGATGGTGGAGCGCCGATCAGCTCTGCCGCTCGACCCGGTTCTTCAGGATGCCGATCTTCTCGACCTCGAGTTCGATCGTATCACCATGTTCGAGAAAGAGTCCGATCTCGACGCCGCAGCCGCCGCCGACTGTGCCTGAGCCGATGAATTCGCCGGGCATCAGCGTCTCGTCCTTGGTGATGTGCTCGATGATCTGTTCAAACGAGAACAGCATGCCCTCGCTGATGCTGCTGCAGCGCACTTCGCCGTTCACGCGCGCTTCCATCTTCAGCTTGTAGGGATCGCCGATCTCGTCCGGCGTGACGATCCAGGGGCCCAGCACATTGCCGCCGTCGAAGCTCTTGCCCTTGGCCGGGCCGAGCCGTCCCTCCATCTCGATGCGCTGGGCGTCGCGGGCGGAGAAGTCGTTGAAGATGGTGTAACCGAAGATGTGGTCCTTCGCCTTCGATGCCGGAATGTTGGCGCCGCGGTTCTTGGTGACGATGCCGAATTCCAGCTCGTAGTCCATGACCTGGCTGTAGCGCGGCCATTTCACCGTGGTATTGGTGCCGCGCACGCTGTAGCGGTTGGTGATGTAGTAGATCGGCACCTTGCGGTAGACCTCCGGCAGCTCGCCGAGCGGCATCGCGTCGATCCGCTTCAATTCCTCCATGTCGCCCTTGGCGCGCGCCGCCAGCTTCAGCTGTCCGCGCGGCGCCTGCAGGATATGCAGCGGAAACGACATGCCGTCGCGCATCTGCCGCGGCTCCGGGATTGGCGCGAGGATCTCGGTGGCGGCGACGTCGGTGGACAGGTCCGCTTCCGCGCTGCACTTGGCGAAGATGTCGCGTGCCGCATCGAGCGCCGTCTCGCCGGCATCGATCAGCGCCAGCATCGAGGCGAAGGCGGGATTGGCCGCGCCCGCGCGATCTGCCGCACGTGCGAGATCGAAAACCTTGCTATCGTTGGCATGAACGATGCCCACGCGCTCGCCGTTGCCGTTCTTGAAGGTGGCCAGTTTCATCGATGGTCTCCGGGGGACTGCGGCGGGTTCTGCTTGCGCCGGATGAAAATATATGATCAACAAAAATATCGATATTTGAAAAGCGGTGTCAAGCGCGCCGCCTGCGACGTGCACAGCCGCAGGTCCTGCGGTGCGCGCATGCCCCAAACAGAACACCAGCGCCGCGCATGCAGGCGGCCGCGACGACGGAGGAGGGACGACGATGAGGCTGAAGACGATTGCGGCGGCGATGATGACGCTGCTCGCTGCCGGCGCTGCGCACGGGCAGCAGAAGATTCAGATCGGTTGCACGGCGACCACCGATTGTTCGGCGGCCATGGTCGCGGTCGATGAGGGCATCTTCAAGCGGCTCGGGCTCGATGCCGAGATGGTGCTGATCGGCATCAACTCGAACATTCCGGCGGCGCTGCTGTCGAATTCGATCCAGATCGGCGGGCCGACCTCGTCGGTGTTCCTGCAGGCGGTCGATGGCGGGCTCGATCTCGTCGCGGTCTCCGGCGCTTCGGTGATGAACCAGCGCACCGCCAATCTCACCACGGCATTCGCGCGCAACGGCGTCACAATCAAGGAGCCGAAGGATTTCGTCGGCAAGAAGGTCGGTGCGCCGGGCCTTGGCGCCTTCCTGCATGTGCTGTTCGTCAAGTGGCTGCAGGAGAAGGGCGTCGATCCGAAGGGCGTCAACTTCGTCGAAGTCTCGTTTCCGACCATGAACGACATCCTGAAGTCCGGCGCGGTCGACGCGGTGCTGACCAGCGAGCCGTTCGTGACGCGGATGACCAACGCGGGCACCGGCTATGTGGCGGCGCGTTACGTGGCGGACCTCAATCGGACCGAGCCGATCATCTTCTACGCCGCGTCACGGGACTGGGCGGAGAAAAATCCGGAGATCGTGAAGAAATTCCGCGAGGCCGTTGCCGAGGGGGCCAAGATCGTCAACGCCGACCGCGACAAGGCGTCGGCCTCGATCGCGAAGTTCACCAAGCAGCCTTTGGATATCGTCAAACTCAATCCGCCGAGCTATCAGGAGCCGGCCATGAAGGCGAGCGATCTCGCCTGGTGGGTGGAGGTGATGAAGCAGCAGAAGCTGCTCCAGGGCAACATCGACCTCGCCAAGGTCGTGTTGAAATGAGGTGAACTGACGATGCCGCAGTCCGGCCGAGCCAAAAGTCTGGAGCCATCCGCCGACACGCTGAGCGAGCGGGCGGCGGCCCTGATCCAGCGCGATATCCTGAGCGGGCGGTTGGCGCCGGGCTCGCGGCTCGGCATCGTCGGCCTGGCGCAGGGTTATGGCCTCGGCGCGACGCCGGTGCGGGAGGGCTTGTCGCGGCTGGTGTCGCGGCAGCTCGTGGTCGCGCTCGGCCAGCGCGGTTTCCGTGTCGCCCCGGTCAGCGAGGCGGATCTGCGCGACATCACCCGGATGCGCATCGTGGTGGAGCAGGAGGCGCTCTCGCTGGCGATGAAGCTCGGCAAGGACGAGTGGGAAGCCGGCATCGTCTCCGCGCTGCACCGCATGCAGCGCTTCATCGACCGGACTGGCTCGCGCTTCACCGAGGGGACCGAGGAGTTCGACGTGCTGCACAAGGGCTTCCACACCGCGCTGTTGGAGGCGTGCGGCTCGCCGCGGCTGCTGGCGGCCCATTCCGATCTCTACGACCAAGCCTATCGCTACCGGCGCATCATGATGCGCAAGTTCGACAACGGGAAAACCTTCATGCAATCGCACCGCGATCTCGCCGACTACGTGCTGGCCCGCGATCAGCGCCGCGCGCCGGCGATGCTGGCCACGCATCTGCAAAGCACCATCGGCTATGTCTATCCTGATACCAAGGGTCGTAGGTCGTGAGTGTGGTCCGCCCCGTGTCAGCCGCCGCCGTCGCGTCGCAGCCTCCGGTGATGGCGTTCGCAGGCGTCACGCTGCAGCTCGGCGGCAAGACCATCGTCGAGAACATCGACTTCACGGTCCGCCAGGGCGAGTTCGTCTGCATCATCGGCGCGTCGGGATGCGGCAAGACCACCGCGCTCCGCCTTGCGGCGGGCCTCTACCAGCCCTCTGCTGGCGCCGTGACGTTCGAAGGCAAGCCGATGCTCGCGCCGCGGCGCGACATTGCGATCATTTTTCAGGATTATGGCAAGGCGCTGCTGCCGTGGCGCACCGCCGCCGGCAACGTGTCGCTCGCGCTGGAGGCGGCAAGTGTCCCGGCGGCCAAGCGTGGTCCGCGCATCGCCGAATTGCTGGCCAAGGTCGGGCTGCCCGGCCACGCCAACAAGTATCCGGCGGAGATGTCCGGCGGCATGCAGCAGCGGCTGCAGATCGCCCGCTGTCTCGCGCAGGATCCGGTCGCGCTGTTGATGGACGAGCCGTTCGGAGCGCTCGACGCGATGACGCGGCAGGGGCTGCAGGACGAGGTGCTGTCGCTGGTGGCGGCGTCCGGCGCCACCGTGCTGTTCGTGACCCACGACCTGGAGGAGGCGATCTATCTCGGCGATCGCGTCATCGGTCTGCTGCCGCATCCCGGCCGGATCGGCATTGAAGTCACGGTCGATCTGCCGCGCCCGCGCGACCAGCTCGCCACCCGCGAGCATCCGGAATTCCTGCGGCTGCGGCGCGAGCTGTTCGACTTCATCAAGGCTTCGGAGGGGTGAGCATGGTCTGCGTGCCGGCGTCTTTCAACGCTGTCATTCCCGCGCATCGCCAACGGGTCGGCGCGAGGCGCCGCCCGATGACAGGCTCCACGATGAGCCCGGAATCCATAACCATCGCGGGGCGTATCGATTCCGGGTCTGCGCCATCCAAGTCGGCTGTATCTAAGTCGGCTGCTACCAACTTGGGCACCATACAATGCCGAACTCGGGTAAACCCAAGTTCGGTTGACGCATCCCGGAATGACGAGCTTGGGAAGCATGGGTTGCCGAGAATCGAGCCTCAACGCTTGTGGGATTGCGCCCGATCATGATCTCGTCCTCGACCCTGAAGGGGCTTGCGCTGCCGGTGGTGCTGATCGTCGCTGCCGAGATTGCCGGACGGATGGTCGATCTCAGCCACAGCGATTCGCTCGCGCCGCCGAGCGCGATCGCGCGCGCGTTCGTTGAAGCCGTGGCGGACGGCTCGATGATCGCCGCCACCCGTGACACACTGGCGAGTGCGTTCGCGGGTCTCGCGATCGGCGCTAGCATCGGCCTGCTGATCGGGATTATCCTCGGCGTGCTGCCACTTGCCGACCGGTTGATGGAGGTGACGATCGAGTCGATCCGGCCGATCCCCTCCATCGCGGTGTTGCCGATCGCCCTGATCGCGCTCGGCTTCGGCTATCGGCTGGAGATCGCCATCGTCGCCTTCGCCTGCCTGTGGTCGCCGCTGATCCTGGCGCGCGCGGCGGTGCGCGGCGTCGAGCCGCGGCTGATCGAGGTGTCGCGCGCGTTGCGGCTGACGCCGGCTGCGCGCATCGCCAAGATCGTCATCCCGGCGGCGCTGCCGCGCATCTTCGTCGCCTTTCGTCTCGCCGTCGGCATCGCGCTGATCGTCGCCGTCACCGTCGAGATCGCCATCAATCCTCTCGGCCTCGGCCACGGCATCATGACCGCACAGCAGGCGCTGCGGCCGGACCTGATGCTGGCTTATCTCGTCTGGCTCGGCATCCTGGGCTTCGGGCTGAACGCGCTGATGGTTTTGGCGCAGCAGCGGCTGTTCGGCCGCGCCGCGATCGTGGAGGAGCCGCGATGAGCGTTCCGGCATCGATGCGTTCGGCGATCGGCTGGCGCGTCGTCAGCTTCGGTGTCGCGGCGAGTTTCGTCGCGCTGTGGCAATGGATCGCCAATGCCCGTCTGGTGTCGCCGGTGTTTCTGCCGGGGCCGGATCGCGCCTGGGCCTCACTGGTGCGTGGTTTCACCGACGGCGACCTGATGGCGAAGGTCGCGGGTACGTTGCAGCACATGGCCGTCGGCTGGTTGGTCGCCTCGCTGGTCGGCATCGCGCTCGGCGCGCTGATCGGCTCGTCGCCGCGCATCCGCCCCTACGTCACGCCGACGCTGGAGTTTCTGCGGCCGTTGCCGGTGTCGGCGATCATCCCGGTGGCGATCGCGTTCTTCGGCCTGTCGCAGGCGATGACACTGTTCGTGATCGCCTTCGGCGCGGTCTGGCCGATGCTGCTGTCCACTGTGCATGGCTTTGCCGCGGTCGAGCCGCGCCTCTATGAGGTTGCGCGGGCGCTGCACCTGTCGCGGATGGCGGTGATCTTCAAGATCGGCCTGCCGTCGGCCAGTCCGGATATTCTCGCCGGCATGCGCATCAGCGTCACCGTCGCGCTGATCCTGTCGGTCGTGTGCGAGATGCTGGCGGGCCTCGATGGCCTCGGCCACTGGATTCTGCTGGCGGCGCGCTCGTTCCGCTCCGCCGATCTGTTCGCGGGCGTGATCCTGCTCGGCGTGATCGGTTATGTCACAGCCTTGCTGGTGGCGCAGGTGGAACGCCGGTTGCTGGTCTGGCGGACCTCCGGGCACTGAGGCCGGGCCGCGACGGCGGGAACCGATTTTCCCGCCGTCATCGCCTGAACGCGTGCTCAGCGCGCGTAGCNCCCACCCGCCGCACTCGCCGTCCACATGCACCGTGCGCAGGGCCTGCCGGCGCTTCCCTAACGGCGCTTGCTTTGTCAGACTGTGATCCTGCGGCCGCATACGGGGGACACTGTCATGGATGAGAGCTGGCGTTTGTCTGCGGTCGAGGTCGCAGCGCTCGTGCGATCGAAGCAACTGTCCGCGCGCGAAGTCACGGCAGCCGCGCTGCAGCGGTTGGAGCAGGTCAATCCTTTCATCAACGCGGTGGTCGAATACAAGCCGGAGTATTCGCTGGCGCAGGCGGATGCGGTGGATGCGGCGATCGCGCGCGGCGAGGATGTCGGGCCGCTCGCCGGCGTGCCGGTGACGACCAAGGTCAACGTCGATCAATCGGGCTTCGCCACCACCAACGGCCTGCGCCTGCAGAAGGACCTGATCGCAAAGAGCAATTCGCCGGTGATCGACAACATGATCAAGGCCGGCGCCGTCGTCATCGGCCGCACCAACACCCCGGCCTATTCCTATCGCTGGTTCACCAACAACCTGGTGCATGGCCTGACCAAGAACCCGCGCAACAACGCGATCACGCCGGGCGGCTCATCCGGCGGTGCGTCGGCGGCGGTGGCCTCGGGCATCGGCCACATCGGCCAGGGCAACGATATCGCCGGCTCGGTGCGCTATCCGGCCTATGCCTGCGGCATCCACGGCCTGCGCGTCAGCCTCGGCCGCGTGCCGGCCTACAATGCGTCGTCGCCGGAGCGATCGATCGGCGGACAACTGATGGCCATCAACGGCCCGCTGGCGCGGACGATCGGCGACCTGCGCCTTGCGCTCGCGGCGATGGCACAGCCCGATCCGCGCGATCCCTGGTACGTTCCGGTGCCGCTCGAAGGTCCGCCGGTGCAGCCGCGCGCGGCGCTGTGCATTGCGCCCGACGGGCTGGAGGTGGTGCCGGAGGTGAGGGCGGCGCTGGTGAATGCGGCCAAGCGGCTGGAGCGCGCCGGCTGGGTAGTGGAGGAGATCGAGACCACGCCGCCCTTGCGCGAAGCGGCGCAGTTGCAGGTCAACCTCTGGATGGGCGACGGCTACGCGGCGCAGCTTGCAGCGATGGAGAAGGAGGGCGATCCCGGTGCGCTCGCAGCCCTGCGCGGCCAGGCCAAGGTCGGTCAGGCGTTCAATGCGGCGACGATGTCGGAGACCTTGATGCGGCGCGCGACGCTGGTGCGCGAGTGGTCGCTGTTCTTCCAGCGTTTCCCGGTGCTGCTGTTGCCGGTGTCGGGTGAGCTGCCGTTCGAGGATCAGCTCGACGTGCGCGACGAGGAGTCCTATGCGCGGGTGTGGCGCGCGCAGATGCCGCAGATCGGCATCCCGTTCATGGCGCTGCCGGGACTGACGGTTTCCACCGGCATGGTCGGCAACATCCCGGTCGGCGTGCAGGTGGTCGCCAACCGCTATCGCGAGGACCTGTGCCTTGCCGCAGGCGAAGCGATCGAGGCCGGCGGCGTGCCGCCTGCGCCGATCGATCCGGTTGGCTACCGTTAGCATTCGTCGCGCATAGCTGCGCGGCAGATGCGCGCGGCGCATGCGATTGACAGATGGCGGGCGCAGTCCATCATGGTGTCAATTCAAGCATGCTCCGGAAAAGCCGGAACCGGTTCTCCGAAGAGATCATGCGCAGAACATCATGGGGAGAGAACGTCATGGCCGATGGTCCGGATCTCGTCATTCGTGGTGGTACCATCGCCGATGGCCGTGGTGGCGCGCTGTATGAGGCTGATGTTGCGATCGCGAACGGCCGCATAGCCGAGGTCGGCAAGGTTTCGGCCAAGGGCAAGGACGAGATCGACGCCAAGGGCAAGCTGGTCACCCCGGGCTTCGTCGACGTGCACACGCATTACGACGGGCAGGTGACCTGGAGCCATGACATCTCGCCGTCGTCGCAGAACGGCGTCACCACTGCGATCATGGGCAACTGCGGCGTCGGCTTCGCGCCATGCCGCCCGTCCGACCACCGCCGCCTGATCGAGCTGATGGAAGGCGTCGAGGATATCCCGGAGCCGGTGTTGTCGGCAGGCATCCCGTGGGAGTGGGAGAGCTTTCCCGACTATATGAATTGGCTGTCGAAGCGGCCGTTCAACCTCGATATCGGCGCGCAGCTTCCGCACGCGGCGTTGCGCGTTTATGTGATGGGCGAGCGCGGTGCGCGGCGCGATCCGGCGACGGCGGAGGACAACGCGGCGATGGCCGGGCTTGCGGCCGATGCCGTCAAGGCCGGCGCGCTCGGCTTCTCCACCTCGCGCACGCTCAACCACCGCACCTCCACCGGCGACTTCACCCCGACGCTGAAGGCCGGCGAGGACGAGCTGACGGCGATCGCGGATGCGATGCACAAGACCGGCCGCAGCGTGCTGCAATTCGTGCTCGACCAGAGCACCTTCAAGGAAGACCTGCCGATGATGCTGCGGGTCGCCGATCGCACCAAGTGTCCGATCTCGTTCTCGGTGGCGCAGGGCGATCGCAGCCCACGCGGTTGGCGGCAGACACTCGACAGCCTCGCCGAGGCCTCCGCCCGCGGTCTGTCGGTGACGGCGCAGATCGCGGCGCGTCCGGTCGGGCTGCTGCTCGGGCTCGAACTGTCGCGCAACCCGTTCCAGACTCATCCGAGCTACAAGGCGATCGCCAAGCTGCCGCTCGATGAGCGGGTGAAGCGGATGCGCGATCCGGCGGTGCGCGCGGCGATCTTGAGCGAGAGCGCGACCACCGTGGACGATCCGCTGTTCTTCCGCCCGAACTACGACAAGATGTATCTGCTCGGCAATCCGCCGGATTACGAGCAGCCGCCCGAGCGCACCCTCGGCGCGCGCGCCAAGCGCGAAGGCCGCAAGCCGGAGGAGCTGGCTTACGATGCGATGCTGGAGGAAGACGGCCGCGGCATGCTGTACGTGCCGTTCCTGAACTATGCGGACGGCAACCTCGATGCGGTCCACGAGATGCTACGGGATCCGCATTCGATCCCCGGCCTCAGCGACGGCGGCGCCCATTGCGGCATCATCTGCGACGCGAGCTTCCCGACTTATCTGCTGACGCACTGGACCCGCGACCGCACCCGCGGCGACAAGCTGTCGATCCCGTTCGTGGTGGCGGCGCAGGCGCGGCGGACGGCGGAGTCGGTCGGGCTGATGGATCGCGGCGTGCTCGCGCGTGGCTACAAGGCCGATGTCAACGTCATCGATTACGACAAGCTGCACATGCATCCGCCGAAGGTGCATTACGATCTGCCGATGGGCGGCCGCCGCCTGTTGCAGCAGATCGACGGCTACGATGCGACCATCGTCTCCGGTGTCGTCACCCAGCGGCATGGGGCGGCCACCGGCGCGCGGCCGGGCCGGCTGGTGCAGGGCGTGCGGGCGGCGCCGGCGGCTTAGATTGATACAGGGTCGCTAACACGCTCGTCATTCCGGGCGCCGCGCATCTTGCGGCGATCCGGAATCTCGCTCGAGATTCCGGGTTCGATGCTTGCGCATCGCCCCGGAATGACCGCGTTTAGATCGAGTCCGCTCAGCCGTTCGCCACCAGCTTGTCGATGGTGACGCCCTTGCCGACGCCTTGCCGCGTCATGTGCGGTGTCACGTCGATCTCTTCCAGCTCGATCTCGCGATTCAGCACCTTCTGCTTCCAGGCCTGATGCTCCGGCTCCTTGGCGTGGAATTCCGGCATCACCTCCTTGGCGAACAGTTCGAGCGACTCGCAGATGTGCTCGTGGGTGTTCTTGCCGGCCTGGTTGAGCAGGATGATGCTGTCGACCCGCGAGGTCTCGAACTTCTTCAGCTTGTTGCGGATCGTCTCGGGCGAGCCGATCAGGCCGCCGCGCAGGGCGCGCTGGTGGGCTTCCGGATTCTCCTTCTTCCACTTGTTGTACTCGTCCCACATCGAGACCGTGCCCGGCGCCGCGCGTTCGCGGTTGCGCGAGCCGGAGTAGTAGGCGAGAGCGAACTGGAAGAAGGTGACCCCGTCGGCGCGGCGGCGTGCTTCCTCGTCGGTCTCCGCGCACATGAAGTAGGAGACCATCGCGATGTTCGGGTTGGTCTGATAGTCCGCGAGCTTCTCCTGCCGTTTGGTGAACGCGTTGTAGTAGGCGTGGACCCACGCATGCGCCATTTCCGAGGTGAGGAACTGGAAGCCCAGCGCGCCGATGCCGCGCCGTCCCGCCATTTCGATGGTCTCGAGCTGCGAGCAGGCGACCCACAGCGGCGGGTGCGGCTTCTGGACCGGCTTCGGTGTTACGTTGCGCAGGGGAAACTTGAAGTACGGGCCGTCATACTGCCAGCCTTCCTTGGTGAACATCGGGATGATGCACTTCACGGCGTCTTCCCAGATCTCGCGCTTCTGCGCCATGTCGATGCCGAACGGCGCGAGCTCCTGCACGCTGCCGGATTCGCCCATGCCGAACTCCACGCGGCCGTTGGAGACGAGGTCGAGGCAGGCGACCTTCTCGGCGACGCGGGCGGGATGGTTGGTGGTGAGCTGGATGATGCCGTGGCCCATGCGGATGCGCTTGGTGCGCTGGCTGGCGGCGGCGAGGAAGACCTCCGGCTGCGGCGAGTGCGAATACTCGTCGAGGAAGTGATGCTCGACCTCCCAGGCATAGTCGTAGCCGAGCTTGTCGGCGAGCTCGACCTGGTTCAGCGCGTTCTGATACAGGTTGAGTTCGTCATTCGGCCCCCACGGCTTGGGGAGTTGCAATTCGTAGAATATCCCGAATTTCATCGCGTTCCCTCGTCATGTTTTGATTGTTGGCGTCAGAGTCATCTTAGCCGACGCCGCGTCGTCGTCCATGCGGGAGCGAGAACGTTTCCATGCATATCGGCCGTGGGCTTGCGCGAATTACGAATTGGCGCATTGCACAAGCAGACCCGGAACGAGTTCTTGGAGGGCGCTGGCGTCAGCGCCGGCTCAGGCGGATATCCAGCCAGCCCTGGCGATTGACGCTGACCTCGTCGCCGTCTCCGGCGATCACCGTGGTCGTTTCGGCTTCGAGGATAGCGGGGCCGGTCAATGTCGTGCCGGGCGTCAGGCTGGCGATGTCGTAGACGGCCGCATCCCGCCAGCCGCCGAACCAGGCCGGTCGCGTGGTCTTCGGTTGCGCGGCCATGTTCGGCTGCGGAAGCGTGTTGTCGGTGCGGCGCGGTGCGGGTTCGGATGCCTGCACGCTGCCGACCGCTGCCGCGCGGGCGTTGACGAACACCACCTCCTGGTCGCGCGAGGCGTAGGTATAAAGCTCCTCATGGCGCCGGTGGAATTCCTCATGGATGCGGCCGATCAGGTTCGGCGCCTCCCAATCGAGTGTAGTCAGCGGCACGTCGATCTCGAAAATCTGCTCGCCATAGCGCATTTCGGCAGAGCGCTCGATGCGCGCCGGCCCGTCGAACCAGGTGCGCAGCCGGGCCATCGCCCGCGTTTCCAGTTCGCCGAATACGGCGCGCATGGCCGCGTCATCGACGATGGCGCCGTCGCCGATATGCGTGCGGCTGAGCTCGTAGCGCAGGTCGGTGGCGAGCATGCCCCACGCCGACAGCACTGAGGCCACCGTCGGCACGATCACCCGCGGAATCTCCAGCTCGCGCGCGACCTCCACCGCGTGTAGGCCGGCGGCGCCGCCGAAGCTCAGCAGCGCGAACCGCCGGGGATCGACGCCGCGCCGCAGCGTCATCAGGCGGATGCCGTCCGCCATCTTCAGGTTGATCAGCCGGTAGATGCCGGCTGCGGTCTCCTCGCGCGAGAGCTTCAGCGTCGCGGCAACGCGGTCGGCGGCGGCTTCCGCGGCTGCCCTGTCGAGTTTGCGGGTGCCGCCGAGAAAGCTGTCGGCATCGAGATAGCCGAGCAGCAGGTTGGCGTCGGTGACGGTGGCGAAGCGGCCACTATTGCCGTAGCAGGCGGGGCCAGGCACCGCGCCCGCGCTCTCGGGGCCGACCTCGAATGTGCCGGACGCGTCGGCGCGGGCGATCGAGCCGCCACCGGCGCCGATGCTGGCGATGTCGAGGCTGCGCAGCGCGATCCGTTCGCCGGCGAGCCCGCGTTCGGCGGAGAGCGAGGCCTCGCCGCCGGCGATCAGCGAGATGTCGGTCGAGGTGCCGCCCATGTCGAACGGGATCAGGTCCGGCACGCCGAGCAGCGTCGCACAGCGGCGTGCGCCCGCGACGCCGCCTGCCGGGCCGGACAGCACGGTCGCCGCCGCAAGCCGGGCGGCTTCCTCCAGCGGCGCCATGCCGCCATGCGAGAGGATCACGAACAGGCTGCCGCGAAGGCCTGCCTCGCCCAGCCGTGTGCTGAGGCTCGTGAGGTAGCGATGCACGGCCGGTCCGACATAGGCGTTGACCACGGTGGTCGAGACCCGCTCGAACTCCTTGATCTGCGGCAGCACATCGCTGGAGCGGGTAATGAAAACGTTCGGCAGCGCCCGCCGCAGCCGTTCTTCGGTGGCGATCTCATGCGCCGGGTTGCGATACGCGTGCAGGTAGCAGATCGCCACGGCGGCCGCGCCGGACTGCCGGGCGGTTTCGATCGCCTGCGCAAGTGAGGCGTCATCCAGCGGCGTCTGCACCGTGCCGTCCGCTCGCAGCCGCTCGCGCACGCCGAGGCGAAGCTGCCGTGGCACCAGCGGCTCCGGCGGCGGCGTGCGCAGATCGTAGCGGTTGCCCTTCAAGCCCTCGCGCATTTCCAGCACGTCGCGATGGCCTTCGGTGGTGAGCAGCGCCACTCTTGCGCCCTTGCGCTCCAGCAGGGCGTTGGTGGCGACGGTGGCGCCATGCACGATGCGCGCGGTCTGCGCCAGCATGTCCTTGCGGGCAACGCCGAGCCGTCGCGCCAGCTCGTCGAGGCCGTTCAGCACGCCAACCGACTGGTCCTGCGGCGTCGAGGGCGATTTCGCGAACACGGTGTTGCCCGTCTCGTCAATGGCGACGAGATCGGTGAAGGTGCCGCCGACGTCGATCCCGATCACGAACGGCATCAGCGCGCTCCGCTGTTCGGCGCGGTCTGCGTCGGCATCGTGACGAGCCCTTGTTCGAGATCGCGGGCATGCGCCTGCGCGCTGCGTTTCGCCGGATCGCCCCAGCCGCCACCGCCGCCGGAGCGGACCTGCAGCACGTCGCCTGGTGCGATGACGATGCCGACCTCTTTGGTCTTGAGCACGCGTTCCGGCTTGCCTGCCGAGATCAGACGATAGTCATGCGGCTGGCCGTCCTCGCCGCCGAGCATGCCGCAGGCACCATGGCGTGCGCCGTCGCCCGCGGTGTTGGCCCGCGCCTCCGTTTCCGTCTCGACCACGAGATCGAGGTTGCAGCCAAGCCCGCCACGATGTTCGCCGCGCCCGCCGGAGTCGGGGCGGAATTCGTGTCGCCGGAAGTGCAGCGGAAAGCGGACCTCGGCGATCTCGACGCTGCCGAACTTGATGCCGCCGGCGGTGTGCCATTCGCCGATCGACGACCAGCCGTCGCCGTCGGCGCTGGCGCCGCCGCCGGGGCGTGCGTGAAACATGTGCCAGATGAAGCCGCGTCCACTGCGCGGGTTCTCGCCCTGGATGGCGATGCGGAAGCGGCGGCCCCAGCCGCCCATCACGCGCGCGGGGCAGGCAGCGGCCATCGCCTTGACGATCGCCTCGACGATCTCGTTCGACGGATGGCTGGTGCAGAGCGTCACCGGCCGGCCGGGATCGGCCCAGACGATGGTGCCTTGCTTGGCCACCACCTTGAGCGGCCGCAGCGCGCCGGAGTTCTTCGGAATGTCGGGATCGATCAGGTAGGCGAACGCCATCGCCACCGCCGCCTGCATGTTGGCGTGCGAGGAGTTGACGAAGCTCGTCGTCTGCGGATCGGAGGCGGTGAGATCGACCTCGATGTCGCTGCCGCGCTTCGTCACCTGGGCTTTGATACCGATGTCGTCATGGCCGCGGCCGTCGTCGTCCAGCACCGCCTCGCCATGGAAGACGCCGTCCTTCCAGCTCGCGACGATGGCGCGGGTCCGCTGCTCGGATGTATCGAGGATGTCTTCGATCGCCTGCTGGACGGTGGCCGCGTCGAATTCGCCGAACAGCTTCGTCAGCCGCCGTTCGCCGAGATGCGCCGCCCCCACCATGGCCGCGAGATCGCCGCGGAAATCGCGCGGGTTGCGGATGTTCAGCGCGATCATGTCGAGCAGGTCTTCGCGCAAGCGTCCCCGCTCGTAGAGCTTGATCGGCGGGATGCGTAGGCCTTCCTGGTAGATTTCCGTCGCGGTCGGATTATAGCCGCCGTGGGTCGCGCCGCCGATGTCGCTTTGATGCGCGCGCACGATGGTCCAGAACAGCCGCGCGTCGCCATTGAACACCGGCACGAACGCGGTGACGTCCGGCAGGTGGCTGCCGCCATGGTAGGGATCGTTCATCAGGATGACGTCGCCCGGCTGCACGCCGCGCACGCTTTCCTCGACCGCGCGCGTCGCCCATGGCAGCGCGCCGACATGCACCGGGATGTGATCGGCCTGGGCGATCAGCCGGCTGCGGGTGTCGCAGATCGCGAGCGAGAAGTCGCGGCTGGAGTTGAGGATCTGCGAATAGGATGTGCGCAGCATCGCTTCGCCCATCTCGGCGACGATGGCGCCGAGGCGATGCTGGATGACGGCGCGGGTGATCGGATCGACGCTGCTAGACATGGTTGACAGATCGTTGCCCTGAGGTGTCTCCGGTTCCCAAAATGACAGCAATCTTGACGAAAGCCAATCGGGCGTTGCGCTTGCGGTCGAACGCGATGTTCGTCCGCGGACACGGCGAACGCGACGTCTCATCGGGGTTGACGTTCGCGAAACAGGCAAAAGTTCCTCGCCTGTCATGATGTCGCTTTCGTGTTTGCGAACCGGAACGCGATCAATCGTTGCGCGTTCATCGCATACAACATCTCGTGGAGGACAACACATGCTCGCGAAGCAATTGGCGACCGGCCTGGTCGCAACCGCACTTCTTTCCGGAACGGCTCTGGCGCAGGCGCCGGCTCCATCACAGTCGTCATCGACTCCGCGCGCGGAAACAACGGCGACCCCGGTGCAGGAGCAGACTGCGAATGAGTGGCGTGCGTCCAAGGTGATCGGCCTCTATGTTTACAATGACGCCGATGAGCGTCTCGGCGCGATCAACGATCTGTTGACCGACTCGAACGGCAAGATCGAGAAGGCGGTGATCGGTGTCGGCGGCTTCCTGGGGCTCGGCGAGAGCAACATTGCCGTCAACTTCGATCAGCTGAAGTTCGTAAAGGAGCCGATGCGGACCAGCTCGACCAGTTCGAACACGTCGCCGCCGGCTTCGGGCAATTCCGGCACGGTCGGCTCGACATCGACGGCGCCGGGCGGCACGACCACTGCGTCGAAGCCGAGCGTCAATCCTGACCATGCCAAGCTGAGCATGACCAAGGATCAGCTGAAGGCGATGCCGCAGTTCAAGTACGCGAACTAGTGTCCTCCGAAGTTCGCGATGCAGCACGCTCGAAGCGAACTCCGGATTTGATGAAGGACACTGGCCAGGCGGATTGTTAGATGGGCTGAGGCTCCGGCGGCGGGAACTTTTGTTCCTGCCGCCGGTTTGTTTCGGGAGGAGGCACTGTTCGGAACGCCGGTGAGTCGGGTTTCGCGAACAGCAAGCAGGAGAGGGAGACTTGTCATGGTGACGGAGACGATGACACGCAAGAAACACAGCCTGATCGCCAGCGATCGGGTCGAGGGGACGGCCGTGAGACGGCCGAAGGGCGAGAAGATCGGTTCGATCGAGCGGCTGATGATCGACAAGGTATCCGGCAAGGTGGCCTATGCGGTTCTCAGCTTTGGCGGATTCCTCGGCATCGGCCACAAGCATCTGCCGATCCCCTGGTCGCTGCTGAACTACAACGTCGAGCTCGACGCCTACGAGCTGGACATCGGCGACGAGGTGCTGCGCAAGGCACCGGCCTCCGACGAGAACTCGGAGTTCGACTTCGGCGATCGCACCGATGAGGCGCGGCTATACGGCTATTACAACGTTCCGCCGTATTGGGGCTTCTGATCCGACGGCCGCGGCTGGTCGCTCATCGAGGCACGCGTCGATCGACGCGCTGCGTCAAGGCGAGAGCAAGGCAGATACGGGAGATGATGCGGTCTTAGCTCGCCGCATCATCAAGCGTTAGGTGTTTCCCAGCGTTTGGCGCGCTCGTACATGCGACGCAGCGTTGCTTCCGCCTCGCTGGCTTTTTCTTCCGGCAGCGTCTGATGCAGCGCCGCGACCGTGCGCTCGAGCTGCACCGCGTCGAGCCGCGTCTTCAAATGATTGAACTCCACCTGCTGCAGCCGTGGCTTCAGCTTGTCGAACGTCTCCCGATCCTGCTCCGACGCCATCTCGCTCAAATTCTCAGATCCAAGGTGGTGGCGTTCTGACAAATACCGCGCTGTGACGGAAGTGTGGCGCTGCATTCAAGCAATGCGCGGATATCGATGCTGCGATGGCGCAAGCTGCGGTTCCATTCGCGACGTCGCCGGCAATGAACTTCCGGTGATGCGGGAACCCGGCTGATCGACCTTCGGTTGTGGGCTTCGGCGGCTGGACGACGGGAGAAACACCCATGACGATCAAAACGATTGTACTAGCCGCAATGGTTGCGGCGATTCCTGCGGTCGCGAGCGCTCAGGCGACGATGCGAAACGGCACTGCGCCGGCGCCGATCATGGACAATCCGGTCGATGAGACCGGGCACACGATCGGCTCGGCGGTCACGCCGACGCCTGCGCAGGCGACGATCCCCGATGCGGTGCTCAATCAGGTGCGTGGCTCGCACGTGCGCTCGATCAGCGTCAACCAGCAGATCGCGCCGGGCGAACGACTGCCGAAAGCGGTTCATCTGCATGCGGTCCATGACTATCCGAAGTATCGCTTTGCGGTCGTCAACGATCAGCGGATGATCGTCGATCCGCATTCGCGCAAGATCATGCAGATCGTTCAATGAGAGGCACGTCGGCGCGGCGGCTGAGCGCGCCGACGGAGCAAAGAGCCAGACGCGATCGGGGAAGCCCCGACGCCAGTGCAATGATTCCCGCTGCGATGATCATGCGCGACGCGTCCACGCGGCGAGGCGATCATCGTCGCCACGTGTTTCAAGGTTCCGCTGCCGCGAAGATGCCGCCGTCATCACGATGAAACCGCAATTGGCGGCGGAACGGGCGCCGTCCCTCTTTGGTTGTCTGGTCTGATTGTGTTCATGCTGGAGAATGACGATGAAGATCAGACTGCTCATGCTTGCGACCGCGGTTGCCACGCTTCCGACGATGGCGAGCGCGCAGACGACGATTGAGCGTGGTGTCAATGATGGTGCGGCGGCTGGCGGTCAGGTGCTCGGTCCGGCCGGCGCGATCGTCGGCGGCACGGTTGGCGCGGCGGTCGGGACGGCTGCGGCCATTCCTGAGGCGGTGATCATGTCGGTGCGCGGCGCGCCGGCGCATCCGGTCACCGTGCGCGAGGAGATCGTCGTCGGCGAGCGCCTGCCGGCGTCGGTGCGGCTGTACTCGGTCCGTGATTATCCGAACTACCGCTACGCGGTCGTCAATGACCAGCGGGTGATCGTCGAGCCGCGCTCGCGCAAGATCGTCCATGTCATTGAAGAGTAAGCCCATCGCATAGGCGGCCGGAAACCCCAAGGCGACGCAGAGAACGGGATCGGTGCGGGCGACCGCGCCGGTCCCGTTGGCTTGAGATGTGCCTTATTGCGACAGTGCGGGTTGTGGATAAGCTCGCTTCGTTAAGGATCTGAACGGGTTGGGAACGAACCGCGTCCGAATCGCTGATCGGCGATTCGCGGGCGCTGTCGGTATCCAGATATTGTGTTTGCGGAACCCAAGCGAACCAGATCAAGGAACGCTCGAACCAGCTTATTGCGACAATTGAAGCGATCGCGTTAACGCTTTCGAAGCGCTGGTTAATTCATTCTTAAGAATTCGGATAGCAATCTCCCCATCGCGCTGACGGGAGAACGCCAATGCTTTCCAGCCGAGAAGCTTTCGCCAAAGATGCCTGTCCTGTGGAAGATGAGCTGCTGGGCAGCCTTTACCGCGCCAGCCCGCAAGGTCTGCCCGAGCTCGTGAAGTCGGTGCCGGCGGAAACGCGGGCGATGCTGGCGCTGTTCTGCTATCGCCGGACTCACCTGCAGGGACTTGCGCTTGCCATCGCCTCGAGCTGCGAGCTGCGCGATCTCGTCGAGTGGGGCGGGGCGCTGGGCTCGGTAATCTATGAGGCGGCGATGCGCGGGTCGAACAAGCCGGCCGTCGTCGAGACGTCGAGCCGCCGCAAGGTGACGCTCTCCACCGCGCCGCTCTCGACCTTCGCCAAGCTCGAAGACGACGACGATTTCGATCTTGATGACGCCGAGCCCGTTACGGCCTGACCGCGTCGTCTGCCATGTGCGCTTGCCGCGCGCGAGCTCTCGCGCGCAGACCGCACCAGCCATTACCAGCCACGATAGTCACAGCCACCATCGCCGCCGCGCTTCTTGTTCAGACGCGCGGCGTTTTGCGGTGAAGGCTTTCGAGCGAAGCCTGTCGCGGACGTGATCAGGGATGGAGACCGGTTCGCCTGACGAAAACGCCTCCAACAAACGCTCGCGTTCAAGCGCACCTTACAAGCTGCTTTCCTGCGCCATCGCCGAGGCGACCGAGGCGCGCCGCCGCGCCAGGTAGCCCGCGAGCATGATCGCAATCGCGATCACCCACACGGTGATGGCGATCGGGCTCTCGACGAACGCCCACAGGTCTCCCTGACTGAGGAACAGCGTCTCGCGGAAGTGCTTCTCGATGTTCGGGCCGAGGATCAGCCCGACCACAAGCGGTGCGAGCTGGAAGCGCAGCTTGTTGAAGATATAGCCGAGCACGCCCGCGCCGAGCAGCACCCAGACGTCGAAGATGCTGTTGCGGACGCTGTAGGCGCCGATCACCGACAGCACCAACAGGATC
This sequence comes from Afipia sp. P52-10, assembly GCF_000516555.1. Taxonomy (NCBI): domain Bacteria; kingdom Pseudomonadati; phylum Pseudomonadota; class Alphaproteobacteria; order Hyphomicrobiales; family Nitrobacteraceae; genus Afipia; species Afipia sp. P52-10. The sequence continues at coordinate 78,294 of NZ_AZSJ01000003.1, read as the reverse complement.
GGCAGGAACAGGTAGTGCGGGATGCGCAACAGGCTCACCCAGACGCCGATCATCGGGATGTTCAGCGCCAGCAGCATGATGTTGCCGACATAGACCGAGGCGATCAGGCCCCAGAAGATCTCCGGCTTCTGCGTCATCAGCAGTGGTCCGGGCTGCACGCCCTGCACCAGCATCGCCGAGATCATCAGCGCCGCGATCGGCGTGAACGGAATGCCGAGCGCGAGCAGCGGCACGAGCGAGGCGGTCGCTGCCGAGTTGTTGGCGGCCTCGGGCCCCGCGACGCCCTCGATCGCGCCGCTGCCGATCTCGTCGCGATGCTTGGAGACCGCCTTCTCCAGGCGATAGGAGGCGAACGAGGCGATGGTCGCGGCAGGGCCGGGGATCAGGCCGAACAGGAAGCCGAGGCCAGTGCCGCGCAGCCAGGACGGCACCGAGCGTTTCCACTCGGTCCTGGTCGGCATAAGCTCGCGCATCGTCACGCTCGCCGGCCGCGCCGCAGCGTGGGCCTTGTCCTCGATCAGCAGCATCAGCTCGGCGAGGCCGTAGAGGCCGACGACGATCGGCACCAGCGAGACGCCTTCCGCCAGATGCAGTACGCCGAAGGTGTAGCGCGTTTCGCCGGTGACGGCCTCCTGGCCGATGGTGCCGAGCGCGAGCCCGATCGCCATCGGCAGCAGCGAGGAGGCGACGGTGCCGCCGGAAATACGCGCCATCACCAGCATGCCGCCGGCGGTGAGTGCGAAGAAGTCCGCCGGGCCGAACAGGATCGCCACCTTCGCCAGCGCCGCCGAGAACAGCATCACGCCGATCACCGCCAGTGTGCCGCCGACGAACGAGCCGACCGCGACGATGGTCAGCGTCGCCCCGGCGCGGCCCTTGCGCGAGAGCTGGTAGCCGTCGATGGCGGTGACGACCGAGGCGGACTCGCCCGGAATGTTCAGCAGGATCGCGGTGGTGGAGCCGCCATACATCGAGCCGTAGAAGATGCCGGCCATCATGATCAGGCCCGCGGTCGGGTCGAGCGAGAACGTCAGCGGCAGGATCAGCGCGACGCCCGCGACCGGGCCCAGGCCCGGCAGCACGCCGATCGCCGTGCCGGCGAATGCGCCGGCGAACGCCGCCAGCAGATTGGCCGGCGTCATCGCGATGCCGAGCCCGTAAATCAATCCTTCAAGCGAATTCATCGTGCAACCTGAAGTCTAGAACAGCCGGACCAGCCCATACGGCATCTGCACCTGCAGCAGGCGCACGAAGAACACCTCGAACGCCACGGCGATGATCGCCGCGTAGATCGCGAGCCGTATGCGCGATTTATCGGACAGCAGCGCCATCGCCACGAACAGGAACAGTCCCGACGCGATCATGTGGCCGACGTAATCCATGCCGACGAAGTAGGCCGCGAACGCCACCAGAACGAACACGAGCTTGCGCAAGCCTTCGCCGCTCGGCAGCGTGAAGCTCTCGCCATACACGGCCTTCGACGTTTCGGATTTCTCGAGCAGGACGCCGAGCGAGGCGATTGCCAACAGGATGCCGACGGCGATCGGGAAGATCGCAGCGCCCGGCCGGTGCCAGCGCCCGAAGCCGAGTTCGCTCCAGGCGTAGGCGGTGTAGGCGATGCTGAGCAGAAGCCCGACGGCGCCGGCGATGCGCCGGCCGCCGGGCAGCGAAAAGCTGCGGCTGTCGCTCATTTACTTCGTCTGCTCCAGGAAGTCGTTCACCTCCTTGAACTGCCGCTCGTAGTCCATCAGCTCCTTCTTCATCGCGTCGCCGAACTTGACGTCGACGGTATAGCCGTTGGCGGTGGCGAACGCCTTGAAGTCGTCGCTCTCGACCACCTTCTTCGATGCCGCGTTGAGCTTGTCGAGGATCGGCTGCGGCACGCCCTTCGGCGCGATCACGTAGTAGGCCGTGCGCAGGTAGGACTTCCACGGCGTCTCGCTGGTCGGCTTGGCGTCGGGGAAGAGATAATACTTGCCGTCGTTGAAGGCGCCGATCACGCGCAGCTTGCCGGCGTCCACCTGACCCTTCATGCCGGCGGCATAGCCGACCACGCCATCGACGCGGCCGCCGAGCGCGGCGAGGATCGCTTCGCCGCCGCCGCCGGTGAACGGCACGGTGGTGATGCGCAGGCCCGAAAGCTTGTTGAAGTGCTGCACGGCGATATCGTTGGCGGTGCGCAGGCCGGAGACCGAGACCTTCAGCTTGCCCGGGGTCTTCTTCGCCTCGTCGAGGAAGTCGTCGAGCATCTTGAAGCGCGAGTCGGCGGGCACCGCCAGCACCGCCGGCAGATCGACGAGCTTGACCACCGACTGGTAGCCGTCGGTGTCCTTCCAGGGCAGGCCCTTCATCTCCAGCGGCTGGAAGGCGAGCGAGGAGTTGGAGCCGAGGCCGATGGTGTAGCCGTCTGGGGTGGCGCGCACCACCGCGCCGGTGCCGATCGTCGCCGAGGCGCCGGGCTTGTTTTCCACAATCAGTTTGACCTTCAGTTCCTTTTCCAACAGCTCGCAGTACTTGCGGCTGATCGGATCGGTCGAGCCGCCGGGCGCGTAGGGCACGATGAAGGTGATGTCGCGCGCGGGCCATTCCTGCGCGTAGGCCGGCGTGCCGGCGACGAGCGTCGCGGTAGCCAAAGCTGCAGTGGCCAAAGTTGCGGTGGCGAGCGTTGTCGCAGCGAGGCTTGCGCGCAGGGCTGCGCGGCGGGTGAGCGGTCGGGCCATGTTTCTTTTCCCCCAGAGGCTTGTTCAGGAAATCGGCTTCTTGTTCAGCCGGACCATGGCGATGGATCGCCGCCCGCGTCAACCCGCTCGCGGCGAGCCCTACCGCAGGGCGGAACGGTTATCATATCTATCGGAATAGCCGTTCTGCTCTGCGCAATGGTGCTGGCGTCGTGGGGCTGGATTGTCTAAAGGAACCAGCCCCCTTTCCTTGGTTGAGACGATCATGGCCCATCCGATTCCCGAAGTTTTGAAGGCGTTTGCCGAAGGCGAAATGGTCGTCGTGACCGACGACGAGGACCGCGAGGGCGAGGGCGACCTGATCGCCGCCGCGTCGCTCTGCACGGCGGACAAGATGGCCTTCATCATCCGCCATACCTCCGGCATCGTCTGCGCGCCGATCACCTCGGAGGATGCGCGCCGGCTGCGCCTCGATCCGATGGTCGCCCACAACGACAGCGCCCACACCACCGCCTTCACCATCTCGATCGACTACAAGCCGGGCGGCACCACCGGCATCTCCGCCGAAGAGCGCACCGCCTGCTGCCGCGCGCTGGCGAATCCGAATGTCGGCGCCAATGACTTCGCCCGCCCGGGCCACATCTTCCCGCTGATCGCCCGCGACGGCGGCGTGTTGCTCCGCTCCGGCCATACCGAAGCGGCGGTGGATCTCTGCAAGCTCGCCGGCCTGCCGCCGGTCGGCGTCATCTCCGAACTGATGAACGACGACGGCACGGTGATGAAGGGCGCGCAGGTCTCCGCCTTCGCCGAGAAGCACAAGCTCAAGCTCGTCACCATCGCCGACCTGATCGCCTATCGCCAGGCGCGCGAGAAGCTGATCGAGCGAGTCTCGACCTTCACGGTGGAAAGCCCGATCGGGCCGTTGCAGGGCTACGCCTACTGCTCGCCGTTCGATCCGATCTATCACATCGCCTACGTCTACAAGGGCATCGGCGACGGCAGGAACGTGCTGACGCGCTTTCACAAGCCGAATCTGGTGCGCGACGTGTTTTCCGGCACGACGCGCGTGCTCGCAGCACTCGACTACTTCAAGCAGAACGGCTCGGGCGTGCTGGTCTACCTGCGCGATGGTGCCGCAGGCGTTCCGGTCGCGCCGCTCGACGAGCCGTCCTCGGCGGAGGCTGCGCGCAACCAGCAATGGCGCGAAGTCGGTGTGGGTGCGCAGATCCTGCGTGACCTCGGCGTCACCTCGATCCGGCACCTGACCTCCAGCGCCGTCGACTTCAAGGGCCTGGCCGGTTTCGGCATCGAGATCGCCTCCACCGAACCGTTCAAGGTGGACGGGAACTGAGCTTTCGTAACGCGGCTTTGGCTTTGCAAGGCAGGGCCAAAGCTCTAACCTGCCTGACCAAGGCTTCCATCTGCCCAGCAACGCCCGTCCGGGCGGTGTTCCGTTTTCTGAAGAGGATCGTCGATGAGTGCGTCAGTGAAGAAGTCCCATGCGGTGAAGGATGCCGAGGCGAAGTTCAAATGGGATGACGCCCTGCTGCTGGACGACCAGCTCACCGAAGACGAGCGCATGATCCGCGACACCGCACGCGCTTATGCCCAGGACAAGCTGCTGCCGCGCGTGATCGATGCCTATCTGAACGAGAAGACCGATCGCGAGATCTTCAACGAGATGGGCGCGCTCGGGCTGATCGGCGTGACGCTGCCGGAGGAATATGGCTGCGCCAATGCGAGCTACGTCGCCTACGGTCTGATCGCGCGCGAGATCGAGCGTGTCGATTCCGGCTACCGTTCGATGAACTCGGTGCAGTCGTCGCTGGTGATGTATCCGATTTACGCCTATGGCAGCGAGGAGCAGCGCAAGAAGTACCTGCCGAAGCTCGCCACCGGCGAGTGGGTCGGCTGCTTCGGCCTCACCGAGCCGGATGCCGGCTCCGATCCGGGCGGCATGAAGACCCGCGCCGAGAAGGTGGCGGACGGCTATCGCCTGACCGGCTCGAAGATGTGGATTTCCAATGCGCCGATCGCCGACGTGTTCGTCGTCTGGGCGAAGTCGGCCGCGCATGACAACCAGATCCGCGGCTTCATCCTCGAGAAGGGCATGAAGGGTCTGACCGCGCCGAAGGTCGGCGGCAAGCTCAGCCTGCGCGCCTCGATCACCGGCGAGATCGTGCTGGATGGCGTGGTCGTGCCGGAGAGCGCGATGCTGCCGAACGTCTCGGGCCTGCGCGGCCCGTTCGGCTGCCTCAACCGCGCCCGCTACGGCATCGCCTGGGGCGTGATGGGTGCGGCGGAGGACTGCATGCACCGTGCGCGCCAGTACACGCTCGACCGCAAGCAGTTCAACCGGCCGCTGGCGGCGACGCAATTGGTGCAGAAGAAGCTCGCCGACATGGAGACCGAGATCACCCTCGGCCTGCAGGGCGTGCTGCGGCTCGGCCGGCTGTTCGACGAGGGCAAGATGGCGCCGGAGATGATCTCGATCCTGAAGCGCAACAACTGCGGCAAGGCGCTCGACATCGCCCGCATGGCGCGCGACATGCACGGCGGCAACGGCATCCAGATCGAGTATCATGTGATGCGTCACGCGGCGAACCTGGAAACCGTCAACACCTACGAGGGAACGCATGACGTGCATGCGTTGATCCTCGGCCGCGCCATCACCGGCATTCAGGCGTTTACGTAAGGGGACCGAGTAGAGCAATGCCTCTATTCCCGTCATTCCGGGGCGCGAGCGAACAGCGAGCGAGCCCGGAATCCATAACCACCACCGGGAGTATGGATTCCGGGCCTGCGCGATAGATCGCGCATCCCGGAATGACACCGTTGATGTTAAGTCTGCTCAATCCGAAGAGACCGTAAAGGGGGACATGCCGTGAGCGACGAAGATATCGGCTTCAACAAGGATTTCCCGCTGCAGGCCGGCGTGGTGGAAGAGGTGATGCCCGGCCTGCGCCGGGTGCTGTGCGGCAATCCGAGCCCGTTCACCTTCACCGGCACGGTCAGCTACATCGTCGGCAAGGGCAAGGTCGCGCTGATCGATCCGGGACCGGACGATCCGGCGCACGCGCAAGCGCTGCTCGATGCGGTGCGCGGCGAGACCGTGACCCATGTGCTCGTCACCCACACCCACATGGATCACTCGCCGAACACGCCGCGGATCACGGCGGCGACCGGCGCCAAGGTCTATGCCGATGGCAACCCGCTGGTCTCGCGCTTCGTCGTCGAGGGCGACAAGAAGTCGAGCGAGGCGGGCGGCGATCTCACCTTCAAGCCCGACGTCAAGCTCGCCGACGGCGATGTCGTCGAGGGCGACGGCTGGGCGCTGCAGGCGGTTGCAACGCCGGGGCATGCGTCCAACCACATGGCGTTCGCCTGGCGCGGAACCAACGTGCTGTTCTCCGGCGACCATGTGATGGGCTGGTCCACCTCGATCGTGTCGCCGCCGGACGGTTCGATGCCGGATTACATGGCCTCGCTCGACAAGCTCCTGAAGCGCGACGAGGACCTGTACTTCTGCGGCCACGGGCCGGAGGTGCCGGACGCGCGGCGTTACGTCCGCTTCCTGCAGCGGCATCGCAAGGCGCGCGAGGATTCGATCCTGCACCGCCTCGCCAAGGGGCCGTGCGACATCCCGACCATCGTGCGCGCAAGCTATATCGGCATCGATCCACGGCTGGTGCCTGCGGCGGCGCGTTCGGTGTTCGCGCATCTGGAGGATTTGGTTCAGCGCAAGGTGGTGGCCACGGATGGCGAGCCGTCGATCGACGGCACCTATCGCTTGACCGGATCCTTGACCTGAGTGCCCTTCGCGGGCGTCGTCGGCTGCTTCTTCTTCTCGGGACGGATGTTGTCGGTGGCATCGTTGATGTCATCGATCAGCTTGGTGATGCGCGCGGCGTTGCTGCCGAGATCGTGCTCGAAGTAGCGTGACGACGAGCGCAGATCGACGCGCGAGCCGGGCCCATCGGGCAGGATGCGCACGGCGATGTCCTCGCGAAAGCCCATGATCGGCGTGCGAGCGATCGCCTCGATCTTGCCTTCGCGGCGCGGGGGCATCGGCGGGCGTGAATCGACCACCAGCCACTTGCGCTTGTGGATCAGCGCCAGCGTCGTGTCGTAGGCCTGCTGCGGCGAGACGTCGAGGCTGGCGGGCTCGATATCGGGATAGGCGAGGCGCTGCTGCTCGGCCGAGTACAGGCCGGCATAGGCGGCAGGGTTGGTGCCTTCGCCCGCGCGCAGCTGTGCCAGCGTCTCGAACTTGGGCGGGTCGATCGGGTCGGTGGTGATGTCGTAGAGCGGCGGCAATCGCCGGTACTGGTAGGCAAGGTAGGCCGGGTAGGCGAGGATCGCGGCATCGAGCAGCAAGGCCACCAGAACCCGCCCCATGCCGCGGCTGCCGTTCTGCCAGATCGCCGCAAAGGCTGCGATCGCCACCAGGATCGACAGGCCGGCGATCGCCAGCGCCCCGAAGAACGTCGCCAGTGCCGGTTTGAACTCGAGGAACCCGAAGCGAATGATGACGATCGAGACGATCGCCGCGACGGCCGAGAAGACCGCCAGCCGCCGGGCCCAAGTCGCCAGCGCGGAGAACGGTTCGTCCTGATATGCGGCGGAGAATCTGCGCGCCATGGCGCCTCATGATGTGGGTCGATCCGGCCCGTTGAAACCATGAGCGCGGCAGGAATACAAGGCGAAGATGGAGGGCGAGGCACAACGATGGAGCCGGCTTGATGACGGCGGTTGCCAGATATTGCTTTGACGGTGCGGACGCTCCTAACCACTCCCGCTAGCGGGGAGTGGTCGGATTGCGTTGGCATGATCCCGAAAAAGCGCAAAGCGGTTTTCGGATCAGATCATGCTCATCAAGCAATCCGGGTGAGGGGCGAGGGGCATGCGCGGACCAAGACGCAAGGTGACCAGTCTGTCCCGCCGACTCCGGATCAACCAGACCGACGCGGAACGAAAACTCTGGCAAAGTCTTCGTAACTGGCAGGTCGGTGGTTGCAAGTTCGTTCGGCAAGAAGCACTGGGAGCTTACATCTGCGATTTCGTGTGCAGGGAACGGAAACTTGTTATCGAGGTCGATGGCGGGCAGCACCTCGACTCGCGGGCAGATGGGATACGAGACAGGTACATGACGCGTGAGGGCTATCGAGTCCGGCGATTTTGGAACAACGACGTCCTGTCGAATCTCGAAGGCGTACTGACGATCATCGAAGTCGCACTGAAAGAGTAAGCCCCTCACCCGGACCCTCTCCCCGCAGGCGGGGAGAGGGAGCAGGTTGCCTCGTTTAGGAAAATTGCCGGGAAATCTGGGAAGGATTGCCGCAGCATCTGTCACCTTTCCCCGTTTGACGGGGAGAGGTCGGATCGCATTGGCATGATCCCGAACGTGCGAAGCGGTTTTCGGACCAGATCATCCCATAAAGCGATCCGGCTGAGGGGCGCAGTTGCGTGGCACTGTCACGCGGGATTGGCGGAGATCAGCCCCTCATCCCGACCTTCTCCCCGCGAGCGGGGGAGAAGGGGAAGACTGAGAGTCCTCACGCCGCCGCGGTCGGCAGCGTGTGGTCCTTGAACTTGGTGCGCAGGTCGGTCTTCTTGATCTTGCCGGTCGCGGTGTGCGGGATCTCGTCGACGAAGGCGACGTCGTCCGGCATCCACCACTTGGCGATCTTGCCTTCCATGAACTTCAGGATCTCTTCGCGGGTCGCGCTCTGACCCGGCTTGAGCTGCACGATCAGGAGCGGCCGCTCGTCCCATTTCGGATGATGCACACCAATCACCGCGGCTTCGGCGACCTTCGGGTGACCGACCGCGAGGTTCTCCAGGTCGATCGAGGAGATCCACTCGCCGCCGGACTTGATCACGTCCTTGGAGCGGTCGGTGATGCGCAGGTAGCCGTACTTGTCGATGGTGGCGACGTCGCCGGTGTCGAAGTAGCCGGCCTCGTCGAGCACGTTGCCGTCGATGCGGAAGTAGCCGGCGGTCACCGCCGGTCCGCTGACCTTCAGCCGGCCGAACGTGGTGCCGTCCCACGGCAGCTCCTTGCCGTCGTCGTCGGTGATCTTCATCTGCACGCCGAACGGCGGGAAGCCCTGCAGCGCCAGCACGTCCACCTTGGCGTCGCCCTTCAGCTCGGCGAATTGCGACTGCAGCGCGCCGACCGTGCCGATCGGGCTCATCTCGGTCATGCCCCAGGCATGGCGGACGTCGATGCCCATGTCGTCGAACGCCTTGATCATCGAGCGCGGCATCGCCGAGCCGCCGCAGACCACGACCTTGAGATCGGGCAGGGTCAGCTTGTTCGCTTCCATGTATTGCAGCAGCATCAGCCACACGGTCGGCACGCCGGCGGTGTGGGTGACCTTCTCGGTCGAGAGCAGTTCATAGACCGAAGCGCCGTCGAGCTTGGCGCCGGGCAGCACCAGCTTGGTGCCCATCGACGGCGCGGAGAAGGCGATGCCCCACGAGTTCGCATGGAACAGCGGTACCACCGGCAGCATCGTATCCTTCGCGCGCGTGCCGATCGCGTCGCCGTTGTTGGCCATCAGCGCGTGCAGCACGTTGGAGCGGTGCGAGTAGACCACGCCCTTCGGGTCGCCGGTGGTGCCGGAGGTGTAGCACATCGCCGCCGCGGTGTTCTCGTCGAAGCTCTTCCAGGCGAAGTCGCCATCGACCGCGCCGATCCACTCCTCATAGGCGATCGCGTTCTTCAGCTTGGTCTCCGGCATGTGCGCCTTGTCGGTGTAGATGACGTAGCGCTCGACGCTCGGCAGCTTGTCGGCCAGCGCCTCCAGCAGCGGCACGAATGTCAGATCGATCATCACGACGCGATCCTGGGCGTGATTGATGATCCAGCCGATCTGGTCCGGGAACAGGCGCGGGTTCACGGTGTGGCAGACGGCGCCGATGCCCATGATGCCGTACCAGGATTCCAGGTGGCGCCAGGTGTTCCAGCCAAGGGTGGCGACGCGGTCGCCGAGCTTGATGCCGTCCTTCTCCAGCCGCTGCGCGACCTTCAGCGCGCGGGCGCGGACCTGCGCATAGTTGGTGCGGTGGATCGGCCCCTCGACCGAACGCGTGACGACTTCACGCTCGCCATGGACGGCAGCCGCATGATCGATCATTCGCATGCACAGCAGCGGCCAATCCTGCATCAAACCACGCATCGTTCCCTCTCCTTAACAACGTGTCTTAACAACGTGTCTTCCGGCTGATGACGGCGTGCCGGTTCCCGATCGCCTTCTTAGCGCGGCGCGAAAACGGCGCAAACCGCTTTCCGGTTCACCCTTCTGAATTTTGGAATAAAGGGCACCCATGCGATGGATGCAATCACCGTTGGGCAGGTTGGTGCGTTGGTGCGATAACTGGCCGCAAGCGGGGGCATCGGGGGCTGATGAAAAGTCGTGCAACGTTGTGGGTGGCGTGTTGCGTCGCAATGACGGGCTTGGGCGTTGCGGGCGCGGCTTGGGCGCCGGCAGCTTGGGCGTCGCCGGTGCCGCTGCCGAAGCCGAGGCCGGCGATCGACGCGCCGCCGCAGCTTCCGCCCAGTGCGGGCAGCACGGGGGCAGAGAAGAATATTCTCGAGAGCCAGCCGAATGCCGTGCCGCCGCAGCCATCCGCCTGCCGGCTGGCGCTGACCGAAGAGATCGCGATCGCGCCCTCGCAGCCGCCGATCACCGGGCCCGGTGCCTGCGGTGGTGACGACATCGTGCGGCTGGAGGCGGTGGTGCTGGCCGACAAGAGCCGGGTGCCGCTGAAGCCCGCGGCGGTGCTTCGCTGCAGCATGGCGACGGCGGTGGCGGAGTGGGTGCGAAGCGATCTCGCGGCGATCGCCGTCGAGGCCGGCAGCCGGATCAGCGAACTCGACAACTTCGATTCCTTCAGCTGTCGCGGCCGCAACCGCGTCGCCGGCGCAAAGCTGTCCGAGCATGGCCGCGCCAATGCTATCGACCTGCGCGGAGTAAAGTTTGCAAACGGACAGTTCGTGGCGTTGACCGACCGCGGCACCGCGCGCGAGCTGCGCGAGAAGATCCTGCGCTCGGTGTGTGCGCGCTTTACCACCGTGCTCGGACCGGGCTCCGACGGCTATCACGAGGATCACATCCATCTCGATCTGGCCGAGCGGCGCAACGGCTACCGCATCTGCCAGTGGGAGGTGTGGGACGGGCTGCCGAAGGTCGCGCCGTTGCTTCCGGCGCAGCGCCCGGACGAGGCGCCGCCGCGCGCGGTTGCCGAGGAGGCGAGGCCGGACCAGCGCGCCCCGCCGGCTGCGCCCGTGCAAAACCGTCCGCGCAGCCGCAGCAGCCCGCCGCACCGGAGAGCGCCCCCGTGGCGGGGGGCTTGCGGCCCTCCTTCAGCGAACACGAGGCGCCAGCGGCGCGCGCGCAATCCCCCGAGGCGCAATCGTCTGCGGCGCCGTCCTCGCGCGCCAAACGATCCGCCAAATCATCAGCCAAGCCGTCTGCTCAACCCGAGTCCCAGCCGGAGGCGAGGCCGGCTCCGGAAGTCGGCCAGAAGAACGCCGCACCGCCGCGGCCGAAGAAGAAGCGCAGCGTCCGCCGCGCTCAGCCGCAGCCGTGGTGGGACATCCTCAACCCGCAAAGCATGAAGCCGCAAAGCAAGAAAGGCACCGGGTTCTCCGGTGCCTTTCGCTGAGCTCTCGTTGAGCGCGTCTGCGTTGGTTTCGCTTGCGCGATCAGAACGTCGAGCCGCCCGGCGTGCCGGAGAGCGCCACCCGCGGATTGACCGGGGAGTCGCCGGCCTTGCGGTCGAGCACGACGACGATGGTGCCGACATTGACGCGGTTGTAGAGGTCGATCACGTCCTCGTTGGTCATGCGGATGCAGCCCGAGGAGATCGACTCGCCGATGTATTCCGGCTGGTTGGTGCCGTGGATGCGGAACAGCGTGTCCTTGCCACCCTGATAGAGATAGAGGCCACGCGCGCCGAGCGGATTGTCCGGACCGCCATCGACCTGCTTCGGCAGGCCGGGAATGCGCTTGTGGATATCCGCGGTCGGAATCCAGCGCGGCCATTCCTGCTTGGCGCCGATCTTGGCGATGCCGGAGAAGGCGAGCGCTTCCTCGCCGACGGTGACGCCGTAGCGCAGCGCCTTGCCGTTGTCCTGCACCAGGTAGAGGTAATGGTTGTCGGAATCGATGACGATCGTGCCCGGCGTTTCCTTGCGGTGGTAGCTGACGATTGCGCGGCGGAACGGCTGCGGGATCTGCGCCTTCGGATACTTGGCCTTCGCCAGCAGCGCCTTGTCGCGTGGCGTCATGCTGGCATCCGAGGCCGCTTCGTAGGTGGTGGTTTGGCAGGCTGCCAGCATCAACGCAGCCGCGACCACCGCCAGCCGGGCGACGAGTGAAGAACGTGAGGACGACATTTTCGCTTTACCCCTCGACTGTCCTTCTGGTGTCCCACGCCAAAAGGCCGGCAGGCTGTGCTGCCCGATTCCGATCGGCCGTAATTATCTCAGACCAATGCCGTTTTTCCAGCGTTCCCATGCCCGTACCGCTTCGCAGCATGGTGGCTGTGGCATTTATGTTTCACAAACTCAGCCTAGAGCAGAAATTCTAAGACGCGGTTAGCCGGAGCCCTCACGGCCGCGTGAAGGCTGGGGCGGTCTGGTGGCTGAGAGGTGGCGGAAATGTGGCCCCGATGCTTGCGCCGGTGCCACGGACGGGCTGGCTTTGGGATCGGCGTCCGGGGATGGACGCCAGGATCGCCGTCCGGGCCCCCGTATGGACCTGCGACAAAAATCGCCAGGGCGGCTTGCTCGAATCCCAGGAACAAGGCACGGCTTCTGCGCCGCAGTGGTCTGCCGGCTTGGTTTGCGTCTACGCCAGCCCGTCCCGACAGCCCGTCGTTCGTTCCGTGTCCCCAGCTGCTCAAGCGCAAGCGGAGGTTCCGCCCATGCTCTCGGTCTTCGTTCCCGCCAACAACGCCCTGAAAACCGTCGACGCCGGCATCGGCGAGACGCTGCCGCAGGAGGCGGTGTGGATCGATCTGGTCAACCCGACCCCGCCCGAGGACAAGCTGGTGGAGAAGCTGCTCGGCGTCGAAATCCCGACGCGGGAGGAGATGCAGGAGATCGAGATTTCGTCGCGCCTCTATGTGGAGCGCAGCGCGCGCTACATGACCGCGACCTTGATGTGTGCCGCCGACAGCGAGGCTCCGCGCACGACGCCGGTCACGTTCATCCTCGCCGGCCATCGCCTCGTCACCGTGCGTTACGATCATCCGCGGCCGTTCGCGCTGGTGGAGCATAAGCTCGCGCGCTACTGCACGCCGGGCGTCACCGGCGAGATGGTGCTGATGGAGCTGCTCGATGCGGTGATCGACCGCTGTGCCGATATCCTGGAGCGCGCCGGGGCCGATGTGGATGCGGTCAGCCGCGAGATCTTCGAGCCGGAGGGGACGCGCACCGGCCACGCCAAGCAGTATTCGAACATTCTCATCACCATCGGCCGCAAGGGCGACCTCACCTCCAAGGTGCGCGAGAGCCTGGTCTCGATCGGTCGCCTCGTCACCTTCGTCGCAGCCGAGATCGACGGCGTGAAGTGGTCGAAGGAGATTCGCGAGCAGCTCAAGACCATGCAGCGCGACGTGCAGTCGCTCACCGACCACGCCTCCTATCTGTCGAACAAGACGACCTTCGTGCTGGATGCGATGCTGGGCGTGGTCAACCTCGAGCAGAACAACATCATCAAGCTGTTCTCGGTGATGGCGGTGGTGTTGATGCCGCCGACGCTGATCGCGTCGGTCTACGGCATGAACTTCAAGGCGATGCCGGAGCTCGAGTGGCACCTCGGCTATCCAATGGCGCTGGCGCTGATGGTGCTCGCGGCCGTGCTGCCCTACCTCTTCTTCAAATGGAAGAAGTGGCTCTGAGAAGCCATCGGCGGTCATATTTGGGCTTGGCTCGTGCGCCGAACTGGCCGACATGACCGCCCCGCGCACAACGCCTGATCCTTATGGTAACGCCCGATCACCGTGGTGAGGAGGCGATACGCATCATTCCGAAAGGCGCGAAGCGGTTTTCGGATGGGATGATGCGCAAATCGGCGCCTCGAACCATGCGGCCACAGATGGCGATGGGCTCTACGGGCTCTTCACGGCTTCTTCTTCACGCGTTGCATTTCCAATGCGAGCGACACCCGCAAGTTCAAAAACAACAGCAGAAAGTTGGGTGGGCGCAGCTGGGTGGGCGCATCAATGCATTTGGCGTCATTCCGGGGCGCGAGCACAGCTCGCGAGCCCGGAATCCATAGACCCTGTGCTGATGAGTTTGCCGTTACGCCCATGATCTTGGATCACATCAAACGAGCGCGTGCGATGGGCGCTGCTTGCAAGGGCACCGGCACTGCGCGCCATCACGCACACCGGGCATATGGGTTCCGGGCTCATCGCTTCGCGATGCCCCGGAACGACGGCAGAGAATGGAGCGGCGCTGTTCTTTGACCTCTCACCGTTTGCGGGAAGAGAAGCGCAGGCATCAACTCCGCCGTCATTCCGGGGCGATGCGCAGCATCGAGCCCGGAATCTATAACCCCTGTGCTGATGAGTCTGCCGTTACGGCCATGATCTTGGATCATATGAAACAGCGCGCCCGATGGGCGCTGCTTGCAAGGGCACCAGCACTGCGCGCCATCACGCATACCGGGCATATGGGTTCCGGGCCCGCGCCAAGAGGCGCGTCCCGGAACGACGGCAGAGAGTGGAGCGGCGCTGTTCTTTGACCTCTCACCGTTTGCGGGAAGAGAAGCGCAGGCATCAACTCCGCCGTCATCCGGGGCGATGCGCAGCATCGAGCCCGGAATCCATAGCCCCTGTGCTGATGAGTTTGCCGTTACGCCCATGATCTTGGATCACATCAAACGGCGCGTGCGATGTTTTCACTTACAAGGGCACTGGCGCCGTGCGCCATCACGCACACCGGGCGTATGGGTTCCGGGCCCGCGCGACCAATCGCGCGTCCCGGAACGACGGCTGGAGTGCGGAGCGAGCGCAACGCATACTCAGCCGTTCTGGAAGCCCCCTGCTGTCATTCCGGGCTCCTCGCGGAGCCTGCCGGCGGCGCTTGCGCTGGCCCTTCGCGATGCCCCGGAACGACGGCCGCGAATGGAGCGGCGCATAGCCCCCTCCACGGTCATTCCGAAAGACCCTCCGCCGTCATTCCGGGGCGCGCCAAATGCGAGTTGCAATTGCCGCGCGGCGGCCGAAGACTGCGCCACAGGGAAACTGCCGCCGCCGGCTTCAAGCGGCGCACAACAGCCTACTGGGACAAGCGGCGCACAACAGCCCACCGGAGCGGGCTTCGTAGCAGGCCTCCGAGGAAGCGAAAGCAGGCGGGTCATGGATAGCCAGTCGGACGCGTCGCATTTTGACGTGGTGATCGTGGGCGCGGGCCTGTCGGGCATCGGCGCCGCCTATCATCTGCAGCGCAACTGTCCGGCCAAGCGCTATGCGATCCTCGAAGGTCGTGCCGAGATCGGCGGCACCTGGGATCTGTTCCGCTATCCCGGCATCCGCTCGGACAGCGACATGTTCACCCTCGGCTATTCCTTCAAGCCATGGACCGAGGAGAAGGCGATCGCCGCCGGGTCGACGATCCTGAATTACGTCCGGCAGACCGCGCAGGACAACGGCATCGATCAGCACATCCGCTTCAACCATCGTGTGACGCGCGCGTCGTGGTCGTCACAGGACGCGCGCTGGATGGTCGAGGCGCAGCAGGGGGCGGAGCAGACGCCCGTGCGCTTCACCTGCAATTTCCTCTTCATGTGCAGCGGCTACTACAGCTACGAGGCCGGCTACACGCCGGACTTCGCAGGCGTTGCCGATTTCAAGGGCCGCATCGTCCATCCGCAAAAATGGACCGAGGATATCGATTACGCCGGCAAGCGCGTGGTGGTGATCGGCTCGGGGGCGACTGCGGTGACGCTGGTGCCGGAGCTCGCAAGGACGGCGCAGCATGTGACGATGCTGCAGCGCTCGCCGACCTACGTCGTCTCGCGGCCAGCGTCGGACGCGATGGCGAACACGTTGCGGGCGAAGCTGCCGCCGCGCGTTGCCTATCACCTGATCCGCTGGCGCAACGTGCTGTTCGGCATGTACTTCTATCAGCTCTGCCGCCGCAAGCCGGAGCAGGCCAAGCAATTGATCCTCGGTGGCGTGCGCGCACAGCTCGGTCCGGACTACGACGTCGATACGCACTTCACGCCGCGCTACAATCCCTGGCAGCAGCGGCTGTGCCTCGTGCCGGACGGCGATATGTTCCGCGCGATCCGTGAGGGGCGTGCGTCGGTCGTCACCAGCCACATCGATCGGTTCACTGCGAGCGGACTGCGCCTGAAGGATGGTTCTGAGTTGCAGGCCGATTTGATCGTGACGGCGACGGGCCTCAGTCTCGTGCCGCTCGGCGGGCTGGAGCTCAGCGTCGACGGACGCCCGGTCAGTATCCCCGAGACCATGAGCTATAAGGGGATGATGTTCTCGGACGTGCCGAACTTCGCCTCCGCCTCCGGCTACACCAACGCGTCGTGGACGCTGAAGTGCGACCTCACCTGCGAGTATGTCTGCCGGTTGTTGAACTACATGGACAAGCACGGCTATCGCCAGTGCGTGCCGCGCAACACCGATCCATCGGTGACGACCGTGCCGTGGCTCGACTTCACCTCGGGCTATGTGCAGCGGGCGCTACCGAAATTTCCGAAGCAGGGCTCAAAGCGGCCCTGGAAGCTCTACCAGAACTACGCGCTCGACATCGTCACCCTGCGCTTCGGTCGGGTGAACGACGGGGTGATGCAATATTCCTGAACGTTTCTTCATCGTGACGCGCGCAGCGCTTACGCAGCGCAGCCAGATCGGCGAGGTGAGCCGTCACAGCGTCGTCGTCGACTCAGAGCAGCGTGATTCGCATCACATCCTCGTGCTGTGACTTGAACCATCTTGGTTCGCGTGAAGCCCCACCCATATCGATTGGTATGAGACTGAGGAGCCGTTCGATGACCCCGTTTGAAAGAGCGTTGCGTTATCGTCGCCTGGCGGCGCGCGAGACCAACAAGTCGACCATCAGCCTGCTGCACCGTCTGGCCGACGATGTCGAGCGTCGTGCGCGTGCACGGGCCGAGGCGCCGCGCGGACCGGCGGAGGTCGTGTCGCTGGCGGCAAGGCTTACGGCGCGATCGATGCTGCGCGGTTCGGCAGAGGCGGCGTAAGCGCCTCAGTGCAGAGGCGGCGTCCAGTCCACCCAGAACACGTAGATGCCGATGAAGCCGGTCGCGGCGCTCGCGCCGACGGCGGCCCAGAAGGTCGGGTAACGCGCCGCGCGCGTCAGGGCAAAAAACATCCCCAGCCATATCGTGGCCAGTATCAGCAGGTCTCGCATCGCGCGCTCTCCATCCGCCGCTCAGGATGACGAGCCTGTGAAGGCGCGACTGTGAGATAGATCACATACATCGCCGCGGCTGCGAATTTGACCATTGTGTGCGGACGATTGCTGGGGATGGCGCCGTTCGGGTGCGCTACCCAAGCATGCAGGGCGGCCTCGCGCTGCGGGCCATTGCCTCGCCGGATCGAACTTGCGATCCTGCGGCCATGAGCACAGCCCGCGAACGACTACAACAAGCCTTAGCCCGCGCGACTGACCCGAAGGGTGAGGGCGCGCGATCCTGCCTCACCGTTTATCCGGAGACGGCGCGCATCGAGGCCGACGCCGCCGATGCGCGCGCCAAGGCGGGGCAGAGCCTGGGACCGCTCGATGGCGCGGTCATCACCATCAAGGATTTGTTCGATGTCGCCGGCGAAGTCACCCGCGCGGGCTCGGCGGTGCTGGCCAAGCGCGGCAGGAAGGCTGCGGCCGACGCGCCGGCCATCGCCCGGCTGCGGGCTGCCGGCGCCGTGATCGCGGCGAAGACCAACATGACGGAGTTCGCGTTTTCCGGCGTCGGCGCCAATCCGCATTTCGGCACTCCCGGCAATCCGGCAGATCGCAAGCGCATTCCCGGTGGCTCGTCGTCGGGCGGGGCGGTGGCCTGCGCCGACGGGATCGGCGAGATCACGATCGGTACCGATACCGGCGGTTCGACCCGTATTCCTGCCGCGCTCTGCGGCATCGTCGGCTACAAGCCGACCCAGAAGCGGATTCCACGCGAGGGCGTCTATCCGCTGTCGTTCGCGCTCGATTCGATCGGACCGATGGCGCGCAGCGTTGCCGACTGCTTCCGCACCGACGCCGTGCTCGCGGGCGAAAAGCCGTCCGCGCTCGAAGCTGCGACGCTTGGCGATATCCGCATCGGTTTGGTGCAGGGCATGGTGCTCGATCATCTGGACGGTATCGTCGGTCCGGCATTTCAGCAGGCGTTGGCGAAGCTCGCCTCGGCGAAACGGTCCGACATCACCCTCGATGCGCTGGACATCATGCACGGTGTCAACGAGCGCGGCGGCATCGCTCCGGCGGAGGCCTACACGATCAATCGCACGCTGCTGGCGGAGGACGGGGACGGCGTTGATCCGTTCGTGCGGGCACGCATGATGCGTGCCGCGCCGATGATCGCGGCCGACTATATTCGCAACATGCGCGAGCGGTTGCAGGGCATCGCCAGAATGGATGTTTTGTTCGACCGCGTCGATGTGCTGGCGATGCCGACCA
Organism: Afipia sp. P52-10; assembly: GCF_000516555.1. Classification (NCBI taxonomy): domain Bacteria; kingdom Pseudomonadati; phylum Pseudomonadota; class Alphaproteobacteria; order Hyphomicrobiales; family Nitrobacteraceae; genus Afipia; species Afipia sp. P52-10. Next base: position 59,940 of record NZ_AZSJ01000003.1, on the reverse strand, counting down.
CGCCGATCGTCGCGCCGACGATGGAGGAGGTGTCGACGCCGGACGGCTTCGCCTCGCGCAATGCGCTTCTGCTGCGGAACACGGCGATCGCCAATTTCTTCGATCTCTGCGCGATCACGCTGCCGCTGAATTTTGGCAACGCGCTGCCGTGCGGGCTGATGCTGTTCGCGCGTCACGGCAACGACGCGCGGCTGTTCCAGATCGCTGCCGCGATCGAGAAGGCGCTAAAGGCGTGATGGCGGTTAGCTGATCGTCACCTTCACGGTGCCGACGCCGTCGATATTGCACTCGAGCGTATCGCCCTTATTGATGGCGGCGACGCCGGCCGGGGTGCCGGTCATGATCAGGTCGCCCGCGCCGACCGAGACCTGCTGCGACAGCTTCGCAATGATCTCGGCGACGTTCCAGATCATCTGATCGATGTTGCCGTCCTGCCGGATGGTGCCGTTGACGCTGAGCCAGATCCGCGCCTTCGACGGATGGCCGATCTCCGAGGCCGGCTTGATCGTGCCGCAAGGCGCCGACTGGTCGAACGACTTGCCGATCTCCCAGGGCTGCTCCTTCTTGCGCGAGGCCATCTGCAGGTCGCGCCGGGTCAGGTCGATGCCGGCGGCATAGCCGTAGACGTGGTCCAAGGCCGTCGCCGGATCGAGGTTGCTGCCGCCGCTCTTCAGCGCGACGACGAGTTCGGCCTCGTGATGGAGATCCTTCGTCAGCGGCGGATAGGGGATAGTGGCGCCGTCCTGGGCGATCATGTCCGCATGCTTGGCGAAGAAGAACGGCGGCTGGCGTTCATCATTGCCGAGTTCTCGGATGTGTTCGAGGTAGTTGCGGCCGACGCACCAGATGCGGCGCACCGGAAACGTCTGCGATGTGCCAGCGACAGGAAGCTGCGGCTGCGCGAGAGGGGCGATGACGAAGGAAGATTGTGCGGTCATGCGGTATCTCACAGGACGTGGGAGGGAATCTCAGCCGCCAGGATCGCTTATCCGTTGCCGGAGGCCAGTGCCAGCGGGCGGCTGTCGCGGTACTGCAGGCGGAAGAACGAGGCGTAGCGGCCGTTGCGGCGGAGCAGGTCGTCGTGATTGCCGGTCTCCACCACGCGGCCGTTCTCGATCACATGGATCGTATCGGCGTGCATGATGGTGTTGAGGCGATGGGCAATCACCAGCGTCGTGCGTCCGTGGCAGAGATGCTCGATCGCCTCCTGCACCTGGCGCTCGGATTCGGAGTCCAGTGCGGCGGTCGCTTCGTCGAGCAGGATGATCGGCGCGTTCTTCACCAGCGCGCGGGCAATGGCGATGCGCTGGCGTTGGCCACCGGAGAGCTGCGCGCCATGCTCGCCGACCGGCGTATCGTAACCTTGCGGGAAACCCATGATGAAGTCATGTGCGCAGGCGGCCGTGGCAGCGGCGATGATGTCGGCCTGGCTCGCACCCGGACGTCCGAAGGCGATGTTCTCGCGGATGGTGTCGCGGAACAGGAACACGTCCTGGCCCACATAGGCGGTCTGCAGTCGCAGCGATTGGCGCGAGACGTCGGCGATCGTTTGCCCGTCCACCAGGATCGCGCCTTCGGCGACTTCGTACAGCCGCAGCATCAGGTTGAGCACGGTGGATTTGCCGCCGCCGGAAGGACCGACCAGTGCCGTCACCTTGCCGGGCTCTGCGACCAGATTCATGTGGTCGAGCACCGTCTCGCCCGGCCGATAGGCGAACGTCACATCGCAGAATTCGACACGGGCATCGCGAAGACGCAGCGCGGGCTTGTCGCCGTCATCTGGTTCGCTCGACGGGCTGTCGACGATTTCGAGCAGCTTGCGGGCGCCGATCAGCGCGGCGTTGAGATCGAGGTTGAGCTTGGCCAAGCGCTTGGCCGGCTCGTAGGCCAGCAGGAACGCTGCCAGGAACGAGAGGAACTGGCCGGGCGTGGCACCGGTTTCGACGATACGATAGCCGCTGTAGACCAAGGTGAGGCAGATCGCGAGGCCGCCAAGCGTCTCCATCAGCGGGCTGGAGCGATGCGAGACCCGCGCCATCTTGTTGGCGCTGGCCTGAACCGCGTCGATGTTCGCGTCGATCCGCTGCTGCATCGCGCCTTCAAGCGTGAACGCCTTGACCGTGCGGATGCCCTGCAGTGCCTCCAGCATCGTCTCCTGGATGTTGGCCTGCCCCGTGAACTGATTGCCGGCGAGACCGCGGATGCGGCGGATCAGCTTGCGCAGCACCAGCAGTGCCGGCGGCGCGACCAGAAGTCCGATCAGCGCCATCACCGGATCCTGCACGATCATGACCACCAGAAGGCCGATCAGTGTCAGCAGGTCACGGCCGACCGAGGTGATCAGCATGTTGAGAAGCTGGGCGATCGCGCTTGCGCCGATCGTCATCCGCGCCAGGAACTCGGACGAGTGACGGTCCGAATAGAAACCGACGTTCTCGCGCATCAGTTTGGCGAACAGCCGGCGCTGGTTATCGGCGAGGATGGCGTTGGCGATCTTCGACAGGATCACCGATTGGCCGTAGGTCGCAGCACCGCGGACAATGAAGATCGCAGCGATCCCGAGCGACAGAGTGAGGATCAGGTTGAAATTGCGCTCCTGATAGGCGGCGTTGACGACGTCCTTCAGCAGATAGGTGGAGAGCGCGGTGGCGGCTGCCGCGACCGACATCAAGATGAAGGCGAGGGCGTAACGACGCCAGTAGGCGACGCCTTGCTCCTTGATCAGGCGGCGGATCAGCAGGGCGGTCCCGTGCGGGTCCTGCTCGAGCGGCTTGTCGGTGACGCGGGTGTCGGAAATCGGATGCCGTCCAGGTTCATCGCCCTGCAGCCGAAGCCGGCGCAGCGGCGGGGTTAGAGGCGTGCGGCCTCATTGCCTGCTTGGACGCGGATTTTCAAGTCAAAACAATCGCTTTGCGAGACTTGACGGCCTCACAACCGGGTTGGATCAGGCCGGAATCGCCAGCGGGACGTGGACCGCGCGCTCATTCAGCAGCTTTTCCTCCCAGGCGAGGGCGTGGGCGGCGATGGTGTCGAGATCGTTGAACTGCGGAACCCAGTCGAGCCGTTCGCGGATGCGGCGGGTATCGGCCACCATGGCCATGATATCACCCGGCCGGCGGGAGGCATGATTGACGGCGAAGTTGCGCCCCGAGACGCGGCGCACGGCTTCAATCACCTCCAGCACCGAATGGCCATGACCGTAGCCGCAGTTGAAGGTGTCGGAGGCGCCGCCCAGCCGCAGATAGGCCAGCGCCGCCCGGTGCGCCTGCGCGAGATCGCTGACGTGAATGAAATCGCGAATGCAGGTGCCGTCGGGTGTCGGATAGTCGGTGCCATACACGTCGATCTTCGGCCGCTGTGCGGTGGCGGCTTCCACAGCGACCTTCAGCAGATGGGTTGCCTCGGGCACGGCAATGCCACAGCGGAGCGCAGGGTCTGCGCCCGCGACATTGAAGTAACGCAGCACGACAAACTGCAGCGTATGCGCGGCGGCCACGTCGTGCAGCATGATCTCGGTCATCAGTTTCGACGCGCCGTAGGGTGATAGCGGCCGCGTCGGAGCATCTTCGGTCACCGGCACGCCTGCGGGATTGCCGTACACTGCTGCCGTCGAGGAAAAGATGAATCGCCTGACGCCGCATTTGACGGCCGTTGCCAACAAGTTGCGAGTCGTCATGGTGTTGTTGCGATAATAGCCGAGCGGGTCGCGCAGCGACTCCGGTACGATGATCGAGCCCGCGAAATGCACGATCGCATCGATCCGGTGCGAACCGATCACGCCCTCGACGAGGTTCTCGTCGCCGGCATCGCCGATGTAGAGCGGAACGCCCTCAGGCACGAAATGGGAAGAGCCTGTGGATAGATTATCGACGACGATCACGCTTTCGCCGGAATCGACCAGCGCATGAACCATGTGGCTGCCGATGTACCCTGCGCCGCCGGTGACGAGCACTGTCATGGATTGCCGCTTCCCTTGCCGTTCTCCTGCAAGTTTTCTGGAGAAATATGGAGCAGGAGTTATGGATAGTGGGAGATCGGGCTTTCTCGGGGACTTTTGCATGCGGTATGGTTGCTGAAACCTGAACTTCGGTGCGTTTCAACTTCGGTTCCCAGTGGCCATAGACAACATTCTCTTCATCAAGACCTCGTCGCTCGGCGACGTCGTGCACCACATGCCGGCGGTGACCGATGCACGGAAGCACTTTCCTGATGCGCAGATCGCCTGGGTGGTGGAGGAGGCGTTCGCGCCGCTGGTGGGAATGCATCCAGCCGTCGATGCGGTGATCCCGGTGGCGACGCGGCGCTGGCGTAAGCACCTGTTGAAGCGTGAGACCTGGGCGGAGATCGCAACGTTCCGCAAGTTACTGCGTCCCACTGTGTTCGATCGCGTGATCGATGCGCAAGGGTTGATCCGCTCAGCGATCATCGCGCGCGGTGCGCTCGGCGAGCGGCACGGCTACGACGCATCGAGCATCAAAGAGGCGTTCGCGTCGCGCTTCTATGATGTCCGGCACAAAGTATCGCGCACCTTGCATGCGGTTGAGCGCAACCGGCAGCTGACCGGGCGCTCGCTGGGCTACATGCCGGCCACTGCAATCGACTACGGCCTCCAGGTCGAAACTCTGTCTGGCGATCGCTACGCATTGCTGCTGCATGGCACCTCGCGGGTCTCGAAAGAGTGGCCTGAGGACTGCTGGATCGAACTCGGCCGCTGGCTGCACGGCAAGGGATTCGAATGCGTGCTGCCGTGGGGAACGGGCCTCGAGAAGCTACGGGCCGAGCGGATCGTTGCGGCCGTCCCCGGCAGTCGCGTGCTCGAGCGTCAGCCGCTGGATGCAACAGCGAAGGTGATCGCGGGTGCCTCACTCGTAGTCGGTGTGGATACCGGACTGCTGCATCTGGCTGCGGCATACGGCGTGCCGCTGCTCGGCATTTACGTTGCATCCGATCCCGGACTCACCGGGCCGGTGGGGGCGGGCGAGATCGTGGTTGCCAGCGGCATCGAGCGCGCGCCGGTCGCGAGTGAGGCAATCGCTGCCGTCGAGCGGTTGCTTTAATCATTCTGCCTAGCCTGGTCACGCAGGCACCGCGCGACAAAGCCGTCGAGGTCTTCGCCGGAGAACAGATAGCCGCGTATGCCGGCCGCACGCGCAGCCTCCATGTCGCTTGCGCTATCGCCGATCATGAAGCTGGCATCGGTTTCGACCGGCCAGTGTTGCATCAGATCGAGCAGCATGCCGGGTTTCGGCTTGCGCCAGTCGCTGTCGCGTCGGTACGCGGCAACCTTGGCGTCCGCAAGATAAGGGCAGTAGCGAATGTCGTCGACGCGGGCGCCCTGGGCGGCCAGTTCGGCGATCATCCAACGATGCAGCGTCCGCACGTCGTCCTCGGTGAAGTATCCGCGCGCGACGCCTGACTGGTTCGAGACGACGAACACATGATAGTTCGCAGCGTTGAGCCGACGAATGGCTGTTGTTACGCCTGCCATCCAGCGGAAGCGTTCGCGTGTGCCGATATAGCCGTCGTCGTTATAGTTGATGACACCGTCGCGATCGAGGAAGACGGCCGGCTTGCGTTCGGGTGCGCTCACAGGCCGCGCCCTGCGGTTTGCATGGTGACGACACCCGCATCGTTCAGCACGCGTGTGGCGACGTCGATCACCTCGCCGGTCGTGATGTCGCGCATGCAGGCATGATGCTGCATGCGGCAGACCGGCTTGTGGCAGGGGCGGCACGGCACCTCGGTCGTGCTCTGGATGACGGCGGCGATCGGGTTCAGCGGCTTCCAGTGATATGGGCTGGTAGGGCCGAAGATGCCGATGGTCGGCGAGCCGATCGCGGCTGATACGTGCAGCAGGCCGGAATCGTTGGAAATCACCAGGGGCGCGGCCGCCAGTGCCAGGATGCCGTTCCGCAGGTCGGTGCCGGTGAGATCGCGTGCCTTCGCTCCGCCGGCGCGGACGATCTCGCCCGCCGCCTCCTTCTCGCCGGGGCCGCCGACGACCCATACGTCGAAGCCCTGGGCGGTGAGGGCGCGTGCGGCATCCGCGTAGTAGGTCCATCGCTTCGACGGGCCGACCGCGCCGGGAGCCAGCGCGATCGCCGGCGTGTCGCCCAGATTGTTGGCCTTGCGCCATGCGGTGATGTCGTCGGCGCTGACGACGAGCTGCGGCACCGGCCATTCGTCCGGCAGCGCCGCATTGGCGGGCAGGGCCAGCGCGGCGCAGCGATCCACCATGCGCGGCAACGCCTTCTCGCCGCGCCGCCAATCGTTCAACAGGCCGAAACGGGCCTCGCCGATGAACCCGGTGCGTTGGGGGATGCCTGCCAGGGTCGGCGCCAGCGCCGCCTTCCAGGTGCGCGGCATGATCAGCGCCTGGCCGTAGCCCTCCTTCCGGAAGAGTGCGGCGAGAGCCAGTTGCTGCTTCAGGGCGATTGCGCCGCGCGGCAGGTTCCAGACGATGCCCTTGCGGACGCCAGGCATGTAATCGACCAGTGGCGCGCAGAGCGACGTGCTCAGCACATCCACAGGCCGGTCGGGCCAGCGCTGCTTGAGCACCCGGACCACCGTATGGCACCGCACGAAATCGCCGATCCACATGTAAGGGATAATGAGGATCGGGCTGTTGTCCGCCCGGCTGGCGGTGCCTCCGGCGATATTGAATGAACTCTGATTCATTGCTGTTGATCGCCGCCGCAGCTCCTGCCATACCGTCCAAAAGATAAGGACCTTGAGCGGGTTAGCCTCTCCGTGATCCGGCGTCCAGAGGTCAGTGGCGGTTGGCCACCATCTTCCTGGGCGCGGGGATATCCGGCAACGGAGGTTGCCCGCTCGCGGGCTCTGGGGCAATGGTTGCCCGCACATTCATGGAAGTCAGGTGTCATGCTGCTGGTCACCGGCGGGGCCGGATTTATCGGGTCGAACATGGTCGCGGCCCTCAACGATGCAGGGCGCAACGATGTGGCCGTCTGCGACTATTTCGGGACCGACGGCAAGTGGCGCAACCTCGCCAAGCGCCAGCTCGCGGACGTCGTCCCGCCGGCGGATTTGTTGAAGTGGCTTGAAGGCCGCAAGCTGGAGGCGATCGTCCATCTCGGCGCGATCTCCGAAACCACCGCCACCGACGCCGATCGGGTTCTGCAAGCCAATTTCATCCTGCCGAAGGCGTTGCTCGACTGGTGTACGGCGACCGGAACCAGCTTCATCTATGCCTCGTCGGCGGCCACGTATGGCGATGGCGAAGGCGGTTTCGACGACGACTGGTCGGTGCCGGCCTTGAAGGCGCTGCGGCCGATGAATCTGTACGGCTGGAGCAAAAATCTCTTCGACCTTTTGGTGTCGGAGCGGGTGGCGAGAAAGGAAAAGCTGCCGCCGCACTGGGCCGGGCTGAAGTTTTTCAACGTGTTCGGGCCGAACGAGTACCACAAGGGCGCAATGATGAACGTGCTCGCCAAGCGCTTCGCCGATGTGAAGGCCGGCCGCACGGTGCAACTGTTCAAGTCGCATCGCGAGGGCATCGCCGACGGCGATCAGCGGCGCGACTTCATCTATGTGGACGACGTGGTGCGGGTAATGCAGTGGTTGCTTGCGGCGCCGGCTGTGAACGGCATTTTCAACGTCGGCACGGGCTCCGCGCGCAGCTTCCGTGATCTGATGCTGGCGGGCTATGCGGCGCTCGGTAGCAAGCCGAACATCGAATACATCGACATGCCGGACAACCTGCGCGGCAGCTATCAGTATTTTACGCAAGCGAACATGGCCCGATTGCTCGGCGCGGGCTACAATGGCGGCTTCACGACGCTGGAGGATGCGGTCAGGCAGTATGTCACCAGCTTCCTCGACAAGGCCGATCCCTATCGCTAGAGCATGATCCCGAAAGCGGGCACCGGTTTTCGGACAAGATCGTGCTCAGAAACCGAGTCAGGACCACGATCCCTGCATGTTCAACTTCGAAACCTTCGCCTTCGACATCCGCCGCCAGACGGTGCTCTGCGTCGGCGATCTGATGCTCGACGAATTCGTCTATGGCGATGTCTCGCGCGTGTCGCCGGAGGCGCCGGCGCCGGTGATCGCCGTCCAGCGTAGCGAGATCAATGTCGGCGGCTCGGGGAACGTCGCGCGCAATGTCGCCTCGCTCGGTGCGCGCTGCATCTTCGTCGGCGTGGTCGGCGAGGACGTCTACGGTCAGGTGCTGAAGGACGAGCTTGCGCGCGAAGGGCGGATCGAGGCGCATCTGATCGCAGATAGCAGCCGGCCGACCTCGCGCAAGGTGCGCTTCGTCTCCGATCATTTCTCCACCCATCTGCTGCGCGCGGATTGGGAGCTTGCGAGGCCGGTCGCGGCCGAGATCGAGCAGAAGGTGATCGATGCGGCCTTGGCCGCCCTGCCGCGCGCGGACATCGTGCTCTTGTCCGACTATGCCAAGGGCGCGCTGACCACGCGCGTCATTCGCAATGTGATCGATGCCGCGCGCAAGGCCGGCAAGCGCGTGGTGGTCGATCCGAAGAGCCTGAATTTCGCCGTCTACCGCGGCGCGACGCTGCTGACGCCGAACCGTAAGGAGTTCGCCGAGGCGACCCGCAGCCGCGCCGGGAGCGAGGCCGAGTTGGAGGAGGCGTCACGCGAACTGATCCGCAGCACCGATACCGAGGCGATCCTCGTCACCCGCAGCGAGCATGGCATGAGCCTGCTGCGACGCGACGGCGATGCGATCCATATCCCGGCGCATCCGGCGCGGGTACGCGACGTATCCGGTGCCGGCGATACCGTGGTCGCGACGATCGCGGCATCGCTCGCGGCGGGCTGCGACTGGGATACGGCGCTGCGGCTCGCCAATGCCGCGGCCGCGGTGGCGGTGAGCAAGCGCGGCACGGCCGCAGTCGATCTCGCCGAATTGCGGCATGAGGTGCTGCCGCGCGCCTCGCTCGCTGCGGAAGAGAAGATCGCGATGAACGCGAACGATCTCGAGGAGCAGATCGCCGCCTGGCGCAAGCAGGGTCTGCGCATCGGCTTCACCAATGGCTGCTTCGATATCCTGCATCCCGGCCACGTCAAGGTGGTGACCGATGCGCGTGCGGCCTGCGACCGGCTGGTCGTCGGCCTCAATTCGGATGCGTCGGTGCGCCGCCTGAAGGGAGCGGAGCGGCCGCTGCAGAACGAGCGCGCCCGCGCCGAGGTGCTGGCGGCGCTGGAAGCGGTCGATCTGGTCGTGGTCTTCGAGGACGACACGCCACTGCGGCTGATCCAGACGATCAAGCCGAATGTGCTGGTGAAGGGCGGCGACTACACCCGCGAGCAGGTGGTCGGCCATGAGGTGATGGACGCGATCGGCGGCGAGGTGCTGCTGGTCGATATCGTACCGGGCTTCTCGACCACATCGCTGGTGAACCGCGCACGCGAAGGCGGCGGATCGTAGGCAGCAATTCCGTTTCCGCGCGCGAAATGCGGGTTCCCGCAGCGCGGCGAACGGCGGCATCTCCATGGGATTGCCGCATTCCTTGATTGCGATGGGCGGATTGGCTTATCGCGTCCGTGGGGGCTTGTGTGACCGGGCGCGCGGGTCGTCGTCACGCGGCGTGTTAGCAAGCCCCATGCAAGCACTCTTCGACTATTGTTTCGCGGTGCTGAAAACCTATGCCGTCGGTGGCGTGGTGATGATTTGCGTGACGCTGATCGCCAAGGCCGGCGGCGGGCTGATCGCCAGCTATTTTGGCACCGGCGACATTGCGCCCACGGCGATCATCTTCTTCTGCATGCTGGCCGCAGCCGGCTGGGCGCTGGGCCGCTTCTGGCCCGATACGGTGTCGCAGGATGGGCGCTGATGGCGCGTCTCAGCGCGGCGTCTCGAGAGGCTCGTCCAGCGCGCTCTCGTCGATCTCCATCGTGTCCGCGCCTTTTTGCGCCTTCTCCGAGCTGAGTAGCCAAACGAGGCCGCCGATCGCGCCGAGCAGGAACATGATCGCTCCGCTCAGGATCGAGATGGTGACGCCGTCGGCGGTAGCGAGGCCCGCATAGCGGAACGCCGCCTGCATCGCCTGTTCGCGCACGCCCCATCCGGCAATGGAAATAGGGATCAGCGTGATCAGACCGATCGGCGGGATCAGCATCGCCATCTGGAAGAAGGACACCGGTGCGGCGATGGCGATCGCCACGCATGACGATATGACGATGGTCAAGAGATGATTGACCAGCGACAGCAGCAGGACCATCCAGCCGCTCCGACGGTCGAACAGAACCCGATTGGCGACGACCGCGCAGCCATGCAAGTGTCGTGTCGGCCAGAAGCTCTGCAGCCAGGGCCACGACAGGTAACCGAACAGCAGGAAGACCACACAGCCCGCCATCGCCGCCAGATCGAGCGCCAGCAGGCCCATGCGTGCATGTTCGTTGGCGATCAGCGCGAGCGACCAGGGCAGGCTGACCACCACGATCAGGGCCAGCACGATCAGCCCGATGGCGCGGTCCACCAGGACGGAATAGGTCGCGGCCTGCCAGCTCGCGCCGCTGCGGCGGAGCAGCCACAGGCGTACGCCGTCACCGCCAATGGTCGAGGGCAGGGTCTGGTTGAAGAACGCGCCGACAAGCATGAAGCGCAGCGCCGTTGCCACCGGAAGCGTCGTGCCGCAGCGGAGCGCGATCGCGCGCCAGCGCAACCCGGAGACGGCGAGTTGCACGAACGCGGCGAGCAGCGCCATCGCGATCCAGAACGGATCGATCTGGCTCAGCCGGGCCTGGATCGCTGTGAAATCGACTCCACGCAGCGCCAGATACAGCAGCCCGGCGGAGATGCCGATCTTCAGGAGAAGGAGGACGGTCTGGCGCATGCCGGTTGCAGACTTTCGCGGCGGCGACGGTGGAACCCGACGGTCTCGGCGCCGGACAGCCAATAGCCGGGGACGTGCGGCTTGACAACATCAAGCGGTGTTGCAGCGGCTTGGCCGAGCGCGTAAGGGTTGTCCATCGCAACGGAGGTAATGTGATGGCCCCCCGTCTGGACGCCCTGAAGGTCAAGCTGTTCACTGATGGCGCCGACAAGGCGCAGATCGTCGCCATGGCGCGCAATGCCTGGATTTCCGGCTTCACCACAAATCCGTCGCTTTTGAAGAAGGCGGGCGTTACCGACTACGTCTCTTACGCGCGGGAACTCGTCGTCGCAGTTCCGGACCGGCATATCTCGTTCGAGGTCATCTCCGACGACATTCCGGAGATGATCGCTCAGGCGCGGCTGATCTCGTCTTGGGGGAAGAACGTCTACGCCAAGATCCCGGTGATGACGACCAAGGGCGAGCTGATGTTCGATGCGGTGCGCACGCTTTCGCGCGACGGCATCAAGATCAACATGACCGCGATCTTCACCGCCGATCAGGTGGCGAAGGCGGTAACGGCGCTCGATGGCGGCGCGCCGGCGTGCGTTTCGGTGTTCGCCGGGCGGCTCGGCGATCTCGGCATCGACTACCGTCCGCTGGTGCAGGATGCGGTCAAGCGCGCGCGGGCGACCGCGAATGTGGAGATCATCTGGGCCTCGACGCGCGAGGTGTTCAACGTGATCGAGGCGCATGACATGGGCTGCCACATCATCACCGCGCCCGCTGACGTGCTGAACAAGCTGCCCGCGATCGGCACCCAGACTGGCGATGATCTTGCGCTCGGCGCGGTCAAGGCCTTCCGCGACGATGCGTTGGCGGCGGGCATCACTCTGCCGCTGCCGGACACGCTGCGCGCGGCGGAATAGGCAAAGCCGCTCGACACCTTTGGCCCTCCGGAAGGTGTAATGCTTTGAATCAAAACGTGTTTGTCGATAAACGCAACCGTGGTTAGCCGCAGGCAGACCGGCGTGATAGACCCTTAGTCGAATCGGCCGGAGGGTGGTCCTCAGTCCCGGCCAGCGCGTCCTCCGCGACGGCGTCTGCCGTTTTTTCGGCCGGATGCCGCGCAACAACGACCCGCAAGAACACACCGTTGGATTGAGTACAGGAACGACGAATGGCGCCGGCGAAAACAGCTTCGATCGCGAACAAAGACCTGCGCATCGGTGTCATCGGCGCAGGCGTGATGGGCAGCAACCATGCCCGCGTGTTCGGCGGTCTCTCCGACGTCACGCTGGTCGGCATCGCCGATCCGCTGGAAGCGCACCGCCAGCGTGCGACCGAACTGATCGGCTGTCGCACCTTCGAAACGGTGGACGACCTTTTGCAGGAGGGCGTCGATGCGGTGACGATCGCAGCGCCCACCCATCTGCATCATGAAATCTCGCTTCACTGCATCGAGCGCAAGATCCACCTTTTGGTCGAGAAGCCGATCGCATCGACGGTGGCAGAGGGGCGCGAGATCGTCGCCGCCGCGCGCCGCGCCGGCGTGACGCTGATGGTCGGCCATGTCGAGCGCTTCAACCCGGCGGTGGAAACCATTAAGCAGGCGATCAAGGGCGAGGAAATCCTCTCCATCGCCATCACCCGTGTCGGCCCGTTCCCGCCGCGTATGTCGAATGTCGGTGTAGTGATCGATCTTGCCGTGCATGATATCGACCTGATCCGCTGGTTCACCGAATCCGAGATTACCGAGGTGCAGCCGCAACTCTCCAGCGCCGTCGCCGAGCGCGAGGACATCGCGCTGCTGCAGTTCCGCACCCAGTCCGGCGTGCTGGCGCACATCAACACCAACTGGTTGACGCCGTTCAAGGCGCGCAACGTCACGGTCGCGACCCGTGGCAAGTACGTGATGGGCGACCTGCTGACGCGGCAGGTGACGGAATGCTTCGGCTTCCAGCCTGACGGCAGCTACTCGATGCGGCATCTCTCGGTGGGTTATGAGGAGCCATTGCGGAGCGAACTCGGGGCTTTCGTCCGGGCCGTCCGCTCCGGTGAAGCGCCGGCGGTAACCGGCGACGAGGGCGTCGCCAGCCTCGAGATCGCGATCCAGTGTCTCGATTCCTCGTCGCATCGGGAGCAGGCGATGCTGCGGCGCGTCGCGGGGTGAGGCACGCGCATCGTCACGTCTGCTTGATCATGCTGTGTGCATCGGATCGCAGGCCGATGTTGTGCATTTTGCACAGCCTGCGCTTGCTGTAAAAGCGGCTGATGTTCCGGGGAATCTTCACTTACGGCGGATTCACCTTGCTGTCGCGGATCGCCGGATTCGCGCGCGATATCGTTATGGCCGCGATCCTCGGCGCTGGGCCGCTCGCGGATGCGTTCGTCGTGGCGCAGCGCCTGCCGAACCATTTCCGCACCATCTTCGCCGAAGGCGCCTTCAATGCCGCGTTCATTCCGGCCTACGCGCATTTGCGTGGCAGCGCCGGCGAAATGGCGGCACGACGCTTCGCCGATCGCATCTTCACCATGCTGCTGATGGTGCAGGGGCTGTTGCTGCTGCTCGCCCTCGTCTTCATGCCGCAGATCATTACCTTGCTGGCGCCGGGCTTTGCCGAGGATCCGGAGCGCCGTTCGCTCGCGATCGAACTGACCCGCATCACCTTTCCGTACCTGCTGCTGATCACCGTGGTCACGCTCTACGGCGCGATCCTCAATGTGATGAACCGCTATGCGAGCGCGGCGGCAGCGCCGATCCTGTTGAACCTGTCGGTCATCGTCGCGCTGATGCTGGCGGTGTTCTTTCCGAGCGCGGGCCACGCGGCAGCCTGGGGAGTGCTGATCGCAGGCGTGCTGGAGGTGCTGCTGCTGGCTACTGATGCCGGGCGGCAGGGTGTGCTGCCGCGGCTGACTTGGCCGCAGTTCGATTCCGATGTGCGCGGTTTCTTCAGGGCTCTGGGGCCTGCGACGCTGGGTTCGATGGGGCCGCAGATCGCCGTCCTTGCCGATACGATCATCGGCTCGTTCCTCGCCACCGGGGCGCTCGCCGCGCTTTACTACGCCGACCGCTTGAACCAGCTGCCGATCGGGGTGATCGGCGTCGCGGCCGGCACGGTGCTACTGCCGGAGATGTCGCGGCGACTTGCGGTGGGCGATGCGGCGGGGGCGATCAATGCGCAGCGGCGCGTGTTCGATCTGACGCTATTGCTCTCGGTCCCGTTCCTTGTCGCCTTCGTGGTCGTGCCGGACATTATCATGCGGGCGATGTTTGCGCGCGGCGCGTTCTCGCAAGCGGACGCGGCCAACGCGGCGCGGACGCTCGCAGCTTATGCCGTGGGACTGCTGCCGTTCGTGCTGATCCGCAGCGTGGTCGCCTCGTTCCAGGCGCGCAAGGATACGGCGACGCCGGCGAAGGCGGCGCTGATCGGCGTCGGCTTCAATCTCGCAGCCAAGCTGGCGCTGGTCGGCAGTCTGGCGCAGGCGGGGCTTGCGCTCGGCACCGCGCTCGGTGCCTGGGTGAATCTGCTTGTCGTGTTTGTGCTGGCGGTGCGCGCGAAATACATTGCCTTCGACCGGCCGCTGCAGGGCGCGCTGTTGCGGTTTGCCGGCGCCGGCGTCGTTCTGGCGCTGGCGTTGTGGATGACGGCGCATGTCGCTGCGCCCTGGTTGTTGGCTGGCTGGCATGCAGGGCGCGACGAGCTGACGCTTGGACTTCTGATCGTGATCGGCGCGATCGCCTATCCAGCGGCCATTTTGCTGCTGTTCGGTCGCCGCTGGCTGGCCGCCTTTGTCCGCCGCTAGTGGTTCGATTCCAGCATTTGATCCCATTGCGGTGACGATATTGCCGGTGCATCGGCCGGTTTCGCCCAACGGAGCGGTTGCTAGGGGCCGAAATCCTCTTACATTAGACAACGTCTAAGATTGCCAAGCGGATATCCCATGACAGTGAAATTCGGCGTCGGACAAAGCGTTGTCCGCAAAGAGGACGACAGCCTTATTCGGGGCAGGGGCCGGTATACGGGCGATCACGCGCCGGCCGGCCTTTTGCATGCCGTGATCGTGCGCTCGCCGCACGCGCATGCGCGCTTCACGATCGACGCGACAGCCGCGCGCAAGATGCCGGGCGTCGCCGCGGTTCTGACCGGCGAGGATGTCGCAGAGCTCGGCCTGATGCCTTGCCTGTTCAATTTCCCGGACGATCCGTTCAAGGTGCCGGACTATCCGATCCTGCCGAAGGACGAGGTCCGCCATGTCGGCGATGCGGTGGCGTTCGTGGTCGCCGACAGCGTCGAGCAGGCGCGCGATGCTGCCGAAGCGCTGCGCATCGACTGGCAGACGCTGCCGTCGGTGACCGGTGTCGTGGCCGCCGTCAAGCCGGATGCGCCGCAGGTCTGGAAGGATCACGCTGGTAACATTCTTTACGACAAGCCGATCGGCGACAAGGCGAAAGCCGACGCGGTGTTCGCCAAGGCGCATGCGGTTGCCGAGGTCAGGATCGTCAACCAGCGTCTCGTCACCAACTACATGGAAACGCGCGGTGTCGTGGTCGAATACGACGCCAAGCGCGACCACATCACCGTTACGCTCGGCAGCCAGGGCAGTCACCGGCAGAAGGAGATTCTCTGTAAGATCCTCAACCTGCCGCCGGAGAAGGTGCGGGTCATCACGCCGGATGTCGGCGGCGGTTTCGGCACCAAGATCTTCCCGTACCGTGAATACTATCTGGCCGCGTTCGCCGCGCGCAAGCTGAAGAAGACCGTGAAGTGGGTTGCCGATCGCGCCGATCACTTCCTTGGCGACAGCCATGGCCGCGACAACATCACCCATGCGCGCATGGCGCTCGATGCGGATGGCAAATTCCTGGCGATGGACGTCGATACGCTTGCCGACATGGGCGCGTATCTGTCGATGTTCGGGCCCTACATTCCGTTCGGCGGCTCGGGCATGCTGCCGGGCGTCTATGATATTCCGGTGTTTCATTGCCGCGTGCGCGCGGTGTTCACCAACAGCGTGCCGGTCGATGCCTATCGCGGCGCCGGCCGTCCCGAAGCCGCCTATGTGATCGAACGCCTCGTCGATGCCTGCGCGCGCAAGCTGGATATGACGCCGGATGCGATCCGCAAGAAGAACTTCATCAGGCCGTCGGCGATGCCGTACACCACGGCGACCGGCAAGGTGTACGACACCGGCGAATTCGCGGCGCATCTGAAGCTGGCGCAGGACAACATCGACTGGAAAGGATTCGCCAAACGCGCCAAGGAGGCGAAGAGGAAGGGCTTCATCCGCGGCATCGGCATGGCCTCCTATGTGGAGATCTGCGGGGCGGTCGGGCCTGAGACCGCCGTGGTCAAGCTCGGCGACGACGGCAAGGTCACCGTGCTGATCGGCTCGCAATCGACTGGGCAGGGGCACCAGACAGCCTATGCGCAACTCGTCGCGCAGCAATTCGGCGTCGCACCCGATCAGGTCAACGTCATCCAGGGGGATACCGACCTGATCGCGACCGGCGCCGGTACTGGAGGCTCCAGCTCCATTCCTGTCGGTGGCGTTTCGGTGGAGCGGGCAACGATCAAGCTCGGCGAAAACCTGAAGGAGCTTGCCGCTACGGCGCTGGAGGCCAGCGCCGCCGATATCGAGATCAACGAGGGTACGCTGCGCATCGCCGGCACCGACCGGACGATCTCGTTCGCCGACCTCGCGCGGCGCTCGAACGGCGACGTCGAGAAGCTGACCGCCAGCGATCGTTTCGGTGCGCAGGCAGGCACCTATCCGAACGGCACCCATATCGCTGAGGTCGAGATCGATCCGGCGCTGGGCGCTACGCGCATCGTCAACTATGTGATCGTTGACGACTTCGGCGTCACGCTCAATCCGCTGTTGCTGGCCGGCCAAATCCATGGCGGCGCGGTGCAAGGCATCGGCCAGGCGCTGATGGAGCAGGCAGTCTACGATCCGAATGACGGGCAGCTCGTCACGGGCACGCTGATGGACTACGCGTTGCCGCGTGCGGAGGATGTTCCTTCGTTCTCGTTCGAAACTCATAACGTGCCCTGCGCCACCAACCCGCTGGGTGTGAAGGGGGCGGGCGAAGCCGGCACGATCGGCGCGGCGCCGGCGGTGATGAACGCGGTGGCCGATGCGTTGTGGCGGGAATATCGAATTGATCAGATCGATATGCCTGCGACACCGGAGCGCATCTGGTCGGCGATCAGCGAGCACGAGCGGCGGCATCGCCTCTGAACGCGTCCAGCGTAGGGTGCGATGACCGCTCCTACGCTGGTTTTCTAGTCCTATCTCCTTCCGCGACATGTCCTCTTCGCGGCTGCGTCCTGCAATCGGACAGGCCGAGGCCGGATTCGCGCGGCGCGTGTTCGCGATATTGCCAGGATCGTGAGTTTAGAAATGGAATAAGACCAGATATCCGGTGTTGGCGAGAGGCTGGCATCGGACAGGGACATACGGTGTGCCGAGGTCCCGTCGGTGGTCTGGTTGACTCGGCGGATGCCGAAACGGAGGGAAAGCTTGATGATTCGTGTCCTGGTTGCTGTTGCCGCGCTGGTGGTGGGGGGGTCGACAGTGGTTGCCCAGCAGGATGTCATTGCCGCCCGCAAAGCGTTGATGAAGACCACCGGCGGGCAGACTGGTATCGGCGCCAAGATGGTGAAGGGCGATGAGCCGTTCGATCTGGCGAAGGCCAAGGCGATCTTCACCGCCTATCAGGATGCAGCGGCCAAGGGGCCGGCGCTGTTCACGCCCGACTCGAAGGATGGCGACACCGCCGCATTGCCGAAGATCTGGGAGAACAAAGCAGATTTCGATGCGAAGTTCGCCAAGTTCGGTGCCGACGCCAAAGCAGCCGAAGCCAAGGTCACTGATCTCGACAGCTTCAAGACCGCGTTCGGCGACGTGACGAAGAACTGCGGCGGCTGCCACGCCGATTATCGCGCCAAGAAATAACGGCCACATGATGAGCTGCGGAGGGCGGGGCCGCCTGCGGCCTCGCCCTCCCGCGGCATGTGTACTGAAGCGCTTGTGTTCGATGCGCCGATATTTCAGGCTTGGTCTCGCAGGCTGCCGTCGATGTTTGAGGGCGAACGATGCTGAAGAAACTGCTCGCTCTGATCGTGATCCTGGCCATCGCCGGTTTCGGCGTTTACTGGTGGCTGACGACACCGGCCCTCGTGTCCGCCAGCGCGCTGCCGGCCTACACGCCGAATGTCGCGAACGGCAAAGCAATGTTCGACGCGGGCGGCTGCGTATCCTGCCACGCCAGCGACAAGGATACGCGGGAGCTTTTGGGCGGTGGCATGGCGCTGCCGTCGCCGTTCGGCACCTTCTACGTCCCGAACATTTCGCAGAACCCGGCGGATGGCATCGGTCGCTGGTCCGAGGCTGAGTTCGTCACGGCAATGACGAAGGGCACCTCGCCCGCGGGCAAGCACTACTTCCCAGCCTTCCCTTACGTTTCCTACGCGGCGATGAAGCTGGAGGACGTGCGCGACCTGTTCGCCTACATGAAGACCCTGCCGCAGGCCGCGGGCAGGGTGCGCGAGCATGACCTGCCGTTCCCGTTCAATATCCGACGTAACGTCGGTGTCTGGAAGCTGCTGTTCTTCGAGGGCAAGCCATTCGTCGCGGATGCGACGCAATCGGCGCAGTGGAACAGGGGCGCTTATTTGGTGAACGGTCCGGGCCACTGTGCAGAATGCCACAGCCCGCGCAATGCGCTCGGCGGCATTGTTGCGGCGCAGCGCTTCGCTGGCGGGCCCAATCCGGAAGGTGAGGGCTGGGTGCCGAACATCACCCAAAAGGGACTGGCCGACTGGTCCGACAAGGACATCGCCTATTTTCTTGAATCTGGCATGACGCCGGAAGGCGATTCTGCCGGCGGCTCGATGACGCGGGTGATCGCCAACATGGCCCAGCTTAGCGCCGACGATCGCATGGCGATCGCGATCTATCTGAAGTCGCTGCCGCCGGTGGACGGACCGAAGCGCCCCGGCAAGTCCTGATTTGACCGCACTTCCACACGCGCGCGGCTGCGTCGCCGTGCTGCATGCGGGCATGCAATATGCGCGCTTTTCGCACCCGCCGCTGCATGGTTGTTAGGTGCGGACGGTTCGCGCCACGCTGGAAAAACCTGGTCCTCCCGGCGTTCGCTCCGTTTCGCCGCTCTCCCTCAATCCTGGGCATTTTCCGGATTCAACCCGCCTCGCTTTTTGACATCATGCCCTGATTGCGATGACAGAGTATTCTCAGCGGGATTTCATCACCGCGGCCCTCATGAAGCTCGGTGCGGCCTTCCTGTTCGCCACGATGGCCGTGCAGGTGCGCTATCTCGGCGACAAGTTTCCCGTCGGTCAGGTGATCTTCTTTCGCGCGATCTTTGCCTTCGTACCAATTCTGATCTTTTACGCTGTGTTGGGAGAGCTCGCGAAATCCTGGCAAACGGAGCGCTTCTTTTCCCACGTCCAGCGCGGCACGCTGAGCATCGCTTCTTCCTTCTGCTATTTCGGCGCGCTGGCGCGGCTGCCGATCGTGGACGTCACGGCGATTTCGTTCGTGACTCCGCTGATCGTGGTTGTGCTCGCGGCGGTGTTTTTGAAGGAAGTGGTGCACATGTATCGCTGGACGGCGGTGATCATCGGCTTCTCCGGCGTGATCGTGATGCTGGTTCCCTACATGGACATATCCAAGCACGCGGCGATGTCGGCTGCCTTGGGAGCGGGCCTGACGCTGGCAATCTGCAACGCGGTGTTCTCGGCGATTGCGGTGATCCAGGTACGCCGGCTGACCCGCACCGAGACGACATCCTCGATCGTCATCTATTTCTCGATGTTCATCGCGCTTGGCGGCCTCGTCACGCTGCCGCTTGGTTGGATTTGGCCGACCTTTAGCTGGGTCAGCCCGACGCCGTTCGAGCTCGCCGCCCTGATCGGCGCTGGCATCGCCGGCGGGGCCGCACACATCATCACCACCAGCAGCCATCACTATGCCCCAGCGTCATTTCTGGTCTCGTTCGACTATTCGTCGATGATCTGGGGCTTCCTGCTCGGCTACCTGTTCTTTGGCGAAATTCCCGCTGCGCTGGTGGCGGTCGGTGCCGTGATCGTCGCCGGAGCCGGCCTGTTCGTCGTCTGGCGTGAACGCCAGCTCGGTCTCAAGCGGCCGGAGTCGGAACAGGAGATCGCTGCGCCACGCGGCTAGATCCCAACGATGGCCTCGTCCAAGGGGGCTGTGAAGCGGCGACCTCGAGGATGAGGTGCAAGGTCTGGGAGATCGTGAGCAGGTTCAGAACGCCTTGAAGGTGATGATCGTGTAGGTGTCGCGGATGCCGGGGATCACCTGCACCTTCTCATTGATGAAGTGGCCGATGTCGGTGCCGCGCTCGACATAGAACTTCACCAGCAGGTCGTAGTTGCCGGCGGTCGAATAGATTTCCGAGGCGATCTCCGCTTCTGAAAGCGCATTCGCCACCTCGTAGGCGCGGCCAAGCTCGCACTTGATCTGGACAAAGAACGCTATCATAGCGGGCCTCCTGAAACGCGCTCGGGTAAGGAGCGCGCTCAACCGAAACAAGGAATCGTGCCGATTCCGGCTGGCGATCTGATGCTGCAATCCAGCAAAAACCGCCTGCCGTGGCAAGCCGCCTTGCTGGGTGCAGGCGGACGGGTTAAACCATTGGCTTGTCTCATTGGGGTGCCCAGATCGCAGTCCGGCAGCTTGCGGGAATGCGCTTACGGGCTGAGAGGCGAAAGCCAACCCATCGAACCTGATCCGGGTCATTCCGGCGGAGGGAGCTTGAGATGTCGGAAACGCTGTCTGACGTTGTCCCCACGGTTGTGGAAGCTGCCAAGAGCCTAGTCGCGCGCATCCGTGCGCACAATCCGCGCGTTCACTGCATCACCAATACCGTCGCTCAGGCCTTCACCGCCAATGTGCTGCTCGCGGCTGGCGCCACGCCGTCGGTGACGACGTCGCCAGAGGAGATCGCAGGCTTCGTCGCCACGGCCGGGAGCCTGCTGGTGAACCTCGGCACGCTGGACAATGAGCGCCGCACCGCGATCGGCCTTGCGCTCGATGCGGCTGCCGCCCAGTCGCGGCCGGTGGTGCTGGACCCGGTGTTCGTCGATCGCTCGCCGGCGCGGCTTGCGTTTGCACGCACGCTGATCGAGCGCCGTCCTGCCGTGATCCGCCTCAACGCCGCAGAGCTTGCCGCGCTCGCGGGCGAAGCGGCATCGGCCAAGTGCGCGATGCGGTTCGCGCAAGCCAACGAGACGATCGTCGCATTGAGCGGGGAGGCGGATATCGTCACTGATGGTGAGCGGCTAGTGGTGCTGCATAATGGCGACGAACTGATGAGCCAGGTCACGGCGATGGGGTGCGCAGGTTCGGCGTTCGTCGCCAGCGCGCTTGCGGTCGAGAGCGACCGCTGGCTTGCCACTGCGGCGGCGATGATGACGTTTGGCATCGCCGGCGAGTTCGCCGCCGACATCGCCAACGGACCCGGCAGTCTCGGCTTTGCGATCCTCGACGCATTGCACGGGATGACGCCGGACATGATCCTTCAACACGCTTGGGCCGACGCATGAGCAAGACCATTCCGATCGCGCTGACCATTGCCGGCTCCGATTCCGGCGGTGGCGCCGGCATTCAGGCCGACCTGAAGACGTTCTCCGCGCTCGGCGTCTATGGAGCGTCCGTGATCACGGCCTTGACCGCGCAGAACACGCTCGGCGTCACCGGCATCCACGATACGCCGCCGGACTTCATCACCGCGCAGCTCGATGCAGTGTTCAGCGATCTCGACATTCGAGCCGTGAAGATCGGCATGGTGTCGAGACCCGCCGCGATCCTGTCGATCGTTCAGGCGTTGACGCGCTATCATCCGTCGCATGTCGTGCTCGATCCGGTGATGGTGGCGACCTCCGGCGATCGCCTGCTCGCGCCCGAGGCGATCGAGCTGTTGCGCACGCGGCTCATTCCCAGCGCCAGTGTCATTACGCCGAACCTGCCGGAGGCCGCGGTGCTGCTCGATACGGTGCCGGCGAGGTCAGAGGCCGAGATCGAAGCTCAGGGCAAAGCGCTGCTGGCGCTCGGCTGTCCCGCCGTGCTGATCAAGGGCGGGCACGGCGAGGGGCCGGAGAGCGTCGATTTCTTGATAACGCAGCAGGCAGCGTTGCGGCTGCCGGCGCCGCGCGACAAGACCAAGAACACCCACGGCACCGGCTGCTCGCTGTCCTCGGCGATTGCAGCAGGTCTCGCGAAGGGGGCGCCGCTGGAGACCGCAGTGCGTGACGCGAAGGCCTGGGTGAGCGCCGCGATTGCGGCTGCCGACGACTTGCAGGTCGGCAAGGGTCATGGCCCGATCCATCACTTCCACGCGCTCTATCGAGGCGCATGATTCTCGAAAGAGGCCGGTGAGGTCCCGTCGCTTGCGGTGAAGCTGATTGGCGGCGAGGTCTAGCGGTCTCGTTCTTCTGGCGGGCAAGCAGCCCGCAGCGGCTTTTCTCTGCATTGTTTCATTCTGCCTGATGCCGGCGGGCCCATGGACTGAAGTATTCCAGATCGATGGGCTGGACCTGTCGTCGAACTGTCATGCCTCGTTGATAATTGCGCCGCTGGATGCAACGACCAGCGGAGCACCTTGCATGAGCATCGACCTTGATCGTCACGTCGTCGAAACTGCCTACGCCCGCTGGGCGCCGATTTACGATGCGGTCTGCGGTCCGGTGATGGTGAAAGGGCGGAAAGCCGCCGCCCAGGCCGCGCGCGCCGTCGGCGGCAACATCCTGGAGGTCGGTGTCGGCACCGGTCTGTCATTCGACGACTACGACAACTCCACGGCCGTCACCGGCATCGATCTGTCGGAGCCGATGCTGAAGAAGGCGCGCGAGAAGATCGCGAGCGGCCGCTATCCTTTCGTCAAGGACGTGATGGTGATGGATGCGCACGAGATGAGCTTCCCGGATGCGACCTTCGACTGCGTGGTCGCGCAGTTCGTCATCACGCTGGTTGCGAATCCGGAACGCGTGCTGTCCGAGTGCCATCGCGTGGTGAAGCCGGGCGGGCGAATCATCCTCGTCAACCACCTGTATTCGGAGAAGGGCGTTGCCGCCGCGGTCGAGCGGTGGGCCGCCAAGAAGACCCGCAAGCTCGGCCTGCGTCCGGAATTTCCGTTCGCACGCTTGCAGGCTTGGGCCGCGGCAAACGCCGAGGCGGCGCTGGTGGAGCGCCGCAAGATCAAGCCTTTCGGTATTTATACACTGGTCAGCTTCGAGCGGACGGGACCGGCGCAAGTTGCGGTTTAACGTCACAGGGGCGTCACCCGATGCTGGTATCTGCTCCGCATGCAAGCCTTTCGGAGACTGACGGAATGACCGAAAGCGAGCCAGAACGGCGCTTTCGCACGCTTTTCATCTCGGACGTTCATCTTGGAACGCGCGGCTGCCAGGCAGACCGCCTGCTCGACTTCCTCAAACACCACGATGCTGACACGATCTATCTGGTCGGCGATATCGTCGACGGCTGGGCGCTGAAGGCGAACTGGTATTGGCCGCAAGCCCACAACGACGTGGTGCAGAAGTTGCTGCGCAAAGGGCGCAAGGGCAGCCGCATGATCTACATCCCCGGCAACCACGACGAGTTCCTGCGTTCATACTACGGCACCCACTTCGGCGGCATCGAGGTGATCGAACAGACGATCCACGAGGGCGCCGACGGCAAGCGCTACCTGATCATCCACGGCGATATCTTCGACCTCGTGGTGCAGAACGCGCGCTGGCTCGCTCATCTCGGCGACCGCGCCTATGACTTCGCGATCCAGATGAATCGCTTCGTCAACATGTTTCGCCGCCTGTTCGGCCGGCCATATTGGTCGCTGTCGCAGTGGGCGAAGCTGAAGGTGAAGAACGCGGTCAATTACATCGGCGCGTTCGAGAAGACGCTCGCCGCTGAAGCCCGCCGCTGCGAGGCCGACGGAGTGATCTGCGGGCATATCCACTTCGCCGCGATTCGCGACGAGCATGGCGTTCGCTATCTCAACTGCGGTGACTGGGTTGAGAGCTGCACCGCGATCGTCGAGCACGAGGATGGCCAGTTCGAGATCATCAACTGGGCCAACGCCCAGCCGCCTGTGCGCCTTCCGGCGCCGCTCGCGGTGCAAGCCGCGTGACGAAAGCTGCCGCATGAAAGTCCTGGTTGCGACCGACGCCTGGCATCCGCAGGTCAACGGCGTGGTGCAAACGCTGACGATGATGTCGCAGGCGACGCAGGCACTCGGTGTGGAGATGGTGTTCCTCACGCCGGAATCGTTCCGCACGGTGGCCATGCCCGGCTACACCGACATCCGGCTGGCGCTGCCGACGCCTGCGAAGGTCGCGCGGCTGATCGAGGACGCGAAGGCGGATGCGATTCATATCGCCACCGAGGGGCCGATTGGTCTGCTGGTGCGGCAATACTGCGCCTCGCGCGGGCTTGCGGTCAGTTCGAGCTTCCACACGCGTTTTCCCGAGTATGTCTCGGCACGGCTGCCCATTCCAGAATCCTGGGTGTGGGCGGTATTGCGCTGGTTTCACTCGCTCAGCGGTTCGGTGATGGCGGCAACGCCACCGCTGGCGCAGGAATTGACCTCGCGCGGCTTCGCCAATGTGCGGATCTGGCCGCGTGGTGTCGATGCGAACCTGTTCCGGCCGCGCGACGTCGATCTCGGCCTGCCAAGGCCGGTGTTTCTATCGGTCGGGAGAGTGGCGGTCGAAAAGAATCTCGAAGCGTTTCTCGATCTCGATCTGCCGGGCACCAAGGTCGTTGTCGGCGATGGCCCGCAGCGGATGAGCCTGGAGCGGCGCTACAAGGATGCGATGTTCCTGGGCGAGCGGTTCGGTGAGAAGCTGGCGGAGACCTATGCGGCGGCGGATGTGTTCGTCTTCCCGAGCAAGACCGATACGTTCGGCCTCGTGCTCTTGGAGGCGTTGGCGAGCGGCGTTCCGGTCGCGGCATTTCCCGTCACGGGTCCGAAGGATGTGATCGGCACAGTGCCAGTCGGTGCGCTGAATGACGATCTGCGAGCCGCCTGTCTCGCGGCGCTGGACCTTTCGCGGGAAGACTGCCGCGCATTCGCACTGGAGCGGAGCTGGGATGCGTCTGCCCAGGCGTTCCTGAGGAACATCCTTGTCGCCAGCCGCGGCCGAACCGGTACTGGCCAGTCGCAGGCCGTGGCGACGCCGACGCGCCTGTCGGCCTGAGCGTTCCCGCGTCTTGCGCGGTTTGCAAATGTGACTTTCCCTTCGCTGGATCATGGCCTAACCATCGGATATGGCCAGCATCACCAAGCCTTCCGACCTTGACGCATTGCCGGTAACGCCCGCGGACATCGCGCGCGCAGCCGAGACCATCAAACCCTACGCGGTGAGGACGCCGCTATTGTCATCGCCGGCGCTCGATGCGCTGACCGGAGCGCGCATCTTCCTGAAAGCCGAGCCGTTGCAGCGAACCGGTTCGTTCAAGTTTCGCGGCGCCTTCAATAAGATCTCGTCGATCCCGCCGGAAGCGCGGCCGGCTGGCGTCGTCGCGTTCTCGTCGGGCAACCACGCGCAGGGCGTCGCAGCGGCCGCGCAACTGTTTGGCATGCCCGCGGTCATCGTCATGCCGTCGGATTCGCCTGTTACCAAGCGTGAGCGCACCAAGGGCTACGGCGCGGAGGTGGTCCTCTATGATCGCGATCGCGAGGACCGCGAGGCGATCGCGCGGGATATCTGCAGCCAACGCGGCGCGACCCTGGTACCGCCGTTCGACGATCCGAAGGTCATCGCAGGGCAGGGCACGATCGGCCGCGAGGTCGCCGCCGATCTGACTGCCCTTGGCGTCGTGCCGGACGTCGTGGCGGTGCCCGCATCGGGCGGCGGCCTGATGGCGGGNGTCGCGATCGGCATTAGAACCGCGTTCGCTGACTGCCGGATGATCACGGTTGAGCCGGAGGGATTCGATGATCACGCGCACTCGTTTGCCAGCGGGCATCGCCAGCATGGCGTCGCGAAGGGGCGGACGATCTGTGATGCGCTGATGGCGCCCAATCCTGGCGAACTGACCTTTTCGATCAACCGCCAGCTCGTTGCGGCTGGAACGGTGGCGTCCGACCGGGAGGTTGGTGAGGCGATGGCGTTTGCATTCCGTGAACTGAAGCTCGTGGTCGAGCCGGGCGGGGCCGTCGGTCTCGCCGCGCTCCTGGCCGGGCGGCTGGACGCCAAGGGCAAAACCGCCGTCATCGTGCTGTCGGGCGGCAATGTCGATGCAGAGCTGTTCGCGAAGCTGATCGTCGCGAGCGCCTAAAGCGCGATGGGTTTTGGATCATCCTCGCGGTTTAAGCTTATTGTCTAAGCATGACCTTTTCGGAAAACCGCTTCACACTTTTCCGGATCATGCTTTAGCTGTGAGCCTCGACGCTTTAGGTGAAGAACGCCACCCGCTCCGCCTGACTCATGCGGCGGAACGGCGCCAGCGGATCGCTGCGGCTGGTTTCCGAGCCGCCCCGAACCAGGCCGCTGGCGAGCAGCGCTGCACCCAGCGATGTGCGGGCGGGAGCCGGTTCTGCTGGCGCCGGTGCGGCAACGTGAGCCTCCGCAATGGGAATGACAGGGGCAGGTTTGGGGGGCGCGACATCGCGTGGGCGTTCGAAGCTCGGCGGTGCTTCTGTGGTTCGGCGCGGTGGAGCCGCGGGGCGGCTATCGGCAACGTCGACGATCTCGATGTCGTCCGCAGGAGACACGTCCGGAACCTGGCGCCGCAGCAGAGTCGAAGTGGCCGGAGCGGGGTGTTGGGTCTCGGCCTTCGGCTCAGGCATAGCCGGCCGGCTGAGCGTGGACTCCGGTTGTGGTGCAGGCGCGGGCGGAGGCGGCGCCTCTGCTAGCGGTTCGGACGATGAGGTCACTACGGTCTCAGCGGCGACCGGCGCATCGTCTGCATAATCATAGATGTCGTGGAACGCCGCATCCTCGTCGAGCGGAGCAGGTGGCGGGGGCGTCTCCGGCTCGGCATCGGCAAATGCGCCGCCGAAGTCATCGTCCTCGCCCATCGCATCGGCGACCGCATCGACCATGACGTCGAGAGTTTCGGTCTCTCCACCACCAGTCAGCGTCTCGACTCGCTCGGCGAGAGCGTCGAAGGCCGCCAGCACGTCGGTCTGCGCGCTGCTTTCGAGCGAGCGACCCGCAAGCAGGGCAGTGTAGCCATCGGTAATCGCGCTCACCTGGGTATCGAACACGTCGCAGATGCGAACGTCCCAGCCGCGCTCGCGCAAGGCTTTCGAGACCTTGCGGATCATTTCGGCCCCGGAGCGGATTGAATCGAACGCCGCCGTGTCGCCGCCATCGGTCAGAAGCCGCTGGGCAATCTCAATACGCGTCTTCGTGAAAGCCTTCATCAGTTCTGGCCACAGATCGGCCGGCGGCTCCGGCTCGGACTGCGCCTGCCTTTGGTTCGCCAGAGCCGCCTCGATCCGTTCGACCGCGTCCAGAACGAGGCGCGTATCCGCGTTGCGGTTGCGCTTGGCATATTCGGACAGGAACCAGCGGCCGCGCGACGTCTCCATGAAGGCGTTGCAGATCGCCTCGTAGTCCGCATCCGTCGGCAGCGACGCGCGGGCATTGATCGGAGACAGGGCGAAAGCTTCGTCAGCCATTGGACTCTCAGAGCGCGGGACTCTCATGGCGCGAGAATCGCGCCGTCACGACCACCGTAGGTCGAATCGCACAGAATGACACGGACTCTAAACGAGCCGCGCGATTTCCGAAAACCGTCGTTGTTGCTGTGCAAAGGGACAAGCCTGGAACGTTCGTGCTTTAAGCGATTGTTCCCTGCGAATCGAAACCGCTTTGATGTCTGAGACGCCTGCAGTGCCGGTCGGCGGCCGCCAGTTCGCGGTGCGGCTGTCTATCTTCTACGCCGCGATCTTCGCGTTGAACGGTGCTTACATGCCGTTCTTTCCGGTCTGGCTGCAGGCGTCGGGGCTTGCGCCTGCGCTGATCGGTCTCGTGATGGCGGCGCCTACGGCAGCCCGACTGATGGCGGTTCCGTTGGTGACGGCGGCGGCAGGACGCTACGATGCGCTGCGGGGCAGTCTGGTGGTCGTGGCGGTCCTCACCTTTGCCGGCTTTCTGCTGCTCGGCAGCATGCGGACTGCGCCGTCGATCGCGGCTGTGCTGTGGCTCACCGCCTGGGCCTGGACTCCGCTCTTTCCGCTCACCGACGCGTATGCCTTGCGCGGGGTCACGCATTATCGGCTCGACTACGGCCCGATCCGGCTGTGGGGATCGGCGGCCTATATGGTTGGCGCGCTGGTCGCGGGCTACCTGGAGGGCGCCTTTGGGACGCTTCATCTCGGATGGACCTTCGCGGGCTTTGCCGGGATCATCGCGCTGGCGAGCCTTGGCCTGCCGTCCGCCGGACACGTCTCGTCCGCAGTCTCGAGCGTGTCGCGCCCGACCGCGCTGCTGACCATGCCGGCCTTCGCCGCAGTGCTGGTCGCGGCGGCGCTGATCCAGGGCAGTCACTCCGCCTATTACACCTTCTCGGCCATCTCCTGGCAGGCTGCGGGTTTTTCGAGTGCAACGGTCGCGGTGCTATGGACCTTATGCGTCGCGGTCGAGATCGTGCTGTTCGCGCTCTCGCCGCGTTTAAAGGTCTCACCGGCGACCTTGATCGCCATCGGCGGGGCGGGGGCCGTGCTGCGCTGGCTCGTCACTGCGCAGGAGCCGCCATTGGCGCTGCTGGTATTCGCACAGGCCCTGCACGCGCTCTCGTTCGGCGCCACGCATCTCGGCACCATGGGCGTGCTGGTGCGTATCGTATCGGGGCGCCATATGCCGAATGCGCAGGGCTATGTGGTGACGGCGAGCGGGATTGTCATGGCCTCCACCGGAATTGTCTGCGGCTGGCTGTTCGCCAACGTCGGCCAGGCGATCTATTACGGCATGGCGGCGATGGCACTGGCGGGCACGGCCGTCATTCTGAGCGGCCGGGCGGCGATCCGGCGGGCCTGTGCGTGACCCTGACGGCCGCTCAACCCCAGAGTGCTGATGATGGCGGATGCACGATGCTGCCGTCGTAGCGCAATCCATCCTCCCGATCCTTCGTCAGCAGCAGCGGCCCGTCGAGATCCACTACGCGCGCCTGCTGTGCGACGATCAGCGCCGGCGCCATCGCCAACGATGTCGCGACCATGCAGCCGACCATGATGTCGAAGCCGAGCGCGCGTGCATCGTCGGCGAGCGCCATTGCTTCGGTCAGGCCGCCGGTCTTGTCGAGCTTGATGTTGATCGCGTCGTAACGCTCGCGCAGCGACGCAAGCGACGCCCGATCATGCACGCTCTCGTCGGCGCAGACGGCGATCGGCCGCTTGATCCTGGCAAGCGTACCATCCTTGCCCGCGGGCAGCGGCTGCTCGACCAGCGTCACGCCCGCGGTGGCACAAGCATCGAGGTTGGCCGCGATGTTCGCATCGGTCCAGGCTTCGTTGGCATCGACGATCAGTTCGCTGTTCGGCGCCGCGCGGCGCACAGCGGCGATGCGCTGCGCGTCACCATCGCCGCCGAGCTTGATCTTCAGCAGCGGACGGTGCGCGGCCTTGGCGGTCGCCTCGGCCATTGCTTCGGGTGTGCCGAGCGAAATGGTGTAGGCAGTGGTCAACGGTTTCGGTTCGGCGCGCTGCAGCACTTGCCAGACGCGTTTGCCCTGGGCTTTCGCAGCCAGATCCCATAACGCGCAGTCCAGGGCGTTGCGGGCGGCTCCCGGCGGCATCGCCGCCTGGAGCGCTCGTGCATCGATGCCCTGGCGGATGCGTTCGTCCATCGCCAACACCGCCTGCAGCGTGGTCTCCGGCGTCTCGCCGTAGCGTGGATAGGGCGTGCATTCGCCTCGGCCAGTATGAACCCCATCGCTGATGTCTGTGACTACAGTCACAGCCTCGGTCTTCGCGCCGCGGCTGATAGTGAAGGAGCCGGCGATCGGCCAGTGTTCGATTCGAGCCGATAGGGTGAGAGATGTTGCTGAAGTCATTGGGATATTTTAAGCCCTGCAGTGGCGGAGGGTTGCGAGATTGCGGCAAGTATGGCTGTTAGGGGGAGCGCTGCAAGCCGCCCGCATCACGCAGGGCGTTCGGAAGAGGGGTCCGGACCGAGGCCAGCGCAGAGGTATAAGCGCGGCATGAGCGGCGGGCCTACACTGGAGCAGGTCACCTATCCTGACGGTATTGCGCTGCGGGCGGGCGGAGCCTGGACCGCACATCACGCAACCGACCTCGAGCAGATGGTTGATAAGGCCGAGCGGCTTGCTGCCGGTCGGCGTGGCGTGCTGATCGACGTGTCGCGGGTGTCTCAGCTCGATACCTTCGGAGCTTGGTTCATCGAGCGGCTGCGCCGCGCATTCTTGCAGGCCGGCGTGGAATCGCAGGTGATGGGGCTGTCGCCGGCCCATTCGCCGCTGGTCGCCGAGGTGAGCCGGGTGGCAAGCCCCGAGCTTGCCGAACGGACCCCGATGACGCTTGTGCTGCTGCTGGAACGGATCGGCCGGGCCGTGGTTGGGGTTGGCGGCACGCTGACCGGGCTCGCGGCGATGACCGGCACGATCGTCTACGCGGCGGGGCAGGTGATCCGGCACCCGACCCATTTCCGCCTTACCTCCACGGTGCACCACCTGGAACAGGTCTGCTGGCGGGCGGTGCCGATCATTGTGCTGATCACCTTCCTGATCGGCTGTATCATCTCCCAGCAGGGCATCTTCCACTTCAGCAAGTTCGGCGCCGGCGTGTTCGTCGTCGATATGCTGGGCGTGCTGGTCCTGCGCGAACTTGGCGTGCTCGTTGTCGCGATCATGATTGCCGGCCGTTCCGGCAGCTCCTATACGGCCGAGCTCGGTTCGATGAAGATGCGCGAGGAGATCGATGCCTTGCGCACCATGGGTTTCGATCCGGCCGAGGTGCTGATCGTGCCGCGGCTGCTGGCGCTGGTGATCGCGCTGCCGGTACTGACGTTCCTGGGCGTGATCGCTGCGCTTTACGGTGGGGGGCTGATCGCTTGGCTCTATGGCGGGCTGCAGCCCGAGGCCTTCCTGGCGCGGCTGCGCGACGTCATCACCATCGACCACTTCATCGTCGGCATGGTCAAGGCGCCCTTCATGGCGTTCCTGATCGGCACCATCGCCTGTGTCGAAGGGCTCGCTGTGGAGGGCTCGGCGGAATCGCTCGGCCAGCACACCACCGCATCGGTGGTGAAGGCGATCTTCTTCGTCATCGTCGCGGACGGGGCGTTCGCGATCTTCTTCGCCTCGATCGGGATGTGACGATGGCAGACGTTGCGCGCGATCACATCATCCGTGTGTCCGATCTGACCGTCGGTTTCGGCGAGCGGCTGATCCTCGACAAGCTGTCTCTTGACGTCCGCAAGGGGGAAATCCTCGGCTTCGTCGGCCCATCCGGCGCCGGCAAGTCGGTGCTGATGCGCACCATCATCGGTCTGATGCCGAAGCGCTCGGGCCATATCGAAGTGATGGGCATCGATCTGGGCAGCGCGGATGCCGACATGCGGCGCGGCATCGAGCGGCGTTGGGGTATCCTGTTCCAGCAGGGAGCCTTGTTTTCGTCGCTGACGGTTCGCCAGAATATCCAATTCCCGATCCGCGAGTACCTCGACGTCTCGCAACGGTTGCTGGACGAGATCACCTTCGCAAAACTGTCGATGGTCGGACTGAAGCCGGAGGCGATCGACCTCTATCCGTCCGAGCTCTCCGGCGGCATGATCAAGCGGGTGGGCTTGGCGCGCGCGCTGGCGCTGGATCCGGAGATCGTGTTTCTCGATGAGCCGACGGCCGGTCTCGACCCGATTGGTGCGGCCAATTTCGACGATCTCGTCCGCACCCTGCAGCGGACTTTGGGGCTGACGGTTTTCATGGTAACCCACGATCTGGACAGCCTGTACACGGCATGCGACCGGATTGCGGTCCTGGGGGACGGCAAAGTGATCGCCGTCGGCACGATCAACGACATGCGTGCGTCCCAGCATCCTTGGCTGAAATCCTATTTCCATGGCAAACGCGGCCGCGCGGCCGCAGGATAGTTCGGAGTCGATCGATGGAAACGCGGGCGAATTACGTCCTGATCGGTGCCTTCACATTGGCGGTCCTGGTGGCGGCTTTCGGCTTCGTTTTCTGGTTCCAGAACATGGGCACCGCGAAGACGCGCATCGCCTATCGCATCGTGTTCGAGGGGCCGGTATCGGGCCTGCGCACCGGAGCCAACGTCAATTTCAACGGCATCCGCATCGGCGAAGTCGCCTCGGTAAAGATCGACGATCCGCACAACGTGGTGGCGATGGTCAAGGTCGAGCGCAAGGCACCGGTGCGGAAGGATACGCAGATCACGCTCGAGTTTCAGGGACTGACCGGTATCGCTGCGGTCTCGATGAAAGGCGGCGCGGTCGATGCGCCGGAGGTCGAGCCCGATGACGAGGGTATCCTGACGCTCTATGCCGATCTCAGCGCCGGCCAGGATTTCACCGAGTCCGCGCGCGTGGTGCTGTCGAACGTCAACCGGTTGATCAGCGAGAACCAGCAGTCGATCAAGAACGCCGTGAAGAACGTCGAGACGTTCTCGGCCGCGCTGTCGGAAAACTCCAAGCGTCTCGACAGCATCATGGCCGGGCTCGAGCTGATGGTGAACAAGGACGGCAAGGGCGAATTCCAGGCTGCGATCGGGTCGTTCAAGGATCTCAGCGAGAACCTCGACAAGCGCACCGCCGATATCACCGCCGGCGTCAATAAGTTCACCGCCAACGGCACGCGCGAAATCTCGGTGCTGATCAGCGATGCGCGCAAGACCCTGGCGGATATCAGCCGTGCCTTCACCAATCTCGACAAGAACCCGTCGCGGCTCCTGTTCGGTGGAGCGCCGCCGGATGATACGCGCGCGCAACAGCAGCGGCGTTGACCGGCCAGAACATCCGGCGCGCGGCAGTCACATGTCGATCGGATTGCGACCTAGGCTTCTCTGCCGATGGTGATCAACCGCGGCTCGATCTAGAGGACGAAGTTGCTGCCAGGTTTTTTGATGCGAGCGGCAGCCTACGCCGCTCTTGAAATGCTGAAGAAAAAAGCCGGATGATCGTGCGATCATCCGGTTTTTTGGTGTGCGGAGACTTCGGCTCTAAAGCATGATCCGGAAAAGTGTGAAGCGGTTTTCCGAAAAGATCATGCTTAAACAACGAGCTAAAGCGCGAGGGTGATTCATCCAAATCTCATCGCGCTTTAGCCGATCCGTCCCGACGCGTGGGCGAGCAGGGTATAGACCAGCCCCGTCTCGGACGCGAGGTAGTTCGCCAGTGCTGTCGGGCCACGCGGATCGCGTGCGACGTCATCGAGCAGCCGCTCGAACTCGGCGATGTAGCGATCGACCGTCTGCTTAAAGGTGCGGTCGGCGCGGTACTTGCGCGTCAGCTCGTCGAAGGTCTTCTGACCGGCGGCCGTATACAGCCGCTTGGAGAAAGCCTTGCGTTCGCCGCGCTGGTAGCGTTCCCACATGTCGGCGGCGATGTCGCGGTCGAGCAGCCGGCCGATGTCGAGCGACAGCGATTCCAGCGGGTTGCCTGCGGCCTGCCGCGGCGCAGGGGCTGCGTTGCGCGGGCGGGGCGCTTCCTCATCGGTGTCCGCGCGGTTCAGCAGGTCCGACAGCCAGGCGTCGCGATCGTTGCTCGATGCGGCGGGACTGACCGAAGGCGCCTCGGTGCGGCGCGGGGGCGGGCTGCCGAGATCCGGCGGCGGCAGGTTCGACGCGCTGCTGCCGGTGTCGCGGCCGCGCGAGACCGTGCCGACGCTGGCAAGCATCGGTTCCTCCTCGCGCTGGGATGCACGCGCGCTCGGAGCCACGTCGAGGCCGCGGCCATGGCGGGCGACGATGCGGTTGAGCTCAGCCAGAGCCTCGATCTGATCGACGATGACCTTGCGCATCTGCGCCGTGCTTTCGGCCGCCTCCTGCGGCATCTCCAGGACGCCGCGGCGCAGTTCGACGCGGGTTGCCTCGAGTTCGACCTGCATTTGCCGGCGTGCCGTGCCGAGTTCGTTCTGCATCTCGGACGCCATCTGACGCATATCCTGAACGATCGTCGTGAAGCGCTCGGCGGCCTGGCCGAACATCTGATCGGCCTCCTGCATGCCCTGCTGATAAATCTGCTGCATGGCATCCGAGGTAATCTTGCGCTCCTCCTCGGCGATGTTGCGCACGGCTTCGAACTGTTCGCTGAGGGCCGTGGAGCCGGTCGAGGCAGTCTCCGCCACCACGCGCGCAATCTCGCGGGCGCGGGCCTCAGCGGCCTGCATCGATTCTTCGAGCAGGCTGTTGAAGCGCGTCAGCCGCTGGTCGAGGTCGCTGGTCCGTTGCTCCAGCGTATCGGCCAGTGTTTCCAGCATGGCCTTGCGCGCCTCGACCGTCTCGTTGGTGCGGCCGTTGCTGGCCTCGATCGCCTTGGCGGCGTCGGCGAGCGTCTTGCCATGCAGTTCGAACTGTCCGGCCACCGCCTGCAGCCCTTCCAGCGCGCCGGAGGTCTTGGCGTTGAAGCCCTTGATCTGCTCGTCGAGCGCGCGGGTCGTCGTGCCGGTCCGCTGCGTCACGTCGTTCATAGTGGAGACGAACTCCGCCACGCGTGACACCAGCGTCTGTTCCAGCGAGTTGAGGTTGGCGTGGGCGCCGGTCAGCACCTCCTGCAGCAGGATGTTGCCCTCGCGCAGCCGCTCGAACAGAGCGACCGTGTCGGTGCGCAGCATCTTGCTGGTTTCCTGCATCTCGGTGACGGCCGCAACCGACACCTGCCGCGACTGGTCGATCGCGTTGCGGGTGGTCAGCTCGACCTCCTTCAGCGACTTGTTGATCGCGGTCGATGCCACCTCGCTCGCGGTGTTGATCATGCGGGCGATGTCGGCGGAGTTGTTGGTCATCGACTGGGTGAAGATGAAGCCCTTGCCCTCGATCGCCTTCAGGGCCTCGTCGGTGGTGCGGCCGATATCGGTCGCAACCTGGCTGCCGCGGGTGCCGATCGCTTCGACCAGCAGGCCGCGCTTGTCGTCGATCAGTTGCGACAGCTTCTCGGTCTCGCCCTGGACCGCATTGACGATCTCCTCGGCCTTGCCGGAGAGTGCCGTCCCCAGCGCCTGGGCGGATGCCGACACGCTGCGCTCGGCCTCGGTCGTGACCGCCTTGATCTGGGCGGTGACGTCGTCGGACGTCGCGACCAGCGCGGACTGCGAGGAGCGGGCGCCGGACTGTAGCGCTTCGACGGCTGTCGCGGCCATCAGCGTCAGTGCGCTTTCCAGCTCGGCTGCGGTGGTCTTGAGCTGGCTGCTGGCGTTCGCCGAGTGCGCCAGCATCGCGTTGCTCGCATCGGCGATGCTGCCGCGGAGCTGTTCGGAGGCGTTGATCGCGAGCGTCGAGAGCACCTGCTGGACGTCGCCCGAGGCCGTCTTCATCTGCGCGGCCGCGTGATCCGTCGAGCTGGTGAGCGCAACCTGCGCGTCGGTAGCGCTGGCGCGGATCGAATCCGACGTTGTGACCGCGACCGTGGCGATCACCCGTTCGGCGTCGGTTGCGACCGAACGAATCTGCGCGGAGATGCTGTCGGTCGAGGAAACCAGGCCAGTCTTGGCATCTTCGGCGCTGCTGCGGATCGCATCCGCGGTCGTCACAGCGACGCTGGCGAGCATGCGCTCGGCCTCAGTCGTGACCGACTTGATCTGCGCGGTGACATTATCGGATGCCTTGAACAGCGAGACCTGCGCGTCGTTGGCGCTTTCCTTCATCTGCTCGCTGGTGCTGGTGCCGACCGTGCCGATCGCATGCTGCAGATCGTAAGCGGCAGACTTGAGCTGTGCGACCACGCCGTCGGAGGTGGTGACCATCGCCGTTTGCGTATCGCGGGCGCTGCTCTTGATCGCTTCGCTGGTGTTGGCAGCAAGCGACAGCAGCAACTGCTCGGCTTCGGTCGAAGCGGTCTTGAGCTGGCTGGCGACGGTATCGGACGCAAGAACCAGCGACGTCTGCGCGTCCTTGGTCTTGCTCTGCAGCGTCTCGGCGGTGTTGGCCGCGAGCACCACCAGGGCGCGCTCGACTTCGCCGGCCGTGAGCTTCAGGCTCTGGTTGACGCCTTCCGATGTACCGAGCAGCGATTGCTGCGCCTCGCGGGCGTTGCTCAGGATGGCTTCGCCGGTCGTGGCCGCGAGCGTGGTGAGCGAGCGCTCGATATCGGCGGAGGTCGCCTTGAGCTGGGCACCGACATCGCTGGAGACCGAGGTCAGCGTCTGGTGCGCGCTGCGGGCGCCGGTCTGCAGCATCTCCGTGGTGCTGGAGACCAGCGACGTCAGCATGCGCTCGGCGTCTTCGGTGCGCGCCTTGATCGCCTGCGTCAGCTCGTCCGAACGCGACATCAGCACATCGCTGGCGTGGCGGCCGGAGGTCTCGATACGGTTGGTCATGATCTCGACGCGGGTGCCGAGCAGCTCCTCGAGTTGGCCGACCCGGGTCTCGATATCCTTGGCGACGGCGCCTGCGCGCGTCTCGATACCCTCGTGGATGTTGTGGAAGCGGGCAGCGACAGTCTCGGCGAGATAGTTGCTGCGGCCGTCCAGCGTCTCGGTGACGTGGGCGAGGCGGTTGTCGATCGTCTCGGCGACGCCGGCGATGCGGGTGTCGAGCGCGGTGATGACCTCCGCGCTGTTCTGATTCAGCGAGGCGGTGAAGCTCGACAGACGCGTGATGATGCTGTCGTTGATCGACTGGGCACGGCTGTCGAACGCGTTCTGGAAATGGCTGAGGTGCGCGTTGACGGAATCGTCCATCGACTTGATGCGGGTGTCGAGTGCGGCATCCAGCGTTGCGACACGCGAATCCACCTCCGACTTGAACAGGGTGAGCTGCTGGTCGAATGCGGCGTTGAAGTCGGTGGTGTGGCTGGACAGCGCGCTGACCTTGGAAGCCAGCGAGTCGTTCAGGTCGACGACGCGGCTGTCGAATTCCGACTTGAACTGGTTGAGGTGGCGGTCGACCGCGGCGGTCAACTGCGCAGCGTTCGCGGTGACGCGGGTGTCGAACGTATCGACGCTGTTCTTCAGCGCGTCGGTGACGTCCTGCGTGCGCTGACCCAGGCGATCGACGATCTCGCCGCCGAAGGTCTTCACCGTGCGATCGAACTCGGCGATGTGGCGGGTGATCAGAGCGCCGAGGGTGCCGCTGTCGCGCGCGAACTTCTCCGCCAGTTCCGAGCCGTGGTTGCGCATCAGGTCGTCGAAGGCGCTGATGCGGGAGGCGAGGGTGTCGTGGGCATTTTCGGCCTCGTTGACAACCTTCGACACCAGCGCGTTGACTGTCACGTCGAGCGCTTCGCTGACCTTGTCGCCGCTGGTGAGCATCTGCTCGGCGAGGCGGCTGCTGGCGTCGTCGATGCGGGTGGAGATGTCGGTGCCGCGCAGGTCGAGTTCGAGCAGCAGTGATTCGCCGGTGGACTTCAGCGCGTCATGCACCTGCTCGGTACGCAGGGCGATGCCGTCGACGATCTGGTCGGCTTTCTTCTGGAACTCGGCGGTGATGCGCTCGAGCCGCTCGTCCATCATGTCGTGGATGCGATCGGTCAGATCGACGAAGTCGTCGTGCACATGGCCGGTCTTGAAGTTGAGGCTCGCAGTCAGGCGTTCGCTCGCTTCCAGCACCGCGCGGGTGGTATCGGCGGAGGCTTCCTCGAGGCGGTCGAGCAGGTCACCGCCACGCTCGCCCAGGGCCAGGATCATGCTGTCGCCGGCGTTGCCGAGCGCGCGGGTGATGTGCTCGCCGCGTTCCTGCAGGCCGGTGGTGATGCTGCGGGCGACCTCATCGACCCGCGAGGCGATCGCATCGGAGATCACGGCGATGTCCTGACGCAGATCGATCTGCACGCCGGAAATCGCATTGCGCACCTGTTCGGCCTGGCCAACCAGGTTGTCGCGCTGATGGGCGATGTCCTGCAGCAGGGCGCGAATGCGCACTTCGTTGTCGCTATAGGCCCGCTCCAGCGCGGCCACTTCGTTGGAGACGAGCGACTCCAGTTCGCCCGCGCGCGCGATCGCGCGCTCGACGCCGTCGCCCATCGCGGCGACCTCGCGGCGGATCGCCTGGCCGACCGTGACCATGGATTCGCGCGCCGAGCCTTCCGGTTCCGAATAGCGTATGGCCATCTGCGCCATCGATTGCGCGATCAGCCCGAGTTCCTGGCCACGCCAAGCAAGGCTTGCAAGGAAGTAGAACAGCAGGATCGGCGCGAGCAGCAACGCGGCGAGGCCCGCGATCACCAATGCGCCGCCGCCTTGGGTGGCGATCGATTGCAGCGGCGGCAGGAAACCGATGATCAGCGCACCGATACCGACCAGCCAGAGGCCGGAGAAGATCGTGGCGAGGGTATAGGCGTTGCGGCGCGGACGGCTCTTCTGCAGCGTCTGCAAAATCTGGCCGATGGTTTCGCGGTCGTCGTTGGCGGGACGGCGCGGCGCCGGTTCGGGCGAACCGAGATCGAGCTGGTCGGGTGCGTTCGTCTCTTCGAAAGCGATCGGCGAGGGGATGCGGTCGGTCGCAGCCGGCGCGATTGTCTCAGGATAGGACGCTGCACGCTCGCCACGATCCTTTTGGTTGACGCGGTCGAGATCGACAGGCGCCGGCGGCGCATCGGCGATGTTGAGCGCTTCTTGTATGGCAGATAGCGCGACTTCTGTGGGGTCTTTGACCTTTTTTGGATTGTTCGCCATCTCGACTAACGCCCTCGTTTACTGTGGGGAAGGCAATTGCGACGTCGGACCGTCACATTGCTCTCAAGTTCAAGTTTGCCTGAAGCGACCCGCTGCCGGTCCGCTCTCCCGGTGCGAGACTTGTCCCCTTTTTCCGCAAACATCCTATTGGCTTGGCGGTGCGAATGAAACCATCACTATTAAGAACATTTTAATCATCGTTAACACGTCCACTGGTTTTCCACGGGGTGAACGGTGGATCAGTTGTCCCATAATAGGAATTTGAGCCGTTTGGCCGATAATCAGGCGAAAGCTGGCAAAAATTACGGCAATTTGGCGGCGTCGATCGTTAACTGGTGCAACGTCACGTTAACTAAGGCCATGGTTGTCTTACCGCTCGCCGGCCGTGGTCTGTTGCGGCTGCGCAGACGTTCATTCTCTCAAGAGCATCCGTCGATGAGCGGACCTGTAAAGCCCGAAGCGAAATCCCCTGGCTGGGTGGCTTCGCCGTCGCTCGTGCCTGAAGGGCCGGCGATTGATTTCAACCATCTCGAACGCATGACGCTCGGCGAACGCGGGATCGAGCAGGAAGTATTGGCCCTGTTCCGTACGCAACTGGTGGATCTGCTCGGCCGGCTGGAGAAGCTGCCGCGCGAGGGCATGTCGCTGGCGCATACGCTGAAAGGTTCCGCGCGCGGGGTGGGGGCCTTTGCGGTAGGTGACGCGGCTGATCAATTGGAGCGTAACCTGCGCGCCGGTGTCACGGTGGATGCGGACGTCGCGACTTTGCGCGAGCGGGTCAGCGACGCGCTGCAAGCGATCGACGAGCGGCTTCGCGCGCGCTGACCGGTCTGATCGCGCGGCGTCGGTTCCGAGGCCGCCTGGCTTGATGTCAGCGTGGGCCAGTCATTCGTTGCGGTGCAATGACGTCCGACCGCTTCGTTGAAGACCTGATAGGACAGCAAAGGAGCCTCCGGAGGGCCGCTTGTCGCTGCGATCTTCGTGTCGCGAGCCCGCGGCTTTGTGGGATGCTCCTGCCAAATCCGCTCACTAGCGCGCCCAGTCTGGAACGGTTATAGACGACGTTCCTTTCCATCCGGGCGCGCGGGAATCATGGTCAAAATCAACTTCATCGATCACAAGGGGGAAACCCACACCGTCGACGCGGAACCAGGCTCCACCGTGATGGAAGCTGCGATCCGCAATGCCGTTCCAGGTATTCTCGCCGAGTGCGGCGGCGCCTGCGCCTGTGCGACCTGCCATGTCTGGGTCGCGGATGAGTGGAAGGAGAAGACGGGTGATCCTTCGCCGATGGAAGAGGATATGCTCGACTTCGCGTTCGACGTGCGTCCGGCTTCGCGTCTGTCCTGCCAGATCAAGGTCTCGCCGGAGCTCGAAGGTCTGACTGTTACAGTCCCCGAGCGCCAAGCTTAAGCTTGGCGGTATAAGTTTCAATACCACAGGAAGCTATCGTCAATTCGCGAGCCTGCGCGCCAATCAGCGCGCAGAGGATGGATCTCGTGATAGCGCTCGCGTGCCGGGCCGGTTCAGCCCTTCGGTAGCATCCAGCGCTGATAGTTGGTGCGGATCTCGTCGGTGATCGGCACCGGCCGACGCGTGGTGGTATCGACCAGGACGTTGATCGCTTTCGCGGTGGCGGTGCAACGTCCTTCGAAGAACAGCGCCTGTTCGAACACGGCGGAGGTGCGCCCGAGGCTTGCGAGACCGATGCCGATCTCGACCTTGCCGGGCCAGTGCATCTCGCCGAGGTAGTCGATGGTGATCTGCGCCAGGGTCCAGATCAGCCCCTCCGGCATCAACGCGCGCTTCGGATCGCGAAACAGGGTGACGCGGCCGGCCTCGAAAAAGGTGGAGAACACCGCGTTGTTGACATGGTTGTTGCTGTCGAGATCGCCGAAGCGGACGTTCTCCGTGGTGCGGTGCGGAAAGTGTTCCAGCGGGCGCAGAACGCGTCGTGCGGGCTTGTCGGTCAAAGGTGCATTCACGGTTATTGCCTCCAGGGCTTTGGGCTTACAGGCAAATTTGCCTTGCTTACAAGGTGCTCACCGCCTCGGGCCGCCAATTTAGCCCTTTCCCCCTGCAGCCGGCTTGGCTACACAAAATTGCCGTTCGGGCAATTCCGCCCGCCGTTTCTCGAGGCAGTGCAAGAGCGACAATGAGTGAGCCGATCAAAACTGACGCGCTGATCATCGGCGCTGGGCCGTGCGGATTATTTGCCGTGTTCGAACTCGGCCTGTTGGACATCAAGGTCCACCTCGTCGACATCCTCGACAAGATCGGCGGGCAATGCGCGGAGCTTTATCCGGAGAAGCCGATCTACGATATTCCCGGCATTCCGATGGTCACCGGCCAGGGACTGACCGACCAGCTCATGGAGCAGATCAAGCCGTTCAACCCGACCTTCCATCTGAACGAGATGGTCGAGAGCGTGGAGAAGATCGGCGATCCGCTGTTCCGCGTCACCACCGATGGCGGCAAGGTGTTCGAGACCAAAGTAGTGATCATTTCGGCCGGCGGCGGTTCGTTCCAGCCGAAGCGGCCGCCCGTGCCCGGTATCGAGGCCTATGAAGGGACGTCGGTGCACTACGCCGTGCGTAAGATGGAGACCTTCCGCGACAAGGACATCCTGATCGTCGGCGGCGGCGATAGCGCGCTCGACTGGACGCTCAACCTGCATCCGATCGCCAAGAGCATGACGCTGCTGCATCGGCGCGACGACTTCCGCGCCGCGCCGCATAGCGTCGAGCAGATGCGTGCCCTGGTGCAGGAAGGCAAGATGAAGCTCGCGCTCGGTCAGGTGACCGCGCTCGAAGGCGAAAACGGCCATCTGTCTGGGGCAGTGGTGAAGGGGAACGACGGTTCGACCTTCAAGGTGAACTGCAACACCATGCTGCCGTTCTTCGGTCTCACCATGAAGCTCGGTCCGATCGCCAACTGGGGCGTGAATCTCGAGAACAACCTGGTGCCGGTGGAGACCTCGGCTTTC
Source organism: Afipia sp. P52-10 (assembly GCF_000516555.1). Lineage (NCBI taxonomy): Bacteria > Pseudomonadati > Pseudomonadota > Alphaproteobacteria > Hyphomicrobiales > Nitrobacteraceae > Afipia > Afipia sp. P52-10. The sequence goes on along the minus strand of NZ_AZSJ01000003.1, from coordinate 18,348 downwards.
GAGACCAATGTGCCGGGCATTTTCGCGATCGGCGATATCAACACCTATCCCGGCAAGCTGAAGCTGATCCTCTCTGGCTTCCACGAGGGCGCGCTGATGTCGCAAAAGGCCCACCGCTACATTTATCCTGAGAAGCGGCTGGTGTTCCAGTACACGACCTCGTCGTCGAGCCTGCAGAAGAAGCTCGGCGTCGGCTAAACAGTCTCGTGACCCAAGAGCGCCGTGAACGCCGCATGTTCTGTGCAGCGTTCACGAGCAGGCGCGCCATCATGCGCCGTGAGCGGCTCCCCCCGGACGACACTGTGTGGCCGCCAGAGCTCATTTCACAAAACTTGCTATTTTGTGCAATTTGATCGTTGCGACGGTTCCCTTGACCCGCTAGCCTCGATTCCTGCTCAGGGGAAACGCCGCGTCCACCGGTTTTCAAGGACGCGGCGGAAATTGGCAGTTTGGATAGTTGGGGGCATCGTGATCATGAAACCGTTGATGCGGCAGACAGCAGTTGCCGTGGTTCGGCCGGTGTTCGCGGCAAGCCTGATGGCAAGCGCCAGCATTCTCGCATTGCCAGCGCAAGCGCAGGAGCGGACCTGGGATGGCACTGGCATGCCTGGTCGCTGGGGGGACGACGATAACTGGACGCCGAGCGGTCAGCCGGGCGCCGGCGATACCGCCATCTTCGCGGGCGCGACACCCACCAACATCGACATCGACAACGTCTCGCCGACGATCGCGGCGATGCAATTCAATGCCGGCGCGCCGCTCTATACATTCTCTATCGCGATCAACAATGCGCTCACTCTGACGGGACCTGGCATCGTCAACAACTCGAGCCAACAGCCAACCTTCACCAATTTCGGCGACATCGTCTTCCAGAACGGCGCAAGCGCCGGCAACGCGATCATCAACATCCAGAATACCGGAGTCGTGTCGTTCACCGATAGCGCGACTGCGGCGGCTGCGATGATCAACAACACCGACGGCCTGCTGGAGTTTGCTGGCAGTGCAACAGCCGCTAATGCGACGATCAGCAACAAGAGCTTTTTTTCGGCGATCGCTTTCGTGCAAACGAGCAGCGCAGGCCGTGCGACGATCGATAACGATCAAGGAACGATCTATTTCTCGGACGCGAGCCAGGCAGGGAGCGCTTCCATCGTCAACCGCAACGGCGGCAGTTTGTTCTTCATCGGGACTAGCAACGCCGGCCATGCACAGATCACCAACCATCAGGCCGCGACCCTGTTCGGGGTCACGCCGACGGACACCGCGAGCGCAGGCCACGCCATCATCGATAACAACGATGGTGGAACGATTTTCGCGGCCATGACGACTGCAGGGAATGCGCAGATCACCAACCGTAATGGCGGCGGCGCGATCTTCGGAGAGTTTGCCACCGCAGGATCCGCGACCATCACCACCGGCGACGACAGCGCCACGGTCTTCAACGGCAACAGCACCGGCGGCAACGCACAGTTCATCACCAACGGCACCGGCTTTGTCGATTTCGGCAGTAGCGTCGGCCCCAACGGAGACGGGCGCATCGGCGCCGGTTCGATCGCGGGCTCCGGCATCTATTATATCGGCGGCGGTAATACGCTTGTCGTCGGCAGCAATAATTTGACCAGCGAAGTAACCGGCCGTATCGCCGATTTCGACCCGTGCGGCTGTGGAAGCACCGGACGGGGCTCGCTCGAGAAGGTCGGTACCGGGACACTCATCCTGTCCGGCGTGATGGAATACTCCGGTACGACCACGGTGAACGGCGGCAAACTCGTCGTGAACACGTCGCTGAGCTCATCGTCGGAATTGACCGTCAATGCCGGCGGCACGATCGGTGGTTCAGGTACGCTGCCGAATACGACGATCAATGGCGGCACGCTGTCGCCGGGCAATTCGATCGGCGCCATCACCGTTGCAGGCAATCTCGCGCTGACCGCCGCTTCGACCTATCTGGTCGAGGTGTCGCCGACCAACGCGGACCGCACCAACGTCACCGGCACGGCGACGCTCGGCGGCGCGACGGTTTCGGCGATGTATGAGCCGGGCAGCTATATCGAACGGCGGTATACGATTCTCAATGCTGCGGGCGGGCGAAGCGGCACGTTCGGCAGCCTGGTCAATACCAATCTGCCGCAAGCCTTCACGGCATCGCTCGATTACGACGCCAACAACGTCTACCTCAATTTGGCGATGGCGGTGCCGAACTTCGGTCCGGGTCTCACCGTCAATCAGACCAATGTCGCGAACGCGCTCGTCAACTCCTTCAATGCTGCGGGCGGTATCCCACGGGTCTACGGCGCGTTGACGCCGAATGGTCTGACGCAGGCGTCCGGTGAGAGTGGGACGCAGGCCTCGACGGCGGCGTTCCAGCAGAGCGATTATTTCCTTAACCTGATGCTCGATCCGTTCGTTACCAGCCGGGGTCCTGCCACGGGAGGCGCGCCGTTGGCGAGCGGATACGCGGGCGGGGAGGCGGATGCTTATGCCGCGACAGCCAAGCGCTCGCGCAGCGAGCAGGACGCCTATGCGGCGATGGCGCGCAAGGCGCCGCTGCGGGCGAGCGTGTTCGATCCGCGCTGGAGCGTGTGGGGTGCGGCTTATGGCGGCGAGCTGAAGGGCGACGGCCGTGCTGGGATCGGCTCGCATGATGCGACCGCACGCGCCTATGGGTTTGCGGTGGGTGCAGACTATCGGCTGTCACCGGACACGTTGGTCGGTTTTGCGGTCAGCGGTGGTGAGAGCCGCTTCTCGCTGAGCCAGAATCTCGGCAGCGGTCGCGCCGATGTCTTCCAGGCGGGTGCGTTCGCGCAGCAGACGATCGGCGCGGGTTACATCAAGGGTGCGATGGCCTACGGCTGGCATGACGTGAGCACCGATCGCTTCGTGACCGCAGCAGGTATCGACAAGCTGACGGCGGCATATGCCGCCCATTCGCTCGCTGGCCGGATCGAGGGCGGTTACCGCTTCGCGACGCCATGGATGGGCATCACGCCGTATGCGGCCGGGCAGGCGGCGGTGTACTGGCTGCCAGGCTACAACGAGCAGGTGGCGTTGGGGGCGAATACGTTTGCGTTGAGCTATGCGTCGAAAGACGTTTCGACCTCGCGGACCGAACTTGGCATGCGTGCCGACAAGGCGTTCGCGGTCGGCGGTGCCTTGCTGACATTGCGTGGCCGCGCAGCGTGGGCGCACTACTACGAGACCGACCGGGCGCTGTTCGCCTCGTTCCAGGTGCTGCCGGCGTCAGGCTTCACGGTGTTTGGCGCCCCGCAGGCGCGCAACGTCGCGCTCGTGTCAGCGTCGGCAGAAACGCGGTGGCGCAACGGCTTCTCGATCGCCGGCGTGTTCGAGGGCGAGTTCTCGGACCGCACCACAGGTTACGCCGGCAAGGGTGTCCTGCGCTACCAATGGTAAGCGCGAGGCGTTCGAACGAGGGGGAAGTCGTGCAGCAGGCACGGCCCTGCTGAACCGCTTTTACTCCTGCAGAGGCTGCTGTTGCAGAGGCTGCTGCTGCAGCGGTTGTTGCACGAAGCCGCCGATCGGTGAGGCTGCTGCAAGGCCCAGCACATTGATCGCGGCTGGCAGTGCAGCGTCTGCCATCACCGCATGACCTTCGGCCGTCGGGTGCACAGCGCCGCCATAGACCGCCGACAGAATGCCCCAAAGCGCGTCGTGAACGTCGGAGGGTTGCATCGTCGCCGACAAGCCTTGCGGATAGGTCATCGCGGCGAAGTAGCTGTCATTGGCGGTGCGGATCCAGCGCGCGCGCGGCGAGTAGGCGCGGAATTCGTTGGCGCTCTGGCCACAGACCAGCGGATTGGACGCGCCGTTGACCGGATCGTCGTGGAAGCTCTTGCCGTCAGGCGAGAAGCATTGGCGATCGAACACGGGATCGTTCGGCGAGCGCGCGCAGAGGCCGTGATTGGCGAAAGCCGGCTGATGCCGCTCTACGAACGTCATGCGGTCGCGCGGCCCACGGCAGATCACGCCGCCCTCGCACAAGGCGAGATTCCTGAGTTGCGGCAGGAACTGGTCCTGAACGAAGCTGAGGGTCTTGGCGAGCCGCCCGGCATCCAGATTGAATGCGGGCTGGATGTCGAAGCCGTCGCGGCCGCTGGTGCATGGCGCGTCGTTGGCGAGCGCCGGATTCGCGTAGGAGACAAACACGACGCGCGAGAGGTCGCCATCGACGAGCGGTTTCAGGGCTTCGCGAAGCTTGCTGAAATCCTGTGGCAGCGAGCGCGTCAGCGCGGCGCGCGAATTCTCGACCGAGCCGAGTGCGCCGGAGCGGCTGAACAGCGTGCGTTCGGTCGCGCCTTGGACGATCGCGTCGGCGACGAGACCGGAGAAGTCGATGTCGTTGGCGCCGACCGACAGGAAGATCAGATCGATACGGCGGTCCGGCTGACGGCGCTTGGCGGCGCCGATGGCCTCGCGCAACTCACTGACCTGAGCATTGACGTTGCCCTGGCAGGTGACGCCGTTGCGGGTGACGAGGCACTCGCGCGCCCGCTGCGAGCCGAGCAAGCCGCTTTCGATGGTGGCGCCGGTGCAGGCGAGCGGCAGGAACGTGACTGCGATGCGTGGGTGACGGGCCGCCAGCGCCAGCGCTGCGCGGGTCTGATAGCTGTAGAGCGAGCGATGGCACGCGGCGTTCGACCACTGGGCGTTGAAACGCTGCCAGGTGGAGAGGCTGGCGCTCGTGCCGCAGGTCTTGTCGCCCTGAAAGCCGGCGCGGCCTGGCCGGTAATACTCGCCGCCGCCGAGATAGGAACGGAAGCAGAAGCCTTCGGTCGACAGGGACACCGGCCGGTCGGGATTGCCTTCGCCGGCGGCGATCGAATCGCCGAGACCTGCGATCAGGATGTCACGAACCTGGATCTCCTCGCTGATCCGCTCAGGCACCTCCGGTCCGGCGTTCACGTCGACGGCCGCGACGGTCGGACGGCCATAACGGACACGCAGGTCGATCGGTTCGCGGCAGTCGGCGGACATCTCGCGCGCATCGCCTTCGCCATCGTTGAACGACCAGGCGCAGAGGGCGCCAGCCGGCACCTGGCCCGTCAGGCGCACGGTGATGTGATGATCGGCCGGTGTCAGGTAATTTTCGGCGACATTGTCGCGGGTGCAGGGCTGGGCCACACGGCCGGCTTGATCGATGCAAAGCCGCGACAGGGTGTTGCGGGCCCAGCCACGGCCGTCGCTCTGGATCGCGAGGGCTTGTTCCGATTCCAGGATGCTGCGGTTTTGCAGCGTCTCGACGTGCAGGAGGAAGTCACGCTCTTCCTTGAACAGGCGGAAACGGTTGCGAACCTCCCAGGAAATCCGCATCGCGCTCGGCGCGGCAACTTGCGCGTTTGCGGATTGAATGGCCGTCAGCCCTGCGACCAGTGTTGCAAGGGCAAGCGTGAGAAGAATTCTCGTCATGGAAGTCCGGTGTCCGGTGGAGCGCCGCCTTCCGTTATGCGGCCGGATAAGGCGGAAATATGGGAGACGCGCCTTTGAGGCCAGCCTGGACGGGTCGGGAACCTATTCGCCGGGCGTCACCGCGCATTGCAGCCCATTTGCCTTGCGCCGGTTGCGCCATGGCAGGATCACGTTCTGCCAAAGTTCGCGGGTGGTCAGAATGGTGATCGAGATGAAGAACGGGATCACGAAGTAGAGCAGGCGAAAGACCAGCAGCGACGCGAGCAGATGCTCCTTACTGAACTGCGGCAGCGCCACCAGCATCGCCGCATCGAAGACGCCGAGGCTGCCGGGCGCATGGCTGGCGAAGCCGAGCAGGGTGGACAGGATGAAAACCACTGCCAGCGACATGAAGTCGATGTTTGGCTGCGATGGCATCAGGATATACATCGCCAGCGCGCAGAAGCCGAGATCGACGACGCCGATGAAAATCTGCAACAGCGTCAGCGGGGTCGATGGCAGCCGCACCTTCCAGCCGTTCTGGCCGAGTTCGCGCTGGCCGACCGACAACCAGACGAGATAGGCGGCAATGCCCGCGAGACAGCCGATGCCGATCAGGCGATTGATGCTCTCGGGCAGCAGGTTCATCGGCGAGGCTGCAGCCGGATGCCAGATCATGCCGATGCCGAGCACGAACAGGTTGCCGAGCCAGAACGTCAGCCCGGAGATGAAGCAGATCTTCGCGACATCGATCGCCGTCAGGCCCCAGTCCGAATAGATCCGGAAGCGAATCGCGCCGCCGGTGAACACCGTGGCGCCGAGATTATGGCCGATGGTGTAGCTCGTGAAGCTCGACAACGCGGCGGTGCGATAGGGAATATCCTTGCGGCCGATCGTCCGCAACGCGAACAGGTCGTAGAACGTCAGGGTGAAGAACGCACAAGCGACGCAGAGCGCGGCGAGAGCGATCTGCATCGGCGAAGTGTCGCGCAACGCGAGCAGAATGACGTTGATGTCGACGCCCTTGAGTGTCCGTACCAGGGTCGTGATGGCGAGGCCGATAATGAGAAGGCTCGCTGCAATGCCAAGGCGCTTCCACCCGATCCAGTCGTGGAAGCCGCGCTGCAACGCGGTCAGAAGCCGATACATTCGCCCTCCCGGCGGGACGGAAACACTGGAACAGCCGATTGAGGCAAATGGTGGCAAGCGGCTCGTGATGCAATCATAAGCGAAACCATCGCCGTGTTGCAGGGGCGCATTGAGCACAAATCCTCAACGGGCATCAACAAGGTAAATACTGCTCGGACATTGAGCGGAATGAGGCGTTTCCGATCGTTATCGGGCGGAGCAGCAGCTTGCAGTGTCTCTTCATGCCTGTCGCGGTCTCGCTTAAAGGACGGTTCGAACCGAAAATCACACGAGAATCATGAGTTTCCTGTGGCCTTCGGCAAACGCGCGGTACGCAAAAACGTTGCGACTTGACAAGACGAATCTCGATGCTTCAGCGCAATGGTCCCTTATCACCGCAAGGTGCCACCGTTTATGACATGGATGACGGGAGCAGCTAGCCGCGCTATTTGGCCGCAACTGGAGTGGCTTGCGGGAACGGCAGACGGCTGCGGTTGCACGGCTTATGCACGGCGGGTTGCGAAATGGGCGCCGCAAAACGCCATCCCTGCACCGAGCAAGAGTGCGACGATACCGGCGAGCACCCGTGCGGATGTGGGGCCGGTTGCGGGTGCCGATGCGCCGAGGCCGGCTCCGGCCAACAGCAGCACCCCGACCACGGCGAGCAGTTGCCACATCGTGCGTGACAAGCCGGCAACGCCGCCATTCATCAGCCGCGCCGTTGCATAGCCGCCGACAAATCCCGTCGTTGCGATCAGCCACCAGGCGATTGCCGCACTGACCGGCACCACGACAGCGAGGTCGGTGCGCCAGAGGCCGCCGAGTTCGATGCCGAAGCCTTGTCCGGTCATGTAGACCGCAAGCGCAAGCAACACGCCGCAGCCGATGGCGCCGGCGAGAACAATGTGGCGCGGATATTCCTGATCAGCCATGATGCCTAACCGTTCTGATGCGCCATGATGCGACATGCGCGGCATTGGCGCAACGCGCCGCTTCAGGGGAGCAGATTGACATTCGCATCCAGCGGAGCCGTGGCATTATGCGAATGTCAAATCTAGAACTCCACTGAGTTATGATGTTTGCCCGTGGTTCTTTTGATTCCAACATATGCAGGCAACTTTGCCGCACCGGGATGCACATGTTGAAATCGAACCACTAGGATAGAGACAGAGGCGAGGGCAAGCAGCGAAGGCTGCGGCCAGTGCCGCTTGCATCTGGGGCAGGGATGAGCGACGACAATCAATCGCAGTCGATCCGTTATTCTTACAAGCCGTCGCTGGCGGGTGCGCCGCATGCATTCACGCTGACCGAGCAGGGGCTGTCGTTCCAGGCGGGTTTCCGTTCAGGCGTCTGGCGCTACGACGAGATCGCTCGCTTTCGTCTCAGCTATCGGCCGGTGTCGATGCTGGCGCATCGTTTCCGCGCCGACGTCACCAACAAGCAGGGCAAGTCCCTGACCATCATCTCGGCGACCTGGGCGGGCTTGATCTCGCTGAAGCCGCAGGACGACAGCTATCGCGCCTTCGTTGACGAGCTGCATCGCCGCGTCGCTGGTCACAATGCCGAGGTGATTTGTCTCGCCGGCTTGGGACCGATCGCGTTCGCGATCGGTCTCGTGCTGTTCGGCGTCGTCATGGTGGCGCTGGCGGGGCTGTTGATCCGCGCACTGGCGACGGAGGCTTATATCGCCGCCTTGTTCATGCTCGGCTTTGCCGCATGGTTCGGCTGGCATACCGGCGGTTGGCTGATCCGCAACAAGCCGCGGCGGTATAACGTAGCTGACGTGCCACGCGCGCTGCTGCCGTAAGGCCGGATCAAATTCAATCTGGCCTCTCGGCATCGGGTTGTGCGGCTATTGCCGCACCACCAGCACCGAGCACTTTGCATAGCGCACCACATGCCCGGCGTTCGAGCCGAGAAAGTAGGTGCGCATTGCCGGACGATGCGACGTCATCACGATCAGGTCGGCTTTGATCGCTTCCGCCTCCTCCAGGATCTCATGATAGATGCCACCCTGGCGGATCACCGCGCTGACGCGGCTTGGCGCGATGCCGGATTCGTTGGCGACGATCGCCATGGCCTCTTCGGCGGATTGTCGCTGCTGCGTATCGAAATCGGCGGGCACATATTCGGCCAGCATCACCGGCGTCATCGGCAGGACATTCAACAGTTTGACCGTGCCATTCGACGCCCCTGCGAGCGCCGCGGCGTTGGCGATGGCAGGCTTGGCGTAGTTTGCATCTGCAAGATCGATCGGGACGAGTATGTTCTTGAACATGAGCGCCTCCGTTCTTGACCGCATTGTCCCGCGCCTATGCTGTCACAACTTTGCCTCCTTGGCCAAGCGCTGCGGCCTGCGCCGTTCAGTCGCCTTCCCGCAAAAGGCGCGGGCTGACGAATCGGTCGAGCGTCCCGCGCTGCGGCGCGATGTCGTTCCAGTCTTCGATAGCGAAGTCGAGCACGGCGAGGCCGCTGGTCGGCAGGTTGTCCTCCAGCGCCTTGCGCTCCCGCCGTCCGGCCTTGGCGATCAATTCGAGGGCGAATTCCTGCAGCCCGGGGTTGTGCGCGACCACCATCAGGCAGCGCAGGTCCGCGTCATCGGAGCGTCCCTGAGCGGCCCGGACGATCGCCAGCAACTCCAACGCGTCCGCGCCGTAGAGATCGGGAACGATCTCGTGCGCCGGCGCAGGCTTCAGGACGCCAGCCATCAAGTCCCAGGTCTCGCGGGTGCGCACGGCAGGCGATACAAGCGTCAAATCGGGGATCAGCTGATGAGCCGCCAGATAGTGCGCCATGGTTGGCGCATCGTCGCGGCCGCGTGTGTCGAGGCGACGGTCCCGGTCCTGGCCGCTCAGGCTGTCCCGTTCGGTCTTGGCATGGCGCAGCAACATCAAACGGCGCATGGAATGATAACCTCCGGCGCAGACGTGCTGCGAATCTGGCGACGCATTCTCCGATGATGCGATGTCATCGGCGGCCTGTTTTTTCCGGCCGAATCGCTATCATGCCTCATCCCTTTGTTTATGCACGATCTTTCACAAGACCATGGCGATACAGGATCGATCGGTAGCGGGGCAACGTGACAACCGTTCGCATGATCCATAAGAAGGCTGCAGAAACGAACGATGACTGCCGCCGCGATGACCGAAAAGATCAGCGAAGGACCGGGATGGTACCGTGAGTCCGCGGTGCCGGCCGAGACGCGGCCGCAACTGACATTCGATCTTGATGTCGACGTGTGCGTGGTCGGCGGCGGTTTGGCCGGGCTCTCGGTTGCGTACGAGGCCGTAAGGCGCGGCGCTTCGGTTGCGGTTCTCGAGGCCCGGGAGATCGGCTGGAACGCATCGGGTAACAATCTCGGCACCGTGATGCCCGGCTTCGGCGGTGAGATCGTGGACCTGATCGCCCGCATCGGCCTTCACGATACGCGCGAGCTGTGGCGGCTGACCCAGATGGGGGCGGACCGTATTCGGCAGATGGTGGCAACCACGGCGATGCCTGGCGTCGCGTTGACCGACGGGGTACTCGAGGTGTCGCACACCGACGTCGGCGATCAGCTGGTCGGCCGTCTGCAACTGCTAGGCGAGACCTTCGGCGCCGATATCGAAGGCTGGCCGGTCGACCGCGTGCGTGCCACGCTGAGGTCGGGGCGTTACTTCCATGCGATCCACTATCCGACGGCGTTCCACCTGCATGCTTTGAATTATCTGCGTGGGCTTGCTGTGGCGGCAGAGCGGGCTGGCGTGCAGATCTTCGAACAGACACCGGTCACGGAGATCGATCCGGCCGGCGTGCGCAAGCGGATCGTAACGCCACGTGCACGGTTGCGTGCCGGGGCGATCGTGCTCGCAGGCAACGTTCATCTGGGGGCGGCGTTCCCGCGTCTGTCGCGCACGCTGCTACCGGTCTGGCGCACGGTGGCGGTCACCGGACGGCTCGGCGACAAACTTGCCGAGGCGATCGCCTATCGCGGCACTGTCCACGACAGCGCGGGTGTCGATCATTACCAGGTCGTGGATGGCGACCGGCTGATGTGGTCGGGTCCGGTGACGACCTGGGCGACTGACCCGCGTCGTTTCGCTCGCCGCGTTTCGCGACGGATCCAGGCGGTGTACCCGCAACTGAAGCGGGTGCGCATCATCGACATGTGGGGCGGGACCACAGGCGAAACCGTACATGGCATGCCGCAGATCGGTCAGCTCGGCCGCGGGCTTTGGATCGCCAGCGGGTTCGGCGCACAGGGCCTTGCGACGACGGCGATGGCCGGCGATCTGCTCGCGAGCGGAATGCTTGAGCGCGACGATCGCTGGCGGCTGTTCTCGCCGTTTGAGCTGGTCTGGACCGGCGGGCTTGCAGGGCGCGTGGCCGGGCAGGCGGTCTATTCGTGGCAGCGCGGGCAGGCGACTGTGGCAGGTATGCTGGCCCGCTACCGGGAGCAGGCGAATGCCCGGAGACAACAGCGGGAAGCAAGCCGCGCGGTTGCCAATCAGGCTGTCCGGAGAATGCGGGTCGAGCCGCACGGCGCGCATCCGCGGGCCCCGTCAGACGCGGCTGACTGAGCGACCTTTGCGCAGGCGGGCGGATCTCGCGGACTTGTGAGCGAGACACGCCTCAGCCCATGCCTGCTCCAGCCCATGTCTGCTCATGTGTTAGACTGACTAGGAATTGCAGTAAAAACAGCGCGTTGCGCCACGTTCTGAATCCGGCCTGCGAATCCCGGCCGTGGCGCCAGGCCGAGCCGTGGCATCGCCTCGCGTGCTGGTGAGGGGAAAGCCCGTAACGTTGGGCTTGCCTTTGCGTATCTTGTCCGAGCATCGCCATTATCGTGGTTCGAAGGAGCGCTGAAGATGCCTGACCGCCGTACCCTGTTCCTCTCCGCTGCCGGTCTCGGCAGCCTGTTCGCGTTCCGCTGGCTGGGTGGTAAACCGGCGCAGGCGACCCCGGCGGCCCAGCCGAAGTTCGAGGTCGAGATGAGTGAAGCCGAATGGCGCAGCAAGCTCTCACCGGCCCAATTCGACGTGCTGCGCAAGCATGGCACCGAACGGCCGTTCACCAGTCCCCTCAACCACGAGAAGCGCAAGGGAACATTTGCTTGCGTCGGCTGCGAGCTGCCGCTGTTTGCATCAGCGACGAAGTTCGACAGCGGCACCGGCTGGCCGAGTTTCTATCAGCCCCTGCCTGATGCCGTCGCGACCACGGAAGACCGCTCGTTCATGATGGTGCGAACCGAAGTCCATTGCCGGCGCTGCGGCGGCCACCAGGGGCATGTGTTCGACGATGGGCCAAAGCCAACCGGGCTACGCTATTGCATCAACGGCGTGGCCCTGCGCTTCGTGCCGGCAACGGCCTCGGCGTCTTAGCGGTTCGACCCATTTGCATGGTTTGGGCGACGGTGCTTGCTTGCATTGCAAGCAAGCGACATGAGACCGGCTCCGTGAGCGCCGCCCGGCAAATCTTGCCAGCTAGGCAAATTGGCGCCGGCCAGTGGAGCTGGCGCTTTCATCGAAGGCATTGATCTGTCTGAATAAATTCCCTTGGCACATCGCTTGCTCCAATCATTCCGATCGCGGCCGCGCATGGACCCTCCGGAGGCCGCCCGGATGAAGCTTGGAGACGATGTATGGGTATCTTCGGGGCGCTCACCACTTCCGTTGCAGGGATGCGGGCGCAGTCGTTCGCGCTGGAGAACATCTCCGGCAACATCGCCAACTCGCAGACGACTGCTTTCAAGCGAATCGACTCCAGCTTCCTCGACCTGATCCCCAACACCGGCGTCAACCGTCAGCTCGCCGGCAGCGTCACCTCCCAGTCGCGCTCCACCAACAATGTGCAGGGTGACGTCCAGGCGGCTTCGATCTCGACCTTCATGGCGATCAACGGCGACGGCTTCTTCTCGGTGCAGAAGCCGGGCGGCTATGCCGACGATAAGCCGGTGTTCGACGGCGTCGATCGCTACACCCGCCGCGGCGACTTCCAGCTCGACCGGCAGGGCTACCTGGTGAACGGCGCCGGCTATTACCTGATGGGCATTCCAGTCGACCCGACCACTGGCAACCTGGTCGGCTCCACCGCGCAGGTGCTGAAGTTCCAGAACGACTTCCTGCCCGCGCAGCAGAGCTCGCGCATCGATTACCGTGCCAACCTTGCCAACTATCCGTTGACCAAGGTCGCCGACAAGTCGATCCCGGGCTCGGAGCTGATCCAGCCGGGCAGCTACACCGCTGGCTATAACCCGCTGTCGGTTGGTACACCCGCGCAGCCCTATGCCGACGCTACCAAGCTTGGCATCGCCCGCAACAACAAGGCGTCGCCGGCCGTGCCGATCACCGGCGCGACGGCGTTGTCCGGCGCGGCCGGCACCGACTCGCTCGCGGCCGATTTCGCAGTCGGCGATACGATCGTCGTCAACGGCGTCACGCTGTCCTTCGTCGATACCGGCACCACCGGCAACTCGATCGATATCACCGACAACCTGCAAACCCTGCTCGATAAGATCGGCGCGATCACCGGCGCAGCGCCGACCATCAGTGGTGGCGCGATTACACTGCATACCGGCACCGGCGCGGATCTGTCGATCACCTCGTCCAACACCGCCGCCTTCACCGCGCTAGGCTTTACCTCGCCGCTGAACGTTGCCCGTGCTGGCGGCGGCTCGGCCGGGACCGGGCAGGTGATCGGCACCGACCTCCAGACCTTCCTCAACCAGTCGATCGCCGGCGGGGCGACGACCTGCTTCGATGTCTCGGGCTCGCCGGTCAACGTTCAGCTCCGCTGGGCCAAGGTGGACAGCGCGACGCTCGGCGCGGGCCACACCGATACCTGGAATCTGTTCTATCAGGTGGACCCTAACGCGACCGGCACCGACGTCGTCTGGCAGAACGTCAACATCAACTTCACCTTCGGCGCGAACGGCCAGATGAATCCGCCAGTGACGTCGGCGACATTGAATGCGCCGGTCATCAACGGCGTCCAGCTCGGTAATATCCAGCTCAATTTTGGCGCCGGCGGCCTGACCCAGTTCGCTGACGCGAACGGCAATGTCCAGGTCAACCAGGTCCAGCAGGACGGTTATCCGGCGGGCCAGCTGCAGTCGGTCTCGATCAACGATCGCGGCCGGGTGGTCGGAAACTATTCGAACGGCCGCAACCTCGATCTCGCGGAAATCCGCCTGGCGAGCTTCAATGCACCGAATGCGCTGCGGCGGGTCGACGGCGGCGCGTTCGAGGTAACGGATCAGTCGGGGCCGGCTCTGAGCAACGCGGCGGGCCGGATCGTCGGCTCGTCGCTCGAAGGCTCGAATACCGACATCGCCGACGAGTTCACGCGATTGATCGTCACCCAGCAGGCCTATTCGGCGAACACGCGCGTCATCACCACCGCCAACCAGATGGTGCAGGATCTGCTGAACATGCTGCGCTAGCGCGCGTTTCGCGCGGCATTCTACGTTCCCTTGAGATGGACAGCGTGTCATGAGTCTGAGCCAAGCTCTCACAACTGCAATGTCGGGCTTGCGGGCGACCCAGATCGGTCTCGGTCTGGTGTCGTCGAACGTCGCCAACGTCGAGACACCCGGCTACGTCCGCAAAGTCGCCGATCAGATCGCGATCACGGCCGGCGATTATGGATCGACGGTCCGGGTTGCCGGCGTCAACCGCGAACTCGATCAGTATCTGCAACGACAGATCAGGACCGAGCTTTCCGGTGCAGGCTATGCCAGTTTGCGTTCGCAGATGCTGCAGCAGTTGCAGTCGGTCTACGGCACGCCGGGCGCGACCGGAACGCTCGAGAGCACGTTCAGCAAGCTGACCAGCGCGGTGCAGGCGCTGTCGACCAGCTCAGATTCGCAGTCCGCGCGCATCGCCGTGCTCAATGCGGCGCAGGCGATGGCGCAGCAGCTCAACAGCATGACGCAGGGCGTGCAGTCGTTGCGTGCCAGCGCCGAGGTCCAGCTCAGCGATGCCGTCAACGTCGCCAACAATGCGATGGCGCAGATCGCCAACATCAACGCGCAGCTTCAGCGCGGCGGTCAGAACGACGGCGCGGCAGCGCAACTGTTGGATCAGCGCGACCGTTACATCAATCAGCTGTCCGAGCTGATGGACATCCGCGTCGTCACCGGCGATCAGAACCAGGTCAACGTCTTCACCAGCTCCGGCGTGCAGCTCGTCGGCAACGAAGCCGCACAGTTTTCGTTCAACGCACAGGGCACGGTCAACGCCGATACGCGATGGGATCCGGATCCGGCGAAGAGCAATCTCGGTTCGATCTCGGTGAATTTCCCGCAAGGCGGCAGCATGGATCTGCTCGCCACCGGCGCATTCCGCTCGGGCAAGATCGCCGCGTTGGTCGATATGCGCGACAACACGCTGGTACAGGCGCAGGCGCAGCTCGACCAGTTTGCAGCTGGGCTTGCGAGTCTCTTGTCGGACAAGACCGTCACCGGTTCGCCGACCACGTCGGGGGCGCAGTCCGGTTTCAATCTTGATCTGTCCGGTCTGCAGAACGGCAACGTTATCAACGTCACATACACGGATGCGGCGACCAACACGCAGCACAAGCTGTCGATCATCCGGGTCGATGATCCGTCGGTGCTGCCGCTCGCCAACAGTGCGACCAACGATCCGAATGATCGGGTCATCGGCGTTGATTTCTCCGGCGGAATGGGCTCCGTAGTTGCCCAGCTCAATGCCGCGCTCGGTGCAAGCGGTGTCTCGTTCGCTAATCCATCCGGCACGACGTTGAGCGTGCTCGACGACGGTGCGATGGGGCAGGTGAAGATCGATGCCGCGTCGATGACCAATACCGTTGGTGGTCTCGCCAACGGCGATCCACAACTCGCGCTGTTTACCGACGGGAGCAATCTCTACACCGGCGCCTTCTCATCGTCCGGCGCGCAGGTGACGGGGTTCGCCGGCCGCATCACGGTGAACGCGGCGCTCGCCAGCGACCCGTCGAAGCTCGTGCAGTACAATGCGTCCACGCCGTCGGGAGACACAACGCGGCCGGATTTCATCTACAAGCAGCTCATCTCGGGTACGCAGATGTACTCGCCGGACTCCGGTCTCGGCACCAGCTCGTCGCCGTTCAAGTCAACGCTCCTGGGGTTCCTGCAACAGTTTACGGGCTTGCAGGGCGAGGCGGCGAGTGCCGCGAAGCAACTCGCCGAGGGGCAGGATGTGGTGCTCAGCACCTTGCAGCAGAAGTTCAACGACACCTCGGGCGTCAACATGGACAACGAGATGGCACATCTTTTGGCGTTGCAGAATGCCTATGCCGCGAATGCGCGCGTGATGAGCGTGATCAGGGAAATGTATCAGACACTGATGCAGGTGGTGTGAGGATATCATGGCGATCGATGGTCTCGGCTTGCGGTCCACCTACATCAGCACGTCGCTGCTGAACATGCGCAGCCAGTTCGATGATCTGCAGCGGCAGCTTTCGACCGGGCAGAAGTCCGATACCTATGCGGGGCTCGGCGTCGGCCGCAGCTTCTCGGTGGGCTTGCGCGCGCAACTCAGCAATCTGTCGAGCTATGCCGATACGATTGCCAACTTGAATACGCGGATCAACATCGGCAACACGGTGTTGCAGCGGACGATCGACATCGGCAACAGCATCAAGACGGCGGCGGCGGGTGCCTCGACGCAAATCGAGAACAACGGTCAGACGATGGCGCAGGTGCAGGCGACCAACTCGCTGGCCGAAATGCTGCAATTGCTGAACACGCAGTCGGGCGACCGCTATCTGTTTTCCGGTCGCGCCACCGACACGCCGGCGGTCGCCTCGGTTGGCGACATCATGGATGGCAGCGGCGCGAAGGCGGGCCTCAAGCAAATCATTGCCGAGCGCAAGCAGGCCGATCTCGGTGCGGCTGGATTGGGCCGGCTTGCGATTGGCGCGCCGACCACCACTTCGGTCCAGATTGCCGAGGAGACGGCTGGCTCACCGTTCGGGATGAAGCTCGATGCGGTCACCTCGTCGCTGACCGGGGCGACTGTCACAGGCCCGGCAGGTTCGCCGCCGGCGATTTCCGTCGATCTTGCGGCCAATCCCAATCCTGGCGACAAGATCAAGTTCTCGTTCAAATTGCCCGACGGCAGTTCGGAGGTGATCGAACTGACCGCATCCACCAACGATCCGCTCGGACCCGGCGAGTTTGCGATCGGTGCGACAAGCGATGCGACTGCCGCCAATCTGCAGTCGGCGTTGACCACGTCGGTCGGCAAGCTTGCCAATACGTCGCTGGTTGCTGCGTCGGCGCTGGCGGCTTCAGACAACTTCTTCAGCGCGTCGCCGCCGCTGCGTGTGGACGGTCCACCGTTCGATACCGCGACGTCGCTGATCAACGGCACGCCGAATAATACGGTACAGTGGTATACCGGCGAAGACGGGGCGGATCCGGCGCGTGGCACGGCGGTTGCCCGCATCGACCAGTCGATCACCGTGCAGTACGGCGCACGGGCGAATGAAGAGGGGCTGCGCTGGCAGTTGCAGACGATCGCGGCCTATGCCGCGGTCACCACGTCGGCGAGCGATCCGAGCGCGAAAGAGCAGATGCTGGCGCTCAGCAGCCGAGTCGCGGCCAATCTCGCACCCCAGCAGGGTAAGCAGTCGATTCAGAACATTCAGTCGGAATTCGCCGGCACGCAGGACGCCATGAAAGCCGCGACCGATCGTCAAACGCTCACCAAGTCGATGGCGCAGTCAATGCTCGACGGCATCGAGGGCATTTCGAACGAAGAAGTCATTGCTAAGCTGCTCGCGTTGCAGACGAACCTGCAGGCGTCGTATCAGACGACGTCGATGATGTATCAGCTGAGCCTGGTGAAATACATCTAACGTGGAAATAGTCCGCCGCTCGCACATCCGCGCGGTTGATGCTGATCTCCGGTCGGACCGGGATGCGTGCGGTGATATTCGCTCCGGCGCGGCTACGCCCGGTCAGGCTGATTTCCGCTCGGTCTCTTGCTGCTCCGCGAGCGCAAGCAGCTCTTCTTCGTGAGCGATCAGCTTTTTCGATTCCTTGAGCGCCTTATAGAAGTCGCCGTTGAGGATGTGATTGTTGATGCCCTCGATCACCGGCCAGGCGCTTGGCGCGGCCGACAGCATGTCCCGGATCAGGTTGAAATAGGTGAGGTGGTGCGCCTGCGGGTCCGGCGACAGATACATCAGCTGGACCGCCAGGTAGATCAGCTTCGCCGGTGTGTTCGCCGTCGCAGGTGTCAAAATGTCCTTCTCGCGCAGAACCGGAATCCGGTCGCCCTCGATCAGCAAGCGGGCGCGCTGATCGACATTGGTGATGACGCAGGAGCCAATGATGATGCGTTCGTTCGGTTTGAGTTCGACTTTCAGGGCCATAGCGTTTCCTTCTCAAACCAAAGGAGGCCGACCGCGAGCCAGCCTCCGTCATTCACGCCCCCGGTGCGATCCTTCGGCAACGTGATTAAGATTTCGTAAACGCAGCCCGTGCTTGCTCCGCCGTGCGCGCTATCCGTTTGTTTTCGCGGCGCTTCCTCGGCAATCGCATGAACTCTCTGCTCGCGAGTACCCGGCTCCGCGCCGAGATCGAATCATATTCGCAGGCGTCACTTCATCCTTTCTTTAAGGCTTGCGCGCACTCTTCCACGGTCCCGACGGAAAAGTCGGCCGACGATGCGTTACGCTACGCTCACACCAGAAAGGTATGACAATGTCCGGTATTGTTCTTTCGGCATCGGTTCGCCAGAACCTGCTGTCACTTCAGTCCACCGCTGAACTGCTCTCGACCACCCAGAACCGTCTTTCGACCGGAAAGAAGGTCAACTCCGCCCTCGACAA